>JAIXKK010000169.1 GCA_026954325.1 Bryobacterales bacterium | reverse complement strand
CGTTCCGCGAGACCTCGGCGCCCGATGCGGTGATGTTCGTGCCGGAGCGGGTCACCGTATTGATCACTCCTCCCGACGCCCGCCCGTACTCCGCCGAATATCCATTCGAAAGCACCTCGAACTCCTGCACGGCGTCCTGCGAAATCTGCGACGAGATCCGCGTTCGTCCGGCGTTCTCGTTGTAAAACTGGTCCGTGGTGTCGTTACCGTCCGTCAAAAAGCTGTTGCCTCCCGCGATGCCGCGAAAGCTCACCAACCCGAACGTACCGTCGGATACTACCGCCGGCGTCAACAGAACGAAGGAATCCACCCGCCGCCCGTTGATCGGCAGGTTCGTGATCTGCTGCTCATTCACCACCTGCGACACGCCGGTTCTCGTGCTCTCCACGATGGGCGCCGTCGCCAGGACCTCCACCTGGGACGCCGCGGTGGCCACTTGCAGAGTGATGTCGAGATTCAGATTCTGTCCCACCTGAAGTTGCAGGTCCCGGTGCTCCAGAGGCGTGAATCCGTCTCTGGCGACGTTTACCTGATAACCGCTCGCCGGCACGAGTGCGGGAGCGTTGAACACACCGGCTTCATTGGTGGTAAGGGCACGGTGGATTCCCTTTCCCTCATTGGCGACGATTACCTTTGCTTCGGGAACAACGGCTCCCGAAGCATCCCGAACCACACCGGAAATAGTTGCGAGGCCGGCCACGGATTGAGCGGGGGCCAGACCGCGCGCCGCCCACAAACAGAAGAGTGTTATGGATAAGAATTTGTGCACAAGAGACTCCCTTCACCTTTCTTCCAGGTTACCGGAAACCGGTATTCGCGGGGTGGCAAATCGGAGAAAAAGCAGGGAATCTCCACGCAATCAGCGAAAGCGGGACCCGGCCTCCCGCCGCGGCGGAAGAAGGCCGGTCCCGCTTCTCTTTGTTGTGTTACTTGTGCTTCTCGGAACCGGCGCCCTTCGCCAGTTTGTCGCGCTGCTCACGCAACACGGCCTTCCGGCTCAGCTTGATCTTGTTGCCCTCGAGCGCCAGGACTCTCACCAGAATCTGGTCGCCTTCCTTCAACTCGTCCCGCACGTTCTTGATGCGGTTTTCCGAAATCTCGCTGATGTGCAGCAACCCGTCGGTTCCCGGGAAGATCTCCACGAACGCTCCGAAGTCCACCAGCCGGACCACTTTGCCTAGGTATGTCTTACCCACTTCGGCGACCGCGGCGATATCGCTCACCATCTGGATGGCCTTGTTGGCCGAATCCTGATTGGTGGCGAAAATATTCACCGTCCCGTCGTCGCTCACGTCGATCTTCACGCCCGTCTGGTCGATGATGCTGCGGATCATCTTCCCGCCCGGTCCGATCAGTTCGCGGATCTTGTCGGTGGGAATCGTCATCGTATGGATCATCGGCGCGTGACGCGACAGCTCCTTGCGCGGCGCAGCCAGCACCGCCACCATTTTGTCCAGAATCTCGAGGCGGGCCTTGCGCGCCTGCGCCAGCGCCTCTCGCATGATGGCGGCGGTGACTTTGGTCACCTTGATGTCCATCTGCAGCGCGGTCACGCCTTCGCGCGTGCCCGCCACTTTGAAATCCATGTCGCCGTAGTGATCTTCCGCGCCCGCGATGTCCGTCAGAATGGCGTACTTGCCCTCCTCGATCACCAGTCCCATCGCGATGCCCGCCACGGGGGCGGCAATCGGGGCGCCGGCATCCATCATGGCAAGCGCGCCGCCGCAGACGGTCGCCATCGAACTCGAACCGTTCGACTCGAGAATGTCACTCACGCATCGCAGCGTATAGGGGAAGGCCGATTCCGGGGGAACCACCGAGGAAAGCGCGCGCTCGGCCAGGGCTCCGTGCCCGATCTCGCGCCGCCCCGCTCCACGCAGGAAGCCTACTTCGCCCACGCTGAACGGCGGAAAGTTGTAATGGAGCATGAAGCGCTTCGACACTTCACCTTCGCTCAACAACTCCATTCGCTGCTCGTCGTCTTTCGTGCCGAGCGTGGTCGTCACCAGCGCCTGCGTCTCGCCGCGCGTGAACAGCGCCGAGCCGTGCGTGCGGGGGAGAATGCCCACCTCGATGTCGATCTTCCGGATCTCGTCAAAGGCGCGCCCGTCCGGACGCCGCCGGGCAACCAGCATCTCGTCGCGGAAGATCCGCTCCTTGAGATGGTCGAATAACTTCCCCGCCTCTTCCTGCTGCTCTTCCGGATATTCCGCCTCACAGGCATCGCGCAGCGCCGCAATTTTCTTGTAGCTCTCGATCTTGGCGTACTTTTGCGTGTTCGAAGCGTCCGTCAGTTCCTCGCGGTACTTGGCGGTGATCCGCGCCAGCATCTCCTGGTTGACCGGCGCCGGCGTGAACTCGCGCTTCTTCTTTCCGCACAGCGCCGCCAGTTCCCGGATGCCGGCAATGATCTTTTTGCAGCATTCGTGCCCGAACTCGATGCAGTCCACAACCGAGTCTTCGGAGACGCCCTTCCCGCCGGCTTCCACCATCACGATGCCTTCCTCGGTCCCGGCAACCACAATGGAAAACTCGGCGGCCTTCAGCTCTTCGTAGGTGGGCTCCGCGAGCATCTGACCGTTCAGCATCGCCACCCGCACGCCCGCGAGCACGTGATAGAACGGGATGTCGGAAATCGCCAGCGCGGCGGCGCTCCCCATCACGGCGAGCGAAGACGGGTCGTGAACCGGATCGGCCGAAAGCACAAAAGCGATCACCTGGGTGTCGCACATGTAGCCTTCGGGAAACAGCGGGCGGATCGGCCGGTCAATCAACCGGCTGGTGAGAATCTCGCGCTCCGTCGGCCGGCCCTCGCGCTTAATGAAACCTCCGGGGAAACGGCCCGCGGAATAGGTGTACTCCCGGTAATCCACCGTCAGCGGAAAGAAGGCCGCGGACGGCTTCGGCTGTTCGTTCGAGCACGCCGTGGCCAACACCACGGAGTCACCCGTGCGAACGACAACAGCGCCGCCCGCCTGCTTTGCCAGCTTTCCCGATTCAAAAGTGATGACCCGGGCGCCCAGGTCCACCGAAACTGTATGTGTCATGAGTAGTCCTCCAACTTTGGCCGGATTGCTCCGGCCGAGTCAGGAAGACTGATTGGAAGGAACCAGCCGTACTAAATACACCGCTTAGACCCATATGGCACAACGCGCACATGGGGAGGCCGCGGTGGAGTAACTCCGCCCGTGACGCCTAGCGCCGGATCCCCAGCCGGGTGATCAGCTCTTTGTACCGTTCCGGGGAGTTGTTTTTCAGGTACTTGAGCAGCCGGCGGCGGCGAGCCACCATCGTCAACAAACCGAGCCGGGAGTGATGGTCCTTTTGATGGGACTTGAAATGCTCGGTGAGCTGCGAAATCCGCTGGCTCAGGATGGCCACCTGTACTTCAGGAGACCCCGTGTCGCTCTTGTGGACCTTATACTTCGATATGATCTGCGTTTTCAACTCAGCAGCCAGCGCCATTACAGATACGTACCTCTCACGTTCCTATTCTTTCAGTCTTTTCCTCATAACAGAGTAACACAACCGCCGACTCTCCCCGCAACCGCTCAGTCCGCGGGGGGCGCCGACGCCTCCGGAACATTCCGATGTACAATACAGGGCGATGCGCACCGCCCTTCTTTTCCTCCTCGGCGCCGCCGTGGCGTTTTGTGAAATCCGTGTCGGAATCGTCGGCACCGATACTTCCCATGTCATTGCCTTCACCAGGATCCTGAATGACCCCTCGAACCCGGATCATGCTCCCGGCGCCCGCATCATTGCGGCCTACAAAGGCGGCAGCAAGGATGTGGAATCGAGCTATAGCCGCGTCGACAAGTACGCCGAGGAGTTGAAGACCAGGTACGGGATTGAAATCGTTCCCGACATCGCCACTCTTTGCGGCAAGGTGGATGCGATCCTGCTTGAAAGCGTCGATCCGCGCCAGCACCTCTCGCAGTTCAAGGAGATCGCCAAGACAGGCAAACCTGTCTTCATCGACAAGCCCCTGGCCTCGACGCTCGAGGATGCGCGCGAGATCGCCCGCATCGCCAAGGAGAATCATGTGGCGTGGTTCAGCACATCGAGCCTTCGCTATTCGGACGTTTGCATGAACTGGCAGTCTGACCAGAACCAGGGGGTGATCACCTGGGGTCCGGGACCGTTCGAGGAACACCAGTATCTCGACCTCTCCTGGTACGCCATTCACCCTGTTGAAATGCTCTTCACTCTGATGGGCACGGGCTGTGAGGAAGTCACTCGCGTGGCCGGCAAGGACATGGATGAAGTCACCTGCCGCTGGAAGGGCGGGCGCATCGGCACCGTCCGCGCCCTGCGTCCCTACGGAGAATACGGCGCCGTGGTCTTCCGCCCCAAGGAGGTCCTCCAAAGCGGGCCGAAGCTGAAGGTGAACTACGCGCCCATGCTGAAGCAAATTGTGACGTTCTTTGAAACCAGGCAACCGCCCGTGCCGAATGAGGCCACCCTCGAGATCTTTTCGTTCCTCGACGCCGCCCAGCGCAGCAAGGAAGCCGGCGGCAAGCCCATGAGGTTGCGTTAACGCGCCGCCTGGCGCGGTGTCACCGCTCCCCTACGGCAGCACCACCCCGCGCTCGGCCAGCAACTCGCCGGTCCGCTGCATCAACAACAGCATGTTCCGCCGGTAACCGACGTTCTGCGTCACCAGGTTCGATTCGGCCTGCGTCAAATCCGCCTGCGCCGACAGGACAAAAAAGATTGTCGTCGTGCCGAGTTCGTACTTCTTTTGTTCCGCCTCGACGCGTTTCTGCGCCAGGTCCCGCGCAATCAACGCCAGTTTCACGCTCGCCCGGCTTTGCTCCACCTGGTTGACCGCCGTCAGCACATCGAGGCGCGCCGTCTGCTGGTCGGTTCGCAGTTGCAGCATGTCGGCCTTCCGCTGCACGGCGGCGTCGGCCAGATCCGCCGCCGCGCGCCGGTCGCGTATCGGAAAGCTCAACGTCAGGCTGAAATTGTAGGTCGGGAACCCGAAGCCGAACATCTGGTCGAAGGCGTCGCTGATGCCCCCGGGAACCGGCAAAATAGGCCCGGTGGACGTGAGGCTCGAGCGCGGGAAGAAGGTTCCGCCGCGCCCCGTTGTGGTGTACCCTCCGCCAAGGCTCAGGTTCGGCAGAAGGGCGTTCTTGGCAATGTGAATGCTCAGGTCGTCCACATCGAGCGACTGCCGGTCTGATCGCAGATCCGGCCGCAGCATCATCGCCTTCTGGACCATCGCCTCCTTGTCGATCTCCGAACTATCCGCCGGCGCGGTCACGGGTTCGGTGAGCACGATCGGAAGCTTTCTCACTTCCGGATCCAGATCCACCCCCATCTGCCGGCGCAGCGCGTCCTCGGTCTGGGCCAAACGGTAGCGGGCCTGCGTGACGAAGATCTCCGCGTTGGCATACACCGCCTGGGGCTGATAGATGTCCAGTTGCGAGGATGCGCCTAATTCGAGTTCCCGCTGCGCGCGCTTCAAGGAAACGTCCGCCAGTTCCAGCGCCTTTTCCTGCACCCGCAGATTCTCGCGCGCTTCGATCACGTTCCAGTATGCGGTTTCCGACGCCGCCAGCAGCCGCAGCAGCGTGTCGGCGAAATTGTACTGGCTTACCCGCAACCGGCTTCGCGCCACGCTGATCGGCAGCATCGTCACCAGCTTGCCCCGGCCGCGCAGCAGCGGCTGCGCGAACGACAGGTTGAGGTTGGTGGTGAACGCCGGGTTGAACGTCACGAACTGGCTGTTGCTTGACAGCTTCTGTCCCGTGAATCCACCCGTCACCTGCGCCCCCGTCGAGAGAGTCTGCTGGTATTGGAAGGTCCAGGGCTGCGAGAGCTGGCTCAGGGTCGCGGCGCCGGCCAGCAGGTCGGTCGAGGCGGAGTTGGCGCGCGTTGCCGCGAACCGTCCTTGAAAAAACGGATCGAAAATGGAAGCCGCCCGGGTAATAGCGTTACGCGGCTGTTCCACGCTCAGGCGCTGGATCTCGATGTCCGTGTTGTTGGCCAGCACCAACTCCATGTAATTTTTCAGGGACAACTCGAGCTTACCGTTCGCGATGAAGTCCCGCAGCCGCGCGGGCGGCCGCAACTCCACCCGCGGAATCTCGGGAGTGAAGTGCTGCCGCAGCCAATCTTTCCTGGGAAACGTGGGGACGTTCAACCCTTCCGCCAACCCCTTGTCGTATGGCGGATCTTTCAACTGCATACTCGATGGTGGATTCTTGACCGGAATCCCATCCGCCGACATCTGCTGGGCAACCGCGGGCAAAGCCCCTGCGACCAGGGCACACAATATGACCGTACGCATTCCTATGAAATCCTCACCTGGCTATAAACTATTCGTAGCGGATCGCTTCGATCGGATCCAGCTTCGCCGCCTGTACGGCGGGATAAATCCCGAACAATAACCCGATTCCCACCGACACGCCGAAAGCCACGGCAATCGAAGACGTGGTCACCACGGTGGACCAGCCTGCCGCCGCCGCAATTACTTTCGAAAGGGTGAAACCGAAGGCGATGCCGATCAATCCACCGAGGATAGAGATGAGCACTGCTTCGGTCAGAAACTGACGGACGATGTCGGCCTGCCGCGCGCCGATCGCGCGCCGGATTCCAATTTCCCTGGTTCGTTCCAGCACCGTGGCCAGCATGATGTTCATGATGCCGATGCCGCCGACCAGAAGCGAAATACCCGCGATACAGATCATGACGATGCTGAAAATGGATTGCGTCCGCCGCCGCTGTTCGAGCAGTCCGGCAGGCACCGTAACGGTAAAATCCCCGGCATCCTTGTGCGTCGCCGACAGAATGGCGCTCACCACGTTCGCCGTCTCCACGGAGTCGTTGTTCGGCCTTACTTTGATATAAATTCCGTCAATCTCGTCCTTGAGATAACTGTTGTTGTCCTCAAAACGCCGCATCACGGTGTTCAAGGGGGCAATCACGAGGTTGTTGCGGTTCACCACCTCGAGGCCTTCCACATCGGAATCCGCGGTCGCCTGCTGCGCCAGCACGCCCACCACCTGGAGCCAGATGTCGTTGATCTTGACATACTTGCCGACCGCGTGCTCATAACCGAGCAGGTTGACCTTCGCGGATTCCCCAAGCACGCATACCGTGGCCGAATTGGCGTTGTCGTTGTCGTTGAAGAAGCGTCCTTCCACAACCTTGAGGCTGTTGATTTGCAGGTAATTCGGATCCACCCCGATCAACAGCGGCGGCTCCTGCGCCGTCTTCGGGAGCACCTTCCCCGGCTTGAACCGCTTGCGGGGGGTGAGGGCCTCGATGCCGGGAACGTTCTCCGCAATCGCGCGGAAGTCGCGGAACGACAATCCCGGCGACACCTGCCGCCGCGCCTGCAGTTCGTTGCGGTCCACGGCTTCCTTCGCCTCGATAATGATGTTGTTCACCCCGAGCAGATCGATGTAGCTGATCATTTCCTTCTCGACGCCGGCGGTGATGGCGAGCATCGCCACAACCGCGCCCACGCCGAAAATCATGCCGAGCATCGTCAGCCCGCTTCGCAACTTGTGCACCAGCAGGCTCGAAAGCCCCATGTAGATTTCAGGCAGATAACCCGAGAGCATCGCTACTTCTTCCCTCCCGGCAGTGCTCCCATGGCCCCGCCTTTCGATTCTTCCGATCCCTTCTTGGCTCCAGGCTTGGCAAACGGGTCGGCCAGCGCCACCAGTTCTCCCGGTTTCACCCCCGACGTCAACACCACCGTCGATTCCGTGCGGCGCGACACCACGACTGGGCGCTCTTCGAACACGTGGCCCTTACGGATATAGACAAACGGCTTTCCTTCCCGTTCAAACAAAGCCTGCGAGGGAACGTGAAGAGCATTGGGAATCCTTTCGATGATGATCTCGACATCCGCCAGCATCCCCGGCCGTAGCAGCATTTCCAACTGCGCGTCCTCTTCGGGCGGAGGAGGCAGTTTGGCCGCGTCCAGATCCTTCTGCGTGTATCCGGTTCCCGGCTGCACACCGGTGAAGCCGTCGGTCCCGGCGCCGCCGGCGCCGCCGTTACGGCGCCCGCCGGGCGTCATTCCCGCGGGCAACTCGACTCCCGCCTTCTTCAATTCCGCCTGCAGCTTCTTCTGAAATTCGGCCCGTTCCGCATCGTTCATGTCCGCGACGCTCTTGCCGCCCGATGCCTTCTGCATGGCGGCGCGCATCTTCGCGCGCTGGTCGGGGGTGAGCCCTCCCATGCGGCCTCCGCCACCGCCGCCGGGCCCCCTCGCGAATCCTGATTGGGGGCCGCCCTGTCCGCCACCGCCGGGAGCCTCGCCAAACTGCGGCATTCCCTGGCCGCCAGGGCTTCCCCCGGCGGGACCAGCGCCGCCCGGCGCGCCGGCGCCAGGACCGCCCGTCATCGTTGCGCCGCCACCCATCGCGAATGGATTGGCGGCCACCGGCTTCTTGCGGTTCGCTTCCGCCGTGGCCAGCACTTTGTTGATTTGCTCACTCGAAGCGCCTAAAGCTGACAGCAGTTCCTTCATGTCCACGGAAAACACGACGTCGAACTTCTTTGCCGGGTCATTCGAGAACACGTTCGCGCTCGCAGTCCCGCTCATCGTTTTGATCTTACCGTGCAATGTCTTGTCGGGGATCGAGTCCAGCCGCAAGATCACGTCCTGGCCTTCCTTCAGATTCGCCCGGTCGAGTTCGCCGACACGGCTGATCACCTCGAGTTCCGAAAGATCGAGCACATCCGCAACCGGCATCCCCGGCTGCACCTGGTCGCCTTCGCGGATGTCGGGAATCTGCATGCCCGGCACGAAGAACCCGCCCGCGCGATTTTGGCGGATCGCCACCAGCCCCGTCATCGGCGCGAGCAGTTTCACCTGCATCAGCCGCTGGCGCTCGCGATTTAACTCGAGGATGGACTTGTTCTTCTGCTCCTGCAGCACGGCCAGTTCGGCTTCCGCCTGCTGTAGCCGGCTCTTGATGTCGCTTTCGAGTTGCTTCAGGCGGCGGCGCGCTTCCTCGAGGTTCAGGTCATTCTTCTTCGCGTCGATGGCGGAGAGCAGTTCGTTGCGCTTCACCTCGAGCTCCGCGCGGCGGACGGAATAGCGGGTGCGCAGCAGTTCCACCTGATCCTGGTTATTCCGGATAGCCAGGTCCGCCTTCGATTTCTTGATCTGTTCATCCGTCTGGTCGAGAGCCAGTTGTTTCTCTTCGATACGGGAAAGGAGCTCGGAATCGTCGAACTCCACCACGAGTTCTTTCTCCTTCGCCAAGGCCCCCAGTGACGCCATCCGCGTCACCTGCACCGTGCCGAACAGGTTGGGCGCGGTCAGCGTGACCGAGCGCACGGCGCGCAGTTCGCCGCGCGAATACGTGCGCACCACCACATCGCTCTGCCGCACACCCGTCGTCGCCACCTGTTGTTGCCGCTGCGGGAGAAGTTGGAAAAACCGGTAAGCGTAATACGCCCCGCCCGCAACCATCCCCAGAATCACCAGCCGAAACAATATCTTCTTGATCACAGCCTTATCCCGCTTCCGTCACAGCTTCTTGGCGCGCTTGGCGGCTTCGATAGGATTTTCCAGGGCCACCATCTCGCCTTCGTTCACGCCGCTCAGCACAACCATTTCGCTGTCGTTGCGCTTCCCCACCGTGATCTCCCGGATCACAAAAT
The DNA here is from genome assembly GCA_026954325.1 of Bryobacterales bacterium. Lineage (GTDB taxonomy): Bacteria > Acidobacteriota > Terriglobia > Bryobacterales > Bryobacteraceae > CADEFT01. The sequence continues at coordinate 5,091 of JAIXKK010000169.1, read as the reverse complement.
GCTGCCCGCGCTGCACGTACACAGCGGGCTTGCCGTTGTGCGTAAAGCTCGCCCGGATGGGAATCAACAGCGCGTTCGGCTGGCTTTCAATCACCACTTCCGCCGTCGCGCTCATCCCGGGGCGCAGCCGCGAGTCCAGTTTCTTCAATGTCGCCCGCGCGGGAAACGTCTTTTCCGAAAGGCCCATCCCGCGGTAAATCACCTGTGCAATCGGGCTGATCCAGTCGAGCGCCGCATGAAACTCCTTGTCGGGAATCGCGTCCACGTTGATCCGCAGTTGCTGATCGAGCTTCAGCCTGCCGCGATCCACCTCGTCCAGCTTCAGTTCGATTCTCATATCGGAAAGATCGGGAATCTCGGCGATCGCGGCGCCGGTCCACGCCTGGTCGCCTTCCTTGAACGGGGGCGGAGTACTGCCGAAAGACCCCGAACTGCGGAAGTTCGGAAGGATATTCACGATGCCGTCGTTGGGCGCCCGCAGCACCATTTTCGACAAGTAGCTGCGCGTCCGTTCCATATCCCGGATGGCTTTGTCCTTTTTCTGCCGCAAGCGGTCGAGATCGGATTTCTGCGTGACGTCGTGCGACTTGAGAGTGGTCTTCACCTGCCCCAACTCCCCTTCGGAAATCCCCACGTCGATGCGGTTTTTTGCTCCGTCGATCGCGCTGACAACTTCCGCCTTGCTCGCTTCGAGCTTCGCCCGCTCGAGGTTATACTCGGCCGTCATCAGGTTCATTCCGTCCATCTCGTCCACGATGCGGTGCGAAGCTTTCGTCTGGACAACCTCGCTGTCCACCGTACGGACGCTGGTCTGGCGCTCGAGCAGCGCCTGTTCCTGCGACGCGGCGTCGAATTCCACCACCACTTCACCCTTCCTCACCGGCCTGCCCGATTCCGCCAGTTTCACAATGCGGACGTCGGGCACCTGCGGCGCGCTGAGGACAACCGAATTGACGCTCTTGATTTCGCCGCGAGTCTTCACCGAAATTACGAACTCGCCACGCCTCACCTTCTGTACGGGCACTTCCACCTTGGCGGTAGTCACGTAATACTTCTGATAGGCCGCATAGCCCGCGCCGCCGAGCACCACCACCGCCACCGTCCAAATAGCGGCCCGCTTCCGCCGGGAGCCAACCTGCCCTAATCTCTGCTTCGGCTTAATATCTTTCGACATAGTCCTGCTTTCGTCCTAATCCCCCGGCTTCCTTGACGCCGGCGCCGGCGGCGGCTCCTCCGCCACTACTTCTCCAGCCTTGACGCCTCTTTTCACCACCACGTGGAGATTGTCCGCCGGCCCAAGACTCACTTCTCTTCTGGCCCAACCGTCACCGGCTTTCACGAAAACATAATGGTTGGCCGAAGGCGAATCCTGAAATACCGAACCGAGGGGCGCAATCGCCTCGGCTTCGGTTTCCTCGACCACGACATCCACGCTGACACTCAGGTCCGGAATGACGCGCGGGTCCATTTTTTCCAGCTTCAGCCGCACCGGAATCTCCTTCAGGTAACTCGCGCGCGCGCTGTTCGTGCTGGCCGGCATCGCCGCGACAGAATACAGCCTGGCCGGCAGGACCAGGTCGGGGAAGGCGTCAAACCTTACCGTCGCCCGTGCTCCCACCCGCATCCGCTCGACATCCACCTGGTTTACCTTCGCGTCCACCACCATCGAGCGGGAGTCCACAATCTGCATGAACGGCCTGCCTGGATAGATGGGATCGCCCTCCTGCACCTGGCCGACATCCGCTCCGCGCCAGATCTGCATCATGACGGCAAGCCCGTCGAGCGGGCTCTTCACCACCATCCGGTCCGCGTTCTGCTCTGCCTGCCGTAACCCGAGCTTGGATTCCTGCAGATCCATCTCGGAAATCCGCACCTGCGCCTTCTCGCTGGCGTCGACGTAAGGAACCTCGGTCATCAACTGTTTCAGCCGCGCCTCCGCTTCCTCGAGCGCGAGCCGGTACCGTTCGCTGTCGATGGCGGAGCGCACCGGCACGGTCTTCAAATCGAGCTTCGCTTTGTCCACGTCGGCTTGCGCGGACTTGATGGATTGCTCATGGGCCTTTCGGGTGACTTCAAGGTTGGCCAGCATGCTCCGCATATTGAGGGCCTGCTGGTCCACTCCGGATTTGTAGTCGTCCACGCGCAGCAGCATGTATTGGCGGTCGAATTCCGCCACGGTGTCCCCCTTCCCCACCATTGCCCCGGGGAGTACCAGCTTCTGGAGGACACTTCCAAAATCACGGCCACCGCCGCCACCACCGCCACCGCCGCCGGGAATAGAACTGGCGGTCGAGCCCAACCCGTCGCCTCCCATCGTTGCGCTCGACGCGGCGGCAGGCGTGGAACTTGACGCGGCGCTGCCGCGCGAGGCTCCGCTTCCGGAAGACGAGCGGCTGGTTGCCGCCTTCAATGCGTTAGCCGCGCTCCGAACTCCCCCGGTCGAAGCAGCCGTGCCGCCGCCGCCGGCGCCGCCGGCCGAATCCGAGGAACTCCCGCCCAACACGGCGGAGTTGCTGCTCACGGTTCCTGTCGCGGAAGAACCGGAAGAACTGCCGGACGGGGAACCGCCGCCAGGGGAGGAACTGGAACCCGAACTGGAGGATGACGCGCCTCCCCCGCCTCCCCGATTGCCCATGAATGCCCCACTGCCGCCAGAAAAACTGCGGCTGCCCCGCAGCCGGGGTCCCGTGATGGTGACATATTTCTCGGGGGCCGTTGTGCCCGTCAGCCGGATGGTTCGCGTCAGCGTGCCCGCGGCTACCTTTGCCGTCCGCACGCTGGCCACCATGGCGCGCTTCGCCGCGACGGCGTCTTCGGCCAGCGTCCGCTGATAGACCCAGTACAGCCCGCCGCATACGGCCACTACGCCGAGAAGCCACAACCAACCGGTTCTTCTTGGCCTTTCGGGTGCCGGGGATACGGGAATGGGTTTTCGATCGGGTCCGGCCGGGCTCGGAACCGGCGCCGGGATGCTACGTTGCTGCATAGCTTAACCTTTCGGCCATGGTCTTTCGGATAGATCTCCGCGAGGTTCTACTACGATTGACGAAATACGTTGTAGCCTAAGGCTCTACTGTATCTCAGAAGGATAGACGCTGGGGAGCCCCAAAAGGTTATTCCGCGGGGCAATGTCGAAGCCACACCACACGCATGATGCCGGGCCACTGTCCGGTTCGGGTGAATGCAGCGCAATTTCAGTATGCGGGAGCCGCCCGGATAACAATAATCGGTCAGCGAGGGGATTCGTCCACACCGTTTCACGGGAGTTTCCGATGTCCACTTACCCGCTCATGGAAGCCAGAAATTCCATGTTGCTGCGCGTTTTGTTCAGCTTGTCCAGCAGCAGTTCCATCGATTCGGTAGGTGAAAGCGGATTCAGAACCTTGCGCAGGACCCACACCCGGTTCAATTCTTCCCGCGGCAGCAGCAGTTCTTCCTTCCGCGTCCCGCTCTTGTTGATGTCAATGGCCGGGAACACACGCTTGTCCACCAGTTTCCGGTCGAGGTGGATTTCCATGTTGCCGGTTCCCTTGAACTCTTCGAAAATGACGTCATCCATGCGGCTGCCGGTATCGATGAGCGCTGTCGCCACGATCGTCAGCGATCCGCCTTCTTCGATGTTCCGCGCCGCGCCGAAAAACCGCTTCGGGCGCTGCAAGGCATTCGAATCCACGCCTCCGGAGAGCACTTTACCCGAAGGCGGAACCACGGTGTTGTACGCCCGGGCCAGCCTGGTGATGGAATCGAGCAGGATCACGACGTCCCGCTTGTGCTCCACCAGGCGTTTGGCCTTCTCGATCACCATCTCCGCCACCTGCACGTGCCGCGCCGCCGGCTCGTCAAACGTCGAGCTGATCACCTCGCCCTTCACCGACCGCTGCATGTCCGTCACTTCTTCCGGACGCTCGTCAATCAGCAGGACAATCAACACTACTTCCGGGTGGTTTGTCGTCACCGAATTGGCGATGTTTTGCAGCAGCATCGTTTTTCCGGTGCGCGGGGGCGCCACAATCAGTCCGCGCTGGCCTTTGCCGATCGGCGTCAGCAGGTCCATCACCCGGCCGCTGTAGTTGTCCCGCACTGTTTCCAGCTTCAGCCGTGAATTCGGATAAAGCGGGGTCAGGTTGTCAAAGAAGATCTTGTTGCGCGCTTCCTCCGGCGGCTCGAAGTTGATCGCGTCCACCTTGATCAGGGCAAAGTAGCGCTCCCCTTCCTTGGGGGGGCGGATCTGGCCCGAGATCGTATCTCCCGTGCGCAAATCGAAACGGCGGATCTGTGACGGCGAGACATAGACATCGTCGGGTCCGGGCAGGTAGTTGTACTCGGGCGCGCGCAGGAAACCGAATCCGTCGGGTAGACACTCGAGAACGCCTTCCGAGAAGATCAGTCCCGACTTTTCGGCCTGCGTTTGCAGGATCTTAAAGATCAACTCCTGCTTGCGCAATCCCGCCCCGCCAGGAACTCCCAGATCCTTGGCGATCTGGTTGAGTTTCTGGATCGACATGTCTTTCAACTCGACCAGGTCGAGCGTCGGAGCCCCGTTCTTCGTCGGCCGTTCCGGCCGTTCCCCGTGCGGACGCGGGCCCTCGACGGGACGCGCTTGTGGTTCCGCGGCGGGTTTCGGCGGCTCGAGGGCGGTGGGGGCGGGGGGGGCCGCCGCGGGCGGCACGGCAATGGGCGGCGCCGTCTGAGGGGCCGGAGGGTGAGCAGCACTCGTCTGGCCCGAACTCGCCCGCCTCCTCACAATCGGCCCGGACTCGCTCCTCGGTTCCGGCTTCGCGTCAGGTTTGCCCTCCACTTTGGCTTCCGGCTTTGCTTCGGCCTTCGCTTCCGGCGCCTTGTCGGCGCCCTTCGCTTCCGAGGGCTTGGCCTCAGGCTTATCGGCCTGCTGCTCCGCCGGCTTCTCCGTGGAACCTGTCACGGGGTCTTGATCTTCGAAATTGCTTGCCAAATTTCCCTCACTCCCTGGCCTGTCTCGGCCGAGAAAGTCAGCGGCATCTGCTCCGGATTTCCTTCCCGAAGCGCCGCCATCGCTTGAACCCTGTCGCGCTGAGTCTTCAGCTTATCCACCTTGGTGGCCACCACCAGGTA
>JAIXKK010000151.1 GCA_026954325.1 Bryobacterales bacterium | reverse complement strand
CTTCGGCGCTCGCGAAAACTGACCCACCCCTACGCGCCAGAAGTTGACCACTTGCGAGGGTGACGATGGACGGGCATGCCCGATGCCCGGAAGAGGCCGTGCCGGATCTGCCGGCGATGGTTCCGACCCGACAACCGAGTCGGCGACCGCCAGCGCGCCTGCGGAAGAGCGGATTGCCAGAAAGCCCGGCGGCAGAAGACACAAGCCAGTTGGCGCGCCCGGAATCCCGGCTACTCGACGGCCCACCGGATCACCCAACGCAATCAAGATAAGGCTGCCGACCCGCTCCGCACACCGCCGCCATTGAACCGACTTCCCTGGGACCTCGCGAAAGACCAGTTCGGAGGTCAAGGCGCTGATTTCATTGGGGTTCTGGGAACACTAATCCTTCGCACCACGAAAGACCAATTCAAGGCTTATCTTGCTGATCCACAAAGGCTTTCCGGCGCACTTCGCCCAACTCCCGGAAAGACCAGATCCGCGCCGGCGCATACTGAAACCCGAGCCGCACCCGATGCTGCAACTGGAATTTCATCAACTGGACCGCCGCCTGGAAAACCTCCGAGTGCGGCATCCGGCGCGCCAGCGGCGGTTGATCGCATCGCTGGCTGAAACCGGTCAGCAAACGCCCATCATCGTCATCGAGACCAGCGGCCGGTATCTGGTCATCGACGGCCACAAACGCATCGCCGCGCTGCAGCAACTGGGCCGCGACACGGTGGAAGCCGTAGTGTGGGAAATGAGCGAAGCCGACGCGCTGGTGCTGGAGCGATCGCTGCGCATGAGCGAGCCGGAAACGGCGCTCGAACAAGGATGGCTGCTTCAGGAAATGGAGAGCCGCCTGGGCTGTTCGATCGAAGAACTCGCGCGACGCTTCGACCGCAGCAGGAACTGGGTGGCGAACCGCCTGGCGTTAGTTGAGGTCCTGCCCGAATCGGTGCAGCAACTGGTGCGCGAAGGCAAGATCGCCGCCCAGATCGCCATGCGCTACCTGGCGCCGGTGGCGCGCATCAGTGTGGAGCATTGCCAGCGCATGGCCGCCGCTTTCGCCGAACAACCGTGGACCACGCGGCAAGCCGGCGAGTTCTACCGAGCCTGGCGGCGCGCCAGTTCCACCGTGCGCGAGCGCATCCTGTCGGCGCCGAAGTTATTCCGCAAAACGCAAGAGCCAGCCAACACGCTCGACAAAGAGCTGGACCAGATCACCGCCATTGCGCAACGAGCGCTTCATCGTCTCGAAGAGCCGCTGCCGAATCGCTCCGGCGCACGGCGCAAGATCCAACGCGCCATCGAGCTGTTGACCGAACTCCACCAACGAATCGAGGAGACCGAAACCAAACATGTTGAGCCAAGCGCAGCGAGCCACGATACTCGAGTTGCAGTCGCGGGGAGTGGGCAAACGCGAGATCGCCCGGTTGCTGAAGATCTCGCGTCAAAGCGTCCGCCATGTGCTGAAGGCGAACTCCAGCACCGTACCGAAGATCGAGCGGGCCGAGAAAGCTACGCCGTTCCGCCAACAGATCCTGGAACTGCTGCCTCAGTGCAAGGGCAACCTCGTGCGAGTCCATGAAGAACTTCTGGCCGGCGGCGCGGATCTGTCCTATCCGGCGCTCACCGCATTCTGCCGCCGGGAAGGAATCGGGCATGAGCCGGTAATGCCGGCGGGCCGCTACGAGTTCTCTCCCGGCGAGGAAACCCAACACGACACGTCACCGCATGAGGTGACGATCGGCGGGCGCAAGTTCAAAGCACAGACCGCGGCGGCAACGCTGTGCTACTCGCGCATGCTGTTTTTCGAGATCCTGCCCACCTTTCAGCGGTTTGACTGCAAGGTCTTTCTCACCGGCGCCGCCCGCTACATGAACGGCGTCACCCAACGGGTGATGATCGACAACACGCATGTGGTCGTGCTGCGCGGCAGCGGCCGCACGATGGAGCCGGTGCCGGAGATGGCTGCCTTTGCCGAACGCCTGGGCTTCCGTTTTGTGGCCCACGAGATCGGCGACGCTAATCGCTCGGCCCGCGTCGAACGGCCGTTCCACTTCATCGAGAACAACTTTCTGGCCGGCCGCACGTTCGCCGATTGGGAGGATCTGAACAACCAGGCCCGTCAGTGGTGCGGCCGCGTCAACGCGAGTTACAAGAAACACATCCGCGCCGTGCCGCGCGAGTTGTATGCCGTCGAACGGCCGCTGCTGAAACCGCTGCCGGTCTGGCTGCCGGAGATCTACCGGCTGCATCACCGAACGGTGGATGTCGAAGGCTACGTATCGCTGCATACCAACCGCTACTCGGTGCCGCCGTCGTTCATCGGCCGCCAGGTGGAAGTGAGAGAAACGCGCGATCACATCGAGATCGAACTTGACGCGCGCCACATCGTCAGGCACCGGCGCATTGCCACGCCCGATCAGGTGCGCGTGACCTTGCCCGAGCACCGGCCGCCGCGCGGCGAGGGTCCTTATAAGCGAGCGCCCCATCCCGAAGAGACGGCGCTTCTGGCCGCCGCGCCCGAGATCGCACCCTACATCGAGAACCTGAAGCGCCACGGCCGCAAGGTCATGGCGCTGCTGTTGCGCCAACTGCTGCGCATGCTCAGGGACTATCCGCGCGAAGCCTTTCTCGGGGCCATCGAAGAAGCAGGCCGTTATGGCCTCTACGATCTGGATCGCGTCGAGCGCATGATCCTGCGCCGCGTGACGCGCGAATACTTCCGCCTGGAGCCCAACGATGACTGACGAGATCGAGCAGTTGCTCAAGAACCTCAAACTCGGCCGCATGCGGTCGATTTATGACGAGCAGTTGCGCGCCGCCGAAAAGCAGCAGGTCTCCTACTCCGAGTTCGTTGCCGCGCTGTTGCGCGCCCAGTGGCATCACCGCCAGGAAAGCGCGCTGGAGTGGCGCATCCAGCGCGCCGGTCTGCCCGAGCGCTGGTCGCTGGAGACCTTTCCCTATGGCCGTCAGCCTGGCGTGAAGCGCAAACAGATTCAAGGCCTCGCTGAACTCGACTTCGTGGCCAAACACGAGAATCTGGTGTTCATCGGACCCACCGGCATCGGCAAGACCGGACTGGCCTGCGGTCTTCTGCTGAAGGCTCTACAGAACGGGCTGCGCTGCCAGTTCATCCGCGCGCAGGATCTGTTCGACGAGATGTACGCATCGCTGGCCGACCGCTCCACGCGGAAACTGATCAACCATCTGGCGCGGCTCGACGTCCTTCTGATCGACGAGTTTGGCTACCTCAATCTGAAGCCGGAACAGTCCAACACTTTCTTCAAGCTGATGGAGGAGCGCTATCACCGGCATTCCACCATCGTCACCACAAACCTGGACTACGGCGAATGGCACAACTTCCTCGGCAACAAGTCGATGGTGGAGGCGCTGCTCAGCCGTTTGCGGCATTACTGCCACACGGTGCGCATCGACGGCCCGTCGTTGCGTGAGCCCCAAACCTGATCTTTCCATGGACTCCGCCGAATACATCCGACGTGTCCTTGATGCTTATCGCGCCACACCGGGCACCTGTGGTGTGGTGCGCAAACCGGACCGGGCGTTCGCGTTGGCATTACACGTTCGCGGCGTACCGTTGGACGCCGTCGAGAATGCCTTCGTGCTGGCCGCGGCGCGGCGCCTGGCCCGACCTGCCGACGCCCCACCGCTAGGCATCATCCGCTCGCTGGCTTACTTCGGGCCGGTGATCGATGAGGTCTTGGATTCCACCGTCGCACAAACCTACTACGACTACCTCCGTCATCGTTTGTCCCGCTACTCGACTGCCCAACCTCGACCGTAACCCGGCCCGCCTTCGGCGGGGAGAACGTTGCCTTCCCGCCATCGAACCAATCCGCACGCCTCCGGCGTGGATGATGCCGCCCAGTCCCTCGCGTTCAAGACGCCGCACAGCCAGTGGTCAACTCCATTCAAGCACCGGTGGGTAACTTCTCATGAGCGCCGAAGCTCAACGAGTTTCGGCAACTCGAAGTCGGACTCGTCGTAGTCACCGCGCCGGAACTTGGCCACTCGGCACAGGACAACTTCATGCTGAATATCATGGCCTCGTTCGCGGAGTTCGAGCGCGAAATGATAGCTGCGCGGATCGCGGACTCAAGAGCGCAGCTGAAGGCCCGGCGCTTGAGATTCGCGGACGGTGTGCCGTTTGGATACGACTCAGACGAGCGGACCAGACAACTCAAGCCGAACGAAAAGGAAGCAACAGTCGTCCGGTGGATGTTTTCGGAAGCGTCTTCGGGCAGAAAACCATCGGAGATAGCGGATGCGGCGAACGCACGCGGGTACCGAACCAAGGCGCCCGGCGGCGGCCCATGGAGCGCTCGCCAAGTGCTGGCTACACTGCGGAACCCAGTGCACGTGGGGATGCTGAAGGATGGCCGCAGTTTCCGGCTGGGATGTCATCCCGCAATCGTCAGCCACGAGCTGTTCGGTTCCGCCGGTAACGAGTTGGACAAGCGCCGAACGCGGCACGAGAAGAGTATGAGGTACGGGCCGATGTGGCCGTTGAAGGGGAAGTTGGAATGCGGAGGCTGCGGACGCCCGCTATCGCCCCACGGCACCCGCCGTGGGAACAAAGTCTACCGTTACTACCGCTGCCGGGCGACGGCCGGAGGGCGGTCCCCATGTGGATACCAAATCTCGGCGGGGCTGCTGAAGAATGCTGTCGGAGCTCAACTGCCGAACCGCACCAGAGATGACTTCGTCAGCCAGCGGATTCGGCAACTCGTCGACCACGTCGTGTACGATCCCCGCAGCGGCCGAATCCGAGTGCAATTGCGCCCCCCTGAGCCGCAGTCGAAGTGGCGACTATTTCGCGTCGAAGATCGCGATCAGCTTCTTCCGAGTCTCGCGGAGCGTGGCGGGCGACACCTGGCCTAAGCACGATAGAGCAGGATCCCAGAGTCGGCGGTAAACAGCCTGTTCTACTGGATGCGGCTGCTCTGGTTCAGGCCGCCGGAGACAAAGTCGGAGCTTTCGAGCCGGACCGAGTACCCATCTTCCTTTGCTTGACTTGTGATCTGGCAAAGGATCAGGTCGTCACCCTGCAACGCCGCGAGGACCAAGGCCGGGCGCCGCTTCGTCTGGCTGAGATCCGAAAAGGGGAAATTGAGGACGACGACATCGCCTTTTACAAACTGGCCCAGGCTGCGTCCTCCTCGGGGGAGAGCCAGTCCTTGGCGAGCACGGATTGCGCCGCCATTGCCGGAACCGCAGCCTCGGCGTGGTCCTCCTCCATGGTGCGGAGAAAGGCGAGCAACCGGTCGAGGTCCTGTTCGGAAAGTCGGCCCAGTTCCTGGGCGATGAGTTCGCGCTTGCTCATGAGCTATCCTCCCTTTCATTCTACGGCATGGAGTCAACGGCAGGAACGGCCTGCGTGCAGTTCGAAAGCCGATGGATGGTCCCTCGGATGCACTGGCGAACGCCTGCTTCAATCGGGCCAGATCGCGCCCCTATCTCACTTGTTTACAGCTACTTGCGATTTCGCGTGAATTGCAGTTTGTCAGGCGGGGATTGAGCCATTTCTCACAACTGGCCGTTTCCGTTGCACTCTCCCCAACTTGATCGCCTGCCGCCTCTCGCGCAAGTGCCAACATGTCAAATGGTTGGCGGTATTCCGCAGTCAACACGCCGTCCTTCCAAACGCAGTTCGAAAGTAGAAATTTTAGGAGGCGCCGTTTTTCCGCCGGTTCCTGCCTCTCGAACAACGCGTGCGCGCGGTCCGCCAGGCGCAGGAGTTGGACGCCTTCCTCAATGTAGGTGCGGTTGGGCCTCATTGCGACTTCCCAGTTGAGGCCAGCCGCCACAATCATCTCCGACGCATTAGCACGAGCGGGAATGCTGGTTCCGAGACGTGCCAGGGCCTCTCGCCGTAATAGGCCATCGAGTCAATATTGTGGGCCATAGATTCCCCGAACGTGCCGTCCGTAAGTTGCCATCATACTGCCTGGCCACTCTGTGTGGGTCGTCACCGTGGCCAAGGCACGCATTCGCGGCCAGTGCGCAGTGCCTGCGGACGCGACCTGGGTTCTGGTGACGGCACGGTGGTATGCTGCGATTTACTCATGAGCCACGGTGATCATTGGCGCTGCATTTTTCCAGACTTGGAAAATGGCATAGGGCGCGCTCTCGAATGGGTGCCGCGGGGACCTGTCGTAGGGCAGCGCGAAGACCCGACGTTTGTGGTACCCGGCGGTGGCACTGGCGCGACCGTGAGCGCGCCCATTTCGTCGTGGTTCGAGGTCAACGGGGTGTCCGAGCATACCTGCATACTTCCTTCCCGGCGGTTAGTTCAGGATGCATACATGAGGTGCCATTCAGGAGGTGAGCTGTGGTCTGGAGGCGCGCATCTCGGGAGTGGTTGGCGATGCGGCGGTGACATTTTTCGATCCGCTCTACGGTCTAAACCGGGATAGATATCGTCCCGGATCGGTTGTCGAAGTGGAACTGGCAGGCATTGCCTATTCGCTGAGAGTCGTACCTCCCGAGACAAAACTGCAGACCGCAGTTGGTGAAGTCCTGATGGCTGGCGCGGCTGTCCTGCTATCCGCGAGGCAGGACGACTCAGCAGACGGTGACGGCAGGTTTGGCGATGAGGACGCATACGGCGTCGGTTACATCCAACAGCCGGATTCCTTTCCGCTGCCCGATGACTATCGGTTCTGTGCGCCGTGAATGACGTGGAGGAATTTCGAGATTGACGCGATCCCGGTGTGGAGGTTCCGAAGCACCGTGTTGCGTGCGCGACGGCCTTAGCGTCGACATCGATCTATACCACGCGCGCATGCCTCACGATAAGGTGCCAGTGCGAGGAGATGAGATTCCCGGGGCGCTATGGCTTCAGGGGACCCTGCCACCCCGGTGACGCCCGATGGTTCTTGGTCCCGCTACTGTGGCTTTTGCTCCTGCTGCTTGGCCATCTCGTCGAAGATTTCTTCGACCGTCTTGTTGCCGAGGACGGCGTCGGCCATGTTCCGGTGGGCCTTTATGCTAAAAAGGGGTTCGCACAACATATCGCGTTTAACGTCTGCGTAATCGGCACGATCGCGCGGCATGACACGGTCAAACTCTTCTTCGAAACCCGCCCAGCCACGTTGCATGAATGCATCGAAGATCCGAGAATAGTTTTCGGGCCCCACCGTCTTTGGTCCTGGTATCGAGGGAAGATCCTCAACCAACGCCAGCAGCCGGATTGTTAAGGGATCGGTGGGAGGGTTCACGAACGAGTGAAGAAACCAGGGAATCTCTTCCTTTTGTGCCGCCTGCTTTCGCCGCAAGTCCTCGATGTAGCCGAGTTCGTTGTGGGCAGTCTCACTTTCCGGATCAAACTCCAGCGACTTGCGTAGTGCGTCTTCCGCCTCGTCGAGGCGATTGAGATCGACGGGTTGGCCGCCTTGGCCGCGCAATGCCCGGGCGACCTGCGACGGCGGCGCCCAGTCCCGAATCGAGGCCGCGCGGACGTAGCAATCGAAGGCCTTCTTGATGCCGTTTCAGCCACGAGCAGGTAGCCCTTTTCGTTCCATTGTTCCGATGATCCGCTCGAGATGTAGGCCGCAATCGATGCAGAAGAGTGCGCGGTCAAAGAGCCCTTGCTTGCTCTCAACAACGGCCAGTTGATACCAAGCCCGAGAGTACGAGCAGTCTACCCACATGATCGACTTGGTCAAACCGTCGCGTTCGATCGCGTGATGGCTATGGGCCAGAAACTCCTCCTGGCTCCAAAATGCGATCGACAGGAATCGGTCATCTTCACGTACAGGGTTCCAGCCGACGGGCATCGTTTGAAGGGCGCGCTCGAGTAGCGCTTCGGCTTCGGCAAAATGCCCTTTCACAATCAACTGGTCCGCGCTGCGATTGACACTCGGCTCCATGGCAGAACTCATTATCGCGCCACGCAGTATTCGCGGCATCCGCCGCGGCATTTATCACGGGGCCGATATTTGCTTCAATGGAGGCTGCCAAGTTCAACGCCCGGCAGACACACGATGAGCAGAGAACCCTACTTCGTTGGCGTCGACCTCAGAGATGAATCGACGGTTACCAACCTTCTCGATTGCATCGCCGGATTTCCAGTGTTCGTCGACGGGCTCCGAGAAAACGGCGCCGACGACCACGGCGTAACAGCTGCGATAGGCGATCTGATGAACCTCGTTCAGCAGGCGGACCAACACGGCGAGGACCTGAGATTGCTGGGCGCTCTCGCGCCGGACCTCCTTTACATTCGAGTATCCGAGTTGCTCGATTTTGACCGCTGGACGCGGGTCTACGCAGGCATGGCGCCGCAACTTCTTCTGGACCAGTTGCGAGTGCGTGGAGTCTCCAGCTTCTACATTCTCGACAACTCGATTAGGGAAGATCGATTCGATGCGCTGGTCAAAATCTTCCGATGTCGGCTATTCGGTATCAGCCCGAATGGTGGCCTCAGCGAGGCCGAAGTGTTGAATCAGATGGCGCTTAAATTCTTCGGAAGCATCCTCTACGTGGAACGGACGCGAGGTGAACTACCGATGCTGTCCGGGGCATGCACAAAACGGCGTGGTACACCGTGGCCTTCCGCAACCAGGCTCCAACGATCAACTCCGTGGAGATTCTGCAGTTGGCGCGCCGCGGCGAGAGGGAGTAATGGCGCTCTCTATGTACTCGGTACCAGCGAACTTGCCTCAAGCGAGGCAATCTGCTGGAAAACCCCTCTGATCGCCGGCGGCGGGCAGGTCGCCAAAGTTCGAAACGCGTCCAAGACGGGGAGCCACTACTTGCGGGATTCTGTTGACAGTATCCCGGCGGGAGAGATCCGCGATCCGTTGGCTCAGATTCGGTGGATCCTCTGAAGTCCCGGCCAGCGGTCGAAATCGCCGTCGAAGCTCAGAATCGAACGAATGCCGTGGCGCTCCATGACAGCAATGTGCACCGCATCGCGGGCCGAGAGTAGCGCCCGGTTCTGGGCGATTTCCCCTGCGCGCAGAACCTCCCTCTTCTCGATGGGAAACACTTCATCTACAATCTCCAGCGTAACTTGGAGCGCCGGTCCGATGGCTTCGCGCTTTTCAATCGCCGCATACCGATGGAGAATCTCCTGCAAGACCTCAGCGTCGGTAACCAGACGCTGCCCCGCCGCAATCAAACGCTCCAAAATCACCTGTGCCTCGGTCTTGTGGGGATGGGCTGCTCCTATCAGGTACATCGGAATGTTGGAATCGACAAAGATCAACCCTGGTACCCTCGCTCGATTTCGCGCAACATCTGCTCCAAGTCAGCAGTCGGGAACGAGTACTGCGCACCTCGCCGGATGGCCTTCAGCTTCGTTTCTGGATCGTTCACCGGCCGGCTGGCGCGCGCCTCCCGAAGCGCCCGGCGAACCCACTCTCCCACTGTCAATCGTTCGCGCTTTGCTATGCGCTGGATGTCGGCCATTTCGGGATCGGGAAGGACCACTTGGAGTCGCTTACTCATAAGGTGAGTATATCACGATCATTATGCGAGTATCCGATGAAAACTCGGAGAGGGGGTTGGACTCCTTGGTTCTTGGGGAGCCACCGTCCTGTAGCTCGATCCAGGACAGCCGTTTAGCTTGACAAGAGCGCCTTCCGACCCAACATTTATCTCAAACATCCCAAACATTTCGCGACTACTTGTTTCGTCCGACTGGGTGCCCGTCATGGGCACGGGCCAGCAGGTCGCACGGATCGCTCTCAACACATTGCGCGACCATCACTTCGATCAACACCTCCCAGTTGGACGGGGAGAGTTCGAACGCGTCGGGACCTGGGACCCAACCTATCCTTTGTTCGCGAGACCTCAACCAACGAATGGATCGACAATACGCACGCCGGCGTTCACGAAATCAGCACGATTTCGCGTGGCAGCCACCAGCCCGTGGACAAGCGCCGTCGCCGCGATGAGGCTATGCCTTGATCGGCATAGCTTTCCCGGTTGTGCGAAGACGCGCCAGCAGTTCCGCCCATTTCAGCCCGGTGTCCGCGTCCCACGGAAGACAGTGGAGACGCCCCACCCCCGCGTCGAACCAGCGTTCCAGGGCAGCCCGCTTCTTTCCCGTGGGAAGGATGAGAATTCCGAATCGCAGTTCGCCGAGAATGACGGGATCGGCGGCAATATCCCGCTCATGTGTGCGAAGCCACGCCACGACCCGCGGATCGGGCGTCGGTTTCGTCGGCTCGCTCAGAATGTTAGCCTCGACCAAGTACTTCACAGCGCATCCGTCGACTCAGAGTCGATCGGGACGAAGAAGCCCTTCTGCGGACAGGCGAATAGCCAGTCAATGGCGCCCTCATTCGACGGAGCCGAACGCCGGACGAGGCGATAGTCGCCCCGATCGAGACGCTCGACGTCGAACTCCTGCCCCGGTTCTACACGATCCATCTGCCGGAACTCAGCCGGCAGAACAATCTGGCCCTTGGAGGAGACAGTGGTCTTCATGCAAGTAAGATAACGTCTTGCCTGCAGGGCAGTGTCAAGCCCACACCAGGAACCCAGGGAACTACGACAAGCGTTGGCGGCTAGAAACTGGATTTATCGTAGGCGGCGGGCATGCCGCCAGGTTCGAAACTCGTCAACGACGGGGGCCAAGTCAGCGCCAGAATCCCAAGTTTCAAACCAAATCGGCTTCTGGCCTGCGAGTTCAGTCCAAGTCCATTGCCGCCTTCAGCCCGGCTGCCAACTCTTCCAGTATCCCGCCCGGCAAAGTTCCGATCACTGTTGGTCAGCTTCGCGCGGTCCAAGGTCCTTGGGAGGCCTCCGGCACGAGCTGGAATCTCGACGACCGTCGGATCCCGCCCGCCCTGTGATCCGGAAGTCGAGATCGGAACAACGATAACCGGCCGCCAGGCGGCGGTCTGATTACAGCCGTCGTGGGAGACGACAATTTACAGGGCGACGCCCCGTTTGCTCCGAGCCGGATCTCAGGACCAGATTCGCCGAGTAGATCTCGCCGCGTCTCACTGCGATTTCCTGCCCATCCTTGTCAAATGCTCAACTCCAGCAACCTCGAGGCCGGCGTCGAAATCGAGAACGGTGCCTGCGGCTTCCGCCGCATGCCGCCAAGGTTCTCCAGTTCGGCACAACTACGCGGCGGCTAAGGCTGGCGAGTGCAATCGAACGTTGCGACTTCGCGGGTCTTGCGGGCCTTGTTGTCTCTTCGACAATAGTTGGCAGCCGTCAGTCAAGGGGCCGGATCTTCGACCAGCAGATAGTATGAGCCGTAGCCGTTCCAACAGCAAATTGGTTGCCGGAACCACGGTACTTGAGCCGGGCAATACGAGGCGCCTTGGTGGAAGGCACGGTGAAGGCGACCACTGTGGGCCCCTCATCGCTAAGGGCACGCGGTGCGATTCCGCGCGTGCGGTTCAAATTCAGGTAAGTCAAGGATTATCCCTGGAACCTCAAAGCGGTGGGGGCGGAAGCAGAGCGGCGGGAGGAGGCGCGGCGGGCTGCATTCGCCACCCGCGCCATGCCGGGATCAGCAATAGGCAGACACACGCCCACGCCACGGCGGGATGCCAGAACAAACGCCACCATGGTCCGCGTTTCCCGGATTCCTCCGGGCGGTCGAACTCTTTCAGTTTCTCCAGGATCAGGTCGCACTGTCCGCAAAGTACGATATGCCTGCGCACGGACTCGGACTGCGGCGCGGGCAGTTGGCCGGAGGCATACAGATTGAGCGTTTCGGCGCCGGGACACGGTCCCTTGCCGCGGGCGAAACCAGCGAGACGCTCGCGCGCCTTCCGGTCGAAGGCCGGATCATCTACCATCAACGTCTTCGCCCCAAAATTTCCTCAGCATTCGTCTTCCATTCTGAATGTGGGTCTTGACCGTCTTGGACGGATACCCAGTCTTCTGTGCGATTTCCTCGTAGCTCAGTCCATCAAAATAAAACAGCTTCACAACAATTCGTTGCGGCGCGGAAAGCTTTTGCAGGCAGGCTTCCAGTTCCAGACGCATCTGTTCATCCGGGCTGTTTTCGGCCGAGGCCATCAGTGACTCCGCAGTTTCGGCAACCTCGTATCGCCGGAAACTTCGCTTTAGCTCGTTAACACAACGGTTCCGGGCGATCGTAAGGATCCATGCCCGAAAATTCCTCGCCTCGAACCGTGATATCTCCCGCCAAACCTTCGAAAACACATCTTGGACCACATCGTCAGCCAGCGCAGCGTCGTCAAATTCTGCACACGCTGGATGGACTTACGTGCCGCCGGACAAGCTCTTCAAAGCGGGGATCCCTGTCTCCTGGAACTTAAGGACAATCAACTCGTCGAGGATCGGACAAATACGTCCTCTACTGGGTGTAACAAGCACCTCCGAATCCACACCCGTATCTGGGACTGTGTGTCCATTACGATATCCAGGACCTGGACTTGCGGGCTGCCACCCATCAAAAGCGCGGTAATCCCCAGGAGAGATTTTGCAGCAACAGGCTCTACTAAAACGTCGGTGAAGTGCCGATTACCTTACCAGGAAAAGTATGGCAGGGATCGCAGATCGAAAGCCGGGATAACTGGTCGTTCTCAATTTCGAGACCCTTGACAAGGCGCTGCAACTGTTGAGCCTGGAAGATGTGCGCCACCGTAAAGACGCTCTCAGCAGATCCCAAGGCGCTCTCAGCCGTCCGGGCTGAGCGTCGAAATCAGGTTAAGGGCAGGCGGATTGCGGAATTGGTCGTGGCCAGATTCGTGGCCCATTCGCGTTGCTGGGCCGCGAATGTCGGCGGCGTTCGCGCTACCCAACTCGGCCTAGCGCGGACTCCTTTACCGTCCGAGACTCTTCTCCCTCGCCGCCAGAAATTCGTCTCCGGCGTTCCAAGTCGGCAGCGTATTCAGGTTGGCCGCCTCCAGCCCCAGAGTGAATCCAAACCTGGCTATCTGCTCCATGCCGGAAAAGTCCCACGTCTCCCGGTACTCGTCCGAGGGCGCATGATAGTTCTTCTCGTTGTATTCCTGAAAAACCTTTTCCCCGTACCCTTCCGGTTTGCCGAGGAAATGATCCCCCTGGGCGACGGAGAATGCCGGGACTCCCACCTTCGCCATCGAGAAATGATCCGAACGGTAAAAGTGGCCCTGCTCCGGGTGCGCATCTCCCGTAATGGTCAGGTTGAACTGCTTGGCCACCTCCGCACCACGGGCCAGAAGGTGGTGCGGTCCGCGCCGTCCAGAACCACGTCCGAGGTCCGGCCAAACGGATAGCAGACGTCAAAGTTGAGGTTCACCACCGTGCGGCCGGCCGGGATCAAGGGATTCTCAGCGTAATACTCGGACCCCAGCAACCCGCTCTCCTCGGCGGTGACAAACACAAACAGAGCGGTGCGTTTCGGCTTCGGTTGCAGGGAAGCCCACGCGCGCGCCATTTCCAGAAGCATGGCGCAGCCTGTGGCATTGTCCACCGCGCCGTTATAAATGCGATCGTTGTTGACGGCTTCGCCGATCCCCAGGTGATCCCAGTGGGCGGTCAGGACCACCGCCTCATTCTTCAGGACCGGGTCGCTACCCTCCACCGTACCCACGACGTTGGTCGTAACGATGTCGCGCAGCGCTGAGTCCATCTTTCCCTTCACCGTAACGCCCAGCGCCTTGGCGCGAAAGCCGCTGCATTGGCGGCGTTCAGCGCGCCGTCCAGGGTCATCCCGGCCATCTCAAACAGCCGCTCCGCCGCACTTGCGGAAAGCCATCCCGCCAACGCCAGCGCCGGTTCTCCGATACGCCTCTTGACTTGTGGCTGTTCGCGCCCGTGTCCTTGTACGACGCCCCATCCGTAGCCCGCGGTCGAAGTCGTGTGGACAATCAACACCGCCGTGGCGCCCCGGCGCGCCGCTTCTTCGTACTTGTAAGTCCAGCGTCCGTAATATGTCAGCGCCTTGCCGCCGAAAAACTTCGGATCATCCGACGGCGGCTCATTAGTGAACAGCACCACGACTTTGCCCTTCACATCGACGCCTTCATAGTCGTGCCAGCCGAATTCCGGCGCCGTGATTCCATGCCCTACGAAGACGGCTTCCGCGGTGAACCCCGTTGAGGGAACCTGCTGGAGCGACCGTCCGGTAAAGCCGGTCATCCACTCAAACGGCAGCGTCTTGCCTCCCTTGGCCGCCGACAGCGTCGAAGAAGGCTGGGGTGTCACAGAAACAAGCGGCACTTCCTGGTACCGCACGTTCAGCCCCATCGAGCCCAGTTGCGCGGCAATGTAGTCCACCGCCAGGTGGCCGCCACGCGTACCCACACCACGCCCTTCGAGCAAGTCGCTGGCCAGGAACTTCACGTGCGGCCGGATTCGCGCGCCTTCAATCACGTTCACCTGCCCTGCGAGCGGCAGCACAAACATGGCCAGCCACACCAGTCTCATTGGGAGGCTCCTTCCCCCACAAATTCGATCGTCCTCACGGCCAGGCACTCGCCGTCTTCTATCTCGATGGCGTGTCCGCGCGCGGCCAGCCGCACATCATCCTGAACCCGTCTAAGGCGGGCCGCCTGTCCCGCCGGAGCCGTCAGGACCAGCGATTGGATTTCCCGCGCAGTAGAAACGCCCGCGTCGGCGCGGCCCTTGTTGATCAGCGCCAGCGCTTCCACCGCCTCCTCGAACAGCGACGCGTCCTCGACCGCCGGCACTTGCGCAAAGTCCTCCGCCGACGGCCACTTTGCCTGGTGGATGCTGGCATGGCCCGTTTCCGCCGCAAAGCCCCAGGACCAGATCTCTTCAGTGATGAAAGGCAGGAACGGAGCAAACAACCTCAGCAGCGCGTTCAACCCGAGCTGGAGCGTAGCGATTGCCGAAGCCTGGGCCGCGGC
>JAIXKK010000066.1 GCA_026954325.1 Bryobacterales bacterium | reverse complement strand
CGCTCCCCCCATGTCAGAATGAACCAAGAGATGCCCCCTACCCGCCGCAGTTTTCTTGCCTCCTCTCTCGCCGCCGCCCCCGCGCTCACCGCCGGCAAGCGCCCCACCGATATCCGAATCACAGACCTTAATTTCTCTTTTGAGGACTTCCTCTACCGCGCTCCCTACAAGTTCGGCGGAGTCCCCGTCGATCGCGCAACCATCCTCAACGTCCACTGCGCCGTCCGCACCAATGCCGGCCGCGAGGCCAAAGGCTTCGGCTCCATGCCCCTCGGCAACGTCTGGAGTTTCCCCTCTCGCACGTTGCCGTACGACACGACGCTCGGGGCCATGAAGACACTCGCCGCCCGCATTGCGGCCGTCACGCGATCCTACGCCGATTCGGGCCACCCCATCGACATCAACACCGCCCTCGAACCCGCCTACCTCCAGGCCGCCGCCGAAGTTTCCAGGGAACTCAAGCTCTCCACCCCTATTCCCAAGCTCTGCACCCTCGTCACCGCCAGCCCCTTCGACGCCGCCATTCATGACGCCTTCGGCAAGGCGCATCACCGCGCCAGCTTTCATTGCTACGGACCCGATCTCATGAGCCGCGATCTTTCGGCCTACCTCAACCTGATTTCCGAGGAGAGCACCTCAGCCGCTATATCCTGCAGACGCCGGCTCCGCGCATCAACCTCTACCACTCCGTCGGCGGAGCCGATGCCCTCCTCGCCGCCGACATTCAAAAGCGCATCAACGACGGCTTTCCCGAAACCCTCCCCGAATGGATCCGCTACAACGGCCTGCACCACATCAAGATCAAACTCCAGGGCGACGAACTCAAATGGGACATCGAACGCGTCATCCACATTGACCGCATCGCCAACGACACCCGCCCCCAAGTCGACTGGCGCTACTGCGTCGATTTCAACGAGCGCTGCCCGAACGTGGCCTACCTCCTCGAATTCCTGCGCAAGGTCAAGGAAGCTACGCCCAAGGGCTTTGAACGCATTCAATACATCGAGCAGCCCACCGCGCGCGACCTCCAGGCCGGCCGCAAGAATGTCATGCACGAGGCCGCCAAACTGCGCCCTGTCGTCATCGACGAATCCCTCACCGGCCTCGACATGCTCCTGATCGCCCGCGAGATGGGCTACACCGGAGTGGCCCTCAAAGCCTGCAAGGGTCAAAGCCAGGCCATGCTCATGGCCGCCGCCGGGCAAAAGTACAAAATGTTCCTCTGCGTCCAGGACCTCACCTGCCCCGGAGCCGCCCTCCTTCACTCCGCCGGAATCGCCTGCCACGTCCCCGGAGTCTCCGGCATCGAAGCCAACGCCCGCCAGTACCTGCCTGCCGCCAACAAACCCTGGGAAAAGAAATTCCCGGGCATCTTTATCATCAAAGACGGAACCATGGACACCTCTCATCTCACCGGTCCCGGACTCGGAATCGGGTAGCGTCCCTGCATTACTCCGTTAATTCATCCGCATCATTGCCTGCCGGAGCGCGGCGATTCCGGAGAGGTCAAGGCTTCCGCGCTGATCTTGAGCTACGGCATCTCCGCCAATAAGGCGCCGGAAACCGCAAAGCTGGTTTTCACGAAGTATGCCGACGGCAACTACTTCCCAGAACCTGGCGCTCGCGTTCTGTGATTTCAAGGTGCGGAACCGTCCCCGCGTTCAACAAATCCTCCACCTCGTGCCCGGTGAGCGAACACACCGCCTCGAGAAACTTCCTTGTCACCTGCTCCAGCCTCTTCCGTGCATTGATGTTCCGTAGCAGGTGAATCACCAGCATGCCGGTTGTCGCCGGAGCCACCAGGGTGGATACATTCACCCAACACTTGGGTATGGCCGCGCAGGCTTCCAGATCGAACGGCGGCGCCGGCTTGCCCGCCCGAGCCGGTTCCAGCACGGAACAATCCGGCGAGCATACGGGTTCCTCTGCCGTCCCGAAGCCCTGGATTACTTCGAAGCAATACCGCCCGCAGGCCTTCATCTCCGGCACGCCCAGCAACTTCCCGGCAGCCTCATTTCAGAACCGGACTACTCCGTCGGGCGCGATGGCAAAACCCGCTTCCGCGGCGCCCTTGAGGAGGTCATAGACTTCCACGTCCCGCATAGGGCGTCCTCACCCCAATTCTGCGCGCGCCCGCCGCGGAAAGCAAACCCCTTATCGTTCTAGAAAAACGACCGCCGCCCGCGCCGCAGAAACGCCGGCACATCCACCTCTTCCACCACCTTCGCCGGTTCGTCATGCACCACGTCACCGTTGGCCCCCATCCCCGTGTCCACCGTATCCTCCGCCGGCGCGTCCTGCATCACCGGCATCGGCGTCTCCACCGGCAGAGGCTCCACCGCGGGTTCCACGGCGGGCGCCATCACCTGTTCGGCAGGCAGTCCCGCCGGCTTCTGGAACACTCCCGCCCTCGCCGGTTCCGCAAGCGGCTCCGCCTTCACCTCATGCGGAAATCCCGTCGCAATCACCGTCACCTTCACTTCGTCGTTCATCCGCTCATCAATCACAATGCCGAAATTTACCTGGACGTCGTCGTTCCGCGCCGCGTCGCGAATCAGCGTGCAGGCGTCGTTGATGTCATGCAGGGAAATGCGGCTCGATCCGGTGATATTGATCAGGATTCCCCGCGCGCCCTTCAGTTCCTCTTCCTCGAGCATGGGACAGTTGATCGCGTTCCGCGCCGCTTCCATCGCCGCGCCTTCGCCCTTCGCCACGGCCGTCCCCATCATCGCGTGGCCCATCCCGAGCATGATCGCCCGGATGTCCGAGAAATCCCGGTTGATCAGGCCCGGCGTGTTCATGATGTCCGAAATTCCGGTCACGGCCTGCTTCAACACGTCATCGGCCACGCGAAACGATTCGAGTAGCGGCGTCCCCCGCGGCGCCAGCGTCGTCAGCCGCTCATTGGGGATCTGGATCAGCGTGTCCACCGTCGACGCAAGATGCGCCATTCCCTTCTCGGCCACCTTCATCCGGCGCGAGCCCTCGAACAGGAATGGCTTGGTCACAATCGCCACCGTGAGCGCGTTCAATTCCTTTGCGAGTGAGGCCACCACTGGAGCCGCCCCCGTTCCCGTTCCTCCACCGAGTCCCGCCGCCACGAACACCATGTCCGCGCCGTTCAGGATCTCGATAATCTGCTCGGTGTCCTCGAGCGCCGCCTCATGTCCTACGTTCGGGTCCGCCCCCGCGCCCAAACCGTTCGTCACCTTGCTTCCAATGAGCAGCCGGTTCGGTATGGGCGAGGTATGCAGCGCCTGCCGGTCCGTGTTGATGGCGTAGAATTCCACCCCCTTCACCCCGTCCACATACATGCGCCCCGCCGCGTTGCAGCCGCCGCCGCCGACTCCAATCACCTTGATCTTCGTCCCCGCCGGCGCATCATCCTGAATCTCGAACTTGAGTGCGTCCATTCTCGAATCATTTTGGCGCATTTCTTCTCCCGCTTCCCGTACCGGTTCGCTTTGGTCGCTGATCTCGTCAAATAGCATCGGCTCGCTCCCTTCGCTGTTGGAGGTTATTTGAGCACCAGACCCACCAGGCTCGGGACCTTCCTTTTCGGTTCCTTGTGGGATTTCAGCCGGGCCGAGTACATCGCCAATCCGGCGGCAGTGGTCCAGGCCGCGCCGTTGATCTCCTCGGGCCAATCTTCCACGCCCACCACCAGGCCGTTCCGCGCCTGGCAGTTGAGCACCGCCTCCGCCATGTCGCACATGCCGGTCAACAGCGCTCCGCCGCCCGTGAGAATGATCCCTTCGAGCAGCGATTGCTCCATCCCCGATTTCGCCAGTTCGCCCTTTGCGTGAAAAAACAACTCTTCCGCGCGGGCTTCGAGAATTTCGTTCAGCAGGCGCCGCGGGGCCTCGCGCGAGGCCCGGCCTTCCGGCGACGGCAGTTCAATGTAACTGCTGTCCGAAGTGAGCCCCAGAATCGCGCAGCCGTACTCTTCCTTCAACTGTTCCGCATCCTCGTAGGCCACCTTCAGCACCTGTGACAGGTCGCGCGTGAAGTGATCCCCGCCAATCGGAATTCCCACGGCCCGCAGCAGCGCATCCCCGTCATAGATCACCAGGCTCGTGCCATGAGCCCCGATATCAAGCAGCGCCACCCCCCGCGCCCGATCCTCCGGCAGCACGCTTGCATACGCCGCCGCCACAGGTTCGAACACCGTCTCTTCCACCGCCAGATGCGCCTGGTGGATGGCGCCCACCATCGCCTGGTGCTCCCTCGATGAGCACGTCACCACATAAACGTTCGCCTCCAGACGCGAACAGACCGCCCCGCGCGGATTGCGGAATCCCGCCCTCCCGTCCAGCGTGAAATCCATCGGCATCATCTGGAGCACGAACCGGTCATCCTCCAACCGCACCCGCGAAGCCAGGTGGACCGCGTAGCTCAGGTCCCCCTGCTCGATGTGCCGCGGCCTGCCGAATTCGTAGACCCCGCGGCTGCTGAACCCCTGCACGGTTGTCCCGCTCACCCCGGCTACCACTGCTTCCACCGTCACCTTCGCCATCCGTTCGGCTTCCCGAACGGCGTATTGAATACTCTCCGCAATGGCGCCGGAATCCGCCACTCTTCCCTTCGTCCATCCCTTCCCCGGCGATTGTCCGTAACCGAGAAAACGCAGATTTCCATCCTCGAGCGCCAGAATCACGCACCGCGTCCACGCGCTCCCCAGATCCAGCCCGGCCGCCAGATGAAATTTGTGGTTACTGGCCACTCCCTTCTCCTTCCACGGCCGTAATGCGGTCGTCAATCCGCAGGTCGAACATCGTTGCCCGCGGGCGCGCCCTGTGGATTTCCGGATAGTTCGTCACGAAATTCCGTACTCTCGCGCGGTGGTTCCGGATTCCCAACCGCACCGTCACCACGTCCCCGTTCACCCGCATCGTCGCTTGCAGGTTGCCCGGATCACGCACATCCACTTCCGACACAGCCGCCGCCAGCGAACCCAGTTCGTGAAGCATCCCCATCGCCTGCTGCACGCGCGTCTTGCGGAAGGCCTCTGTTTCGCGCCCGCTCAGTCCAGTCAGCACCGCGAAGCTGTCGAATTTCTCTCCCTTCGGCATCGGCAGCAACACGCCATCGGCATCGATCAGTTGAAACCGCGGCGCGCCCTCCGGCGCGTTGATTTGCGCGAACGCCACCGGTTTGCGCTCGATCAGGTTTACATCCACGCGGTTCGGCCAGCGCCTGGAAACCGTCGCGTCTTTCACCCAACTCACCGCCAGCAGATTCCGCCTCCGCTCCGCCACCGGAAACAGGTACAGACTGCGCCCGTAATCCTGCTCGAAGACGCGCAGGATCTCCGCCTTCGAAGCGCGCTCCATCCCCGTGACGCGTAGTTCCGGCGGATCCTGACCGTACTCCTCCGGCCCCTGAAAACGGAACCGCGCGTCCTTGAGCAGGAACGACTCCACATGGTGGAAGCCCAGCGTCAGCACAACGGCCGCCGCCAGCGCCGCGAACGGCAGAATCCAATAGAACCAATTGCCGCGCGTTCCTTTTTCCGCGGTCTGCCCGTCTCGCTCCTTCTTCGACGCCCGGACGCGCCGGACCGGCCGCTCCGGCTCAACCGCCTCTTGTCCCTCCCGCTGCTCGAGCAGCGGATATTCCATCTCCTCCGTCACCGATCTGCGGGCCATGTTACCTCCTGTCTGCCTGCCTGGCGCGCAAACTTTCCAAGATTCGATCCCCCGCCTGCGAGACGCTCCCCGCGCCCAGCGTGAGCACGGCATCGCCGCTCCGCGCCGCCTCCGAGATCAGGCGGATCCCTTCCTCCATCCCGCCGGCGTATTCCGCCGACTTGTGTCCGAAGTCCCGCAACCGCTCCACCAGCGTCTTCGCGTGGATCCCTTCTATCGGCTTCTCCGAAGCCGCGTACACGTCCAGCACCCACACCATGTCCGCCTGGTGGAACGAACGGGCGAAATCCTCCATCAACGCCGCTGTCCGCGTGTAGCGGTGCGGCTGAAACAACACCAGCACCCGCTCATACCGGCAGACCCGCGCCGTCGCCAGCGTCGCGCGGATCTCCGTCGGATGGTGGCCGTAATCGTCAATTACCGTGATCCCTTCCACGCTTCCGCGAATCTGGAACCGCCGGTCCACCCCGCTGAAATTTGCCAGCCCTTCCCGGATCTTCTCGGGCGGAACCTCCAGTTCCAGCGCGATCGCCACCGCCGCCGCCGCGTTCAGCACGTTATGCCGCCCCGGCACGCCCACCCGGAATGTCCCCAGGTCCCTGCCTTGAAGCCGCAGCCCGAACTCGCTCTCCGCCGGTCCCGCCGCGCAGGACGTGATGAACAGATCCGATTGCGGATTCACACCGTACGTCACGCACCGCCGCTGCACTTTCGGCAGAATCCGCTGCACGTTTTCATCGTCCAGGCAGAGGATCGCCGCGCCGTAGAACGGCACCTTGTTCACGAACTCGGCGAAGGCCCGCAGAATCTCCTCGAGGGAATGGTAGTGGTCCAGGTGCTCGCGGTCGATATTCGTCACCACCGCCAGAATCGGCGCCAGCTTCAGAAACGATCCGTCGCTTTCGTCGGACTCCACCACCAGAAACTCGCTCTTGCCGACACGGGCGTTCGAACCGCCCATGCCTCTCACCCGGCCGCCCACCACCACCGTCGGATCCAGCCCGGCATGGCTCAGAACCGAAGCTACCATCGACGTGGTGGTCGTCTTCCCGTGGCTGCCGCCCACCGCGATGCCGTACTTGATGCGCATCAACTCCGCCAGCAGTTCCCCCCGCGGAATCACGGGAATCTGCAGCCGCCGCGCTTCCACCAGCTCCGGATTCATCGCGTCCACCGCTGAACTCACCACCAGCGCCTTCGCGCCGGCCACGTGCGAGGCGTCGTGACCTTCCCAAATCTTCGCTCCCAGGCCCGCCAGCCGTTCCGTCGCCGGCCCCAGCCTGAGATCCGATCCCGTGATCTCATAGCCCATGTTCAGCAACACCTCCGCGATGCCGCTCATTCCGATGCCGCCGATTCCGGTGAAGTGAAAGCGCTGTGGCTTAAAAAACATTTTTATGTCTAATTGTTCCGGCTTCGCGCGCGGGTGTCAACTCCTTTTCCGCCGCTTCCCGCCGGACGCCTCCTCTTCCAGAATCTCCGCCGCCCGCCGCGCCGCGCCCGGCCGGGCGAATTGCCGCGCCGCGCGGCCCATCCGCTCGAGCAGTCCCGGCTCCGCCGCCAGGCTTTGCACCGTGTGAAACAACTCCTCTCCCGTCATCTCCTTGTCCAGCACCAGCCGCGCCGCGCCGGCCTTCGACATCGCCTCGGCGTTCCGTAACTGATGCTCATCCGCCGCGAACGGGAACGGCACAAGGATCGACGGCTTCCCCGCCGCCGCCAGTTCCGCCACCGCCCCCGCTCCCGCCCTGCACACGATCAGGTCCGACTGCGCAAAGGCCTGCGGCATGTTCTCGATGAACGGCGTCACCTGTCCGTCGCAGCCCAGTTCCCGGAAAGCCGCCGCCATCTCCGCGTAGTCCTGTGAACCGGTCTGGTGGATCCAGCGGATCGCCGCCTGGTTGGCCTGGAACAATCGCCAACTCGCCTTCCCCGCGTCGTTCAGCCGCCGGGACCCGCGGCTCCCGCCCGTCACCAATACCGTCAGCTTCCCGCCCGGCGTCTTCTTCGGGATCTCGAAAAATTCGCTTCGCACCGGCAGGCCGGTCATCTCCACCCGGTCCCGGGGGAAAAACTCCTTCGCCTCCGGAAAGCTCAGGCACGCGCGCGCCGCGATCTTCGCCATGTAGCGGTTCGCCATCCCCGGCATCGCATTGGGTTCCATCAGCACCACCGGACGCCGCAGAATCCACGCCGCCAGCGTCGCCGGACCCGCCACGTATCCCCCCATGCTGAACACGGCCGCCGGACGGTACCGCCGGATGAGTTGCATCGACCGCGCCACGGCCGCCGGCAATTGCCACACCGTCCGCAGCGCCTGCTTCCACCCGACCCGCTTCAATCCCCCGATCTCCACGAACTCGAGCGGCATGTTCTCCGGCGGCACCAGCCTGCTTTCCAAGCCCTCGCGCGTCCCTACGAAAAAGGTCTTGTGCCCGCGTTTACGCAACTCGCGCGCTACGGCAATCGCCGGAATGACATGCCCGCCCGTGCCGCCGCCCGTGAGCAGAAATGTGAACTGACGCGTCCTCTCCTTCGCCGTAGCGGACGCTTTCTTCCTCTGATAGAGGTGGCGGATGCGCACTTTCATCGCCCCGCCTATCCCGCGTGGTCGCTGACGCTCATCAGGATGCCGAGCGACGTCAGCGTGCTCAAGAGCGAACTCCCGCCATAGCTGATCATCGGAAGATTCATCCCTTTGTTCGGCGCCAGGTCCAGCACCACGCTCATATGAATCATCGCCTGCACCAGCACCAGCGTGCTTACCCCTAGCGCCAGGAACCTTCCAAAGTCATCCGGAGCGAGCCAGTACAGGCGGACTCCGCGGTAAAAAATCAACACGAATCCGATCAGCACCGCCGTCGCGCCCCATAATCCCAGTTCCTCCCCCACCACCGCGTAAATGAAATCGTTGTGCGCCTCCGGCAGGAACAACAGCTTCTGCTTGCTTTCCATCAGGCCCAACCCCAGCGCGCCGCCCGATCCCACCGCGATCTTCGATTGCTTCACCTGGTAGCCTACATCCCGCGATGCCAGTGATTTGTCCGCCTGCTTCCTGATCCATCCCTTGGGATCGATCACGCTCAGAATCTTGTAATCCGGATCCACATAGCCGATGATGCGCAGCACCCGGTACGGCTTCGAAAGGATGGCCGCCGCCACCACCAGCACTCCAGCGGCTACCGCGATCAGGAAGTACCGCTTGTCCAACCCGGCGACATAAAATACCGCCGCCGCCGTCACCATCAGCACCGCCGCCGTCCCCATGTCGGCCACAATCACGCTCCCCGCAAGCACGCCCAACGCCATCGCCGCCGGCCCCACCGTGTGCCTCGTGTTGATCGCGTTCAGCCGCCTTGTCACGAACCACGCCAGAAAAATCACCAGCGCCGGCTTGGCGAATTCCGATGGCTGGATGCCCACCGTCCCGATATTCAACCACCGGTGCGTCCGCGCATCGCGGAAATACGCCACCACCAGCATTCCCAGTACGATTCCCAGGGGAGCAAACGCCCACGTCGGCGCGCCCAGGCTGTGATAATCCTTCCGCTTGAAATACATCAGCGCCAGGAACGACACCACCGCCCACCCCATTTGGCGGAGCAGGAAATGCTGCGAGTCCCCGTACCGCACACCCGCCATCACGCTCGAGGCGCTGTACACCATCACCATGCCGAAACACACCATCAGCACGATGGTGAGAAAAAGCACCCAATCCGTCTTGATCTGCTGGGCCATACTGCTCCGTATCGCGGGCTAGCGCTCCCGCCCGTTGATTCCCACAATCTTAGCAACAAATGTTTTAAACATTCTGCCCCGATGTTCGTAGTTCTCGAACTGGTCAAAACTCGCGCACGCCGGAGCCAGCAGCACCGTATCTCCCGCCTTCGCCTGCCCCGCGGCGTACTCCACCGCCCTCTCCAGCGTCCCGCAGCGCACCACCGGCGCCGCGCTCCCAACCTCCGCGGCGATCTTCTCCGCCGCCGCGCCGATCAACAACGCCGCCCGCGCCTTCTCCTTCAACGGTCCGGCGAGCGGCGTGTAGTCGCTCCCCTTGTCCTTCCCCCCGAGAATGATCCACAACCCGCCGTCGAATGCGGCAATCGCCTTCAGCGTGGCATCCACGTTGGTCGCCTTCGAATCGTTGTAGTAAGCCACTCCCCCCGTCTCGCGCACGAATTCGAGGCGGTGCTCCACGCCCGGAAAGGTCCGCACCGCCGCGCGGATCCCATCGGGACGGGCTCCCGCGAGATGCGCCGCCGCCGCCGCCGCCATCACGTTCTCGATATTGTGCCGTCCGCGCAAGGGAATCTCCGATGCCGGCATCAACAATTCCCCGTCCCGGTAGACATGGCCGCCCTCCAGCCGCCAGCCCGCCTCCGCGCGCCCCTCCACGCTGAACCATACCGGCGTCGACGCGATCCCCGCCGCATATCCCTTCACCGTGGCGTCATCCGCGTTCAGCACCGCCCAGTCTCCTGCCTTCTGCATCTCGAACAACCGCCGCTTCGCGGCCGCGTACGCCGCGAACGTATGATGCCGGTCCAGATGGTCCGGCGTCACGTTTACGCACACCCCGATTGCCGCCCGGAACTTCTCGGCCGTCTCCAACTGAAAGCTCGACAGTTCGAGCACATTCCACTGGTCCGCGCGCGACGTTCCGATCATTCCCGCCGGAGCCAGACCGATGTTCCCGCCCACCTGGCAGGCAATCCCGCACTCCTTCAGCAAGTGCCCCGTCAGCGCCGTCGTCGTTGTCTTCCCGTTCGATCCCGTTATCCCGATCACCGGACCCCGCAGGAACCACGAAGCCAGTTCCACCTCTCCAATCACCTTCGCTCCGCTTTTCCTGCCCGCCTCGACTTCGGGCAAGTCCACCGGCACGCCCGGCGACAGCACGATCAAATCGAAACCCCGGAACAATTCCGCGTCCTGCGCGAAAAACTCGACGCCCAACCTTCCCAACACCGGACCGGCTCCCGGAATCTGTTCGACCGGCCGGGAATCGGCCGCCTGAGTACGCGCTCCCTTCTCCACCAGGAGTTCGACGGCGGCAAGCCCCGACTTGCCAAGGCCCGCCACCAGCACCTTCAAGCCCGCAAGATCCATCTCCCTGCTACCTCAACTTCAAAGTCGTCAGCGCGAACAGCGCCATCACCAGACCCACAATCCAGAACCGGACAATTACCTTCGATTCATGCCATCCGATCGCTTCAAAATGATGGTGCAGCGGAGCCATCTTGAAAATCCGCTTCTTCCGCAGCTTGTAGCTGCCCACCTGCAGGATTACGGAAAGGCATTCGATGACGAACACGCCGCCCACGAACAGCAGCAGAACTTCCTGTTTGATCAGAACAGCGATCGTCCCCAATCCTCCCCCAAGCGACAGCGAACCCACGTCCCCCATGAATACTTCCGCCGGATGCGCGTTGTACCACAGGAACGCCAGCGACGCCCCCGTCATCGCCCCGCAGAACACCGTCAGTTCGCTCGCGCCCGGCAGGCGCGACAGATCCAGGTACGTGGCGAACTGCGCGTGCCCGCTCAGGTACGTCAGCACCGTCATCGCCCCGGACGCGATGATCATCAGCCCGATCGCCAGCCCGTCCAATCCGTCCGCCAGATTCACCCCGTTCGCCGCCCCCACCAGCACCGTCTCCAGGAAAAGGAAATAAAACACGAATGCGACCGGATATGTCCAGGGACTCCCCAGCATCGAGTTGATCAGCAGATTCGGCCGGTAGGACTTCACGAACGGAATATTCATCTCGGTGGAATACATCCCCTTGGCGTGCAGCACCAACAGAAATATCCCCACGATCAGCGCCGCCAGCACCTGAAGCAGAAACTTGCCCCGCGCCGTCAGCCCGAGGTTCCGCATCCGCTTCATCTTCGTGTAATCGTCGTAGAAGCCGATTGACCCGAAACTCAGCAACCCGAACAGCGCCACCCACACGTACGGATTCCTCAGGTTGGTGAACAGCAGCGTCGGCGCCACGATCGACACTACAATCAGCAGTCCGCCCATTGTCGGCGTTCCCGCTTTCTTCTGATGCGACTTCGGCCCGTCCTCCCGTATATGCTGCCCAATTTGAAAATCCCGCAGCTTGCGGATCAGCACCGGACCAAGCAGGATGCCCAGCGCCAGCGCCGTCAGACTCGCCAGCGCCGTGCGGAACGTGGCGTAGCCGAACAACCGGAAAACGCTGATATTGGGAAACAGCTTTTCAAAAAGCAGCCAGTAAAGCATCGCTTACCCCAACGCCCTTTCGAGCGCAAGTTCCACACGTGTTCCGCGCGAACCCTTCCATAGGATGACATCCCCTTCGCGCGCCATCCCCTTCACAAATTCGCCCGCCTCCGCCGGATCTTCAAAAAAATGCGCGGCGCCGGCGGGAAGGCCCGATTCCACCGCGGCCGTCACGGCATGCCTGGCCGCGCCGCGAATCCCAACAAGCACGTTCATCCCGCTCTTCGCGGCATAGCGTCCAATCTCCCGGTGCAAATGTTCGGACCACGCCCCTAACTCCAGCATCTCTCCCAACACCGCGATGCGCCGCCCCGCCGGCGTGTCCGCCAGCAGGTCCAACATCGCCCGCGCCGCGTCCGGATTCGAGTTGTAGCAGTCGTTGATGTGCAGAATTCCGTTTTTCTCTATCCGCTTCCCCCGCATCGCCCCTGGCTCGATCGCCTTCACCACGTCTACAACTTCCTCCGGTCCGATTCCGTACACCGACGCCACCGCGATTCCCGCAAGCAGGTTCGAAATGCCGTGACGGCCGGCCAACCGGCTTTCCAATTCGACGCCGCCGGCGCGAAAACGCACCCCATCGAGAGAATACCGCACCTGTTCGGCGCGCACTTCCGCATCCTCCGTAAGTCCGTACGTCACCACGCGCCCCTTGCAGTGTTCCCCGAACCGCGCCACGCGCCTGTCGTCGGCGTTCAGCACCGCCACTCCGTCCGCCGGCAGCGCCTCGATCAACTCGCGCTTTGCCGCCGCCACTCCTTCCACGGAATCAAAGTTCTCCACGTGCGCGTATCCCACATTCGTCACCACACCCACGCGCGGCTTCGCGATCCGCGCCAGCGCCGCGATCTCCCCGCCGTGGTTCATCCCCATCTCCACCACCACGGCCGCGCTCTCCGCGTTCAGCCGCAGCAGCGTCAACGGCACTCCGATGTGGTTATTCAAATTTCCCACGGTCTTTCCCACAACCATCCGCACACCCAGCATCGCCGCGATCACGTCCTTCGTGGTCGTTTTCCCGGCGCTGCCCGTCACCCCAATCACGTCCTTTCCCCATTGCTCGCGCGCCCATGAACCGAGCGCCTCCAATGCCCGCTGCGCATCCTCCACCGCCAGCAGCGTCCATCCGGCCGGAACCTCGGGCGGCACGCGATCCACCACCGCCGCCGACGCCCCTTTCGCGAACACCTCTCCCAAATAGGCGTGCCCGTCGTGATTCGGACCGCGCAACGCGAAAAACAGGTCTCCCCGCTCCAGCGTCCGCGAATCCACGCTCCAGCCCGTGATCCCGCCGCTCGCCGCCGGAAGCGCCACGCCGAGCGCCCCGGCGATCGTACTGACAGTAAACTTCATCCCTGCTTCCGGTAGCCGAACTCCCGCAACACCTCCCGGGCCTTCTCCCGATCGTCGAACCCTATCGTTTGGTCCCGCAAAACCTGGTGCGTTTCGTGTCCCTTTCCCGCAAGCAGGATCAGGTCTCCCGGCCGCGCCTCTTTCACCGCGAGACGGATGGCGCGCGTCCGGTCGGCTTCCACCAGATGGGGCGTGTCATACCGGCGCAACCCCACCAGCGCGTCATTGATGATGTTCAGCGGATCCTCCGAACGCGGATTGTCCGACGTCAATACCACGAAGTCGCTCAATTCGCCCGCCGCCATGCCCATCAATGGACGCTTCGTCCGGTCGCGGTCCCCGCCGCAGCCGAACACCGTGATCACCCGCTTCGGCTTCAAACTGCGCGCCACGCGGATTGCGTTCTTCAACGCATCCGGCGTGTGCGCATAGTCCACCACAAAGAGGAACGGCTGGCCTTCGTCCACACGCTCGAAGCGGCCCGCCACTGCCTCGCATTCCGCAATTCCCGCTGCAATCATTTCCAGTTCCAATCCGTATGAAATTCCCGCTCCGCACGCGGCCAGCATGTTGTACACGTTCACCTCGCCCACCAGCGACGACCGCACCACCGCCTCCGCCCCTCCATACCGCATGGTGAACCGCAACCCGCCGAATCCGAGTTCCACATCTTCGGCCCGCAGCGCCGCGCCGGCGCCGAATCCGTACGTGAGAACCTTCGTCCCCTCCCCCGGCGCCAACCGCCGGCCGTATTCGTCATCGGCGTTGATCACCGCCCATTTCGGAGCCGCTGCCCCGTTGGCGAAAAACAGCATCCGCTTCGCCTCGAAGTAATCTTCCATCGAAGCGTGGAAGTCCAGGTGATCCTGGCTCAGATTTGTAAACACCGCCGTGTGAAATTCGAGCGCGTACACCCGGCCCAACGCCAGGCCGTGCGAGGAAACCTCCATCGTCACGTGCGTCCCGCCCTTGGCGCGCAACTGCTCGAACAACCGGTAAAGATCAAGCGACTCAGGCGTCGTATTCACCGCCTTGAACCGCTCCCCGGCCACCCGGTTCCCGATCGTTCCGAGCACCGCGCTCACCTTTCCGGCATGCCGCAGCACGGCATCAATGAGGTAGGTAACCGTCGTCTTCCCGTTCGTGCCCGTGACACCCGTCAGCTTCAAGTCCCGCTCCGGCGCTCCATAAAAATTCCGGCACGCCGCCGCCAGCGCCCGCCTCCCGTGCTCCACCTGAATCCACGGCATCGCCTCCCCGGCCAGTTCCGGCAGTTCGCTCACCACCGCCAGTGCTCCGCCCTCCATCGCCTGCCGCGCGTACCGCCGCCCGTCGTCCTTGGACCCGGAAAACGCGAAAAACAGATAATCAGGATTGATTTTCCTGGAATCATATTCCAGCCCTGACACCGGACGGTCCCGCACCTCCGCCGGGATTCCGGTGCGCATCGGCACACCCGCAAGCACCGCTCTCGTGTCCATATCAGCGCCTGAACTCCACCACGACGTGTTCCCCCGGACGCAGCAGCGCCCCCGGCGGCGGATTTTGCGCCCGCGCCAGCCCCGACCCCCTCGCGTCCACCGCGATCCCCGCCGGAACCGTCGCGTTCAGCACGTCGCGCATGGTCTTCCCCAACAGGTTCGGAACCCTCGGCCCGTCTCCCGGAAACGAGGCCATCTGCAACTGCGCGGCCGCCACGGGAGCCGCCGTGGGAGCCGCCGCGGCATCCGCCACGGCCCCTTCCGGAATCGGGCTCGGCGGCGCGTTCGCGGCATCGTTGTCGTCCTCGCCCGGCGCGCCCGCCGGCAATCCCCTGGCAATCTGCACATCGTCGATCCGGTTCTTCGGAACATCGAGAATTCGCAGCGCCACCGCCGCCACCTCCCGGAACACCGGGGCCGCCACCGTTCCGCCCCAGTCCGGTGAGCCGTTCATCGTTACCGCCACCACGATCCTCGGATCGCTCATCGGAGCCATCCCCATGAACGACGCGTTGTACTTGTGCGTGTACGTCTTTGCCTGAAAATCGTATACCTGCGCTGATCCCGTCTTTCCCGCAACGGTGTATCCCGGAATCCGCGCCCGCGTTCCCGTGCCTCCCGGCAGCACCACGCCGTGCATCATGTCCCTCATCTTCGCGGCATTCAAGGCATTGATCACCCGCACTGCCGGAGCAACCGGCTCGATCTCGACCGGGTCCCCCGGGCGCTGCCGCCGCAGCACGATGCGCGGCTTCACCAGTAAGCCGTTGTTGGCCACCACCGAGCAGGCTTGCGCCAGTTGCAGAGTCGTCACCGTCAGTTCGTGGCCCATCGGTACCGATCCGATAGACGTCTTCCCCCACTTGCGCGGTTCAAACACCTGCCCCGGAGATTCCGCCGGCAGCGGAATCCCTACCCGCTTGCCGAATCCGAAACGGGTGATGTACTCGTACAGGTTCTTCACCCCCACCTGCATCCCGATCTGGATAGCCCCGACATTCGACGAATGGGCCAGCACTTCGCGCATCGGAATCACACCCAGTCCCGCGTGTGAATCGTGGATCACCCGCCCGTAGAGGCTCATCACCCCGCCCATGCAATTGATGGGCGATTCCGGCCCCAACCGCGTCGTCTCCAGCGCCGCGGATAACGTCACCACCTTGAACACGGACCCGGGCTCGAAAGGAGCCGCAATCGCCAGGTTCAGCCGCGCCGCCATGTCATCCCTGCTCGACGGCGCTTCGTTGGGGTCGAACGACGGATAGCTCGTCATCGCCAGTATGTCGCCGTTGCGCGGATTCATCACCACCACGCTGCCCGTCTTGCAGCGGCACGTCCCCATCGCCTTGCGCAACTCGCGCTCCGCCACATATTGGATGCGTTCGTCAATGGTCAGCGTGATGTCCTTCCCGGGCTGCGGCTTCGATTCCACAATCGATTCATACCCCCGGTTCGTGACATCTTTCATCATTCGAACCGTACCGGGAATCCCTTCCAACTCCTCTTGAAGCCCCAGCTCGATGCCGCCGTTGCCCCGCTCCTCGCTGTCCACGCCGCCCAGAATGTGCGCCGCCAGCGTTCCCTTCGGATAAGTGCGCACCGTCTCGTCGCGAAACTCCACTCCGCTCAACTTCAGCATCGCCACCCGTTCGGCTTCTTCGGTGCCGATGCGGTGCTTGATCCACATGAACCCTTTGCCGCTGGAGGCGTACACCCGCAACCGCTCGAGCAGTTCCTTCTCATCCAGGTTCAGCACGCGCGCCAGCACCTCCGCCGTCAGCGGCAGGTCCGGCATGTGCAGCGGGTTCGCCACCACGCTCTTCAGCGTCGTGCTCATCGCCAGCGCTTCGTCATTCCGGTCAAGGATGGCTCCACGCGGCGCGGGCGCCTCCATCACCTTTTCCTGCTGGTTTTGCGCCAGCCTGACATAATCGGCGTGAGACAGGATTTGGAGATGAAACAATCGCAGAAGGATAAGAAAGCACCAGCCCAGCGCGAAGCGCGCCAGCTTGCGCACCCGCCTCGCGGCTGCTTCGTCGATCGGAGGCTCCGGATTACCCCCGAAATTCCGATTGCCCGGTGGTCTCTGCATGGCTGCCTTCCTGGCTGGGTCGGCCAGCCGGTGGGGGAATCCCGGCTGACTTTGTTCTTATTCGCGCGCGCCGGCCAGCGCTGCCGCCGGAGCCGCCGCGGCGGCCTGGACCGGCTCCACCGCGGCCGGCTTCCCTTCCCGCCGCATCGCCATCACAGGCCCGCTCTGTTCATCCAGATGAATCACACGCCCCGGATCGGGATCCACAAATTCCTGCAGCTTCGCCAGATCCGCCAGACGCTCCGGACTGAGCAATTTCGCTTCGTCCAGTTCCAGCTCGGCGTTCACTGACTGCAGCCGTTTGTTCTCTTTCTTCAGCTCTTCAATCTGGTAGCCCGCCATCAGGCGATAGGCGCTCGGCAGCAGCAGCCCGATCAACAGCACCGCCGATGCGCTCGCCCCGCCGATCATCTTCCAACAAACCTTCGGCGCCTGCGGATCCAACTCGCGAATCACCCGGCTGTTGTCGATCCTCTTGACATGAAAGCTCACGTCTTCATTCGGAAACGGACGCAGACGGGTATCCGTCACCTTCGCCGGACGCACCTCCGTCCAGCGCGCTTCCACTTGTGCGCCGCCCTTCCCCAACAGGCGGTCATACAGAGTCGTCAGTGTTGCTGCCATGAGATATCCCTCTCTCCCGTCGCTAAATCATCTCTACCGCGCGCAGTTTGGCGCTCCGCGCGGCGGGATTTTCCAGCACTTCCTTCTCCGCCGGTTTTACGACGTGCTTCGTCAAGATTTGCGCCCGGCCTTCCCTGGCCAGCCGTTGAAACCCACGCTTGACCGCGCGGTCCTCCGTCGACATGAACGTGATCACCACCATCCGTCCGCCCGCGGCCACCAACCTCGGTCCTGACTCCAGTAGCGCTTCCAACTCCTCCTGCTCCCGGTTCACCGCAATCCGCAATGCCATAAAGGTGAGGGTCGCGGGGTGCAGCCGCCCCGTCCTTGGCACGGCCTCCTCGATCACACGCGCCAAATGCAGCGTGCTCCGAATCGGCCGTGCCCGGACGATTGCTCTGGCTATTCTCCGCGCCCTCCTTTCTTCGCCAAGTTGATAGATCAAATCGGCGAGCGCCTTCTCGGCTTCGAAATTGACGATCTCGGCCGCCGCCGGCCCTTCGGTGCGATTCATTCGCATGTCCAAAGGACCGTCCGACTGCAGAGAAAATCCGCGCTCTCCTTCTGTCAGTTGATAGCGGCTCACTCCCAAGTCCGCTACCAGTCCGTCTACTTGTCCTACACCACATGCTTCCAACGTCTTGTCCAACTGCGAAAACCTGCCCTGCCGGTACCGGATCTTTTCCGCCCACTCCCGCGTGTTCTCCCGCGCAATCTCCAGGGATTCCGCATCCCGGTCGTTGGCGATCACCAGTCCGCTCTCCAGCCGCTCCGCGATCAGCCTGGTATGTCCCCCGAGCCCGGCCGTGGCATCCAGATAAATCCCGTCCGGACGCACCGCCAAATGCTCCATCACTTCCCGGCCCATGACAGGTATGTGGATTGGCGCCATACATACCTATTTGAGCCCCAGTCCTTCCATGAACTGTAACTTCGCCTGCAAGTTCTCCTGCGCTTGGCGGCGCTTCTCCTCGAAGACCTGCTGGCTGTAAATGTTGATCAGCCCGTCGTAGGCCTCCAGCCACACCTGCGCGTTCTCCAGCCCGAGCATTCGCCGCAGTTCCGTCGGCAATAGCAACCGCCCCGCGGAATCCAACTCGGCATCGGCGCCCAGTATGTTGGCCAGCAACAGAATATCTTTTCCCCAGTTGCGGTTTTCTCCTCCGCCGTTCTGCAGCAGATTCACGTTTTCATTCCACACCGGAATGGTGTACACTTTGGCCGTGGTCTTGTCCAAACTCGTCACGAACACTTTCGTCGCCTGCAAGGCCGCCAGGTATCCGGCAAAGTTTGTGGGCAGCTTCAATCGCCCCTTCTCGTCGACCTTGGCGGGATACAATCCCCGCGGCGGATCGACGGGCATCGGTGATGGAGGCGTTGACGCCATTTTTTAACACATCCGGCCACTTCCGGCCACTTGAGGCGATTCTGACATATATCCCTCTCCTAAGGCAATACTTTTTTTCTGCCTTCTTTTCTGCTTCCCCTTTTGTTCTCTTCCACATCCGACTCTATCTACAAGTAGTAGCTACACTCATCATCCACACATTCCCTTGCGCAACCTTCCGCCTCCACGAAAATTCTTCCCGCTTACGCCTTCTTTAGGGGTTCAACCTCTACCCATCCCGCCGCCGGCATGTGATCTGAAGTGGCGTTTTCTCTCCCCTTTTACCCTCCGGGGATGGGAATTCTGCCAGAATGCAGATGGAGACCTTCGTGCGCCCCAAGCTTTCCAGACGCCATATTCTCCTAACTTTCGCTACAACCGCTTGCCGCCGGCCATCCGCCGGACTCGAACTGTTACCCGATGCCGGACAACTGCCGGAATTTTCCCTGCTCACCGAAACCGGCGCTCCTTTCCTGCGCCGCGACCTCGCCGGGAAAGTCTGGGTCATGGACTTCATCTTCACCCGCTGCACGCTTGTCTGCCCCCGCCTCACCGCCGAAATGCGCAAAATGCAACAGCAGGTGGGCTCCCTTCCCGGCGTTGGGCTGTTGTCCATCTCCATTGACCCCGAATACGACACCCCGCGACGGCTCCTCGCCTACGCCGCCCTCCACAAAGCCGGCACGCCCCAGTGGCGCTTCCTCACCGGCGGCAAGGAAACCATACGCGCTCTCCAGGTGAAAACTCAGCGCCACCTGGACCCGGAAGAAATTACCGCCCACGGCAAGCAGTTCTACCTGCTCGATGGCGAAGGCTACATCCGCGGGATATACTCGATGACCGTACCGGGAAAAAGGGAAGAGGTGCTGGCGGACCTCCGGAAACTGCTCCGTAACCCTGCCCGCCCGGAACCGGGAGAAGCATGACACGACGCACATTATTACTGGGAGCCGCGGCCGCTCTTCAAAAGGGCCGCGTCGACGCCGCGATATCGAAGGTGCGGGCCGCCACCGCCAGTGGGGAAGTCGCCGCCGCGGCCCTGCTCGTGAAGCAGGGGTCCACGGTCACGGAAAAGGGCTTCGGCAAGGCTCGCGGCCCCAATGAAGTCTTCCTCCTTGCTTCCATCACCAAACCAATGACCGTCACTGCCGTGATGAAACTTGTCGAGCAGGGCAAGGTCTCCCTCTCCGACCCGGTAAACCGCCACATCCCCGAATTCCGCGGCGGTGACCGCGGCCGCGTCACCGTCAGGATGCTGCTCACCCACTCCTCCGGTCTTCCCGATATGCTTCCCGATAACGAGGCTCTCCGCAAACGCCACGCTCCCCTCAAGGAATTCGTCGCCGAAACCTGCCGCACGCCGCTCCTCTTCCCTCCCGGCACCCAGGTCAAGTATCAGAGCATGGGCATCCTCCTCGCCGCCGAAATCGTCGAGCGCAAGACAAACATGCCCCTCCGCGACTATCTCCGGAAGGTGGTCTTCCACCCGCTCGGAATGAACGCCACCTCCCTCGGCATGGGCGGCCGCCTCATCGCCGCCACCGCCCAGTGCCAGGTGCCCGAAAAATCGGATTGGGATTGGAACAGCCCTTACTGGCGCGACCTCGGAGCACCCTGGGGAGGCGCGCTCTCCACCACTTCCGACGTCGCCCGCTTCCTCGAGTTCTTCCTCCACCCTCGCGACGGCATCCTCAAAGCTTCCATCGCCAGGAGCATGATCCGGAATCAGACCTCCGGCCTCAACAAACCCTGGGGCTTCGGTTTCATGATCGAACCCGGCACTTTCGGCAAGACATGCTCCCCGCAGACCTTCGGACACTACGGCTCCACCGGCACCGTCGCCTGGGCTGATCCCGTCAAGGACCTCATCTGTGTCCTGCTCACCACCAAACCGGCTGCCCAATCCCGCGCCGGTCTCCTCGGCCCCGTCTCCGACCTCGTCGCCGCCGCGGTGTAACTCACCCCTGAGACATCAAAACATCAAGTGTGCTATGTTGTGATGCATGAGGACTACCCTCACCCTCGACGATGACGTCGCCGCCCAGTTGGAAGCATTCCGCGCCAGGGAGCATCTCACGCTGAAGCACGCCGTCAATTCCGCCTTGCGCCGCGGTTTGCTGGAACTGAGCCAACCCAGGGTGCGGAAGCCTTTTCGCACGAAGCCCCTCGACATGGGGCGATGCCGGGTTCCCAACTTGGATAACATTGCGGAGGTCTTGGCCGAGTTGGACAACGAAAGCACCCGCCGGTGATCCTCGTTGATGCGAATATCCTGATCTACGCTACCGACCCCCGTTCGGATCGGCACGAGAAGGCCCGAACGTGGCTCGACACCCAGTTGAACAGCGAGATTAGGGTTGGACTGCCTTGGCAAAGCTTGCTTGCCTTCCTGCGAATTGTCACCAATCCGAGGGTTTTCGAGCGTCCGCTGTCTTTGACGGCTGCTTGGCGCCACATAGAAGAATGGCTTGAGTGCGAACATGTCTGGATACCAGTCCCCGGCCCCGCCCACCGGTCGATTCTCTCTGAGTTGCTCGTCAATCTGGGCGGAGGCCCCAACCTGATCCCCGATGCCCATTTGGCGGCTCTGGCGATCGAACACGGACTCACGGTTTGCTCGAATGACGGCGATTTCGCGCGATTCCGCGCTCTGCGCTGGACCAATCCTCTGGTCTTGTGACTTCGCCCGGCGATCCACAGCCGTTTGCGCCCCCCTCGCCTCGCGAAAAGAAAGTGCTACCCTCTTCTCGTATGGAGTTGGCGATTCACGTAATAATCGAGGAATTGCCGGAAGGGCTGTTTCTCGCCACTTCAGATGAGCTCCCCGGGCTCGTCGCTCAGGGCCGCACCGTTGCCGAGACGCTGGACATCGCACGCGACGTGGCTCGCAAACTGATCGAAGCGCACCGCGAACGCGACGGTGCACCTACCTTGCCCACCACAGCCGAACGCCGGGATTATACGATCGTTGTCGCCGCTTGAATGGGACGTCTCGCCGGATTCCGCTATAAGGATGTCGTCCGGAGACTGAGGGTCAACGGATTCGAATTCGATCGGCAAGCCGCTGGCAGCCACGAAATCTGGTTCAATCCAGCCACGAATCGGTATACGACGGTCCCCAATCAGCCAGGCGACATGCCTGAGGGAACCCTGCGAGCAATTCTGAAACAGGCTGGCATCGATGCCAATAATTTCCTACGAGATTGAAGCGCCTCCGTCCGTTCCTCCAAGCAGTCAAGTCAACGTTCCAGCGAACAACTTGCTCTTGCGCATCGTTCGGCATAGACGGTCTCCGGTGCATGAAACACCTATACGCCAGGCTAACAAACGACATGCCGGCTCCGATAAGAATCCGGAAAAACTCTGCGCTCTCCGCGCCTTTGCGGGAACCTCTACCCCCCTCCTCCCCGGTTGCCGCATTGCCCCGCTTGCCGCTTCCGTTAAACTGTGAGTTTGCACAACCAGCGCATCGCCCTCTTCCGCCTTCCCATCCTCCTTTGCGCCCTCTCCCTCTCCGCCGCCGATTTCACCAGCCTTCTGCCCCAAGGCTACCTTAGCGACTTCGCCCAGGTCGTCAACCCCGCCCACCGCGCCGAGATCGAACGCTACTGCGCCCGCGTTCAGCAGTTGACCTCCGCCGAAATCGCCATCGTCACCATCCCTTCCCTCGAGGATGAGCCCATCGAAGACGTCGCCAATAGCCTCTACCGCAAGTGGGGCGTCGGCAAAAAAGGAAAGAATGAAGGGGTTCTCCTCCTCCTTGCCGTCCGCGACCGGCGCATGCGCCTCGAGGTCGGCTACGGTCTCGAACCCATCCTGCCCGACGGCCTCGCCGGCGAACTCCTCGACAACATGCGCCCCCTCCTGCGTCAGGGCGAGTATGGCCCCGCGCTTCTCGAAGCCACCCACCGGTTGGGCAGCATCATCGCAAAGTCGAAAAATGTCAGCATCGACGTCACCCTCCCCAGCCGCCGCGAAGTCCGTCCCGACCCGGAAGCCTACTTCCCCGTCCTCATCCCGATCCTCTTCGTGCTCCTGCTAATTTGGATAAATAGAAGACGCGGCGGTGGCTTCGGCTCTTCCTCGGGACCCTGGTTCTTCCCCGGTGGCGGCGGCTGGAGCGGTGGTTCCGGCGGGGGCTTCGGCGGCTATGATTCTAGTGACAGCTTCGGCGGTTTCGGCGGAGGAGACTCCGGAGGCGGAGGCGCCAACAGCAGTTGGTGACACGGCATGCAACACCTGCTTGAACAACTCACCCAGCGAGTAACGAAAACCTTCGGCGAGCGCCTTGTCTCCCTCATCCTCTACGGCTCCGGAGCTTCCGAGGAATACAATGGAGCCTTCTCCGACCTCAATATTCTCTGTGTCCTTTCCCGCGTGACCGTCACCGAGTTGCGTGATTCCGAACCCATCTTCCACTGGTGGCGCAAACACGAAAACCCCGCGCCTCTTCTCCTCAGCCTCGAAGAACTGCGCGCCTCCACCGACTGCTTCCCCATCGAATTCCATGACATGAAGGAACGCCGCAAGGTGCTTGCGGGGGTCGATGTCATCGAATCGCTCGAAATCGGCGACTCCTTCTATCGCGCCCAGGTCGAATACCAACTCCGCGCCAAACTCCTCCGCCTCCGTCAGAAGGCCGCGGGCATCATGGACGACAAGGAATTGCTCTCCCGGCTCCTCGTCGAGTCCCTTCCCACCTTCACTCTCCTCTTCCGCCACGCCTTGCGTATCGGGGGTTTTCCCGCTCCCTCCAGCCGGACCGCCGTCATTGACGAAGTGGAACGAAGGTTTGCCGTCGAGCCGCGGCCTTTGCTCGCCGTGCTCGCCTTGCGCCAGAAAAAAATCCGCCCGCGGGACGCTGACCCGCCCGCGCTGCTCGACCGTTACATCGCCCAGATTTCCAGGGTCATCGGCTGCATCGACAGTCTGGAGAAATAACCATCGCAGGAGACAAGAGGAAACATGAAAG
The DNA here is from genome assembly GCA_026954325.1 of Bryobacterales bacterium. Taxonomy (GTDB): domain Bacteria; phylum Acidobacteriota; class Terriglobia; order Bryobacterales; family Bryobacteraceae; genus CADEFT01. The sequence continues at coordinate 77,253 of JAIXKK010000066.1, read as the reverse complement.
CGGCCCTCATCACTGTCATCGTCATCGTCCTGATCGTCCTCGGATTCGGCATGAAACTCGCCGGGATCCGGAATGATCTCGTCATCCAGAGTGAAGCCATCAAGGCGTCCTGGGCGCAGGTGGACGTCGCCCTCCAGCGCCGCGCCGATCTCATCCCCAACCTCGTCGAAACCGTCAAAGGTTTCGCCAAACAGGAACAAACCGTCATCGACTCCGTCACCAAGGCCCGCGCCGCGCTAATGTCCGCCCGCACCCCACAGGAGAAGATCGACGCCAACCAGACCCTTGACGGGGCCATCGGCCGGCTCCTCGTCGTCGTCGAAAACTACCCCACCCTCAAGTCCGATCAGAACTTCCTCAACCTCCAGCGTGAACTCGCCGGAACCGAGAACCGCATCGCCCAGGAGCGGCGCAAGTATAATGAAACGGTTCAGCGATACAATACCAGCATTGAATTGTTCCCGAACAACATCGCGGCGTCTCTGTTCAATTTTGCTCGCAACGACGCCTACTTCAAGACCGAGCCCGGCTCCAGAGCCGTGCCGAATGTAAAATTCTGATTCTGACCTGATACACAAACGATGCCAACTACATTTCCGAACTACATCAATGGTGAATGGCGCACCCCCGCCGCCACGTTCGAAAACCGCAACCCCGCCAACACCGATGAAGTGGTGGGCCTGTTTGCGAAAGGGACCGCGCGGGACGTCCATGACGCCGCCGCGGCCGCCCAAGCCGCTCTCCCCGCCTGGTCCGCGATGAACGGCCCGGCTCGCGGCGCCCTCCTCTTCAAAGTGGCTGATATCCTGGAAAGCCGCTTCCATCAACTCGGCGAGGAGATGACCCGGGAAGAAGGCAAGACCCTTCCCGAAGCCAAGGGCGAGGTTCGCCGCGCCATCAACATCTTCCGCTATTTCGCCGGCGAGGGCTCGCGCATGCCCGGTTTCCTCGTCCCCTCCGAGCGAGAGCGCGTCCACATGTTCGCCATCCGCAAACCGATCGGCGTCGTCGGACTCGTCACCCCCTGGAACTTTCCCATCGCCATCCCCGCCTGGAAAATGGCGCCCGCCCTCATCTGCGGCAACACCGTTGTCCTCAAGCCCGCCTCCGCCGCCCCCTTGAGCGCATGGCGTATCGTCGAGGCATGCCATGAGGCCGGCATCCCCAAGGGCGTCGTCAATTTCATCGCCGGTTCCGGCGGCGCGCTCGGCCAGGCCCTCGTCGACGCCCCTCCTCTGAAAGCCGTTTCCTTCACCGGTTCCTGTCAGGTCGGCAACTGGCTCCACGCCGAAGCCTCCAAACGCCGCCTCCGCATCCAACTCGAGATGGGCGGCAAGAACCCCACCATCGTCCTCGCCGATGCCGATTTCCACTCCGCCGTTGAGAACGTCGTCAACGCCGCCTTCTTCTCCACCGGACAAAAATGCACCGCCACCAGCCGCGCGATCGTCGAGGATTCCATCTACGATAAGTTCGTCGCCGCCCTCGTCGAGCGCACCAAAAAGCTCAAGGTCGGCAATGGCATGGAACCCGGAATCGACATTGGCCCCGCCGTCGATGAAGGCCAGTTCGAAACCGATCTCCGCTACATCGAAACCGGCCGCAAGGAAGCCGGCGAGCCCCTCGCGGGCGGCAATCGCCTCACCGGCGGAGCCTATGACAAGGGCTATTTCATCGAGCCCACCATCTTCGCCAACGTCACGGAGAACATGGCCATCGCCCAGGAGGAGATCTTCGGCCCCGTTCTCGCCGTCATGCGCGCAAAAGATTTCGACGACGCCATGCGCATCGCCAACAACATCCCCTTCGGCCTTTCGGCCTCCATCCAGACCACCCATCTTTCCCGCGTCTACGAATACATCTACCGCATGGAGGCCGGCCTGCTCACCGTGAACCTCCCCAGCGCCGGTGTCGAATATCAGTTGCCTTTCGGCGGAACCAAGGATTCCAGCTTCGGCCCCAAGGAACAAGGTCCGGCTGCTTTCGACTTCTATAGCGACTACAAGACCGTGTACCTCAAGTACTGATAAGGCTAACCGAATGAAACTGGGACAAATCCGCTGGAACAAAGAGATCACTGCCGCCGTGTTCGATGAAAGCGGCGCCAGGCCCATTCCGGGTTACACCATGCAGGGTCTCATCGAACGCTCGGAAAAGGAAGGAATCGATCTCGGTCTGCTCGCCGCCCGCCACGCCGTCTCTCACACCGAACAGGCGCCGCCCATCATCCCCATTCATCCCCGCGAAGTCTGGGCCTGCGGGTGCACCTATGAGATGAGCGCCAGTTTCCGCGACGCCGAACACGGCGCCCGCGAGGGCTTCTACGCCTACGTCTACCGCGAACCGCGTCCCGAGATTTTTTTCAAAGGGACCGCTCGTGTTTGTGTGGGTCTGAACAAACCCATCGGCATCCGTTCCGATTCCAAATTCACCGCACCCGAGCCGGAACTTGCCGTCGTCCTTGGATCCAAGGGAGCCATCCTCGGCTTCACCGCCGCCAACGACGTTTCCGCCTGGGACATCGAACGCGAGAACCCGCTCTATCTCCCCCAATCCAAGGTCTACACCGCCTGCTGCGCGCTGGGACCCTATATCGTGACCCCCGATGAATTCGGCAATCCTTACGGCAAGCAGGTGCGCTGCACCATCAAACGAGGCGGCACGCTCATCTTCGACGGAACCGCAAACACCTCGCAACTCCATCGCAAACTCGAAACCCTCATCGAGTACCTCTACCGCGCCAATCCCGTCCCTTCCGGTTCCGTGCTGTGTACGGGCACCGGAATCATTGTCAAGGAAGACGCCGCATTGCAGCCCGGCGATATCTGCTCCGTCTCCATCGAAGGCATTGGCGAGTTGTCCAACCCCGTCGCCGTCGTCTGACCTGCTTAGCGCGGCGGCTGTCCCAAGGCGCGCCGCGCCTCCTCCACCTCCGCCCGCGCGAAACACCCCTCAGCGTGATCGTTCACCAGCCCCATCGCCTGCATGAACGCATACACCGTCGTTGGACCCACGAACCTCCACCCGCGCCGCTTCAAGTCCTTCGACAACGCCTTCGCCTCCCGCGGCTGAAATCCCCAAAAATACGCCTGCACCGAACCGAACTCCGATTCCAACTCGCATGCCCGCCGCGCGTTCCCGATCGTCGCTTCAATCTTCCCCCTGTGCCGCACGATCCGCGCGTCACTTACCAGCCTCTCCACGTCCCGTGATCCGAAACGCGCCACCACGTGGTAGTCGAATCCCGCGAATACTTCCCGGAACGCCTCCCGTTTGTTCAGAATCGTCAGCCAACTCAGCCCGCACTGGAACCCTTCGAGCGAAATCTTCTCAAACAAACGGCGGTCCTCCATCACCGGGAATCCCCACTCCGTATCGTGATAGCGGACATACTCCTCCGACGCCTTGCACCAGAAACAGCGCGTTTTTTCGTCCGCGCCAATGAAGATCTGCTCCGCCGTGCCCATCCACCTGTCTCCCTTACATCCTATCCGTCGAAGCCTCCGGCAGAGCCTCGATCACCGCCCGCAGGCTGTCAAAGGCCACCGGCTTGCCAAGAAATCCGTCCATCCCTGCTTCCTCACACAGTTTCCGGTCCTGCGGCAGGGACGCAGCCGTCAATGCAATGATGGGAGTTCGCTTCCCCGGCTTTTCTCGCGACCGGATCTCGCGCGCCGCCGAAACCCCGTCCAACACCGGCATCTGGTAATCCATCAGGATCAGATCGAATGCCTTGCGCCCGGCAATCTCCACCGCCTCCTGCCCGTTGCATACCACGGTCGCCACACAGCCCAGCCTGTGGAGGAAGTGCATAATTACCTTCTGGTTAAGTGTATTGTCCTCCACCACCAGGACCCGCGCGCCGTTTACGGAATAACCGGCGCCCGGCGGCTCAATCCCGGCGGGAAGACTGCCCACCGCCTGCAAAACACAATTCCACAGCGGCAGTTGCCGGATGGGTTTGTGTAGAAAGTGCGTGACCTCCTCCGCTCGCGCCGTGATCCCGCTCCCCGCTCTCGGCGATACCAGCACGATGGGAATGCACCCCTCGAAGCGTTCGCGGAACGCCTCGATCGCCTGGTTCCCCCCTAGAAACGCCAAGTGAAAGGTCCGTTCCGCCCACCCTTCCGCCTCCGCCAGGCTGGACGCTTCCACCACGGACGCCCCCCACGTCTCCAGTTGAACCCTCAACGCACGCCGCACATGCCGGTTCGGATCCACGCACAGAATCCGCAGTCCGCTCTTCGTCAACCGCATCATCGTATCCGTGGACGCCCGCGACAGGCTGAACGGTATCGTAATCCAGAACGATGTCCCCTCATTGCGCTCCGCGTCGAATCCGATCGAGCCGCCCATCAGGTGCACCAGTTCCCGGCAAATGGATAACCCCAGCCCCGTCCCCCCGAATCGCCGTGTCGAGGACGTATCCAACTGCGAGAACGGCTCGAAAAGCTTCTCATGAAACTCCGCCGGTATGCCGATTCCCGTGTCTTCCACCTCAAACCGCAGCGTCATCATCGATGCGCTTCGCTCTATCAGCGATGCCTCGATCAGCACGGACCCTGACTCCGTAAACTTGATCGCGTTCGAGGTCAGGTTCGACAACACCTGCCGCAATCGTCCCGCATCGCCTACCACCGTCCGCGGCATCATCGGATGCGCCACGCTCACGATCTCCAGGTTCTTCTCCGCCGCTTTGGCCGAAAATAGCGTCGCGATCTCTTCCACCACATGCAAGGGGGAGAATTCCGTGCGCTCCAGATCCATCTTCCCCGCATCTATCTTCGAGAAGTCCAGCAGCTGATTGATCATCCCCAGCAGAGCCTGCCCCGAGATGCTCACCGCTTCCGTATATTCCCGCTGCGCTTCGTCAAGCGGACTCGCCAGCAGCAGTTCCGTCATCCCCAGAATCCCGTTCAGCGGCGTCCGGATTTCGTGGCTGACGTTGGCAATGAACTGCGTCCTCGCCGCCAGCGCCTGCTCGGCCTGCCGCCGCGCCCACTCTGCCGCCAGGCGCGCCTGTCTCACCCGCCGGTTCTGCCAGAAGATCGTCACCAGAATCACGCTCAACAGCAGCACCGCCACACCCAGAATGATGTTATAGTCCCGGATACTCACCAGGTCCCGAAACAGGCTCATCTGGTTTGTGGGGTGCAATCCGTAACTCAGCGCAGCGGCTCTCATCGAGCCGTCGATGGCCTGCCTGACGATCTCCTTTTGCAATGCTTCCACTTCGCTTGAAAACTCCCGCCGCGCCGCCACTGCGTACTGCACAGTCAACTGCGGATACCATTGCACCTTCAGCGCATTCCCGCGGCATGGCGCCACCCCTGCCGACAATAACTCCGACAGCAACGAGTGCGTCGCCACTCCCGCATCCGCTTCCCCGCTGCAAACCGCCGCAACTACCGATTCGTGATCCGCAACTCCGACAATCGAAGATCCCGGAAATCCCTGCCGCGCCACCGCCGCCGCGCGTGACGGAACACGGGCCGCAATCCGTAACCCCTCTCCCCCTTCGGCCGGCAGCGCCAGACTCTTCAGAGCCACCAGTCCGAGATTGCTCTCCCACCAACTCGGGCTCATTGCGAACTTTTCCCGCCGCTCTTCACTGATGGCCAGAAACGGAAACATATCGATCTCGCCGGCCGCCAGCGCTTTGTCTACCGGCCAATCGACCGCAATCCATTCGATGGGAATATGCCGGCGCCGCGCCGCCTCGGAAAAAATCTCCACCGCAAACCCGGACGCCTTGCCATGCGCCTGCGCCCGCATGTATGGAGGGTAGTCCGAATACCCTACCCGCAACACGGTCGAATGCCGCCGGTGCAGAGCTGCCCAGATCAAAGCGATCAGAAAGACGAAGATTAACAACCCGGCCGGCGCCCGCGACTGGCGCCCGGCCAGGCGGCTTGTTTTTCGGAAGACCCGCAACTCCTCCGTATTAGCACATCCCGGCGGCCTGCGTCACTTACACTCGCCTCTCAACTTCCGTAGCCCCCTGAAACGGCCCGTTGCGGAATCACCGTATCCTCCGCCCTCTCGAACTTGTATCCCGCTTCCTTGAGTACACCCGCCATCCGGGACTCCGGTTTCTCGCACTCCCGGATCACCACCGCCGGCAACAGCGTTCCATATCCCTTCCGTTTGCCCCGGCTCCAGGTAGATAAAATAGTCCATTGGCACAAACGCGCGATACCACCTGGACCGTCGTCTCCTACCATGTCGGCCGCTTCCATCCCCATACCCCTGGCCTCGACCCGCGGCACGTCTGCTTCCGCCTCCGCGTCGCTCCCTCTCCCATCCACCGCTACGGCGTCTTCGCTGAAGAACCCATCCCCCGGGGCCGCAAAGTCATCGAGTACACCGGAGAGCGCATCAGCCGTGCCGAAACCAAGAAGCGCTATGCGCGCCCCATGCACTATCTCTTCACCCTTGACGATTATTGGACCATCGATGGCTCGGTGGGCGGCGGCGGAGCCGAATACATCAATCACTCCTGCGATCCGAACCTGCGTACATGGATCCACAAAGGCCACATCCTTTACATGAGCCGCCGCGTCATCGAACCCGGCGAAGAGCTTACCGTCGACTACAAGTTCAATCGCAGTCCCCTGCGCGACATCTGCAGTTGCGGCTCTCCCAAATGCCGCGGCTCCATCAACGTGTTGTGAGCAGATCCTTCAACGCCGCTTCGAGTTCCGCATGCTCCAACCGGAAGCCGGCCTTCAGCGCCGCCTCCGGTTCCACGCGCTGGCTCCCCGTCAGCATCCCTGCCATCTCCCCAAACACCAGCCCCAACACGAATCGAGGCACGGCAAACACCGCCGGACGCCGCAGCACCCTGCCCAACGTATGGCTGAACTCCGCGTTCCGCACCGGCATTGGCGCTGTCGCGTTCCACGCCCCTCCTGCCCCTGGTGTTTCCAGGATGAACTTCAGCATCCCCGCCGTATCCGCGATGTGGATCCAACTCATCCACTGCCGCCCTTTTCCGATTGGCCCTCCCAGCCCCGCCCGAAACGCCGGCAGCATCTTCGCCAGCGCCCCGCCTTCCCTTCCCAACACAACCCCGAATCGCACGCGGCTCACTCTCAACCCCAGTTCCTCGGCCTTCAAAGCCTCCTGTTCCCACGCCACGCAAACATCCGCCAGAAACCCATCCCCACGGCCTGACCTCTCCGTCAGAACCTCATCTCCCCGGTCCCCGTAATAACCAATGGCCGATGCCGACACCAGAACCTTCGGACGCGCTTCCAACCGTGAAATCGCTTCCACCAGCGCCCGGGTCCCCTCCACGCGGCTTTGCTGAATCCGCTGCTTCGCCCCTTGCGTCCACCGCTGGGCCACGGGCTCTCCCGCCAGATGGATCACGGCCTCCATCCCCTCCAGCGCCTTCACAGGCGCGGCATCCCTCATCGCATCCCACCGGTGAAATCCGTCCCCTGCCCGCAGCCACGACGGAGCCCTGCGCCCTAACACCCGCAACTCATGCCCGGCTTCCGCCAACCGCTTCCCCACGGCCCTTCCCAGAAATCCGCTGGCGCCCGTCAGTATAACCCGCATCGGTTGCGCCCTCATTGTACGCGAAACGGATCCACCCCGGTGCTCTCCAGGCGCCGGATCTCCTCGTGGTATGCCTCCACGTCCGTCTTGCGCTTCATCCCCTCGAGCGACATGTATCGCACCGTCCCCAGCACCTCCCGCTCTCCCCACGGCCGGTCATGCAGCCCGAAGCACCATGGGATATTCGCGTACCTACTTCCCCTCCTTCCGGAACGGACGCTCGTTCAACTGCCGTGCACGCTTATCCACTCTATTTGAGATTCCTTCCTTCTTCTGCCCGCTACAATATATATTTCGCCATGCGGGCCTGGAACCGAGCTAAACTGCTGTGGGCCTATCTCACCCGGCGCTCTAATGTACGCGCGCTGCCGGTGGAATACATCGTCGAAACCACGGCCAAGTGTAATCTCTACTGTCCCATGTGTCCCCGCGAAACCCACAAGCAACCCAAAGAGGACATGCCCGCCGGGATCTTCGAGCGCCTCGTCCGCGAATCCGGACACACAGCCGAGCACATGATGCTCATCGGGCTCGGCGAACCCCTCCTCGATCCTAAGATCTTTGACCGCATCCACTCCTGCGAAACGCACGGCATCTCCACCCTCCTCTCCACCAACGGCACCCTCCTCGACGAAAACGCCGCTCTCCGCCTCCTCTCCACCCCCATCAAGCACGTCACCATGAGTTTCGATGGAGCCACCAGGGAAAGCTACGAGTACTACCGCAAAGGCGCGCGTTTTGAGAAAGTCCGCGACAACTTCGTCCGCTTCGCCAAACTCAAGCACGAACGCCGCGCCAACGTCCAGATCGTCGCCCAGATGGTGCGCATGGAGCGCAATGCCGCCGAAGTCGAGGATTTCATCCGCTTCTGGAGCGCCGTCCCCGGTGTCGACCAGGTCCGCATCAAGGAAGACGAAACCAACCTCATGCGCCCCACCGCCGGCCACGACTCCTCCGACTGGCGCCATCCTTGCCACTACCTCTGGCGCGGCCCCATGTACGTCAAGCACAACGGCGATGTCTACCCCTGCTGCCAAAGCTACATGCTCGATGGCAAGCCCGTCGGCAACATCGCCGCCCAGAACCTTCCCGACATCTTCAACGGCGCGGAAATGCAGCGCATGCGCAGGCTCCACACCACGGGCCGCGCCCATGAAATCGACATCTGCGCCCGCTGCTGCACCACCATGCCCCATCCCATCCTCGTCGCCGGCAGCCTGGTCTTCCACGGCGAGACCGTTCGCAAGCTGCTGCCCCTCATCGAACGCCTCACCTACCTCCGCAAGCTTCCCGCCCGCCTCCTCTCTCCTCCCAAGCCCACGGCCGGAAACGAAGACCTCGTTCAGATCAGCAGCGTCAAACGCCGGGACTAACCGTATGCGGATCCTCGTCCTTCTCCTGCCCGCCCTCCTCGCGCAGTCGCAAACCTTCGACACCGTCATCGCCGGCGGCCGTGTCCTTGACCCCGAATCGAACCTCGATGCCCCCCGCTACATCGGAATCAACGGCGGAAAAATCGCCGCCGTCAGCCAATCCCCTCTCACTGGCCGCGCCACCATCCAGGCACAAGGCCTGGTTGTCACCCCCGGCTTCATTGACCTCCACTGGCACGGGCAGGACCCCGAAACCGGCCGCTATCAGGTCATGGACGGCGTCACCTCCGCCCTCGAACTCGAGGTCGGCGCCGCGGACATCGACGCCTGGTACGCCGCCCGCGCCGGAAAATCCATCCTCAACTATGGAGCCTCCATCGGCCACGCGCCGGTCCGCATGGCCGTCATGCACGACCCCGGCTCTTTCCTCCCCGCCGGGCCAGCCGCCCACCGCGCCGCCACTGCTGCTGAACTTGAGCGGATCAAAACGCTCGTCGAAGAGGGTCTCCGCCGCGGAGCCCCCGCCATGGGCATCGGAGCCGCCTACACCGATGCCGCCACCTATTGTGAAATCCTCGAGATGTTCCGCCTCGCCGCCAAGTACCACGCCTCCGTCCACGTCCACATCCGAGGAGCCTCCAGCGCCGCCCTCGCCTCCACCGACCGTATCCGCGGGCTCAGCGAAGTCATCGCCGCCTCCGCCGTCACCGGAGCCCCCCTCCACGTTGTCCATGTCAACTCGAGCGGCCAGGACGCCACCGCCCAGATGCTTCAACTCATCTCCGAAGCCCGCGCCCGTGGACTCGATGTCACCACCGAAGCCTATCCCTACACCGCCGGCTCCACCCGCATCGAATCCGCCGTCTTCGACTCATGGATGGATCGCGCCCCCGAAGACTACCGGAAGGTCCAGTGGACCGCCACCGGCGAACGCCTCACTCGCGAGACGTTCCTCAAATACCGCAAAATCGGCGGCAACGTCATCATCCACTCCAATACCGAAGAGCGTGTCCGGCTCGCCATCCTGAGCCCGCTCACCATGATCGCCTCCGACGGCTTCGATATCAAAAACAACACCGGCCACCCCCGCTCCTCCGGCACATTTTCCCGCGTCCTCTCCCGCTACGTTCGCCAGGAACATGCCCTCCCGCTCATGGACGCCATCCGCAAAATGACCCTCATGCCCGCCATGCGCCTCCAGACCCGCGTCCCTCAAATGCGCGGCAAAGGCCGCCTCCGCGTCGGAGCCGATGCCGACATCACCATCTTCGACCCTAACCACATCGCCGATCACTCCACCTACGAAAACCCCGCCCAATTCTCCGAAGGCGTCCGCTTCGTCCTCATCGCCGGCCGCCTCACTGTCCGCGATGGAACGATCGTCCCCGGAGCCCACCCCGGCCGGCCGATTCGCGCCCCGCTCCGTTAACCTGGAACCCTACCGGCCCACCCAACGCACCGCGTGCGCCGGCAGGCCGAGTTTCTTCCCGTTCAGCACCACTTCCACCGCCTCGTTGCGGAAGTTCGACACGCAATATTCGCCGCCGAAATCGATCAGAGCCACCCGGGCCGGCGCCGAAAACTGTAGCCCCAGTCCATCCAACAGCGGCTTTCGAAACGCGTCCGCCTCCTCCCGCGTCTTCTCCATCCACGCCAACTTCTTCGGCGGCAGCAGCCATTCCCCGGTGTCCTTGTAGTCCTGCTCGGTGAAAGTCTTCACATCCAGAACGGTCCAATGTCCCGGCGCCCTCCGCGCAAACGCCGGCGTGACAAATATCTTTCCGCCCTGCTTCCGGTGCCGCGCCGCCTTCTCCGCAACGCTCGAATCCGCCGCCGCCTGCACACCCAGAATCACCACACGGCTCTGGAACGGATACTCCGCCGCCGGTACGATCGGGATTCCCAGCATGCCGAGGTAATCCATCAGCCACAGGTTGCCGTCCGCGTTGCTGCCCGCCGGCTTGTAATACGCCACGCCCCGCACCTGCCGTCTCTTGACCCTCGCCGCCAGTCTCTTCAACTCCGGCAGCGCCTTTCGGAACAACGCGTGGCCCGGGTGCCCTTCCACGACATCTCCCAGGTGGAACAACGTCAACTCCCGCGCCCCGGCCAGCACGCTCTCATACGCCTGGTCCACGAAGTTCTGCGCCGTGCACTCGATGTGGTCGAACCACGCGCCTTCCACCTTCTCGCCCGACACGCTCCGCAGCCATCGGAAATTCATGTACCCCATCGTCGGCTGCGCAAACCCCATCCGCTGCGTCTCCGGGTTCCGCACCTCCGTGCCCACCCAGATCCGATCGAACTTCGGCGACATCCTCGGCGGATCATAGCCGAACTTCTCGAACCGGTCGTACCACTGCGGATACTTGAGCGTAAGCCGGACCTTCGGATTCGCCTCCCGCGCCGGCCGGATCATCATCGGCTCGATCAGGCCTGTCAACAGATCCCGCCGGTACTCCCCCCAACTCCGGTTGCCCCGCGCTCTCTCCGATTCCGCGGACGTATCCGCCGTGCAATAGAAATCATCAACAATCAACTCATCGAACAACGGCGCATTCTCGCGGAAAAAGCCCGCCACATCCGCCTGTGTCTTTGCCGCCTGCCAGTTCAACCAACCCAGGCTCTCGTTCTGCCGCACCCCGAAGCTCTTCCCCGGAACCGTTGCGATCCCGCCCGCCACCGCAAATCCCTGCCCCGTCATCCAATCCCGCACCGCCCGCATCGTGGCCGGATCCACATACTCGTCCCCCCGCCGCCCCTCCAATATCACCCGCGATACGCCGAGCCCCTTCATCGCCGCCGCCGCTTTCACCCGCCCATCTTCGGTCTGCAAATACCGGCCGATGTCCCCCGCCGTCGCATACACGCTCACCCGCGGCAACTCCGCTCCCAACACGGCGCTGCACAATGTCAACAACAATAATCCGCTCTTCATGGGTAGAAGTTTAGCGCGGCGCGGCCTTTCATAACCGGCTCGTACCGGCTCACGCCAATTGACGCCAATTGACACCGTCCCGAACCCTCCGCTAGACTCCTCAATCTAGGCATCCTCGTGGCCGAATTGCTGCAAACCCTCTCCGCGTTCGCCGTCTTCCTCTCCATTGCCGCCTTCGGCTTCCTCTTCCTCCTTGTCTCCCTCCTGTTCGGCGAAGTCTTCGAGCACTTCAGCTTCGAACACGAGATCGACCACGCCATGGGCGGGCCAAGCTTCCTCAGCCCCCGCATCCTCTCCGTCTTCATCACCGCTTTCGGCGGAGCCGGAGCCATCGCCACCTACTACGGGCTCTCCACCCTCCCCGCCTCCGGCATCGGCTTCTTCACCGGAGCCGCCTTCGCCTCTCTCATCTATCTGTTCGCCAGGTTCCTCTACAGCCAGCAGGCTTCCACCGAAGTCAAAGCCACCGATGTCCTCGGCCAGACCGCTCGCGTCGTCGTCGGCATCCCGAAGGACGGCCTCGGCCAGGTCCGCTGCCGCGTCGGCGAGGAACTCGTCGACAAAATCGCCCGCTCCTCCGATGGAACCCCCATCCCCGAAAACACTCCCGTCACCGTCGAACAGGTCCTCGGCGAAATGGTCATCGTCAATCGCCTCAAATCGCCGCCAACGCCCGGCGGAACAACGCAACAATGATTTCGTTGCCGGATTCCCCCGCATCACGCAAAAGCGCCTTCCCCGGCTTGTCCCTCCCACCGGCCACCGCCGGCAGACCGCCCATCTCGCGCAAATACTCAATCGCCCAGTTCGATGGCGCCGCCCCGAATTGACCGTCTCTCCGGTTGATGCCCCCACCCGCCGCAACCAGTGCCCGCATCATCTCCCGCTGCCCTTGCGGCGCCGCCAGGTGTAATGCCGTCACCCCTTCTCCATCCGCCGCATTCGCCGGCTCCGGCGGCCGTTCGGAATCTCCTTCGCGCGCGCCAGGTCCCCCGCGCTCACAGCCTCAAACAACTCATTCGTGACGGATAGGACTTTCCGGCTATCCTACCCAATCATTCGTCTGCAAACCATCCTCCCGCTCCGGCTCGTTCCCTCGCCGTCATCATTACCAGGGACCGCCCCGATTACACTCGCTTCCTTCCCCGATACACCCCCCAGCGCCCGATGCGACAACGAGTTCCGCGGCGAACGTTCAACGCGCCGCTTCCCCGCTCATGGGGAAACACTCTGGCGCTCACTGCCTTGAATCACCCATTTGTGGCAGGCATGGTTTTCCGGCTATCCTACGCAATCATGCCTCCGCACGCCCTCGTCTCTCTCATTTTCGTCCTCGCCCTATCCGCGGCCGCTGCCCCACCCACACCCCTCATCTTCGATACCGACATGGGCAACGACATCGACGACGCGCTCGCTCTCGCTGTCATCCACGCACTCGAATCCCGCGGCGAAGCGAAACTCATCGCCGTCACCATCACCAAGGACAACCGCTGGTCCGCTCCCTTCGTTGACCTCGTCAACCATTTCTATCACCGTCCTGATATCCCCATCGGCGTTGTCCGCAACGGCAAGACTCCCCAGGATGCCCCCTACACGCGCATCCCCTGTGAGCGCAAGACGCCGGACGGAAAACCCCTCTACCCGCGCCGCATCCAGGACGGTTCCCAGGCCCCCGAGGCTGCCGGACTCATCAAGAGCGTCCTCGAAAAGCAGCCCGATCACTCCGTCGTCATCGCTCAGGTCGGCTTCTCCACCAACCTCGCCCGCCTCCTCGACCTCCCCGGAGCCACTGATCTCGTCCGCCGTAAAGTGAAACTTCTCAGCGTCATGGCCGGCCAATTTCCCTCTGGAAAACCCGAATACAACGTCCACACCGACGTCGAATCCGCCCGCAAGCTCTTCTCTTCCTGGCCCACCGCTATCGTCTTCTCCGGCTTCGAAATCGGACTCTCCATCCCCTATCCCGCCCGCGCTATCGAGAACGATTTTCGCTGGGTTCCGAACCACCCCATCGTCGATGCCTACCGCGCCTACAAGCCCATGCCTTACGACCGCCCCACCTGGGACCTCACCGCCGTCCTCTACGCCCTCCGCCCGGACAGCGGCTACTTCTCTCTCTCTCGGCCGGGGACCGTCAATGTCGGCAGCGAAGGCCGCACTACTCTGCAATCTTCTCCCAATGGGCTCCACCGCTACCTCACCGTCACCCCCGAACAGCGCGCCAAAACCCTCGAAGCCCTGATCGAGCTCTCAAGCCAGCCGCGCAACCCATGACACCTCCGAAGTCTGGAAATCCGCCCAGGTCACCCACCATTACATCGAGGGCGTCCGCGCCGCCATTCCCCTCGCTTCCGAAAGGACCGGCGCCCTGCCCCGCCTCCCGCGCGCCAATCCCCACCCCATCACCTGCTTCCTCGACCTTGGCGGCGGCGTCCTCAGCGCCGCTATCCTCACCGCTTTCTCCTCCGCCCACGCCACCCCGCTCGATTTCAGCGCACTCATGCTCCAAGCCGCCCGCAAACGTCTGGCGGACTCACCCCAAGCCGAATTCCTCAGCCTGGACTATTCCGCCCCTGCTGGACTGCACACCTCAACGGCGCTTTCGACGCTGTCGTCTCCGGCTTCTCCATCCATCACCAACCCGGCCCCACCAAGCGCCGCATCTATCAGCAATGCTTCCTACTCCTCGTCCCGGGAGCCATGTTCCTCAACCTTGAACATGTCTCCCCACCCCCTGGATCGAATCCATCCACGACAACCTCATGATCGGCTGCCTCCATGGCCTCAACCCGCCGCCCGAGGAACTTCCTCACAGTCTGGCGCACCAATCTTAGCTTGCGGCCGCCCCTGGCTCGGATCACAAAGTTAAGGCTGGGAAATTTCCGTGAGCGGAGATTGTGCGGGGGGTTATTGCCTGGCGAGAATGTTGCCCCAAAAAGGGCGAGGCCCCATGTGCGAGGGGTCGCGCATAGGGCCTTTTGGGCGGGTGGGATCGAGCTTGACCGTAACGAGAACCTTCAAGCGCCCACCGCGCTTTTCAGATCCCCGGGACTACCGCTTAGTAGTCCATTTCAGGGCCGTGGCCACCGCCAGGGGCGGGAGCCGGCTTCTTCTCCGGAATCTCGCAAATCATCGCTTCGGTTGTCAGCATCAAAGCGCTGATTGAAGCGGCGTTCTGCAGAGCACTCCGGGTGACCTTGGCCGGGTCTATTACACCCGATTGTACCAGATCTTCAAAAGTTCCGCTAGCGGCGTTAAAACCATAATTTGTTTCGCTGTTGCTGCGAATCTTCTCCACAATGATAGCACCTTCGAAGCCGGCATTGCCACTAATTTGTCGCAACGGCTCTTCGCAGGCGCGGCGAACGATGTCGATGCCAATCTGTTCGTCGCCGGTACCCGTGATATTGGCGAGGGCCTTGGAGGCGCGCAGCAGGGCCACGCCACCGCCGGGAACGATACCTTCCTCGACGGCCGCGCGAGTGGCGTGCAGTGCGTCTTCCACCCGGGCCTTCTTTTCCTTCATTTCGGTCTCGGTGGCCGCGCCCACCTTGATGACGGCAACGCCGCCGGCGAGCTTGGCGAGACGCTCCTGCAGCTTTTCGCGATCGTAGTCCGAGGTGGTCTCTTCAATCTGCGCGCGAAGCTGCTTGATGCGGCCTTCGATGGTCTTGTGCTGCCCGGCGCCATCGACGATCGTGGTGTTGTCCTTGTCCACGGTGACGCGCTTGGCGCGGCCGAGGTCCTCCAGACGAACGCCTTCCAGCTTGATGCCGGTCTCTTCCATGATCGACTTGCCGCCGGTCAGGATTGCGATGTCCTCGAGCATTGCCTTGCGGCGATCACCGAAGCCGGGGGCCTTCACGGCGCAGGCGTTCAGAGTGCCGCGGAGCTTGTTGACCACCAGCGTGGCGAGGGCTTCGCCTTCCACTTCTTCAGCGATGACCAGGAGCGGCTTGCCGCTGCGGGCGATCTGCTCGAGCAGAGGCAGGAGGTCCTTCATGTTGCTGATCTTCTTTTCATGGATCAGAATGTAGGGGTCCTCGACGACACACTCCATGCGGTCGGGGTCCGTGATGAAGTACGGCGAGAGATAGCCGCGGTCAAACTGCATGCCTTCGACAGTCTGCAGTTCCGTGCTCATGGTCTTGGACTCTTCGACGGTGATGACGCCGTCCTTGCCGACCTTCTTCATCGCTTCGGCGATGGTGGAGCCGATGGTTTCATCGCCGTTGGCGGAGATGGTGCCCACCTGGGCGATCATGTCGCCGGAAACCGGCTTGCTGAACTTCGCCACTTCGGCGACTACGGCTTCAACGGCCCGTTCAATGCCGCGCTTGAGAGCCATCGGGTTGGCCCCGGCGGCGACGGACTTGACGCCTTCGCGGAAGATGGACTGGGCCAGGATGGTCGCCGTGGTGGTGCCGTCACCGGCGACGTCGGAGGTCTTCGAGGCGACCTCGCGAACCATCTGCGCGCCCATGTTCTCGAGCGGATCCTTCAGCTCGATCTCCTTCGCCACGGTGACGCCGTCTTTGGTGATGGTGGGACCGCCGAACTTCTTCTCGAGGACGACGTTGCGGCCCTTGGGGCCGAGCGTGACCTTCACCGCGTCGGCGAGCTGGTTGACTCCGCGGAGAATCGCCTGGCGGGAGTTCTCGCTGTAGACAATTTGTTTCGCTGGCATTTTCCTTGTTTCTCCTCGTTTCGAACTACTTCTTGTTCCCGTTCTCAATCACGCCGAGCACTTCGTCTTCGCGCATGATGAGGTACTCGTTGCCATCAATCTTGATGTCGTTTCCCGAGTACTTGCCGAACAGGATGTGATCTCCGACGGTGACGTCGAGAGCAACCAGTTTGCCATCTTCCTGGCGTTTCCCCTTACCGACGGCGACCACTTCGCCTTCCTGGGGCTTCTCCTTCGCCGTATCAGGGATGATGATGCCACCCTGCATGGCTTCTTTCTCTTCGAGCCGTTTGACCACGATCCGGTCATACAAGGGTCTGATATTCATGGTGAATCTTCGCACCTCCAAACAATGATTCTGCTTGTCGAAAATCGGTAGCGTAACTGAATCGGATATGGAGGCGAAGTGGGCAGTGCCGCTTCGCATCCACGACTCTTATTTATTAGCACACTCGCGGGAGGAGTGACAAGAAAATTTTGCAAGTAACTGTAAACAAAGAACAATATGTTTCATTAGCAAACGTTAACAAGAGAAGAATCTTCTCAGGGACTCTGGGTCACTACAAAGGACTGGCCGGCGACATTGACCGCCGCTGACCTGACGGCCCCTGATGTGTTGCGATCGGCGCTGTAGCCAATGACGCCCTCCCCGCTGCCTGCGAGCCCCGCTGTGATGGCGAGCCAGGAGGAGTTTGTGCTCGTAGTCCACTGGCAGCCGTTCTGAGTGCTCACAAGCAGAGAACTGCTTCCGCCGCCGGAGGCAAACGAATCCGACCCTCTCGACAGACTGTACGAGCAGGAAAGCCCGGCCGGTCCGCCCACCTGGTTGACTGTGTAGGTGCTACCCGAGACATCAATCTGGCCGGTGCGGGAGGAAGAGGAATTATTGGCTGCCAGGGTGAACTGGATCACGCCATCGCCGCTGCCTGCCGGGGTGACACCCGTAATCCAGTTGACGTTCACCGATGCCGTCCATGGGCAACTGGCAAAGACCTGCAAATTGTAGGCGCCGCCCGATTGAGGGAACCAGGAACCGGTGTTGGCGAGAGTAATGCACTGTCCGGTCACCTGTTGAATGGTATAGGTTTGCCCAGCCACCGTAATATGAGCGGTGCGGGAAGGACCGGCATTTGCCGCGACCGTGTAACTGACTTGGCCGTTGCCCACTCCGGCAGTGGTGTTGAGTGCGACCCAGGAAGCGTCCGTGGATGTTGACCATGCGCAACCCGGCGCCGAGGAGACATCGAGCAGGTAGGCGCCGGCGGTCTTGGGAAAGAACGACCCGCTGGAGCCGAGCGTGACGGAGCAGGTGGAGAGGAGGCTGAGGAAACCCTCCGCGCCGCCGCCGCCGCGCGTGGTCTGGAGGCTGTTCACGGGCAGGTCCGTGGAATTAGTGAATCCAGCCACGATAGTTCCCCCGGAGCCTGAAACCGCGACCGAAAGGGCCACATCCCCCCCGCCGCCGCCGATGTAGGTGGAAAAGGGCAACGATGTGCCGGAAGCGTTCAGTTGCGCGACGAAAGCGTCTCCGCTGCCGCCCGGCGAGGGCTGAATGGCGCCGCTGAGCGGAAAGCCAGGTCCGGCGATTCCGGCAACCCAGGCTTGCGCAGTGGAATCAACGGAGATGGAGAAGGCCCCGTCGCATATATATTGCCGGAAAGGATCGTTCACGAGGCACGTCCCGGCTCCCCCAAGGAAGGTCGAGTAGAGCAGGCCCGAACCGGCGGCGTTCAGCCTGGTGACAAAGCCGTCGGCGGCGCCGCCGTGAGAAGCCCGGAAGGCTCCGGCGGTGGTGGGAAAACTCGATGAGTAGGTTTGTCCGGCAACGTAAGCCTCGCCGGAGGAGTTGATGTCGATGCCGTGCGCGCGATCGACGTTGGAGCCTCCGAGGAAGGTGGAGTAGACGAGGGCGGAGCCGGCGCTATTGATCTTGGTGACGAAGGCGTCGGTGGACCCGGAGTTGGCGTTCCGGTAGGCGCCGGCCGTGGCGGGGAAGTCGGTGGAGGAAGTGAAACCGGCGACGTAGGCTGCCCCGCTCGAGTCGACACGGATGCCAGTGATTTGGTCTTCACTGGAGCCTCCGAGAAAAGTGGAGTAGACCTGGGATGAGCCGGTGGGGTTGAGCTTGACTACAAAGCCATCCGTTCCTCCAGCGTAAGTGCGTTGAAACGCTCCCGTGGTGGTGGTGAACGTGGCGGTGTAAGTGGAACCAGCCACGTAGGCGCTTCCGCCGGAGTCTACGGCGATCGCCATCCCGGCGCCGGCGCCGTCGAGATAGGTGGCATAGGACAGGGCGGCGCCGGACGGATCCAGTTTGGCGACGAACGGAGCCGGAGTGACGGAGGCCAGCTCGCGGAAAGCGCCGGTGGTGGTGGGGAAGCGTCCAATGCTGGATCCGGTGATGTAGGCTGCCCCCGTGGAATCGACAGTGATTGCGCGGCCATAGTCCGGAAAGCTGCCTCCGAGGTAGGTGGAATAAAGGATGGTGGTCATGGTGGGGTTGAGCTTCATCACGAACGCATCCGCATCGCCGGCGATGAGCGAGTTCTTGAGTGGGGTGGTGGAGACGGGGAAGGCCGTGGACGCCGTATGCCAGTGATGTAGATATTGCCGCTGGAATCGGTAGCAACCGAGGAGACAATGTCCACGTCCTGGCCGCCGATGTAGGAAGTGGAGAGCGTTGGGTCGATGATTAGAGGCTGTTGGCGGTCGTAAGGACCGGTCCGGAATGAGAAAATGTCGCGGCCTTGCAATACAAATCCCCCTTCGACTGGCCGGTTGCCTTCCGGAGACGGCTGGTAGAGCAACGGTTTGGCCAGGCGGAACTCGCCTCGCGCGGTGCTGAGAACGAGATCCCCGGCGTCGTCGATTCTCATCCCTCGGGCGCCCCGGGCGGCAAGGCGGATCCTCGAAGGGTCGGCGCCCGGAGAGAGAACGAAGTCAAATTCCAGTTTGCCGTTGTTGTCATGGAAGACTAGCCCGATGCCGGGGTAGAGCGAGTCATAGCGGACGCGCTGGTAGTGGGGGACGGACCGCAGGCAACGATCGGGGCTGGAACTGAAGAGGTAGTTGCTGGTTCCTCCGGTCCTCGAAACGCCTTCGAGGGTTGCGTGGCGGTTGGCGCCAAGCCATTCAATGGCGAGACCCGTTGGAGAGCCTCCGCGGTGGTGGCGGAGGATTGCCGCGGAGTTGGTGAGGAGCAAGTCGAAGCGGTGCGTCCGTGCCAGGAACTTGACTTCGGGCGCGTTTCGCACGTGGCCTGGTTCGAACACGATGGGGAGCCCGGCGGCCGAAACGGAGGAAACGGAAGCAGAAACGGACCATGCGGGAAATGCGGCCAAGAGACCGGCAAACGGGACAAGACATCGAGGCAATGCGGGAAATCTCCTTCGGGAAGGTAGTGTCCTGGTCAGAGGATTCCTATCAGATAAGCTGAGAGGGAGAGATGAGAGAATCTCCGCCGCGGCCGCACTCTTCACATGTGACTAAAGCAGCAGCCGCATCCGGAGCGCCCGAAGCGAGGCGGCGGGAAGACTGCGGATCAAGCGCACGCGGGTGAGAGGAGGATCGCGCCGCGCGCCATTGCCTTATCCCGGCGCGGGAGAACAGTTGATCGCCGTATTTGCCGGTGGACGGGAGGTCACGAACGTGCATGACGGCGCGGCGTGGGTTCCGGATTCGTATCAGGGGGAGGTGCTGTTTTTCCTTTCCAGCCGAACGGGACAAATGGTGAAGCGGGCAGCCGTGGGCGCGGAGGGCTTCGTAGTGGATCATTATGACCGGACCGCGGGGCTTCGTCATGACTGGGGACTGACGCTGACGGAACTGGTGAACGAGCGGTTCCTGAAACCGGTGCATGAGTGGGCGCGGAAGAATCAAACGCTGTTCCGGATTCAAGCGTACGGCATCCCTCCGGCAGGCATATCAAGCTATGCGAATGCGGATTTGCCGGAAGGTGAGGGTCCGCGGCTCGATTTCGGCGCCGGGACGGCAGCGCCCGAGGAGCGCCTGACGAACGGGATGCGGGCTTGGCCGGTTCGGGAGGCGGCGGTGGTGTACGTGAACGGGAGGAGGGCCGGGCCGGTATGGGCGCCTCCCTATTCGGTGGACGTGACGGGATTGCTCAAGACTGGCGGGAATCAATTGCGGATCGAGGTAGCGAACACGGCGATGAACTACATGGCGGGGAGGCAGTTGCCGGACTGCCGGTTGTGGAATCTGCGTTATGGAGTGAGGTTCGAGCCGCGGGACATGGACAGGGTGAAGGCATTACCGTCGGGCTTGCTGGGGCCGGTGCGGCTCATTGTAACGGCGGCGCGCTAAATCCGGCGCTCGCCGCGCCTCGCGCTCCGGTAAGTTGTCAATCGATCAACTGGGCGTTGCGGCCGGCGCGGCGATGGGCGCGATTCAGGCTGCCTTGTCATGGACGTTATCGACAATGAGGAACGGGCGGCGCGCGGCGGCGGGCGGCAGGGGGGCGCTGCGCGGATTGCGGAGGTCGATGAGACAGCGAAGGGTGTTCTGGTAGACGCGCCGCAAGTGAGCTTCGAAACGGCGGAGATCTTTGAGGACATCGCTTTTCGAGGAGAGGCACTGATAGGCGGCGCCGCGCTGCGCCTCGGGGGTGAGAGATGTGAACTCTTCTTCCATGACATCGCGGCAATCCTGCATGGCGGCCTCATAAAGACCGGCTTCGATGGACTGGAGGCGGTGGAGCCGCCAAGTAGTGACGGCCAAGTGGAGCACGAGATCGCGCTCGACGGAATCGGAAGGCTGAAAGCGCTGGAGGTACTGATCGCGGAGGGTGCGGTAAGCCTCGGCGCGCTCATTCCGGAGAAGAAAGGGTTCCGGTTCGGCTGTCATGGGATGTCTCCTTCTTTCGAGGGCCGTGCTGCCGGCCCTTGAAGCCATAGGATTAGCAGACGCGATTGGCGACGGCGCCCATTGCGAAAACAAGTGATTGAAAACAAGGCAAATCGAGTTTTAATTCGGACGTGACCGCGCGGACTTGACGGTTGGAGCCCGGCACGGCCGCCTGCGCTATGCCATCCGGCGCTCCCGCGCCCGCCGAGTCCCTGTTCCGGAACCCGGCGAAACCCAGATTCGGTAAGGATCTGTTCTTCGACAATGCGGTATGTTCGGTATGTCGGTATTGCAGCCGGCGATAATTCGTGATATGGTTCAACGCCAATGACTATATTTGAGGAAGGGGTCATGAAATCACATATCGATTATCTAATAACATGCGCTTTTTCCCTCGCGCTACCACTCATGCTGCTTGGTCAGTCAGAACGGGGAACCATTCTCGGAACGGTGAAGGACTCAACCGGCGCCGTCATTACCGGTGCGAAAGTGCAGGTAACCAATACCGCGACCGGTCTTGCCGTCTCCTTGACCACTAACGATGTCGGCGAATTCGTCGCCGCCAGCCTCCAGGTGGGCGTCTATACACTGCGCGTGGAGAAGGAGGGATTCCGTCCTTCCTCCATCGCGGGAATTACGCTCAATGCGGCTACGACTATCCGCAATGACGTGACACTCGAGTTGGGAGCTACCGCCACCGCGGTGGAAGTGCAGGCGAATGCCGTGCAACTAGCCACGGAAAACGCCAAGACCAGCGTCGCGGTCACTAACAAGATGGTGGATGAACTCCCACTGGTGGTGAGCGGCAGTCTGCGCAGTCCATTCGACCTTGCGGCGCTGACGCCCGAATCGAAGAACCTCGGCGGCGACAACGGATTCATGCTCGGCGGAGGACAAGCCGCCAGCTATGGGACCAACCTTGACGGCATTTCGGCCAACACCGCCCGCGCCCTGCAACAAAGCTGGGTGGCCACCAATGCCCCTTCGCTCGAGGCAATCACGGAATTCACCGTGGACTCGAACGGCTTCAAGGCCGAGTTCGGGCACGCCGGCGGAGGCGTCATGAACTTCGTTTCCAAGGGCGGCTCCAACGAGTTCCATGGCTCCGCCTACGAGTTCCTGCGGAACAACGCGTTCGATGCCAATAATTTCTTCAACAACCGCGCGGGAATTCCCATTCCCATATACAAACAGAGTGACTTCGGAGCCAGCTTCGGCGGGCCGGTCCTCATCCCGAAAGTGTATTCCGGAAAGAACAAGAGCTTCTTCTTCGCTTCGTTTGAAGGCTTCCGCAACCGCGCCGGAGCCACTGGCTTCACGCAATCCGTCCCCGCGCCGGAAATGTTGACCGGCGACTTCAGCAACTGGGTGGATGCGGCAGGTAAGCAGCGTCCCATTTACGACCCCACCACGCAGGTTCGCAACGCCGATGGATCCTATACACGCGCTCCATTTGCCGGCAACAGGATTCCCCAGAGCATGTTCGACCCCATCTCGGTGAAAGCGTTGGCCGCTTTCACGGCCAACGGCACGCTGAAGCCGAACACGGGCGCTGCGCCGGGAACCATCGGCTACGTCAACAATAACTACTTCGTCGCCAATGGCACCAACGTCAATCCGAACACCAAGATCAGCGTCAAAGGGGACCACATCTTCAACGACAAGCACCGCATCTCGGGTTACTACGGATACAACCGCAGGTCGATGGAACCCGGCCCCAACGGCCCACCGACGCTGCCCGGGCTCTATTCCAACTACAACGACCTTCAGCAGAATAGCGACGTCTTCCGCTTCAGTTGGGACTGGACCATGAGCCCCACCAAACTCAACCACTTCTACGCCGGCGGCAACAACTGGCGCGAGAACCACGATCCGCCACAGGCCACCGTCAAGAGCGGCATCAATTGGAAGGACAAAGTATGCCTCGGCAACGTGCCGGACTGTGCCCAGAACCTCCTCAACCTCGACTTCGGGGACATCACGGGTTGGGGCGGCAGAGCCAACAACGGCAGCGAGAACACGATCTACGGCTACAACGACGACTTCACTTGGGTGAGAGGAGCCCACACCATCAAGTTCGGCGGCCAGTTCCAACTCACGCACTACAACGGTTTCGGACGCCAGTGCGTTGCCGGCTGCGCCAGTTTCAGCTATCTCAATACGGGAGTCCCTAACAGCAACAACCCGGCGTTGGGAGGCTCCTCCTTCGCCTCGTTCCTGCTGGGGTACGCCAATGGCGGCCAGATCGACACCATCCGGTTCATCGGGCAGCAATGGCCCTTCTACGCGGGCTATATCCAGGACGACTGGCGCGTGAACAGCAAACTGACGGTAAACTACGGGCTCCGCTGGGAGGCGCAGATGCCGCCTACCGGGCTCGAAGATCGCTGGAGCGACTTCTCTCCGACCCGCCCGAACCCGCGGGCGGGCAACATCCCCGGAGCTCTCATTTATGCAGGCACCGGAGAAGGCCGTGAAGGCTCGCGCACGCTCGCCGATTCGTGGTTCAAAGGCTTCGGCCCGCGCATCGGCTTCGCCTATCAAATGGCGTCCAACACAGTGGTCCGCGCTTCCTACGGCCGCTCCTTCGGAGCCGTCACCACGGTAACCGGGTCCTCGCACTTCCGCGGGTTTACGCAGACCTATGGCGTTCCCGACCAGGGAACTAACGGCATCCTGCCGAACATGACCCTGAAGAACGGCTTCCCCGACTATCCCATACCCCCGTTCATCGACCCGTCCTTCTCGAACAAGGACAGCATGCCGTGGTTCCAGGGCCGGGAAGCGACGCGGCTCCCGGAGCAGAACTTCTGGAATCTATCCATCCAGCACCAGCTTTCCGGCAGCACCATTCTCGAGATGTCCTACAACGGCATGGTCGGGTCACACCTGCAAACGCAGTTGCTGAACTATAACCAATTGGATCCGAAGCTTCTCAATCAGTACGGCTACTCCCTGCTGAACAGCCTCGTTACCTCCCCCGCGGCGGCGGCGGCCGGATTCCGGAGCCCGTACCCGACTTTCGCCCTGAGCACCTGTATTTCGAAAGACGCCTGCTGGGGAAGCGGCGCGACGGTGGCCCGCGCGCTTCGTCCATTTCCCCAGTACTCAAGCATCGACACCTACACCGGCGGCGGCGACCACAGCGGCCATTCCAGCTACCACGCGGCCATCTTCCGCGTCGAGCGCCGCTACGCCAAGGGAGTCACCGTGCAGGCCTCGTATGTTCTGTCGAAACTCCTCACCGATTCCGACAGCTACTGGGGTAGCGGCACGGCCGTCGACCACTTCAACCGCGGGCTGGAGAAGTCCATCGGACAGTTCGACATCACCCACAACGTGAAAATCTCCGCCATTTGGGAACTGCCGTTCGGCAGGGGCAAGGCCATGCTCAACAAAGGGCCGGCCGCCGCCATTCTCGGCAACTGGCGGGTCAGCGGTGTCGCCTTCTATGCCGGCGGCCAGCCGCTTCCGCTGGGCACCTCCGTGGGAACGCCAACCGTGCTGTTTGCCGCGGGCAACCGCCCGCTCATCTCCACCTACGACGGCTGGCGCGCTTCCACCAAGGGCGGCGGCTTCGATCCTTCCGTGGATACGTTCGTGCAGCCCGCGTCCTTCTTCCCGGCGCAGGTGGGCACGCAATTCGCCGGCACAACGCAGTACTTCGGCAACATGACCCGTTACAATCCGAAGTTCCGCCAGTTCCCCAACTACACGGAGAACATCTCGCTGACCAAGGGCATCCCGATTCATGAGCGCATCCGCCTGGACTTCCGCGCGGAGGCGTTCAATGTGTTCAACCGCGTGCGTTTCGGCACCGGATCGCTACAGATTCAAAGCCAGCAGTTCGGCGTACTGACATCGAGCGGCGACCTCCTGAATACCCCGAGGCAGTTGCAGTTGGCCTTGAAGCTGTATTTCTGACTCAACCGTGGGAAGGGCGGCTCCCGGAGCCGCCCTTCTTTCTTCATCGGTAGCGTTCGTCCACCTGTACGCGATATCCGTTCGCCAGGCGGTTCGTCTCATTCGCCAGCCCGATGATCGCCATCAACTCACCGAACATCTCGTCCGTCATTCCCTTCGCCCGCGCCGAGGCGCTGTGTGTCGCAATGCAATATTCGCAATTGTTCGTCACGCTGACGGCAATATAGATCATCTCCCGCGTCACCGGATCGAGCGCGCCGGACGCGCCCATCATCGTCTTCACCCGCTCCCAAGTCCGCTGTAGCGTCGGCGGATGATGCGCGATCACCTTCCAGAAATTGTTGATGTAATCCGTCTTCCGGGCCGCCATGATGTCGTCATACACGGCACGCACCTCCGGCGAGGCATCGTCATATTCAATGAGTGGAATCATAGCTTCCTCAGTGTAGCGCCCACGGGAAACCGGATGGCCGGAATCAAAAAAATCCGGCGCCCTCTCAGCTAATACCGCGTATACCGGGCGCTAACATCCATCCATCCCGGAGACTTCGTCTTCGGCGAAATCGACGGCCGCGGTCATCATCCGCGGCGGCCGGCCGCGAGAGCGCTGTCTTGGCGCGCGCCAAATAAATGAAGAGAATGGAGCGCGGCAGGCACGGCAATTGCGCGATCCTACCCAAAGGCGGCACGGGATTCAATAATATATGACGAACGTCCCATCCCCCCGCGCAACGACGCTTCCGAAACTCCACGCCGGCACTCCGGCCGCGCCGCCCTTCTCCCCGATAGGATTCCCACTTGGGTCGAACAATTGCCATGCCAGCGAACCGCCGCGCTGCCATCCCGTTCCCTCAGTCCAGGCAAGCAGCGTTTCGCCTCTTGCGTTCCTTGCCACGCGCGGATGCTTGCGCCCTTTTCCCTCACCCGGAGCCCCAACCGGTTTCGCCACCTTATCCGCGCTTACCTCGCCGTAGAACACCTGCCCCCCGGTCTCCCACGCAGCCACCGTTGTACCCCGATTCTCCGCAAAGGACATGCTGCTCATCGGGCAGGCATTGATCTCCCAGCGCTGCACGAGCGACCCGTGAAAGCTTTTCCCCTTGTCCTCCGAAGCCAGCAGATAGATATCGCGGTGAACCTCTTCCGTGGCGGACCGGTAGAGGGCCAGCAGCGTCCCCTCGCGCGTTCCGAACATCGCCATCCCGCAACATCCGCAGGCGCCCGTTTGCGCCTTCCAGGCCTGGCCTTCCGGACGAAAGGTCTTCCCGCCGTCGTGCGACTCCGCAACCCAGACCTGCCTTCCCGCTTCTCCTTTCGCCGCGCCCATCCCCTTGCCGTGCCACGCGACATATACGTTTCCGTCCGCATCCGCCGCCACCGTACCTCCGCCATCCAGCCCGAAGGTGCGGGACATCAGATTGCGCTGGGGCTCGAATGCCGTCCCCTCGTCATTCAGCCGCGCGTAGAGCATGGGGTTGCCCGGCTTTCCGGACTCCGGGTTTACGGGGCCTTGCGGCAGCGCGCTGTTCGAGCCGTTCCACGCCACGTGTACACGTCCGCCCTTGCCGAGGGCGATCTGCCCACCGCGAATCGTTCCAATGGCGACCGCGCTGCCGGGCTGCGAATTCACCCGCATCGGCCTGGAGAATGCTTCTCCCGCCGCCTTCGCCCGAACGTAGTAGAGATCTCCGCCCTTGGGATCGCCCAGGAAGTAAAGCATGTGAATCCCGCCATCCCGCTCTTCCGCCACCTGTGGCTGAATGCCACCCTCCGGGACTCGCAAGCGGGTAACGGCGGGCGGCGGCGCCACTGCCCCAAGACCCGTCAATACCAGCCAGGACAGGCGCACGATACGGCTTACCATCTTACAGCCATCATCGCACGCCCCACTCGCCACGTATCGTCAACTCCCACAATTCGTAACATGCGCGCGGCGCCGCATGATCCGCCGCTTCCGGACGCAGCGGGAAACCGTCAATCCCGTGGGAGCCTGCCAGGACCATGCCCGTATCATCGCCCTGCCACCCCGCACTTCGGCCGTTGGCCATGCCGGGGAAACTAAGAGCGCGGCTCCGCGGCCGCAATCCCCAGCGCCTTCATCTTGCGATAGAGGTTGCTCCGCTCCAGCCCGAGCAATTCCGCCGTCCGCGACACGTTCCCCTTCGTCTCCTCGAGTTTCTTCAGAATGTACTCCCGCTCGGCCGCCTCCCGAACCTCCGCCAGGCTCCCGAAGAAATCCATCGGCCGCTCGAACACCGAGCGCCTTGCCGGATTCAGCGGAATGTGCCGCGCGTCGATGCGCGACTGCGGATTCATGATCACAATCCGCTCCATCAGGTTCTTCAGTTCCCGCACATTCCCCGGCCAGTGATAATCCTGCAATACCCCGTAGGCTTCCGGCGTGAGTTCCTTATGCTTCCGGCCGTAGGAACTCGCGAACTCGTTCAGGAAATGATTCGCCAGCAACGGAATGTCTTCCACGCGCTCGCGCAGTGGAGGCACGCTGAAGGGAATCACGTTCAGACGGTAGAACAGGTCCTCGCGAAAATTGCCCCGCTCGATCTCGCGCTCCAGGTTCTTGTTCGTCGCCGCGATCACCCGCACATCCACGCGCACGAACTCCGAAGCGCCCACGGGCTCAAAACGCTGCTCCTCGAGCGCCCGCAGCACCTTGGCCTGCGTCTTCAGGCTCATGTCTCCCACTTCGTCAAGAAAAAGCGTGCCGCCATGCGCCTTCTCGAACTTGCCTGTCTTGTCCTCCGCCGCTCCGGAGAAGCTCCCTTTGCGGTGCCCGAACAGTTCGCTCTCGATCAGATCCTCGGGAATCGTGGCGCAGTTGATCTCCACGAACGGCTCGGCTGCCCGCGGGCTCAGCGCATGGATGGCGTGGGCCACCAACTCCTTGCCCGCCCCGCTTTCCCCGTAGATCAACACCCGGCCGTTGGTGGACGCCATCAACCGCAACTGCTGCCGCAGCGCCTTCACGGGCACGCTGTTGCCGATGATCTCCGGCCCCGGGCCGCTTTCCTGCTTCAGCCGCTGCACCTCCAGTTCCAGGCGGTGCTGCTGGATGGCGTTCTTCAGCGTAATGCTGATCTTCTGAATGCTCAGCGGCTTCTCGAGAAAATCAAACGCCCCCATCTTAGTCGCCTTCACCGCGGTCTCGATGGTTCCATGGCCGCTGATCATCACCACCGTCGGGCGCTCTTCGATGGGAATCTCCTGTACCCGCAGCAGAGCTTCCAACCCGTCCATCCCCGGCAGCCAGATATCCAACAGGATGACGTCATAAGGGTGGCGCGAGAGTTCCTCCAGCGCCTCCTCGGCCGTCTCCAGGCAATTCGCTTCGTAGCCCTCGTCCTCGAGGACCCCCTTCAGGGATTGCCGGATCCCGGGCTCGTCATCGACAACGAGAATGCGATGCCGCTTCATGCCTCGACACCGGCGTAATCCGCTTCCACGCCCGCCGCCACCGGGATCTCCACGATAAATTGCGCCCCCACGGGGACATTGTCTTCCACGCGAATGTGCGCTTGATGCTCGGAAAGAATGTGATTTACAATCGCCAGTCCTAAACCCGTGCCGCGCCCCTTGGTGGAAAAGGTGGGTAGGAACAGCCGTTCTCTGTCTTCCGGTGAAACGCCGCAACCCGTGTCCGCGATAATCAGTTCCACCGCTTCCGGCGTGCCGGTCCGCGTGACAATGGAAAGCCGGCGCACGTGCGAGTCGTGCATCGCCTCCGCGGCGTTGTCCACCAGGTTCACCACCGCGCGCCGGAACTGCTCGCGGTCGATATTCACCGCCGGAAGATGCGGCTCCAATTCCTTGCGCAACTCAATTCCATCCAGCCGCCCGTGGAAAACCGCCAGCGCCGCCTCCACCACCTCGTTCAAATCCCCGGGAGCCGGCTGCGCGCTCGGGAAACGCGCAAACCGCGAGAACTCGTCCACCAATGTCTTCACGGACTCCACTTCGCTCAGGATCGTCTGGCAGCACTCGCGCAGAATCCGGCTCGAATCCGAAGAGATTCCCAACCGGTCCAATTGACGCACCGCGCGCTCCGCGCATAGCGCAATCGGGGTCAGCGGATTCTTGATCTCGTGCGCCACGCGCCGCGCCACCTCGTGCCATGCGGCCGCCTTTTGCGCGCGCAGCAGTTCGCTGGTATCCTCAATCACTACCACAAAGCCCGAATTCCCTTCCTCCTCGAGCGCCGCCACCGTAACCGCAAGATGCATCGTCGTCCTTCCCCTGCGGAAGTCAAGCTGCCGCGACGCCACGCCCGTGCGCCGCGCCCGTTTCATCAGGTAGCGGATCTCCTTGGCCTCTTCGCACGGCAGCAAATGATCCACCGCCGTCAGCTTTTCCGGCTTGAGCGTGGGGAAAATGTTGCTCAACGCCTGGTTGTAGCGCTGGATGGCGCCGTCCGGAGCAAGAGAGATGACGCCGGTGGGAATACTTTCGAGTATCGCTTCCGTAAAACGGCGCCGCCGTTCCAACTCCCTGCTGTTCGCGTCCAGATCGTGCGTCATCTGGTTGAACGCCCGCACCAGCACTCCGAGTTCGTCGAGCGCGTTCCCCTTGATGCGATACGCCAGATTTCCCTTGCGCACCTCTTCCGCCGCCTCCAGCAGCGCCGAGATCGGGTCGCTGATCTGCCGCGCCATGAACCGCGCAATCCACGTCGCCACGAACAGAATGAACAGCGTGATCAGAAACAGCAGCAGCAGATACAGGTTCCGCACCTGCTTCTGCTCCTTCGCCAGAAGATCGTATTCCGCCACCTGCTGCGCAATCTCCTTCTGTTTGGCCGCGAAATCGACAGGCATCAACAGACGCACCGCAACCTGCGCGTCCGCGCCGAACGGAGCCCGCCCTTCCACGGACCGCGCCGTCGCCTGCCTCGTCTTGCCGCACAAAAATGTCCGCTGCCCGTCCGCGCTCTCGGTCCAGGCCTGTTCCACGTTCTGCTCGGCGCAGAACTTCTCCAGTTCGGGTCCCGGTTGCTCATGCGCATCGGTCAGCATCCGCGCCAGCACCTTCGCCCGCAACTGCGCCTCGTGGTCCATCGCCACGCCCACTTCAATCAGCGACCACCGGATGTTCTGTCCCGGCCTGCTGAACCACCTCGCAATGTTGAAGTTCAAGACCGAAACGCTGAACAACACCAGAAACAGCACCGGCATGAAGCTCAAAGCCAGCGCCCCGAAGACCAGCCGCGTCTTGATCCGCGAGCCTTCCCGGTTCCGCTGCCGCTCCACATACAGCTTCAACGCCGTCTTGAACAGTATGAAGCCGATAGTCACCGTCAACAGGAAGACCAGTGTCGATACCGCCCAGAACACGTACGTCTGGGTGGCCGTGGTGGGGTCAAAATCGCCAAAGCTGAAGCTGCTCTGCCAGATGACCAGCGTCACCAGAATGGCCAGCAGCACGAGCCCCGTGCCGAAGAAAATGCGCTTCCTCATCGGGTTTGCGGACCTACCCTCCGATTATGCCATGCTGCGGCGTTCCCTCAGTCCGCCATTTCCCAGGGTCGTACCGAAGAGAGCAATGCTGTCCCCCATCAGGCCGGCATTCATCTCGATCGCATGTGTTCCCCCGCCACGGCGGGGCATCATGGAGCGTAGCCGTATGCGTCGAAGCCTGATTGCTTGCGGCACGGTGGGACATCGCCGCCGCCTAACACCGCATTCGGCTCGCCGCCGGGCGGTTTGCCGGCGGAGTCCTCAAAGTAACGGTGAAACGGTCACAAAGCGCACCTCAATTCCCGTCTACGGGTTACCGTCCGCTTCGGACCATGATACGAAGTTAGGCGCGCTTCCTGCGGATTGCACCCAACACGATAAGACCCAAGCCAAGCGCGCCCATCGTCATTGTCGCCGGTTCAGGAACGATCGTATCGAGAGTAAAAGTGGCCGAAAACGGATTGTTGCTAACCGTGCCATTATTGCCGAGGGTCGCCAGAATGCTCTGGTATGGCACCGAGAATGGGGTGGTGAACGTCCCCGTGCCTGCGGTGACTTCTCCGGTATTCGTATCGAGAGCCTGCACCAGAACCCCAAAAGACGCTGTCGAAGTAGACCCGGCGAAATTCTGGAGGTTGAAAGGAGAACCGCCCGGCACAGTCGGAGTGCAGGTTTGGCCTGGCGCGGGCGAAGCGCCGCATAGCGCGGAAGAGTAGACACCCGGCTGGATGAACGTCAACGTGAGTTGCATGTTCGGGAGCGCCTCCAGGACCACAAAGTTAGGCACGTTGAGAGGCGTCCCCACGGGTTGAATCGTAGAATCAAGATCCTTGATTGTGCCGGTATTAGGTAAAAGATTCGCGAAGCTGCCGGTTCCTGATGCGACCGTGAATCCACCGGTTCCGCCCAGCAAGGGCAAAAAATCGATCGTTGTCAGACTTACGGTGGCCGACCCGTTTATGTTCAGGTTTCCCAAAATCGCCGCATTTGCCGCGATTGTGGACGCGAACATCACGCTCAGGAGAGCCAATCCCCTGAAACCCAGGCGCAAATTGTTGATCATCACTGCCTCCGAACCAGAAAAACATGAGGGCAGAAACCCTCATGGAGCATAGTTCAGACTATCATTCATTGACTAAGGCGTCAACCTTAAATATGGTACTATCTCGTTCGGAATACTAAGGAACGGCCTAAGGCAGCGGCTTACTCCACCCGGGCATAACGCCCCGGCGACAGCACGCCTCCGGGGTCCAGCGCCTTCTTCAGCCTCTCCCCTAACAAGTCGTACCCCGCACCCCTCGCCGGCTGGTTCCCCATTCGGTACGGCGGGTACCCTGCTTTCATCAGCTTACGGCTCAATTCGTCATAACATTCCATCGCCCGGCCGTCTTCTCCTGCCTCCGCGCGGTCGTAGCAGATCGACACCACGCAAGCCACGGCTCGCTCCGTCACCAGCGACAGCGAAATCATCGGTTCGAAACCATGCCGCGGCAGCACTTCCAACGCGATTCCGCTGGCCCGCTCGACGTGGCGCCCATCAAGCGGCGTCACCGGCGAATACCACAACAGCCCACAGCCGTCGCGATCCGGATCCGGCTGTGCCGGGATTGGACCGCGCTTTCGCCAGTACACACTCCCGAGCGTCTCGTCTGCCGGAACCCCCTTCATCAGGCCCAAAACGGGCCGGGCCAGTTCCAGCGTCCGGCTCAAGTCCCAGCCCGTGAGCCACTGATATGGCTTAGCGAAGCGTTCGGCAAGCCGCAAGGTGTCCTCATCGAGAAACTGCAACCGGCCCACCTTGCCTTCGAGCGCCTTTCGCACCAGGCGTCTTCCTTCCGCCACTTGCCTCTTTGACCCGTACAGTGCCCCCGACCCGTTCCAGCGGCCAAACTGCAGTTTCCCGCGGAACCGCGCCATTACGCCTTCCGGCAAGGGCGTCCTTCCTTCCGCTTCCTCCCAGGGATATTGCCGGATGCCCGAGAGGACTTTGTAATCATTGCCCACATGAACGGTGCTCCGCAGCGTTCCGTTCAGCCGCAGGGGACGTAACGCATCCATCAGCGGACCGAGCCCGTGCCTCTCCTCGCAGCGAAAGAAAAATGCCTGAAAATATTCCGGCGCGGGCATCAGCCAAACAGTCATCCGGGTGACAATCCCAAGATTGGATTGCGTGAACAAACCATCCACGCTCGGCCCCAATCCCCAGCGGTAGACCGCGGCGGCATGCGCGCCTTCCCACCCCGCAAACCCCGTCCGCGCCGTTTCCCCGTCCGGCAGCACCACTTCCAGCCCGCAGCAGTGCGCAAAATGATCTCCGTAGGGAGTATGCCCAAAACCGCGCTCCATCGTGTTGCCTATCAGACTGCAGTCCGGACTCGCGCCCGTCGCATCCATCCACAGCTTCGACCCGTTTTCTTTCAGAAAGGTGAATAACTGCCGCTGGGTGACGCCGGGTTCCACCGTTACATGAGCCAGTTTTTCGTCAAAGGCAACAATGCGGTTTAGCCTGCGCAATTCCACCAGCGCGCAGCCATCCGCCGCCGGAACCCGGGATCCATAGCCCCAGTTTTTCCCCGTGCTCACCGCGTACAACGGAACCCCGAACCGGTTTGCGATGCGCAGGGTCTCTTGCACCTCCGCGCGGTTGCCCGGACGCAGAATCGCGGGAATCGATTGCCGGGTCAGGAAGGTGGCCGACTCCGCCGCCCGCCGTTGCGATTCCTCGATGATGACGTGGCGGGATCCCAACGCCGCCTCCCAGGCTGCAATTGCCTGCCCCAGCCGCTCTCCGGCATTCCGCGCGCCCCCTGTCGCCGAAAGCGGGCAAGCCGTTTCCATCGGATGCCTCAAGCCGCGTGCCGGCTGGCGAGGGGAGCCTTCGTTTCGCGGACCATGCTCTCATGGAACCGGATGAAGGACACTCCTCCGCAAATCACGGGCAGCGCCGCCAGGTGTGCGCGAATCTTGTCCTTCAAAGGCGCATACTTCGGATTCAATTCCCGCGAATCAAACTGGAGAAGTTCCATCTCGCAGCGATAGCCCGGGTCGAAGTACGAAGGCATCTCGATATCGCCCAGGCGCAAAGGCCGCGCGCCGATCCGCTGGAGGATGGCCGCCGAACAATTTCTTCTGGTCACCGTCCCGAACCCCAAACAGCCGCCCAACAAATCCCCCATCGCGTATCCGGTGAGAGCAATGCGGAGCGCTTCGGCCGTATGTCGCAACTCCTCGGCAACCGCCCAGCCACCCACCTCGGCGCAGGAGAGATTGCCGCTTCTCGTCTCCCGCAGCAGATTCTCCACCGCGCTCCGGCACGCATTGCCCCACTCCGGGCTTTGCGCCAGTGGCGACTTACTCAGCATCATCTGCTCGTAGCGGACGGCCGCCGGGTGCGCCAGATGCCGGTAGCAGCCGCGCACTTTCCCGAAATCATTCAAAGAGATAATGTGCCAACTCATGGCGTCGGCCCCTACCACGTGCCTGCCGTCTGCCGTGAGTTGCGAAGCGCCGATGGCGCCGTCTCTCAAATACACCTCGCCGCGCAACCGCTGGAGATCAGACAACAGCACTTCATGTAGATCGCCGTTGTGAATCACATCGCGAAATCCGAACTTGTCCGCGTCACTATACGATGGAGCAAGCAGGAGAAGTTTGTGATGATCGCTTACCAAAGAATGACTCGAGTACACTATCGTTTCCCTGTACCGCCAAGGCTGAAATCAAAGCCGCTGAATAGTACAACAACTGCTTTAGTTCCAACGAATCGCAGCCTAAATCTTCTTATATGGAAACGATCGGCTGACGCGAAATATACCTTTATAGGCTTGGGGGAATACCGCGCTCGCCTAAGCGGTATACCCCCCATCCACGATCAGATTCTGTCCCGTCACGTAAGCCGATGCCTGTGAAGCCAGATACACGACAGCTCCTTTGATGTCATCGTGATGGGCCATGCGCCGCAGCAGCACCCTCCGGCAATAATTCTCGCGAAACAACGGCGGCGTCGCCGCTGTCTCAAACCCGCCGGGGCTGATGGCGTTTACCCGCACGTTGTACGGCCCCGCCATTGCCGCCAGGTAGCGCGTTAATCCAATGAGCCCGTGCTTGTGGAAGTGGTAATCCGGGGGCGTCGTCATCGCCGTGCCCTCGTAGTTGCGAAAATCCGGAGCCGCCACGCTCTGAATGGATCCGATGTTGATGATCGAACCGCGGCGGCGCGCCATCATGTGTTCCAGAAACGCCCGGCTGATGGCGAACAATCCCGTGGCATTCACCTCCATCGACTCCCGCCAGGCTTCGAGCGGCTGATCATACCGCCGCATCGGCCTCGCCACCGAATTGTTGACCAGCACGTCAATCGCCGGATGCCGCGCGCGCAACGCGAGAATCGATTCCTCGCTCGCCTGGTCATATTGATCCGCCGCCGCGTGCAGGCCGCGCGCCGCCAGCCCATTCGCCGTTTCCTTGCAGTGCGCCAGATTCCTCGACGCAATGATGACGTGCGCCCCCGCCTCCGCCAGCGCTTCGCAAATCGGCGTTCCGAAAATCCCGGATCCGCCCGTAACCAGCGCCGTTTTGCCGCTCAAATCGAACAACTCGCGCAAGTGCATGCCGGTATTTTCTCTCAACCCGCCAGCGGGTTGCGGGCGAACATAAACTCCTTCACCGGACGCCCGCCGATGAGGTGCTCCTGAATGATCCGCTCCGCCACCTCGGGCGTCACCGAGTGGTACCACACGCCTTCCGGGTACACCAGCGCAATCGGCCCCTGCTGGCACACACGCAAACAATTCGCCTTTGTGCGATAGACAATTCCCTCGCCCTGCGTCAACCCAAGTTCCGCCAACCGCTTCTTCACATAATCCCACGTGGCGAGCCCGTCTTCTTTCGTACAGCAAGCCGGCTTGGTCTGATCGGCGCAGAGAAACAAGTGCCGCCGGATCTTACCAATCCCCAATTTCTTCGCTACCTGTTCCAGATGTTCCATCTCCGCTCCCTAAAAACTCACCCGCAGCGCCACCTGCGCCTGCCGCGGAGGCTTCGCCGAAAAGATATGGCCGAATGTCGCCGGCTCGTCGGCGTAACGCTCCGGCAGATCGAAATTCGTCCGGTTCGTGAGGTTGAACGCCTGCGCCTCCAGCGTCGCCTGCATCCGCTCCGTCAGCCGGAATCGCCGCGCCAGCGCCGCGTCGAAGGTGACATAGGCGGGGCCCCGCACAATGTTCCGCCCGGCGTTGCCGAACGTATACTTCGGCGCAACCACCAGCGCCGATGTATTGAACCACCGGTCTGGTGTCCGGTTGTCGAGATGCGGATTCCCCGCTACATTCGGACGGTCCGATCCGAAATTCCCTCCGGTATTCCCGGTATTCGAATTATCGAACCGTAACAGGGGCGTGAACGGCTGCCCGCCTTGCAACACCGTAATGCCGCGAAACTCCAGCTTATAAGGCAGGTTCACAACGAAGGACGCCGTCGCCCGGTGCGGGATGTCGTAGCTCGACACGGCCCGCTCGGCGTGAAAATTCCGGCTGTCCTGCGGAAAATTCTTGTCCGGCTTCGTGCTCAGAAACGCCGACGTGTCGTCGATCGACTTCGACCATGTATACGCCGCCAGCAAGGAAAAGCGCTTTGAAAACCGCCGGTCAACAGACGCCTGAAGGGAATGGTAGTTCGAATTTCCCGAACCCTCGATGTAGATAATCCCGCTGTACTCGGGATGCGGCCGCCGCGGAGCCAGGTCGCCGGACCCCGGCCGCGCCTGGTTCAAATCCCGCGACCGGATGAGGTGCGCCCCCGCCGATCCCACATACCCCACGCTCACCGTGGTCGCATTGCCCGCCTGGTGCTGTACGTGGAAGCTCCAGTGCTGTATGTAGGCCGTCGTCAAGCCGCTGTTCAGCGTGCTCGGCGAGACGGGAGAGATTCCGCCCGTCGCCGGAAACGGATTATCGAGCGTGATCAACTGCGTTGCCGTGGGAAAGAACGCGCGCAGCGTGAAGAACGGCGGATTGAAATACTGCGACGAGACCTGCACCAGCATGCCGCTGTCGTAATACAACCCATACCCGCCGCGGATCACCGTCCGCGGACGCACGCTCCACGCAAAGCCCGCCCGCGGCGCGAAGTTGTTCCGGTCCGGATAGATTCCGGACCGCGTCACGCCTTGCATGCCCACCCTGAGAATCCGCGCCGTGGCAGGATCATAAATGGACATACGGTCGTAGGGGTCCGTCGCCGGGGTGTTGTACTCATAGCGCAACCCCAGCGTCAGATTGAACCGCGTTGTCAGCTTCAGTTCATCCTGGAAGTAAGCGTTGTACGACGTGGTGCGCAGCGTCTGCGTGTTGTCGAGCTTTGCCTGGAGCGCGAAGGTGGGGATCCCCAGCAGCAGGTCGCTGATCCCGCTGCCCGACACCGCTCCCGACAGGGAGAGCGACCCGCGCGCCAGCAGATCGACGTTCCCGTTGGCCCGGTTGTTGCGCGCCTCGAAACCCGTCTTGAACGCATGCCGCCCGCGGATCCAGGACACGTCGTCCTGCAACTGGTACGTCGTGGTGTAACGCAGCAGCGGCAGCGGCGTGGCGTCGCCCACCGCCGAATATCCCTGAATGTTGAAGAACGGATAGCCGTAGTCCCGCGTGTCGATAGCTCCCAGCCACGGCACATTCCATTCGGATGCGATATTGCGCTGGTAGTTTTGCGGCAGCGCGCTCCGCGTCGAGCGGTTCACTCCGGCGCGCAAGCTGTTTACCAGGTTCGCTCCCGCGGGCTGAAGATAGTGCGCCATCGCATTATGCCCCGTGTTGCCCACGAAGTCGCCGTAGCCCGGAACATCCGTCGTTTCTTCGGCGTACGGCTCGAACAGGTTCTGCCTGCTATACAGATAACGCACCGTCACAATTCCACCCCCGCGCACGTACTGATCCACGCGCCCGCCGCCTTGTGCGAAATTGTTCGAGAGCACCGGCTGCGCCAGGTAGTTTCCCGCCGTACCCTCGCGATTCGGCATGGGAAACAGTCCCAGCACCAGCTTCGACACGCGGTTGATCCGCGTCTCGGGAATGATGTTGCCGGGAAAGGGCCGGCGTGTGAAGGGGTCGATCACGGGGGAGGACCGTCCGCTCAGGTCACCGGTGCGCTCCGCGGCCGTGGGCGCCGTCGCCAGCCGCGCCAGCCCGCTCCGTTCCCGCAGCGCATCGATGTTCAGAAAGAAAAAGGTCTTGTTTTTCCGTAAAGGTCCGGAAAATGTGCCGCCGAACTGGTTCCTGACATACTTGTTCGCTGTCCCGGCGTCAAAGTAATTCGGCGCATCGAGTACACGGTTTCGCAGATACTCGTAGCCCAGTGCGTGGAACTGGTTGCTTCCCCCGCGCGTGATCACGTTCACCTGCGCGCCGCCGCTGCGCCCGTACTCGGCCGAATAGCTCCCCGCCGTAATCTTGAACTCGGCAATGGTATCCACGGACGGCTCCAGCACGTAGCGGTTCGTGTACAGATCGTTGTTGTCCATGCCGTCCAGCAGGAAATTGTTGAACTCTTCCCTGCCGCCGTTCACGTGCGCCGCGAACGTACCCCGCGACGAGAGCTCCGAATCCTGCACCGGGGGAGCCGCACCCGGAGTCAGCAGCGCCAACTGCAGGAATCCGCGCCGGTTCAACGGCAGCGCCTCGATGCGGCTGCTTTCGAGAATGGCGCCGGAATCGGAAGCCTCCACTTGCAGGCGCGCCGAAGGCACGTCGATCGACACCGTATCCGTGCCCAAGGTCAGTGTGAAATCGAGCCGCCGCACCGAATCCACTTCAACCGCCACCCGCTCCCGCTCATCCGTCCGGAAGGCATCCTTGGCCGCGCTCACCTGGTAGACTCCGACCGGCAGTTGCGAAACCCGGTAGGACCCATCGGAGCCCGTGCGCGCCGCGCGCGCGACCCCGTGTAGCGCATCCTTTACCTCGATCCGCGCATCTGGAATCACCGCGCCGCTTGGATCGAACACAAATCCCGTCAGCCCCCCGCCCGTGAGTTGCGCATGAAGCGGCAGGGCAATCAGCAAAATAAGAGAATACCGCATGAATCGTTAAATTTCCCGAGAAGCTCGTAAAATGGTTTGTTGAATGAATAAGTCGAAATCGTAAGAATACTCGAGTGGAGCCCGCGTCCGGATGGCCCGCGCCGGCTCTGCGAACCGGTATGCGCGTGCTTGGCGGCCGCGATTGCCTTCGAGGCATACACCGTTCCCGCGGCCGGAGGCATCTCCGCCACCACGCGAACGGACGCATCGTTGAACAATTGCTCCTCGCGCAGCCATGCATACGGCAGGTTCACACCCCCGCGCGCGGCCTCTTCCCGTTCGCAAATGCCCGCCGCTTCGATCTTCTGATTTGCCGCCACCGCCTTCCGCTTGCCGCTGAAGTGCGAATGCCGCGTGCCCCGGAGCGCGGTCCGGGTCTTCAC
This sequence comes from Bryobacterales bacterium, assembly GCA_026954325.1. Taxonomy (GTDB): domain Bacteria; phylum Acidobacteriota; class Terriglobia; order Bryobacterales; family Bryobacteraceae; genus CADEFT01. The sequence continues at coordinate 37,980 of JAIXKK010000066.1, read as the reverse complement.
CTCCGCCGTCCGCGCCATCGCGGCCGCGGCGAAAAATATGCGGTCGGTTCATACCGCAACCGGAGCCTTTCTCGAAACGCGCGGCAAGGTAAAGCCGGCGTAGGGCAGCACGCCCACCCGCGCGTTCTTTCCCGCCCTATGGCGCAATCCATCCAGATGCCGCTGATGATTCTCCGGACGGACGGGCTGAAAGTGACAGCGGCGCGCGAACTCCTCATCGAGCGCCGAAACGAGGTGCACATCGTATAAGCGCCCCAGGCGCGCAATCCACCACGCCTTGTGCCCGCCCACCTCGAACTTCTCCTTCAACGCCCGCTCCATCTCCCTGTCATTCGCGTAACGCGCGATGTATTCCTCGAAGGAAGCATGCCCCGCCCCTCCGCGGCATTCCGCATAAAACAGAATCGTGCCGCCTTGTTTCAACGCCCGCGCGGCATTCTCCAGCCCCTTGTGGGCTTGCCGCAAATCGATGTCCAGCGGATACCCGCCCGCGGACGCCACCAGCAGATCGTACGGCTCGTCGAGTTCGGCGCGCAGCATCTCATCCACTACGGCGCACCCCGCGCGATGCGCCACGTCGAAATCTCCGGCCACGGCTTTCACCAGCCGCCCTTCCGGACGCAGCACCAGATTCAGCAGAAAATCCGGAGCCGCCAACCGCGCCCCCTCGAGCAGATCCTCATGCGCCGGATTCCCCTCAAGCGCGCCGGAACGGCACCGCGGATCGAAAATCATCCGGTGATTGAATGTCGTGGTTCGCGCCCCGGCCACCCCGGGCACAAGGCTCTTGCGCCCTCCGCTGTAGCCGGCAATGAGGTGATAAATGATCTCCCCCGTCAGGATCACCCGGTCCGCTTCATGCACCATCCGGTTGATTTCCACGGTGTTTCCGAACCGCGTCCGGCCGATCGTAACCAGGTTCGCCTCGTCGTAGGCGTCATGATCCACTGACCGCAGACGCCCGTATAATTCCTCGCCCAGGATCCGCCGGCGTTCCCCCTCCGTCTGCGGCCGGTGTATCCCCAGCGCGAACACAATCAGGATGTCACTGTCCGGAATCCCCGCCTCATTCAGTTCTTCCACAACCGCCGGCAACATCAGGTCCGAACGGGTGAGCCGAGTGATGTCGTTCACCACCAGCGCTACGCGCTCCCCCTTCCGCGCGATGTTGCTCAACGGCGGGGATCCAATCGGGTTCCGCAACGCCTCGCGTACCGCCGCCGGCTCATCTTCGACGGGAGCCATCTCGCGGTGACGGATCAGGTCCCCACGCACCTTCACCGGGAGTTCACTTTCCCCATACGGCAGCGCGAACATCTTTTCATCTTCTCACTACCACTCTCCCTTCGGCATTTATGCCGAGCGTGGAGAACCCTACGGCGCCGGCCAGGACATCAATGACCTGACAGCCATCAGCGGCCGCGCCCGGTTCCTCGCGCATTCTTTGAACCTGAAAGACCCGCCCGCCGGCGGTGAGTTATCCCTACAACCTCGGCCTCGGAGGCGCCCCCTTGCGCCGCACCGCGCGCCGGTACACCTTGTCCCTCGTGGTCACGTACAACGTCTGCATGTCCGCCCCTCCGAACACCACGTTCGACGGATCCGCGCTCCGCGGCTTGTTCAAAATGCCCACCACGCGCCCGATCGGATCGGCAATCTGGATCCCCAGTTTCGTGGCGATGTACAGATATCCGCCGGTGTCCACCGTAAACCCATCCGCCCCGCTTCGCGGCGGCCCCGACTCGACTTCATCGGGAGTCTCCAACCGGTAGAATGGCATGCCATCAACAAGTGAGCCATCCGCCTGGACGCGGAACGACCACACCCACCGGCTTGCCGTGTCCGCCACCATCAGGAACGCCTGGTCCGGCGACAACCGCACGCCGTTGGGAAAGGCGATTCCCTCATGCGCCACCCGCTTCCGGCCGCTTGCGTCGATAAACCACACCCGATGATGCGCCGGATCGGTAAAGTAGATTTATATCCGCGCCGCGCTTCTCATTTGAAGAACGCGCCGATAGTCGTCATGAGCGGGACGCATGACGCGGCCTGATCGTAACAACTTCAGCGTCTACGGACGGAATGACCGGCGGATAATCGGTTTCGTGGCGCCACCCTCGGTAGCGCCTTCCGGGCCGCCCACACGATAAATAAGGAGTTCGCGCTCATTGCCGGGCTCTCCGCCAATCAGCAGGTGGTGGGTGGTTTTCTCTGCGCGGAGAAGGTTGCCGCCGGCAAGTTCACCATACCCGCGTGGGTCCTCTCGAGCCTTCCCAAGTCGGATACGTTTGCTCTTGGGGATCAGTCGATGCCCGGCGGTCTGCTTGGCGTCGGCGCCGCTCCCTTCACCGATACCGGCCGCTTTACGGCGCCGGGGCTGGACTTCGGGGTGTTGACCTATGAGCAGGCCACGATTCGCTTGGCTTCCTACCAGTAAAGGCTGTTAGACGAACGGTTTATCGATTAAACTCTTGACATCGCCCTCCGCACGTCATAGAGTTGATAAAACTCACTTCAGGGAGGAACTTTATGAAGGCAGTCCAATTCATAATTGCCCTTTTACTTGCTTTCCATGCCGCGTTCGCCCAGGATTTCCGGGCCAAGCTGCAGGGCATCGTTACAGATTCAACCGACGCCGCCATCGTCGGAGCCAAAGTCACCATCCGCAACACGGGAACCGGTGTCACCGCCACCCGGACCACCGGAGACAACGGAGCCTACCTCTTCGACAACGTCGAACCGGGCACCTATGTCGTCACCTCGGAACTCGCCGGCTTTTCCACCCAGTCGCAGGAGGGCGTCCTCGTCCAGACACGCGCCGACGTCACGGTGAATTTTCAGTTGAAACCCGGCGCGGTTGTCGAAACCATCAATGTCTCCGCCCAAGCCGTATCTCTGCAATTCAACACCTCCACCCGCGAGTTGACCATCGACCGCAAGATGCTCATGGATCTGCCGGTCAAAGCGCGCAACCCGTTCACCCTGGCGCTGCTCGACCCCGCCGTCGTCAGCCGCTACACGGCGGAAAAGAATCCGTTTTTTATGTGGTCTTCCTCACAAATGGATGTCGGCGGAAGTACGTCCACCAAGAACGACCTGCTGCTTGACGGAGCGCCGCTGCAAATCGGACCCAAAGGCTCCTACGCGCCGCCCATGGACGCCGTCCAGGAGTTCTCCATCCAGCAGAACTCGGTGGATGCCGAATTCGGCCACTCCGCCGGCGGCACGCTTTCGGTCTCGATGAAATCGGGAACCAATGAAATCCATGGAACCGCTTATTACTTCGGCAGAAATCCTTCTCTGAATGCGGTGGTGAATCCCATCACGCGTACGCGGAACTTCGTCCGCAACCATATCTGGGGCGGCACGGTCGGCGGACCCATCAAGAAGAACAAACTGTTCACTTTCGTGACCTACGAAGGCTGGCGCACGAAGGAACCGCGCGATGCCATCCGCACCATGCCCACCGACCTCGAGCGTAACGGCGATTACTCGAGGTCCCTCACCCGTACCGGCACTCTGCGTACCATCTTCGATCCGGTAACCACCGTCCTCAACGTGGCGACCAACACCGCCACTCGCCAACCCTTCGGCGGCAACATCATCCCGGCGAGCAGAATCGACCCCACTTCCAAGCGCATCATGCAGGATATCTGGGGACCGAACAACCCCGGCGACGACTTGAGCGGCTCAAACAACTTCAAGGCTTCTTACCCCTGGCCGATGAAGAACGCCAATTTTTCCGACAAGACCGACTGGATGATCACCGACAAGCTGAAGGTGTTCGGACGGTACTCCCAATTCCGCACCACCCTCGACCAGGGCAACTACACCCCCAACAATTCGCGCGCCATGCCCAACGACAACGGCGGCATCATGAACTCGCGCAACATCGCCGGCGATGCCGTCTACACCATGTCTCCGCGAACCGTCCTGAATTTCCGCGCCAGCTACGCGATGCTCGAGGACGACTACTCCGCGCCCGAATATGCCGTCGGTGAAAAGGGCCTGGCCCAGTTCTGGCCCAACAACCCCTGGTATACTCCCTACGTCAAAGACATGCCTCTGGTCTACTACCCGAACGTGATTGTCAACGGCCAGACTGCTTCCACTTTCGGCAAGGGTAGCTACTGGTACCAGCATCCGCATCACTATTCGTTCAGCGGCAAGGCGTCCCACCAGCGGGGTTCGCACTACATCAAAGTCGGAGCGGAGTACCGCTATCACGTGGGAATCGGAATCTTCCCGAACCTCATGAACTGGAACTTCTATCCCACCTCGACCGCGAACACCTACCTGTCGCCGGACACCGCTCTCTCGGGCGACGCCTACGCGTCGTTCCTTCTGGGCGTGGTCGACAATAACTCGGTAGCCCGCGGATATCCGTTCCAGACCATGCGCGCGCCTTTCATCGGCACCTTCATTCATGACGACTGGAAAGTCAGCCGCCGCCTGACGATCAACATCGGCTTGCGGCACGAATGGGAATCCGGCCCTTACGATGACCACGACATCTTCTCGCGCTATCTCGACTTGAGCGTTCCCAACCCAGCCATCCAGAAGTCGCCGCCGGTGATCCCCTCTGACCTGCTTGCCCTCTCCACTCCCAAGTACAACGGAGCCTGGGTGTTCACCGACAGCAACAATCGTAAAGCCTGGACCACGCCGAAGCACATCTTCCTCCCCAGGCTCGGCATGGCGTTCCGCGTGAACGACAAGACGGCGTTGAACATCGGCTTCGCCCGCTACGTCGTGCCCGTGGTTGCGGGCAATGCCGTTGGCGGGGCCAACACCCTGGCAGCCTGCACCTGGTGCCCGGGCTTCAGCCAGACTTCCAACCCGCTCCCCATGGTCGAAGGCCGCCCGCAGGCCTACCTGTCGAATCCTTTCCCAGCCGATTCGAACCCTCTCCAATTGCCCATCGGCAAAACACTGGGTGCCTTCACAAATGTCGGGAACCCCGCCAACTGGCCCAGCCAGGACTATCATCCCCAGGTCAACGACCGCGTCAACTTCACGATCATGCGGGAGATTCCCGGCCAGTTCAAGGTGGACGCCACCTGGTTCATGAATTTCGGCCGCTACGTGCCGCACGATGTACCCATGAACATGGCGGATCCCAACCTTGGCTACACCTATAAAGCCCAACTCTCGCAGAATATCTCGAATCCATTCTTCAACTACCTCACCCGGGATGTCTTTCCGGGAGATCTGCGCAATCAGGCTACGGTAACCAGGGGCAGGCTCCTGCTCCCCTATCCGCAGTACAGTACCCTCACCATGAACAACGTCGGCGACTGGCGCGGTCGTTACCAGGCGCTCCAGTTGCGCGTGCAGCGGACCTACGCCGCCGGCGCCAGCATCCTGTTTGCCTACAACTACAACCAGGAGAGAAACGAAGCCTACTTCAACGATCCACAGACCTACGTCAACCAGGTCTTCTGGCTCGGCTCGAACAATGCCCGCCACCGCGCCACCGTCGCCGGCACTTACGACCTGCCGGTCGGCAAGGGCCGCAAGATCGGCTCCGCAATGCATCCCGTGCTCAATGGAATCATCGGCGGTTGGCAGTTCAGCGGCATCTACACCTACCGCTCCGGCGAGTTCCTGCGTTTCCCGCAGGCCGATGTGGTGGGTAATCCGGAGATCAGCAACCCCGGCCCCGCCCTGTGGTTCAACGCGGCTGCTTTCAAGGTGCCGACCCCCTTCACTCCGCGCACCAATCCATACCAGTACAGCAATATCACCGGACCCATCTTCTGGAACCTGGATGGAACCGTCTCGAAGATTTTCCCCATCAAGGAACGCTATAAGCTCGAATTCCGCTTCGAGGCCTACAACCTGACGAACTCCCTGATGTGGGCCAACCCGGTGCTTTCGGTGGGGAACTCCCTGTTTGGACGCTCCACGGCGCAGGCTGTCACCAACCGCGGACGCGAGATGCAGTACACGCTGCGCTTCCAGTTCTGACACCCTGACATAATTGCGCGAAGGCCGGGTCCGGGCATGGACCCGGCCTTCGTCGTTTCTCGCCTGCCTACCCCACGTGGCTATACTGATTTCATGTCCAGCGACGCTGTAAATACGGGTAGTCTCGTCAAAGAGGAGCAGGCCCAGCCTTCCAATTTCATACGGGACATCATCCTGAAAGACAACGAATCCGGGAAGTTTGGAAAGAAAGTACGCACCCGGTTTCCTCCCGAGCCCAACGGGTATCTGCATATCGGCCATGCCAAATCCATCTGCCTCAACTTCGGGCTGGCCATCGAGTTCGGGGGAGAGTGCAATCTCCGCTTTGATGACACGAACCCATGCAAGGAAGAGACGGAATACGTCGAGTCGATCATCGAGGACGTCCGCTGGCTTGGCTTCGACTGGGGCGATCGCCTCTTCTACGCCTCCGATTATTTCGATCAGCTTTATGAATGGGCCGTCCAACTCATCAGACAAGGCAATGCCTATGTCTGCGACCTGACCGCCGAACAGGTTCGCGAATACCGCGGTACGCCCACGGAACCCGGCAAGGAAAGTCCCTACCGCAACCGCTCCGTCGAAGAGAACCTGGCCCTGTTCGAGCGCATGCGCGCCGGCGAGTTCCCCGACGGCGCCCGCACCCTCCGCTCGAAAATTGACATGGCTTCGCCCAACTTCAACATGCGCGATCCCGTCATGTACCGCATTCTGCATGCCTCGCACCACCGCACCGGGGACAAGTGGAACATCTACCCGATGTACGATTTCACCCACGGCGAAAGCGATTCCATCGAGGGCATCACCCATTCCATCTGCACCCTCGAGTTCGAAGATCACCGCCCGCTCTACGATTGGTACCTGGACCGGTTGGGAATTCACCATCCGCGGCAGATCGAGTTTGACCGCCTAAACCTCACCAACACAGTCCTCAGCAAACGCAAACTGCTCATGCTGGTCGAAAAGGGCCATGTCGCCGGATGGGATGATCCCCGCATGCCCACGTTGTCGGGTCTCCGCCGCCGTGGCTATAGTCCGGAGGCCATTCGACTCTTCTGCGGCCGCATCGGGGTTTCAAAGACCAACGGTATCGTCGAGTACTCCCTGCTCGAACATTGCCTTCGGGAAGATCTCAACGTCCGGTCCCCTCGCGTGATGGCCGTCCTCGACCCCATCCGCGTCGTCATCGAAAACTACCCGGAGGACCTCGTCGAGCAGATGAATGCCGTGAATAATCCCGAGGACGCCTCCATGGGAAGCCGCAACGTGCCCTTTTCAAGAGTTCTCTACATCGAGCGCGAAGACTTCCGCGAAGATCCGCCGAAGCAATACTACCGTCTGGCCCTCGGCCGCGAAGTTCGCCTGCGCTACGCCTATCTGGTCACCTGCACCGGAGTGGTGAAGGACCCATCCACGGGCGAGATTGTCGAAATCCGCTGCCAATACGACCCGGCCACGCGCGGAGGCAACGCGCCCGACGGACGTAAGGTGAAATCCACCATCCATTGGGTCTCCGCGGCCCACGCCCTGGACTTCGAAGCGCGGCTCTACGACAACCTCTTCCTTCCCGAAGATTCCGCCGGCCAGGACGAAAGCGACGACTTCACCGCGCGCCTCAACCCAAACTCGCTCCAGGTGCGCGCCGCGAAGATCGAGCCCGGCGTCCGCCTTGCGCCGGGTAGCCGCTTCCAGTTCGAGCGTCTCGGCTACTTCTCGGTGGATAAGGACTCGACACCCGGGAAGCTCATTTTCAACCGCACCGTTGGCCTGCGGGATACCTGGGCGAAGATCGAGAAATCCCAGAAGCGGCCTTGACTTAACGGACCTCTTTGGCCAGCAACTCCGCCGTCTCCCGCAACCTCTGCGCCGATTCCGCCTGTCCCAGGGCATAAATGGATTCGAACAGCGGCGGTGTTACCTTCTGGCCGGTGACCGCGATTCGTATCACCGTGAACACCGGCCCCGCCGCCAAACCCGACTCTTCCGCCAGCTTCCGCAATGCTGCTTCCGCGGAGGCGGCGTCGAACCCTTCTATCGCGGCCAGGGCCTCGGCCCCTCGCGCGCAGATTTCACGCGCCTTCGCCGCGTCCATGCCTTTCTTCAGCATGGCGCTCCAATCGCGTTCGATGGCTTCCTTGAACAGGAACTCCACAAGAGGAATGGCATCCGGCAGCAACTCCAGCCGCTGCTGGATGTGCGGCGTGATGCGCATCAGTTTCTCTTCATCCACCCGCAAACCGGCTGCAACCAGGATTGGCCGCAATCGCGCCTCCAACTCCTCCGCCGCCAGCTTTCGGATGTACACGCCGTTCATCCACTTCAGCTTCTCGTAGGAGAACACCCCGCCCGCGTTGTTCACACGCTCCAGAGAAAACCTGCGCGTCAGCTCTTCGAGAGTGAAGATCTCCTCCTGTTCCCCTTCCCCCGGCGACCAGCCGATCAGCGCCATGAAGTTTAATATCGCCTCCGGCAAGTAGCCGGCCTCCCGAAAGGTCCGCAGGAACGTCGCGCCATGCCGTTTCGAAAGCTTCTTGCCGTCCGTCCCCAGCACGGGCGGCAGATGCGCGAACACCGGCGCCTCCCATCCGAGCGCCTCGAACAGCAACAGGTGGAGCGGAGCCGTGGAGAGCCATTCATCGGCGCGCAGCACATGCGAAATCTTCATATCGTGGTCGTCCGCCACGGTCGCCAGGTGATAGGTGGGAAACCCGTCGCTTTTGAGCAATACGGGATCCCGCAGGATGATCTGCTCCCATCGCACCTCGCCTTTCACCGCGTCCGCCAGCACAATCGCCCGGTCCTCGGGAATCCGAAAGCGAACCACATGAGGTACACTGGCGGGCACGTTCCGGCCGCGGCAATAGCCGGAATAGCCCACGGCCTCCCGCCGCGCGGTTTGCTCTTGCCGCTCCTTCTCGAGCCTCTCCGCCGTGCAATCGCACCGGTAGGCGTGCCCAAGGCGGATCAACTCCTCCGAAACTTCCTGATATCGCGCCACCCGCTGGCTTTGAACGTAGGGCTTCAGCGGACCTCCGATTCCGAACCCGCCCTTGTACCCCTCATCCGCCAGGGCGATCTCCTCATCCGATGGTCCCTCGTCGAAATGCAACCCCACCCAGCTCAGGTCCTCGATCAAGGCCTGGATCGCGCCGGGCGCCAGCCGCTGCCGGTCCGTGTCGTCGATCCTCAAAATCGCCTTCCCCCCGTGCCGGTGGGCGAATAAAATCTCGAAGAGCGCCGTCCGGACGCCGCCGATATGAAGCCACCCGGTGGGGCTGGGGGCAAACCTCGTACGAACTTCTTGCATCCTCTCCATTATCAGGGACGTGCGACAGGAGCCGCTGGAACTTTCTTGTCATTCACCTCAAAACAATATTCAGATCTTATTGCCTGTTACTGGACTTCGGCTGTCAGTTCTTATCCGGGTTCACACGCGCTCGGGGCGTATGTCATGAGGAAATAGTACAATTCAGGAATCCGGGTAGCGGCGGATGACGCAAAACGGCGCGCCGTTCCCATGAGTCTCGAATATGAGGGAGTCTCAAAGTGAAAACTAAGTTACATACCGCAGTCTGTTGGCTTTCCGCGCTGCTTGTCCTGCTGGTTTCGGCGGGCATGGCGCAGATCATCTCCAGTTCGATTGTCGGCCAGGTAAGCGATTCCAGCGGCGCGGGCGTGCCGGAAGCGCAAGTCACCGTCACTAACGAAGGCACCGGAATCAGCGTGAAAGCGAAAGCCGACGCCTCCGGAACTTACTCCGTGCCCAATCTCCAACCCGGTGTGTACACCGTAACCGTGTCGCGCGAAGGTTTCCAGAGCAGCCGCACCACAGGCATTCAGGTGCTCGCCTCCCAATCGGTTCGTGTAAACGCGCAACTGCAGGTTGGCGAGGTGCAGCAGAGCGTCACGGTCAGCGGGGAAGCCTCGCTGGTCAAGACCGAAAGCCCCACCATCGGCGGAACCATCACGCCCCGGCAGATGGCGGAACTCCCCCTCGCGCTCCAGTCCATCGATGCGCTGATGGCCCTCGTGCCGGGCGCCCAGGTGTCGGGTTCCAGCCCACAGACTGGCGGCGGCACCCACTGGGGCTCGTTTAACTTCACCATTAACGGCACGCAGGCCAACGACTTTGGGAACGGAGCCGGAGCTTATTCCTATGGCATGGGCATGGTCAGCCTCCCTCCGGTCCAATCCATGCAGGAATTCAAGGTGGAGGCTTACAACACGAATGCCGAATACCGGCAGTTGGGCACCATCACCATGGTGACCAAGTCCGGCGCCAACAACTTCCACGGCGACGCCTACGAGTTGAACCAGAACAAGTCTCTGAATGCCAATACGTTCGTCAACAACGCCAACAACAGGCCGCGTTCGCCATTTGTCCGCAACCAGTTCGGAGTAAACATCGGCGGGCCCATCAAGAAGAACAAGGCGTTTTTCTTCTTTGACTACGCGGGCTTGCGGAACCGTACGTACACCACGCCGCAACTCACCATTCCCGGCATGGCCATGCGGAATGGCGATTTTGGCGCGCTGTGTTCCAGTTACGGCTCGAGCGGAGAGTGCTCCGACCCGAAAGGAACCCAGTTGTACAACCCGTGGACGGGCAATCCTTTCCCGTTCAATAAAATCCCATCGAACATGATCACTCCCCAGGCGCAGGCATTGAACAAGTTTTTGCCGGCGCCCACACAGGCGGTGAACAACGCGGGGGTCCCGGGCGCGGGCGTGAACTTCTTCGGCTTGAACGCCGCGGCGCAGTCGATGAACTCGATGGATCTGCGCATCGACTATAACATCTCCAATAAGGACCAACTCTACGGCGTGTATACACGCAACATCGGCGATCCGTTTGGAGTGCAGCAGAATTACCCGTCCACTTACGGCCAGGCGTCAAACTTCGGCTACAAGACGTTCGGCTACAGCCTGGTGGAGACGCACACCTTCAGCCCGACGCTCCTGAACGATTTCCGCTTCGCCTGGTTCGATCACCCCAACATCCGCACCGGAATGAACCTCGATTTTGATCCCACCACGCTGTTCCCCCAATTGACACCGAGCCCCAACCGCGGATTGCCGACAATGAACATCGGCGGCTACACCGGCATGTTCTACGACTACGGCAAGGGTTATTATTCGCATGCCTTCGATATGGAGTGGACCGATAACATCACCTGGGTGAAAGGGAAGCACACCTTTAAGTTCGGCGCCCAGACCACTACTTACAAGAGCTACGGCCCGAACCCCAACGCCCCCCTGGGCACGTTCAGCTTCAACGGCCAGTGGACCGGCAATAAAGGGTGGCCGAATCAACCCACCTCCCAGGGCAACGCCTACGCCGACTTCCTCCTGGGCGCGGTGAACCAGTCGGTGACGGGTCTCGCCGGGGTATTCTCAGGCGTGTACTGGAACTGGGACACGGAAGCCTATGCGCAGGACACCTGGCAGGCGCGCAGGAACCTGACCATCTACTACGGCGTGCGCTACATGTACCAGACGCCCTGGAACTGGCAGAACGGCTACTCCACCTATTGGGACCCTGGAACGAACCGTCTGGCGCTGCCCCAGGATTCAGACACAGCCGTCTTTCCGCCCGTGGGAGCCTCCCGGGCAATGTTTAACGCCTACAACTTCACCATCACCAAGGCGCTGGGAATCCCTTCCCGCTACATGATCGGGGACAAGAACAACTGGGGGCCGCGCATCGGGTTTGCCTATCGCCCGTTCAATGATTCAAGAACCGTATTCCGCGCCGGGTATGGGGTCTACTACAACTTCAACCCCGCTTACGTCGGTGGGCGGGATGACATCCTGAGCCCTCCCTGGGTGGGTGGTCTGGGCGGGTTCGCCGGATCCAACTTCATCACTCAACTCCCCGGCAAGCCGTCTGCTCCCTTTGTGCCTGACATCACGTTCGCCAACCCCTTCCCGGCGGCCCTGCAGGCCGTTGCCGGAGCTTCTCCCAACCCCACCATCTACGCCATGCAGCGGGATTTCAAGAACGCCGCCATCCAGCAGTGGAACGCCACGCTGGAACATCAATTCAATTCCGATTGGGCGGTTCGCGCCACGTATGCCGGCAGCCAGTCGCACCATCTCCAGTGGTTCTTCGGGGACATTAACGTCCCGCGCACCCAGACGCCGAACGTGACCACTCAGAATCAGCGTCCCTATCAGCCATGGGCGGGCATCCTGGCAACGCGCAGCGGCGCGTCTCAGAATTTCGGCCAGTTTCAGTTGGGCGTAACCAGACGTTTCAGCAAGGGGCTCCTGTTCCAACTGGAGTACGCCTGGACGCGCAGCCTGGACAACCTGGAAGCCGTCGGCGCGCCGCAGAATCCGAACTTCCCCGGGTTGGATTATGGCAACAGCTCCGGCATCCGCCGGCACAGCCTCGTCTTCAACTACATGTATGAATTGCCGTTCGGACGCGGCAGACAGTTCCTCGGCGGAATCAACAAGGTTGCCGACGCGGTGATCGGCGGCTGGCAGGTGTCGGGAATCACCACTTACGTTACCGGACCTCCGTTTTCGGTCACCTTCGGAGTTCCTTCCAACTATGTCGGCTGGTGGGGCGGACGCGCCGACCGCGTCGCCGGTTCGGATGCCTACTCGGGACAAGGCAGCGGGCATGACATCATCAGCGGCGTCCCGTGGTTCAACCCCAGCGCATTCGCTCCGCCCACGCCTTGGACCTGGGGCAATGCGGCGCGCAATTCGCTGTTCTCCCCAGGATCGGCGAACTGGGACATCAGCTTCGCGAAAAATTTCCCCATTCGCGACCGCTACCGGCTCCAGTTGAGAACCGATCTCTTCGACGCCTTCAATCACTTCAACCTCGGCGGACCGACCAACGCCATCGCCGACACGCGCGACGGCGGCTTACCGAACGTAAACAGCGGCAAGATCCTGGGCGGCAGCGGCAGCCGGGTCATCCAGGTGGGCGCGCGCGTGTTCTTTTAACGCTTCCTGGGGGGCGGCGCCTGCACGTATGACGACTCTTTCGGTTGCTCATTCGCAAACTGGTCGTCGTCCCTCATCTCCTTCTTGAGCCGGTACAGTTCCTGCTTCAACATCGACACGGTCTTTTGCGCCTTGGGATCGTTGTAAATGTTGCGCATCTCATGCGGGTCCGCCGCCAGGTCATAGCATTCCCACTGGTCCTTCTTCCAGAAGTAGATCAGTTTGTGCGTGGCGGTGCGGATTCCATAATGAGCCCGCGTGTTGTGATCCCCGGGATCGTGGTAGTAGCGGTAATACATCGCGCCGCGCCAATCCCGCGGTGTCTTCCCTTCCCAGATCGGGAGAAAGCTGCGTCCCTGCATATCAGTGGGCGCCGGCGCTCCCGCCAGATCGAGGAACGTCGGAGCAAAATCGCAGTTGATCCCAATCGCGGACGATGTGCTCCCCGGCCGGATCACACCCGGCCAGCGGACCAGGAACGGCATCCGCAGAGACTCCTCGTACATGAAGCGCTTGTCGTATAGCCCATGCTCGCCGAGGAAGAACCCCTGATCGCTCGTGTAGATCACAACCGTGTTCTCTCTCAGCCCGTTCGCATCCAGCCAATCCAACTGACGGCCTACGTTGTCATCCACGCTCTGCACGCAGGCCAGGTAATCCTGCATGTAGCGCTGGTATTTCCAGTCCTCCAGTTCCTTGCCCCGTAGCGTCTTCCTGACTCCGTCAATCTCTGTCTCCACCTCCATGGGCTTCACCCCCAACCACTGGTTCAGCTCCGCGCCGGAAAGTCCGGCCGGCGGCTTGAGCTTCAGGTCGCGCCGCGTCAGATCACGGAAAACCGACTGCTTCTGCTCGTGAAGAGCATCGGTCCTGCCCGAATAGTCGTCCCGCAAATTGGCCGGCTCGGGGATGTGTTTGTGCTCGAACATCTTCCGGTGCTTCTCGTCGGGCGTCCACTCCCGGTGCGGCGCCTTGTGGTGCGACATCATGAAAAACGGCTTGTCCTTCGGACGGTTCTTCAACGCGTCGATGGTGATGTCCGTGATGACATCCGTGGCATAGCCTTTGTAAGTCTCCGAGCCATCCTTGTCATAGAAGGTCGGGTTGTTATAGACACCCTGTCCGGGAAGGATGTTCCAGTAATCGAAGCCGGTGGGGTCGCTTCCCAGGTGCCATTTTCCGATCATCGCCGTATAGTAATCGGTCTTCTGTAGCATCTTCGCCACCGTGGGCTGCGATCCGTCAAAGCGGTTGAAAACCGGCACTCCATTCAGATGACTGTACTTGCCCGTCAGAATGGTGGCGCGGCTCGGGGTGCAGATGGAATTCGTCGCGAACACCCGGTCCATTCGCATGCCTTCCCTGGCGATCCGGTCGAGGTTCGGCGTCTGGTTCACCTTGCTGCCGTAGCAACTGATCGCCTGGGAAGCATGATCGTCCGTCATGATGAACAGGATGTTCGGCCTTTTCGCTCCGGCCGCCGATCCAAACGCAAGCTCGGCAAGCGGTCCGCAGGTTAACGAGGAGAGCGCAAGCATCCTCCGCCGGGAGATGGATTCCATAACGCATCTCATGATACACGCTTCACGAGTCGAGCCGCGTTTCAGTGGCTCATCGCGTACATGATGTAGTTCACCGCGATCCGGATTCCCAACCCCGAAAACCTCTCCGGATAGTTCGGATCGTCCGCCCACTCCCAGGAATCGCCCAGATCCATGTTGTGACAGATGGCCACCATCAGCCGCCCGCGGTCGTCATAGATGCCGCGCCAGTGCGGCTCCACGCCGTCGTATTCGTAAATGCGCCCCGTGTAGAGATATTGCGCCCCAGGCACCTGGAATCGTTTATCCAGGTCGTACATGACGTGAAAGATCGGGTCGCTGTTGGGGATGTCGACAATGGGCCGGTCGGGAAAGACGCGGCGCATGCTGTTCACGAAGATCTCCCATTCCCAGGTTCCGTGGAAATCGTCGCACATGAAGAAGCCGCCGCGCAGCAGGTAATCGCGCATTTTCGCGGCCTGCTGATCGGTGAGGTTCCAATGGCCCACTTCCACGCCGTATAGAAACGGCCAGTTGTACACATCGTCACCGTCGTCGAGGTTCACCGGTTGCTCCACGGAGCGCGCGTGAATCCGTGTCAGCCGGCGCAGCGCCTGCGCAATGTGCCGGTCCGACCGCGGGTAGTCCGTGGTCCAGTCCGAAACGCCCTCGCGCCAATCTCCCGCGAAGCGTCCGCGCCGTCCGCCGCCCATCGGCGGATACATCAGGCGGGCAAACACCCACTCCGTCTTCTCCGCATAGTCCCTGGGAAGAGGAAATGCCTCATATTCCCAGCCGGGATACTCGCGGAACGGTTTTTGGAGCGCTTGTGCCGCGGTAAACAGCGTGACAAGAACACCCGCGGAGAGAAGAACTGATTTCAGGCGCATGGGTCTGTGCCCTGGCGGCTACCTATGCAAAGGCTAGCATGACTAACGCGCGCTCGCCTGAAGCGGCTTTTTCAGCTCTTCCTCGAGAATCGGCTTCAGTTGCTCGGGGTCCATCGCCCCGCGGTACTGGCGTCCGTTGATGAAAAACGTGGGCGTGCCCTGCACTCCGGCGCTTACGCCTTCCTGAACGTCCTTGCGCACTTGCGCTTTGTACTTCCCGCTGTTGAGGCCGGCATTGAACTTCGCCAGGTCGAGCCCCAGTTCCAAAGCCCACGCGCCGAGTTTCGCGCGCGAAATCTCGCGCGGGGCGGCGAACATCCTGTCGTGCAGTTCCCAGAACTTTCCCTGCGCGTGCGCCGCCAGCGCGCCTTCCGCCGCGATCTCCGCCTGCGAATGGTCCTCCAGCGGGAACTGCTTGTACACCAGCCTTACGTCCTTCGGGAACATGCTCAGCAGCGTGTAGGCGTTTTTCGCGGCGATGCGGCAGTAGGGGCATTGGAAATCGGAAAACTCCACGATCGTGATCCGCGCGTTGGCGGGGCCGCGCGATGGCGCGCCTTCGAGCGAAAGTTTCACCGGTTCGCCAAACAGATTCGCCCGCCGCGCGCGCGCCAGTTCCGAATCCTTGAGCGCCGCCCGGATTTGCGCCTCGGTCTTACCGGCCTTCAACTGCTGCACCGCGATGGAAGCCAGCGCCCGGCTGTCGCCGCAGCCCGGATCCTTCACCCGGCATTCGGCCACGCGCATGCCGCAGTTGCAGGTGCAGCCCTCTTCGCGCAGAATCTTCAACAGGGCCGTCTTCCGCGGCGCGCTCAGGCCTGATGTATCAAGCGCGGGAAGATCGGTAGCCTTCCGCCAGTCCGGTGCAGGGGGCGCTTGCGCGCGAAGAAGACATCCGGCAAGAAGAAACACACCGGCACGCAGCAAGAGGTTCATCCACACTATTATCCGCTATTGCGGTAGTTTCAACATATGAACAATCCACTGACGCGGCGCGCTGCTCTTCCGCTGCTCGCCGCACCCGCGTTCTCCGCCGGGCGTCCCCAGGGTCTCCTTATCGACACGCACATTCACCTGTTCGACCCCAACCGCTTTCCCTACCACGCCAACGCGGTTTACAAACCGCCGCCGGCGACTCTCGAAGCTTACACCCGCTTCGTCGCCGAAGCCAAACTAGACCACACCATCATCGTCCACCCCGAGCCCTACCAGGACGACCACCGCTACCTCGAATACTGCTTCGCCCACGAACCGTCCCCCGGCTACTTCAAGGGAACCTGCCTGTTCGACCCCATTGACCCGCGCACTCCGGCGCGCATGGTGGAACTCACCCGGCGCAATCCGAAACGGATCGTCGCTCTGCGCATCCACATCAACCGCGCACCCAAGGATCCGCCTACCACCACCGGCGCCATTCGCGACCGCGTCCTGCGCCATCCGCAAATGAAGAAGACCTGGCAGGCGGCGCGCGACCTCGGGCTGGGGATCCAGATGCATTTCATCCCCTGCTGGGCGCCGCAGATCGGCGAACTCGTGAAGCAGTTTCCCGACACGCCGGTAATCCTCGACCACCTTGCCCGCGCGGGACAGGGCACGCCGGCCGAATATCAGGAAGTGGCGAAACTCGCCAAAGCGGGCCGGGTCTACATGAAATTTTCCGCTGTGCGCTACTCCTCCAAACAAGGGTTCCCTTACAGGGATGTGCAGCCGCTCGTGCGCCGTACCTTCGATGCTTTCGGCGCGGACCGCATGATCTGGGGCGGGCTTGGAGCCAACATGGACGACTTCCGCAAGGCGGTACAGGTCTTCGACGAGATGTTCGCCTTCGCTTCGGAAGGGGAGCGCGCCAGGATCCGCGGCTTGACGGCGGCGAAGCTGTACTCCTTCTGACAGGCGGCAGGTCCGCTATAAGCGGTAAACAGATGAACCAACCGCTGCAAGTGGTAGCGCACCGAGGATGCGGCCACCGCCGGAAACTGCTCGTTCTGGAGTCAGGAGCAGGCGGCCGACACGTTTGCCACGCCAGAGCGCGCGGGGCCCCCGGGGACGCCGCCGGGCATCTACTTCCACATTCCCTTCCGCCGCGGAGTGGCGGCGCTTGTGCCGGCCAGCAGCGGCTACAGCACCTTGCCGAGGACGCCGCCGTCGACGACGAGTGTGGTCCCGGTGATGTAGCTGCCGGCGTCGCTGGCCAGCAGCAGGGCGGGGCCGATGATCTCCTCCGGATTTCCCCACCGTCCGAGCACGGTGCGTTCGGTGAACTCCTGCTTCTGCCCGTCCGTAAGGATTTTCAACGGCAGATCCGTGAGGAAGGGACCGGGAGAGATGCAGTTCACGGTGATGTTGTACGGCCCGAGGTCGATGGCGCCGGCGCGCGCCATGCCGATGAGCGCCGCCTTGGTGGCGCAATAGACGCCGCGGCCCTGCTTTCCACCCAGCCCGAGCACGGACGAGATGTGAATGATGCGCCCCCAGCGGCGATCCTTCATCTGGGGAACGACCGCGCGAGTGAGGCGCATGCAACTGGAGAGATTCAACTCGACGATGCGGTCCCAGTCTTCATCCCGCACGGCGTCGATCAATTGCGGGACGTTGGAACCGGCGTTGTTGACGAGGATGTCGACGCGGCCCAGGCGTTCGGTGGTTTCCCTGGCGAGGCGGTCCACCTGCGCGCGCTGATTCATGTCCGTGACCATCCACTCCACCTGGGCCGGGAGCCCCTCGGCGACTTGCGCGGCGGCGCCGCGCAACTCATCCTCGCTGCGGCTGGCGAGCATGACGTTGGCGCCCGCCTCGGCAAAGCCCCGCGCCATGGCCTTGCCCAAGCCCCTTCCGCCGCCGGTGACGAGCGCGACGCGCCCGTAGAGATCAAATCTGTTTTTCATGTGGAGAACCGCGTCGATTTTACCAGGAAGCGGCGGTAGAGATCCGCGGCCGCGTCGCGGAGGGGCGCATCGGGGGCCAGCGCCTCAGCGGCGAACCATTCGTTCCAGTCCACCTCGCTCCCCCAGGCGAGCATAGCCGCCCCGCGGAGGCTCGCCTCGGTGTCGTTCATCACGAGGATGGGGCGTTGAAGGATATCGGCGCGCAACTGGTTCCAGAAGGCGTTGCGCGCCGCGCCGCCGGCGAGGACGACGTGTGAAACTTCGCGGCCCTGTTCGGCGGTTTCGATGACCAGGCGTTCGTGGAGAGCGACGCCCTGGAGCACGGCGTGGACCAGATCAGCGGCGGTGTGCTCCGCGCGGAGGCATTCGAAGGCCGCGGTGAGGGTGTGGTCCCAATAGGGGGCACGCTCGCCTTGCAGGTAGGGGCGGAAGAGGATGGGGCTGAGCGCGGCGCGTGAAGGCAGCAGCGCGAGGGTTTCTTCGACGGTCTTGTCCAAGAGGGCGGCAATCCAGGTGAGGCAACTGCCTCCGGCCTGGGTGGGGCCGTAGTGGAGGCTGAGTGACGGCACTTCCATGACTTCGGGAGGGACGTGGAAGAGGCCGGGCGGGGCTTCGGCGCCGCGGCGGCTGACTCCGACGATCTCGGAGGTGCCGGTGAGGACGAAGCCGCGATTGTCAGTGTGCATGGCTCCGGTGGCGAGGACGGCGGCCATGGCGTCAGACCAGCCAACGGTGACGGGAATGCCCTCGCTGTTGCCGATGACGGCGCGCATCGAGAGCACGGGCGGGCAGAGGGACTCCCGCTTGCCGAGAGCCGCCATCCATTCCGGGTGCATCTCGCCGGAGTGGAGGTGGGCGATGCCTTTGGCGCACCAGCGGTCGGCGGCCATGCGGCCGGTCATCACCGAGGCGACGTAATCCTTGGGCTGCATTACCCAGCGTGTTGCCTGCCAGAGGGCGCGGTTGTTCTGTTTCACCCAGAGGAGCTTGGCGGGAGTGGAGGCGGCGCTGACGGGAAGGTCCATGCCGAACCACGCCTGGCGGGTGGCGGGAGGGACGGAGGCGAGCCAGGCGGCTTGTTCGGCGGCGCGGCTATCCTGCCAAATGATGGCGGGTCCGGCGGCGCGGCCCGCTGCGTCGACGAAGACGAGAGTGGGGGTTTGGGTGCTGAATCCGATGGCGCGGACGGCGTGGCCATGGGAGCAGAGGCGGCGGCGGACCTCCGAGGCGGCACGGACGTAGTCCTCCGGGTCCTGCTCGACGAAGTGAGGCGCGGGGGTGTAGAGAGGGTACTCGACGGCTTCGGTTGCGAGACGCCGGCCGTGGCGTGAATAGAGGGCGCCTTTACAGGAACTGGTGCCGAGGTCGAGAACAAGAACGCAATCCGATGATTGGGCCACTCGAGACAGGATCGCAGATCCCCGAGCTATTGGACTGGTATCCTGTCGTTCGATAGGATATTCAACATGTTCTCCCGCAGTTTCCATGGACTCCTGCTGTGCGCTCTCAGCCTGACCGCGGCGGACTGGCTCACCTTCGGCGGTGATCCGTCGCGCAGCGGCTGGCAGAAAAATGAAGAAACACTCAACGTCTCGAACGTGAAAGACCTGAAGATCGAATGGCAGCTCAAGCTGGACAACGTGCCGAAGGAGATGTACTCGCTGACGGCGCCGGTGAGCGTGGACCCGGTGATTACGCCGAAGGGGTTCAAGGAACTTCTCTTCGTGGCCGGGACTTCCGACGCGGTGTACGCGATTGACGCCGATAGCGGAAAGATTTTCTGGCAGAAGAAGTTCACGATTGTGGGCGAAAGCAAGCAGAAGCCGCACTGGCTGTGCCCGGTGGCATTGAATGCGACGCCGGTGATCGACAAGAAATCGCGGACGGTACACGTGGTCACCAGCGACGGCTACCTGCATTCGCTGAACGTGGTGAACGGCGAGGACAAGGCTACTCCGAAGGCATTCGTGCCGCCGTTTTCGAAGCCGTACAGCCTGAACCTCTACGAGGGCGTGCTGTACGCGGCGACGGGCCAGGGGTGCGGGGGAGCGAAGAACGGCGTGTTCGCGATGGACCTGACGCAGCCGGACCGTCCGGTGACGGAGTTCCGCGTAACGACGACGGGCGGAGCGGGAATCTGGGGGCGCGCCGGCGTGGCGATCGGGAACGGACGCGTGTACGCGGAGACGGGCGACGGCCCCTACGACGTGGCCGCGGGCAAGTTCGCCGATACGTTTCTGGCGCTGGATGCGAAGACGATGAAGCTGGCGGATTACTACACGCCGGCCAATCGCGCCTGGATCACGAAGAAGGACCTGGACATGGGGTGCATCAGCCCGGTGTTTTTCAAGTACAAGAAGTGGGACCTGCTGGCGGGCGGCGGCAAGGAAGGCGTGCTGTTCCTGCTGGACGCCAACTCGCTCGGAGGGGCGGATCATCGAACGCCCCTGTACCGCAGCCAACTGATCACGAACGAAGACGTGGACTTCGCGGGGCGGGGATTCTGGGGCTCGATCTCGACGTGGGAGGACAAGGACGGCACGCGCTGGCTGTACCTGCCGGCGTATGGTCCGCCGGCGAGCACGGCTCCGAAGTTCGAGCACTCGTACGGCGAGACGCCGAACGGGAGCGTGATGGCGTTCAAGGTGGAGGAGAAGGACGGCAAACCGGCGCCGGTAGCGGCGTGGAACTCGGTGGACATGAAGATGCCGGAGCCGGTGGTGATCGCCAACGGCGTGGTGTTCGCGCTGTCGAACGGGGAGTACGTACGGCAGGTGGATGAGAGCGGGCGCATTCTGACCTCGGATGAACGAATCGCGAAGAAGACGCACGCAACGCTATACGCGCTGGATGCGAAGACGGGCAAGGTGCTCTATTCGAGCGGCGACCAGCTAAAGAGCTGGGGACACTTCAGCGGGCTATCGCTGGCGAACGGACGGGTGTACGTGGTGACGCACGATTCGACGGTGCATGCGTTCAGCCTTGGGCAGCAGTAGGCACGGGGATTTGTTCCGTGGTTTCGCCGGCGGTGAAATAGACGCAATCGGGGTGATGGAAGACGAGGGCGGAAGTGCTGGCTTCGGGTTCCATCATGAAACCGTCGGTGAGGATGACGCCGATTTCCTCGGGGCGGAGCAGATGGAATAGCCCGGCCTGATCATCGAGGTTGGGGCAGGCGGGGTAGCCGAAGGCATAGCGTTTGCCGCGGTAGCGGGACGTGAAGCGGTCGTGCATGGTGAGCGTGGGGGCATCGGGGAAGCCCCAATCCTCGCGCAGGCGGCGGTGGAGGTATTCGGCGGTAGCCTCGGCGGTTTCGATGGCGAGCGCCTGAAGGGCGTGGGAGTAGAAATACTCGCCCGCGTCCTTGGCTTCTTCGTAGCGTTTGCGAATGCCTTCGCCGGCGGTGACAACAAACATGGCGATGTGGTCACGGGCGGATTCGGTGGGGTCGAGGACGTAGTCGCCGAGGCAGAGGCCATCGGCTTTGGGCTGGCGTCCGAATTTGAAGGTGTGGATGGGGCTTTCGCCGCCGGGTGTGAAGAGGTGGATGGAGTTGCCCGCGCGCTCGACTTCGAAGAATTGCCAGACGGCGCGAACTTGCATGAATTCGGCGGCCTGTTTCCTGACCTGCTCCACCTGGTGGAAGAGGCCGAGGGCTTTGGGGTCGCGGTCATGGAGGTTCTTTTCGAAGTTGCCTTTGTAGCCGAGGTGTTTGCCATAGAGCATGTAGGGGTTGATGTAGCTCCAGATTTCGGCGAGATTGTGAAAGGCGCGGACGCGGCGGTCCGTGTAGGGGACGGAGGGGATGGGAAGGTCCGTGTGGACTTTGGGGCTGCGCTGTTCGGAGTAAGGGACGGGGGTGGCTTGAGGGGCCTGAATGTCGATGCCGCCGGTTGCGGTGTGGGCGCGGAGAGCGGCTTCGCGGGTAGCGGGGTCCATGATCTCATTCATGAGGCGGAGGCCGGTCATGGCGTCCTTGGCGTAAAAGGTGGCGGCGGTGTAGGCGGGGGCGATGCGGGTGCGGGTAAATTTATCGGAGAGCGCGGCTCCGCCGACGAGGAGGGGGACATCGATGCCGGCTCCGTGAAGGTCGGTTCCGGTAACAACCATCTGCTGGGCGCTTTTCACGAGCAAGCCGGAGAGGCCGATGGCGTCGGGGCGGTGCTCCCGCCAGGCGCGGATGAGGTCTTCGGGAGGAACCTTGATGCCGAGGTTGACGACGTTGTAGCCATTGTTGGCGAGGATGATTTCGACGAGGTTCTGCCGATGTCGTGGACGTCGCCCTTGACGGTGGCGAGGATGATCTTGCCGCGGGAGGCGGCGCCGGCCTTCAGCATGAACTGTTCGAGGTGGGCGACGGCAGCCTTCATTGCTTCGGCGGATTGCAGCACTTCGGCGACGATCAATTCGTTGTTGTTGAAGAGGCGGCCGACCTCGGTCATGCCGGCCATGAGGGGGCCGTTGATGATATCGAGCGGAGCGGCGGGTTCGGCGAGTTTGCGGTTGAGGTCGTCGATGAGGCCGTCCTTGGAGCCTTCGATGATGTAGTTGGCGAGGCGCTCATCGAGGGGGAGGTCAGCGGCTTTCGTTTTGGTTCTGGCGGACGCGCCGCGGAAGTGTTCGGTGATGGCGGCGATGTGGAACTGGTTGACGGCGATCTTCTGCTCGCGGGATTGCTCGCGCCAGTCTTCGGGTGAGGTCCCGAGGAGATCGGCGTCCTTGTGGCCGTCAGGGAGGGATTCGGGAGGGGTATTGAAGAGGAGGCGCTCGGCGAGACGGCGCTCTTCGAGGGGGATGGAGGCGAAGCGCTCGAGTTTTTCGGCGTTGACGATGGCGAGGTCGAGGCCGGCCTTGGTGCAGTAGTAGAGGAAGACGGAGTTGACGACTTCGCGGGCGGAGGCGGGGAGGCCGAAGCTGATGTTGGAGACGCCGAGGACGGTCTTGACGTAGGGGATGTTCTCTTTGATGAGGCGGACGGCTTCAATGGTTTCGACGGCTCCGCCGATGTAATTTTCATCGCCGGTGGCGCAGGGGAAGACGAGCGGATCGATGAGGATGTCTTCGGCGGGGATGCCGTATTTTTCCGTGAGGAGGGTGACGGAGCGCCGGGCGATGTCGAGTTTGCGTTCGCGGGTGAAAGCCTGGGCCTGGACGGGGTCTTCGTCAATTGTGCCGCAGACGAGGGCCGCGCCGTAGGAGCGCGCGATGGGGCAGAGGCGCTCGAATTTTTCCTCGCCGTCTTCGAGGTTGACGGAGTTGATGATGCTCTTGCCCTGGCAGTAGGTGAGGGACAGTTCGACCGCTTTGGGGTCGGTGGTGTCAATCATCACCGGGGCTTTAATTTTGCGGATGAGCTGATTGTAGAAGAACGGAATATCCTTGATCTCGTCGCGGTCGGAGGATTGGAGGCAGACATCGACGATATGCGCGCCGTTGCGGACCTGGCGGCGTGCGATCTCGGTGGCTTCTTCCCACTTTTCGGCGGCGATCAGATTTTTGAAGGCGCGGGAGCCGATGACGTTGGTGCGCTCGCCGACGATGAGGGGGCGGTTGGAATCCTCGGCTTCGACGAGTTCGATGCCGGAATACCAGGCGCGGCGGGTGGGCGGCTTGAGGGGGCGGGGGCTCCTGCCGGCGACCATCCGCGCGAGCTCCGCGATGTGCGCGGGAGTGGCGCCGCAGCATCCGCCGACCATGTTGAGCCAGCCGTGATCGACGAAGCGTTCGAGCTGGGCGGCGAGAGTTTGCGGCGTTTCGCCGTACTTGCCTTCGACATCGGGGAGTCCCGCATTGGGGTAGCAGGAGATGCGGGTGGAGGACATGGCGTCGAGGGTGCGGATATGATCCGTCATGAATTCGGGACCGGTGGCGCAGTTGAGTCCGACGGAGAGGAGGTCCGCGTGGGAGACGGAGGAGTAGAGGGCGTCAACGGTCTGGCCGGCGAGCATGGTTCCGTTCAGTTCGATGGTGCCGGAGACCATGGTGGGGATGCGGATGCCGAGTTCGCGGCCAAGCTGATTGACGCCGAGGAGGGCGGCTTTGATGTTGCGGGTATCCTGGGCGGTTTCGATCAAGAGGATGTCGGCGCCGCCTTCCCAGAGACCTTTGGCCTGGGCATAGAAGCCGTCACGGAGTTGGGAGAAGGTGACGCCGCCGGTGACGGTGATGGCCTTGGTGGTGGGTCCCATGGAGCCGGCGACGAAGCGAGGGCGCTGGGGGGTGGAGAACTCATCGGCAACCTGGCTGGCGAGGCGGGCGGCGGTGAAGTTGACCTCGTAGCAGCGGGCTTCGATGCCGAATTCGGCGAGAGTGACGGGATGGCCGCCGAAGGAGTTGGTTTCGACGATGTCGGCGCCGGCTTCGAAGTAGGCGCGGTGGATGGCGGCGATCCATTCGGGGTGCGTGAAGAGGAGGTTTTCGGAGCAGTTTTCAAAACGGGGGCCGCCCCAGTCATCGATGGTGGGGTTGCGCTGCTGGAGCATGGTGCCCATGGCGCCGTCGAGGACGAGGATGCGCGAGGCGAGAGCGTCGTATAGAGCCTGAATGCGAACTGAGCGGGAATCCATGGATTTACCTATTTTCCCATGGGGAGGCGGGCAGGGACCACGGGCGAGCGCGGATGAGGAACCAGGCATTTCAAACTCCTCTGGCATAGAGATTGGCGCGCCACCAGGCGAGGGCGGTGGAGAAGACGAGGTCATCGTGCTGGGAGTCGCGGAGGGGGGAGATGTGGTGGCGGCCGTTGGGGAGCGGCCTGCGGCGGAGGCAGCGGAGTTCCTCGATGAGCGCCGCGGCGTCGGGGAGCGCGTCCGAAAGCAGGAGCCGGCCGTTGCGAATGGCGAGTTCGAGGGCGGAGAGCAATTGCTCGCGGGGGATGTGCCAGGCTTCGCCGTGGCGGGCGGCGGCGGATCCGGAGGTGAGGGTGACGGGGACGATGCGGCAGCCGAGGGGCTCGGCGTGAAAGAGATCGGCGACGGGCCGGCCCACGCCGGTGGCATCAATGGCGAGGATCTTATCGAGGCTGAGATCGGGGTGGCGGGTGAGGGCGGCGACGTGTTTGACGATGGCGGGGTAGGGCGTACCGAGCGGGAGGCGCTCGAGGTAGCGGATGAGGAAGCGCTTTTCGGTGGGGAATTCGAAGGTGACGGGGCTGCGTTCGCCGGTGACGACGAGAGAGCGTTCGAGGATGCAGATGGCGGTGTAGTCGTTTTTCTGGCCGAGGTCGACGCCGAGGTAGTGGCAGACGTGGGAGGGAGGCGAGGGGAAGACGCGGTGGAGGGCGAGGCGGATGGCGGGGTCGCGGATGAGGGGAGGATAGTGGACGGGAAAAGAGGGTTGGAGGATGAGCGGGGGAGCGGGGGTGAGGATCTGCTGGAGGAGATCGGAGGGGAAGACGGTGTCTTCGGGCTCAACGAATTCGCAGAGGTATTCCTGGCGGAAGAAGAAGGGGGACATGTTGCGGCGCTCCTCATCGAGGAAGGCGGGGGAGATGCGGGGGCACTCGGTGGCGGGGACGGAGATGCGGGTCCAGGAAGGGTCGGGGGAGATCCAGGTCTTGTAGAAGAAGCCGGACTCGCCGGCGGGGGTGGAGATGAGCCAGAGCTGGGCGTTTTCGGAGGAGGCGAGCATGGGGCGGACGGAGAGATAGAGTTCGTCGGGGACGCGGGCGGCCTCATCGATGAGGAGGAGGGAGACGGCGGAGAAGCCGCGGATGGTGGCGTCCTTGCCGGGGAGGCCGACGATGCGGGAGTGGTTGGGGAGGAGGAGGGAGATTTCGTTATCGCCATCGCAGCGGGGGGTGATGGTGAGTTTGCGAAGGAGGGTAGAGATTTTGCGGACGAGTTCGGCGGACTGGCGGGCGGAAGGGCTGATGATGACGGTGGTGCTTTCGGGGTTGGTGAGGGCGTGGTGGAGGGCTTTGATGGCGCTGACGGTGGATTTGCCCCACTGGCGGGAGCAATTGAGGATGCAGCGCGGCGGGTTGGAGGAGAGGAGGCGGGATTGGGTGGGGTCCGGGGTGAAGCGGAGGCATTGAGAAGCGAAGGCGGCGGCGGTGGATGGGTAGACGGGGGGCGGCGGAGAGACACTTTCCGCGCGGCGGGATGACTTTTTATCTTTCCGCACCGGCGTTACTCACTCCGGGGCGGTATTTCGGGGGCGGAAGCGGCTGTTTTGAGGATAAATGAGGTGAGCCAGGAGAAGAATTCCGGGAATTCGAAGGTCCAGAAGGAGGCTTCGGCGAGAGAAATCGGTTTGCTTGATTTTGAGGTCCGGTTTTGGGCGGATTTTCGGGAATTTCGCGTCTTCGTCAGGAGTACGGCGAAGAAGGAGAACAGGACGGCGAGGAGACGGCTGAGCCAATTGGCGGCGGCGGCGGGCTGGGAGACGGGGCCGACGAGTCCCGATGGGGCTTCCGGGACGGTTTCCGGGTGGAGGTTCGGCGCAGGGAGAGCCGGGGCGATTTCGGGCGCGTGGCGGAGGCGGCGCAGTTTGATGAGCTGGTCCATGGAGGAGCGGTAGAGGCGGTCATAGCGGGTTTCGTAACGCTGGAGCGTCTCGATGGCCATGGGGTTCTCGATGAGGATGGAGGCGACGGAGTCCATGGCGCGCATGGCGGGGTGGTGGCTGGTCCAAGTAGCTTCGAAAGCGGCCTTTTCGATGAACGTTTCCGAGTCGATGAGGGCGGTTTCGAGAGCCCAGATGCGGCGGAGACGCCAGCAGGAGTTGACCATTTGCGTGAGGAGATGGCTTTCGGTGACGGAGACGGGCCGCCATTCCTGGTGGTATTTGGAGGCGAGATCGTCATAGGCTTTCTGGGATTCGGTGGCGAGGACGACGCACTTGGAGGCGAGGCCGTGAGTGATGCCGTTGAGGGAGGAACGCTTTTTGCCTTCGGGGGTGATGGGGCCTTTGGATTTTTTGCCGTTTTCGCGGGCGATTTGTTGTTTTTTCTCTAAATCGGACATTTTTTATGATCCTTCCTAAAGGCTGCCGCCTCACGGCTTCAGTGTACTTGGCGGGTGCGTGGGGGATGGGGGTTTTGGATGGATCGCGGGAGGGGTGGCGGGTGGGGGATGTGGTTTAGATTCGTCCACTTGAGAGCGGGATGAAATTTTTTTGTAATGCCGGTGACCGGCTTCTTGGGAGGAAATGGAGCCACAGATGAACGGAGATGAACGCCGATTGCCGACGGATGATGCTGGAGAGGACCTCGCGTGCCGCGCCTCGCGACAGGAGGAGAGGCCGGCCAGACACAGGCGCGCGCGGCGCGATATTCTGCAAGGTTGCGTATGAACAGTTCCAACTTTCAGGAGATCAGCGGCTTCCTGTGGTCGATCGCCGATGCAGTCCTCCGGGATGACTTCAAGCGCGGGAAGTACCCGGATGTGATTCTTCCGTTCACCGTGCTCCGCCGGCTTGATTGCGTGCTGGCCCCGACGAAGGAGAAGGTGCTGAAGCGGTACGCCGACCTCTACGGGAAACTGGAGAATCTGGAAGGCCAGCTTCGCCGCGCCTCCGGCCATTCCTTCTACAACGTCTCCAAGTTTGACTTTGAGAAGTTGCTGGACGACCCGAAGAACATCGCGAAGAACCTCCGGGCCTACATCAACGGCTTCTCCGAAAACATGAAGGATGTGATTGACAAGTTCAAACTGCGGAACACGATCGACACGCTGGACGAAAAAGGCTTGATGTTCCTGCTGATCCAGAAATTTGGCGAAGCGGACCTGCATCCGGACCGGGTGGACAACCACACGATGGGCACGGTGTTCGAAGAGTTGATCCGCCGGTTCAATGAACAATCGAACGAGAACCCCGGCTGACACTTCACGCCGCGGGAAGTCATCCGCCTGATGGTCCGGCTGCTCATCAACGGGGACCGGGGCATCCTGAAACAACAGGAAGTGCGGCGGACGGTGTACGACTGCGCCTGCGGATCGGGCGGGATGCTGTCCATCTTCAAGGAATACGTGCTGTCCGACATCAACCCGCACGCACACATTCACCTGTTCGGGCAGGAAGTGAACGATGAAACTTACGCCGTCTGCAAGTCAGACATGCTCATCAAGGGGGACGACCGGGACGCCGAAAACATCAAACCGAAGTCTTGTTTGTCGGAAGACGGCCACCCACGATCGACGTTCGACTACATGCTGACGAATCCACCTTACGGGAAAGACTGGAAGAAAGAGCAGGCGTTCATCAGCGCTGAAGAGGCGAGGGGAGAGGCTGGACGGTTCGCCGCCGGGTTGCCCCGGATCAGCGACGGCCAGATGCTGTTTCTGCAACACCTATTGTCCAAGATGAAGCTGGTGGAAGAAGGCGGCAGCCGGATTGCGATCGTGATGAACGGCTCGCCGCTGTTCACGGGCGACGCCGGGAGCGGAGAAAGCGAAATCCGGCGCTGGATTATGGAGAATGACTGGCTGGAAACCATTGTGGGGCTTCCGAACCAACTCTTCTACAACACGGGCATCAATACCTACATCTGGGTGCTGACGAACCGCAAGCCGAGGCAGCGCCGGAGGAAGGTATTGCTGGTGAATGGAGCGGCCACACGGAAGGAGAACGGGAAGGAAGTAGAAGTCTTCGCCCGGAAGATGCGCCGCAGCCTCGGCGACAAGCGGAATGAGCTATCGGAGGAACACATTCTGGAACTGGCGCGGCTTGCACAAGCCTTCGAACCAGGCCCGCACACCAAGATTTTCAACACCACGGATTTCGGCTACCGTAAGATCACCGTGGAGCGTCCGCTGCGCCTGAATTTTCAGACCACGCCGGAACGGATCGAGCGTGTGAAGGTCCAACCGGGTTTTCTGGCGCTTGCAAGCAGCAAAAAGAAAGGCAAAGCCGGTGAAGCGGAGATGGAAGCCGGTATCGCGAAGCAGAAGGAGATTCTGGACGTGCTGGCGTCGATGGACGCAAGCATTCTATACAAGAACCGGGATGCGTTCGCGGACGCATTGACCGACGCCGGGTTGCGCGCCGCCGGCCCTGTGAAGAAGGCAGTACTGGCGGGGCTAGCCGAGCGGGACGAAAGTGCTGATGCATGTACCGATGCGGACGGAAAGCCGGAGCCGGACCCGGAACTGCGCGATTACGAGAACGTGCCGCTGAAGGAGCGCATCGCGGATTATTACGAGCGCGAAGTGCTTCCGCATGTGCCGGACGCTTGGGTGAGTGAGGAATCGCGTGACCGGGACAAGAAGGACGGTGGTGTCGGGAAGGTGGGCTATGAGATCAGCTTTACCCGGTATTTCTACGAGTATGCGCTACCTCCGCGGCTGGAAGAGATCGCCCGCGAAGTCCTGCTGTTGGAACGGGAGATTGCGGGACTGCTGGAGAAAGCCGTGCAATGATGACCGTAACCGCATCGACTTTTCGGGACAGCGGTATAGAGTGGCTCCCAAAAACTCCGTCTCATTGGGAGATGAAGCGATTGAAGTTCACGGCGCGTTTCTTTGGCGGCAGTACTCCCTCAACGGACAATGCTGAATTCTGGGATGGTGATATCCCCTGGGTTTCGCCGAAGGACATGCGCACTCCGCGAATCACCGACTCCGAAGATCACATTACGAAGGCAGCGCTTGCAAGTAGCGCCTGTCGCCTAGTGCCGAAGGATGCCGTCTTGATCGTCGTACGTTCGGGAATCCTTCGACACAGCATCCCAGTAGCGATCAACCGAGTTGAGGTGGCGCTTAACCAGGACATGAAGGCAATCATCCCGATGCCGTGCCTGCGCCCAGAGTACCTGTGTCACCTAATCACGGGTCTTCAACGGGCTCTCCTTCTTGAGTGGAGAAAACAAGGCGCAACTGTTGAAAGCATCGAACACGCACTTCTTGCGAATTGGATGGTACCGCTGCCGCCTGTGGAGGAACAGGAGAGAATCACTCGGTTCCTTGACGATCGCTGCGCCCGGATCGATGAAATCATCGCGAAGAAGCAGCGGTTGATCGAGTTGCTGGAGGAACAGAAGGCGGCGCTCATCACCCGCGCCGTGACGCGCGGCCTCGATCCGTCGGTGCCGATTAAGGATTCGGGGATTCCGTTGTTGGGCGAGATTCCTTTGTACTGGAATGCTAAGCGCTTGAAATATGCTGTGCCCGGCATCACTGTCGGAATCGTGGTAACCCCGGCAAAGTACTATGCGGACTCTGGCGTGCCGTGTCTGAGATCCTTGAACATCTCTAGTGGTTCGATCGACGCAGACGACCTCGTTTTCATCAGTCCTGAGAGCAATGCGCTCCACGCGAAGTCGAGAATTCACGAAGGCGACGTGGTTGTCGTGCGGACTGGGAAGACTGGTGCAGCGGCCGTCGTTTCACCCGACTACGATGGGGCAAATTGCATTGACTTACTTATCATACGCAGGTCGAAGCAGATTGAATCCAAATTTCTTTGGTATGTGTTGAACTCACGAGTTTCCTTGGTTCAGATCGAGGCCGGTTCAGAAGGTGCTATACAGGCTCACTACAATACCGCTACGCTCGCTGAACTTCGGTTGGTTATTCCGCCATTGGAGGAACAGGGTGCAATCGTGAGACGACTAGACGCCGTGACCAGCCGAATCGACTCGGTCGTCGCCACGACCGAACGTCAGATAGTGGCGCTTGGGGACTACCGTTCCGCGCTCATCACCGCCGCCGTCACGGGCCAACTTGACGTGATCACCGCCGCCTAAACCTGCCATGCTCCCCCGCCTCCATGCCACGCAGTTTCACCGTTTCATGGGAAGCGGGCGGACATCCCCGGCGTTGTGCGGCTGCGAAGACGAAGCGGGCAACCGCGCGGGGGATGTGGTGGTGAAGTTACGCGGCGGGTTGGAAAGTGGTGAAACGGGCTTGCTGTGCGAATTGCTGGCATCGCGGCTTGCCGGCTACTTCGGCCTCCTGGCGCCGGATCCGGCGCTGGTGGTGATTGACGCCGACTTCGCTGGACTGGTGGCCGCCCTGGAGGCGAATGGCCCGTACCCGAAGAGAGCCGAACGGATGCGCAACAGCGTTGGTTTGAACTTCGGTTCGCGCCAACTGTCCGATGTCAGCACGTGGCCGGTGGATAAAGCGATTCCGGAGGCGATGTGGCAAGCAGCGGCGGAGGTGTTCACCTTCGATGGGCTGGTCCAGAATCCCGACCGGCGATTCGATAATCCCAACCTGTTCACGCGCGGCAACGACATTTACCTGTTCGATCATGAACTGGCGTTTTCTTTCCTACTGGATATTCTGGAATCAGCGGCCCCCTGGAGGCTGGACGGCCAGCGGTATCTCGACGACCACGTTTTCTACAGGAAGCTGAAAGGGAGGCCGATTGATATCAATGGGTTTACAGCGCGGCTGGCTGCCTTGCCGGGACCGGCTTTGGATGGCATCCTGGCCGACGCGCCAACGGAGTGGAACAATGAGAGTCTGGCAAAGATCGAACGGCACCTGCGGACTGTCAGCGCCCACGCCACGGAGTTCGCCGGAGAGGTGAGAAGGAGGCTTGCATGAGAACGCCGTACAGTTTCAGCGTCTTGCGCTATGTGCATGACGCCGTAACGCAAGAGTTCATCAACATCGGCGTCGCGGTATATTCGCGCGAAGCCGGTTTCCTGCGCGCCATCTGCACCACGCACTATGCCCGCATCACGCGGATGTTCACGAAGATTGACGGCAACCGGTTCCGGCAGTTGACCCGCTACATTCAGGAGCAAGTGAGCGCGATCGGCGAGAGCCTGCCGGAATTGCCGTTTGAGCCGGGCCGTGCGATCGAACAGATGCTTGCCAGAGTGTTGCCGCCGGATGATAGCTCGATCCAGTTTTCCCATGCAGGCGTGGGCCTGAGTCACGATCTGGAAAAGACGACGGCGGACTTGTTTGAACGGTATGTCGAGCGCTACGCGCTGACCAGCGATTCCAGCCGCCGGGATGATGAGGACATCTGGCGGACGTTCCGGGAGCCACTGGACCGCCGCCACGTGACGGCCCATCTCGCGCCCAAGCGTATTGTCGCGCCGTACTACGCATATGAGTTCCAGCGGGCGTGGAAGAACCAGGTGTGGCACGTGTACGAACCGGTTTCCTTCGACATGGTGGACGGCGGTTCGATCGTGGAGAAGGCGAACCGATGGGTGGGGCGGGCCACCAGCCTGAACGATAGCTCCGAACGTTTCAAGATTCATTTGTTGCTGGGTGAGCCGCAGGATAACCGTCTTCAGGATGCTTTCATTAAGGCGCAGAACATTCTGAAGAAGATGCCCGGCCAGTACGAACTGATCCCGGAGAGGGAGGCCGAAGCCTTCGCGGAAGAGTTGGAACGGGAAGTTCATGTACATGAAAAGGCCGGATGATGCTGTTCCGGGCAGGAGTATTGGATTTATGCCGGTCCAAGGCAACTTAGGCCAGCGGCTCGTTTAGCTGGAAACTTCCTTCAAACATGGACACTTCAGAAAAGGATTTTGAAACCTCCGTTTTTGAGCATCTGTGCCGGAGCGGATACGCGCCGCGCGGCGGGGAGAAGTATGACCGGCAATTGTGCCTTGACCCCGAAGCCTTGTTCAGCTTCCTCTACGCGACACAAGCGAAGACATGGGACAAGCTAAAGACCCAGCACGGCGAACAGGTCAAAGAACGTTTTCTGCGGAGGCTGACCGGCGAAATCGAATCGCGCGGAACATTGGATGTGCTGCGGAGGGGAGTCACGGACTTGGGCTGCAAGTTCGACCTTGCCTACTTCCGCCCCGAATCGACGCTGAACGAAGAACACAACCGTCTGTACGAGGCGAACATGACCGGCGTGATGCGTCAGGTCCGGTACAGCGAGAAGAACGAAAACAGCCTGGACCTGGTGTTGTTCGTGAATGGGCTGCCGGTGATCACCGCCGAACTCAAGACGCCGTTGAAGGGGCAAACCGTCAAGAATGCCGTCGAACAATACCAGTTTGACCGGGACCCGAAGGAACCCCTATTCCGGTTTGGGCGCTGCCTTGCCCACTTCGCCGTGGACACCGACCTTGCGTTCCTGACAACCCAACTTCGCGGGGTAAAGACGTCATTCCTTCCGTTCAATCTCGGGTTCCACGAAGGATCCGGGAATCCGCCGAATCCGAACGGTTTCCGCACGGCATATCTCTGGGAACAGGTTTGGGAGAAGGGCAGTCTACTCGACATTCTGAACCATTTCCTGGTGAAACGGCCGAAGCTGGACGGCAAGGGAAAACCGGCCAAGGAATGGGAACTCATCTTCCCGCGCTACCACCAGTTGGATGCGGTCCGGCGGCTGGTGCGCGACGCCAAGGCAAACGGGCCGGGAAGGAACTACCTGATCGAGCACAGCGCCGGGAGCGGGAAGAGCAACACGATCGCCTGGCTTTGCCACCAGCTTGCGGGGTTACACGACAGCAACGACCGGCGGGTGTTTGATTCGGTGGTGGTGGTGACGGACCGGCGCGTGCTGGACTGGCAGCTTCAGCGAACAATCCGCAGCTTCGAGCAGGTGAAGGGCGTTGTGACGGCGATCGAAAAGCAGAAGGCGAAGGAACTCGCGGACGCTTTGAATCAGGGCAAGGACATCATCATCACCACGCTTCAGACCTTCCCGTTCGTGACGGAAAAGATCGACGAACTGCCAGGGCGGCGATTCGCGGTGGTGGTGGATGAGGCGCATTCCTCGCAAAGCGGGGAGTCAAACCGGAGTTTGAAGGAAGTTCTGGCGGCGCGGAATCTGGAAGAGGCCGCTCAGGAGGATGCGGCCGAAGCCGCTGACGATGAGGACGATATCAACGCGGCGGTAGAAACGGCGATGAAGCGGCGCGGGCGGCTGGAGAATGTGAGCTTTTTTGCGTTCACGGCGACGCCGAAGGCGAAAACGATGGAACTGTTCGGCACACCCCAGGCGGACGGCAAGATCAGGCCATTCAGCCTGTACTCGATGCGGCAAGCGATCGAGGAAGGCTTCATCGTGGACGTGCTAAAGAATTACACCACGTTCAAGGTTTACTTCGCGCTGTTGAAGAAAATCGCCGGCGACCCGAAGTACGAACGTAAAGAGGCCACGTACCTCTTGCGATCCTACGCGGACCTCCACGAGCACGGGTTGCGAACGAAGACCAGCCTCATTCTGGAGCATTTCCACGGTCAAGTGAAGGACAAAATCGGCGGCAAGGCAAAGGCGATGCTGGTGACACGCTCGCGGCTCCATGCCGTCCGCTACAAGCAGGAGTTCGAGCGGCAGTTGAAGGATTTGAAGCTGCCGTACAAGGCGCTGGTGGCGTTCTCCGGCGAGGTGACGGATCCCGATACGGGCTTGAAGTTCACTGAACACGGGATGAATGGCTTTCCGGAGAGCCAAACGGC
Organism: Bryobacterales bacterium; assembly: GCA_026954325.1. GTDB lineage: Bacteria > Acidobacteriota > Terriglobia > Bryobacterales > Bryobacteraceae > CADEFT01. Next base: position 3,394 of record JAIXKK010000066.1, on the reverse strand, counting down.
CGAAACCTTCAAGGCAAGCCAGTACCGGTTCCTGATTGTCGCGGAGAAGTATCAGACCGGCTTCGACCAGCCGCTTCTTCACACGATGTACGTGGACAAGAAACTGGGCGGCGTGAACGCGATCCAGACGCTGAGCCGGTTGAACCGGACCCATCCCGACAAGGAAGACACCATGGTGCTGGACTTCGCCAACGAAGCTGACGACATCCAGAAGGCGTTCCAACCCTACTTCGAGACGACGCTTCTGACGGAGCCGACCGACCCGAACAAGCTGTATGACTTGAAGCGCATGGTGGAGGACTATCACATCTTCCTGGAGGAGCACGTTGAGGATTTCGCGAGCGTATACTTCAGCGCGAAGGGGAAACAGGAGCAAATCCAACCATTGCTCGATGCCGTTGTGGTGCTGTATGAGGCACGCCCGGAGGATGAGCGAGCGGACTTTCGCAAGCACGTTTCCGACTTCGTGCGCCTGTACGCCTTCCTGTCGCAGGTTCTGACGTTCACCGATGTGGGGTTGGAGAAGTTCTACCAGTACACCCGCCACCTGCTTCGGAAGCTGAAACTACCGAAGAGTCCGCTGCCGGTGGAGATCACCGAAAACATCAACATGGAGTCGTACCGCATACAGCAGACCAGTTCCGGCGCGATCAAGCTGATGAATGAGGAAGGCGAACTGAAGCCAATCAGCGCGTTGGGGACCGGGCGTCCGAATCAGGAGGATGAGGCTCCGCTATCGGAGATCATCACCTACATCAACGAACACTACGGCACGGACTTTACGGATGAGGATAGAGTGAATCACTTCGCCGCCGACATGGACCGGCGGCTTCAGGACGTGGAGGGGTTGCGGCGGGCGATGGATATCCACGTGAACCCATCGGAGGATACGAGGCGGCTGGCGTTTGATTCCTTCTTCGGCGACGCCCTGGAGGACATGATCGACTCGAACTTCGAGATATACAAGAAGATCAAGGACGACGCCGGCTTCGGCGCGGTGTTTCGGGCGGTGATGTACCGGCGGATCGCGGGGCAACTGGCCGGGTCCGCAGGTGGTGAACGTCATTGAGGCGCGATTCGATTCGGGCGGATCGGCGGTTTTCCCCGGGGCTGTGTTCCGGATCGCCACGGGCGCACCGGGATTGGCGGCTCACAGAAGCCGAACCGCTTTACCCTCCCGAGCCATTGCCATGGCGGCAAGGGGCGGTGATGGGCCAATGTGAGGTGGACAAAGCTGACGGAGGACGAATACTACGATCTCGTTGAAAAGCTCCGCGGGTGTCTCGGGCCGGGGGAGCCATTTTGGAAGTTAGAGAAATTTTGGACGATCACCGAGGGCTCGGAATCCGCCGGCCAGTAGCTTCCCCGGTCATCCGCTACTGCTCGAAGAAGGCGCGCATGGCGGCGGCTGTGTGGGCGATGTCTTCCTCCGAGTGCGCGGCGGAGAGGAAGGCGGCCTCGAATTGAGAGGGTGCGAGGTAGACTCCGTGTTCGAGCATCCAGTGGAAGTATTTCGCGTAGCGGGCGGTGTCGGACTTTTTGGCGGTGTCCCAACCGGTGACGGGGCCATCGGTGAAGAACATGGTGAACATGGAGCCGACGCGGTTGACGGTGACTCCGGCGGGCGGGTTGGCGCAGAGGGCGGCGGCGCGGGATTCGAGTTGGGCGTAGATTTCCGGGTGCGTCTTGAGGTGGCGGAGCATGGCGAGGCCGGCGGCGACGGCCATGGGATTGCCGGATAGCGTTCCGGCCTGGTAGATGGGGCCGAGGGGGGCGACGCGGGACATGATGTCCGCGCGGCCGCCGTAGGCGGCAATGGGCAGGCCGCCGCCGATGACTTTTCCGAAGGTGCTGAGGTCGGGGTGGATGCCGTAGAGGGACTGGGCTCCGCCGAGGGCGACGCGGAAGCCGGTCATGACCTCGTCGAAGATGAGGAGGGCTCCGTGGCGGGCGGTGATGTCGCGGAGGGCCTGCAAGTAGCCGGGCAGGGGGGGAACGCAGCCCATGTTTCCGGCGACGGGTTCGATGATGACGGCGGCGATCTGATCGCGGTGTTTCGCGAAGGCTTCTTCAACGGCGGAGATGCTGTTGAAGGGGAGGGCGATGGTGGTGGCGGCGAAGCCGGCCGGGACTCCGACGGTGTCTGTGATGGCGAGGGTAGCCATTCCGGAGCCGGCTTTGACGAGGAGGCTATCGACGTGGCCGTGGTAGCAGCCTTCGAACTTGATGGTGAGGTCGCGGCCGGTGAATCCGCGGGCGACGCGGAGGGCGCTCATGGTGGCTTCGGTGCCGGAGTTGACGAGGCGCACCATTTCCATGGAGGGGACGGCTTCGCGGATGAGTTCGGCGAGTTCCACCTCGCGTTCGGTGGGCGCGCCGAAACTGGAGCCGATGTCGAGCACGCCGCGCAGGGCTTCGATGACATCGGGGAAGCGATGGCCGAGCAGGAGGGGGCCCCAGGAACAGACGTAATCGATGTAGCTGTTGCCGTCTTCGTCGATGACGCGGGAGCCTTCGCCGCGGCGGATGAAGCGGGGAACGCCGCCGACGGAGCGGAAGGCGCGCACGGGGGAGTTCACGCCTCCGGGGATGGATATCTTAGAACGTTCAAAGAGGGATTCCGAGCGAGTGGTGTTCATGCGCGTTGACCGCCGGGCAGGATGCGCTGGACGAAGAAGCTCATAAAGATTTCGTGCAAAGTGCCGTTGAGGTTTTCGAGGAGCCTTCCGCGGAGGGTGAGATAGGGCTGGGTGCCGGCGAACATATCCTGCATGAGGTCGCAGAAGCGGGGGCTACGCTTCATGAAATCGACCATGCGCGTGGGGACGGCGCGGAAGAGGAACTTGCCGAGGAAGACGCGGCGGGCGATGCTGGCTCCGAAGGCGAGGTCCTCGGCGAAATCGTGGGCGAGGACGCGGCGGTAGGCCGAGCCGAGTTCGGAGGCGGGGTGGCGGTCCTCGACGATGGCTTCGGCGGCGAGGTCGGCGGAGCGCATGGCGTAGTAGAGGCCTTCGCCGGTGATGGGATCGACGAGCCCGCCGGCGTCGCCGACGGCCATCCAGCCGTCGCCGGAAATGCGGTTATTCCGCCAGGCGGGGGATTCAAGCGAAGGGAGCAGGTGGCTGTAGAAGCGGGCGTTGGCGTAGTCAATCTCCTTGCCGCGCATGTACAGTTCGAGGCGGGCGCGCAACTGCTGGGCGGTTTCGCCCTTGCCGCAGATGCCGACGGAGAGATGGCCGCAGCGGGGGAATACCCAGATGTAGCCTTCGAGTTGGGGCAGGAACTGGATGTCGATGTGGGCTTGCGAGGCGGGGACGTAGTAGCCGAGGGCGATCATGGTGTCGGCGGGGCGCAACTGCGTGCCGACATCGCGGAGGGGGTTGCGGGCTCCGGT
>JAIXKK010000205.1 GCA_026954325.1 Bryobacterales bacterium | reverse complement strand
AATTATGGCGGACGTCACGGTCTTCGATCCGGACCGGGTGATGGACAACGCCACATTCGAAAAGCCGCACGCGTATGCTTCGGGAATCGAGTATGTGGTGGTGAACGGGGGCGTGGTGCTCGACAAGGGGAACCACACCGGGGCGCGGCCGGGGCGGATTCTCAAACCCTCCCGGTGAGTCATGCCCGGGAACGAATGGTTGACGCCCTGACTGCCCAGGCCGGCAGTCAGCCTTATGCCGTTTGGCGGAGAGGAAGCCGTGCCTCCAGCCACTAATCTACGTGGCATTGCAGTGGAGGTTGTGTGTGCTGGTGGCGGCGGGCGTCCTGCGGGGGGGCGAGCCCGCCGAGGAAGCCTATGCCGCGTTGAAAGCGAAGAATTACGACATCGCGGTGACGCGGTTCCGGGAGGCCGTTCAGGTGGAGCCGAAGCGGGTTGAATCGCGAAAAGAACTCGCCTATACCTTACTGAAAATGGGAGATACGGAAGAGGCGCGGGACGAGTTCGCCACCATCGTGAAACTGGCGCCGGAGGATTGGCGCGGCGCGCTCGAGTATGGCTACCTGTGCCATGAGACCGGCCAGGTGGGGGAGGCGAGGCGGGTATTTGACCGGGTGCGGAAGACGGGTGACGCGGCTTCGAAGGCGGCCGCGGAACAGGCGTTTCTTAACGTGGACCGGCCGTTGGGTGAGGCGATCGAGCGCTGGAAGATGGCGCTGGAGCATGACCCCAACGACTATAGCGCGCACTTCGAACTAGCCCGGACGGCTGAGCAGCGCGGCGAGGGAAAGCGGGCGGCGGAGCATTACCGGCGGGCCTGGGAACTGCGTCCGGCCGGCCGCGCCCTGCTGGCGGCCTTGGGGCGGGCGCGGCGCCTCGCCGGAGACGAAGAAGGCGCGCTGGCGGCGTGGCTGGCTGCCTCGCGCGGAAGCAATCCACGGGCGGCCGAGCAGGCGCGGGAGTTTCTGCCGGCACGGTATCCGTACGCATCCGAGTTCCGGAAGGCGATTGAACTCGACCGGGCCAATGTGGAGTTGCGCCGCGAACTGGCCTTTCTGTGGCTGGCGGTGCACAAGCCGGCGGAAGCGGAGGCGGAGTTCGCGCGGCTGCTCGAGATTGCGCCGGATGACTTGCTGTCGCTGGCGCAACTGGGGATGATGCGGCTGGAGCGCAACGACGCCGCCGGGGCGTTGCCGCTGCTCGAGAAAGTGCTGCAAGGCAAGGACGAGGCGCTGGCCAGGCGGGCGCGGGACGCGATGAACGCCAAGGGGTTGAAGCCACGCGCGGCCGCCGGGCCGCGCGGCAACAAGGGAATGGGGGACCGCAGCTACCAGCAAGGATACATGAAGGACGCCGAGCGGTATTATCTGGCGGCGCATGAGGAGAACCCGCGGGATCACGAGGTGAACTTGAAACTCGGCTGGACATACAACATGCTGCGCCGGGACGGTGAGGCGGTCCGCTACTTCGAGATGGCGCGCAAGAGTACGGACGGCAGGCAGAAGGCACAGGCGGAGCGGGCATACCACAATCTCAAGCCCGCGTTCGAGCGGTTCCGAACCACGGTCTGGGTGCTGCCGGTGTTCTCCTCCCGATGGCGCGAAGGTTTTACCTACGGCCAGTGGAAGACGGAGATCCGGATTGGGAAGCTGCCGTTCCGGCCTTACCTGTCGGTTCGTTTCGTGGGAGATTCGCAACACGCGGCGGGGCCGTTGAATCCGCCGTACCTTTCGGAAAGCTCATTCATCGGCGGGGTAGGCGTGGCGACAAAGCCCTGGAAGGGGCTGATGGGGTGGGCGGAGGCGGGCAACGCAGTGCGCTACCGGGAGCGGACGGACGTGGGGAGGATGATCCCGGACTACCGCGGCGGCGTGTCCTACGGGCATGCCTTCGGGCACGGAATCGGGTCGGAGACGGCGGGGTGGTTCGTGCGGACGAATGCCGATGTGGTGACGTTGAGCCGGTTCCGGTGGAACACGCTGGTGTATTCGCAGAACAGCGCGGGGTTCACGATGCCGCGGCTGGGCGGGCTCGAATGGCAGGTGGCATGGAACGCGAACCTCACGGTGGACCGCAATCGCCAGGCTTGGGCGAATTTCTTCGAGACGGGGCCGGGGGTGCGGTTCAAAATGCGGTGGATGCCTCCGTCGATGGTGTGGTCAGTGGATGTGCTGCGGGGCCGCTATCTGATGGATGGGTATCCGCTGGGGCCGGTTTATTCCGATGTGCGGGCCGGGGTGTGGTATGCCGTCAGCCGCTAGCCGGGCGCCGGCGTTGTTGATGGCGCTGTTGCTGGGGAGGGCCGCCGCGGGCTGGTGCGCCGCTGCCGGCGGGGACAACGCGGCCTGGAACGCCATTCTCTCATCCGTGAACCTGACGCCGGATACGGGCGCGCCCGTCATTCTTCCATCGGAATCCGGCGGCATGGAACCGGCGGACGTGGCGCGCCGCCTGATGCAGGGCTGCTACGTGATCCTCGAGGGGCAATCGAAGGCGGCGGAGAGCCTGGGTTTTCACGCCGGGCCGAAGCGGGTAACGGTACGGAGCCTGGTGGACCGCCATGACCCGAAAGTCGAAGTGGTATGGGAACAGGCGGTGGAAACGCCGGTGTTCGAGGCGCCGCGCGAAGCCACCGTGTACGCCCATGAGCGCCGGACGGGCGCTCCGCTGGTTGCGGGAATGCGCAAGAGCACGGGCGCGGTGCTGTGGATTGCGGCCGGTCCGGGGCCAACCGGCAGGGAGCGCTTTCCCTACCTGCTTCAGGCGCTGCGCGACCTGGGACTGGAACCGCCCTTGACCAGCAAGCGGCTCTGGGTGTTTCTGGATACCTCTTACCGCATGCGCGTGGATCCGGACTACATGGCGAAGCTCTGGCGGAAAAACGGGATCGCGGCGCTGCACATTGCCGCCTGGCATTACTTCGAAACCGGCGAGCAGCGCGACGCCTATCTGCGGCGGCTCATCGGGGCGTGCCACCGCAACGCCATTCTGGTGTACGCCTGGCTCGAGTTGCCGCACGTGAGCGAACGGTTCTGGGAGGCGCATCCGGAATGGCGGGAGAAGACGGCGCTCGGCGCGGACGCGCATCTTGACTGGCGCAAGCTGATGAACCTGAAGAACCCGGACTGCGCCGGCGCGGTGAAGCAAGGCGTGGAAGACCTGCTGCGGCGCTTCGATTGGGACGGCGTCAATCTGGCGGAGTTGTATTTCGAATCGCTTGAAGGCCACGCCAACCCGTCGCGCTTCACTCCCATGAACCCCGATGTGCGAAAGGAATTTCGCGAAACGGCGGGGTTCGACCCGGCGGATCTCTTTCGCCCGGACAGCGGGAGACACTGGGCGAAGAACTCCGCCGGGCTGAAGCAGTTTCTTGAATACCGGGTGGAACTGGCCGCGCGCATCGAGCGGGAGTGGATGGCGGAAATCGGGCGAATGCGAAAGGAATTGCCGCACCTGGACCTGGTGCTGACCCATGTCGACAACCTGCTCGATCCGGAAACGCGGGACCGCATCGGGGCGGACGCGCGGCGGGTGCTGCCGTTGCTCGACAAACAGGACTTTACGTTTCTGGTGGAGGATCCGGCCACGGCCTGGAACATGGGTCCGGAGCGCTACCCGAAGCTGGCCGCCGGGTATGCCCCTCTCGTGAAGAAGCCGGGGAGCCTAGCGATTGATATCAACGTGGTGGAGCGCTACCAGGACGTCTATCCGACCAGGCAGCAGACGGGGGTGGAACTGCTGCGTGAACTCCACCTCGCCTCGCGGTCCTTCCCGCGAGTCGCCCTCTACTTCGAGAGTTCGCTGCGTAAGACGGACTGGCCCCTGGTGGGGCCCGCGGCCACGGCGGTGAAGGCGCTGCGGCGGGAGGAGCGCGGGACGTCCGTGGACCTCGCCGCAAGCGGAGGCCTAAGATGGCGGGGGCCGGCGAAAGTAGACGGAGCGCCGTGGCCGGTAGTGAGCCAGGGAACCGTGTGGCTTCCCGCCGGGGAGCACGTCGTGGAAGCCGGCGGCGAAGACCCGGCGATACAATTGCTCGACCTGAATGCGGAGTTGAAAAGCGCCCGGGTGGAGGGAACGGTTCTGGAACTGGCCTATGAAAGCGCCACGCGGGCGCTTGCCATCCTCAACCGGATCCCGAGGAGACTCCAGGTGGATGGGCGGGAGGTGGAACCGGTGATCTGGGTGTTCGGCGAGGGGTGGGTGCTGGTGTTGCCTCCGGGGCAACATGTGGTGACTGTAATCACGGATTCAGGCGTATAATCGTCGATACATGCCGAAGACTTCCTATGCCGAGTTTCAACTGGAAGTGGATCCAGGTCATCCACAAACCCAGGCAGACAAAGAGCCGGAGCGGCCGGACCGGGAGACTCCTTTCCGGATCCTTGTAATGGGGGATTTCACCGGCCGCGCGAGCCGCGGAATCAGGACGGCGGGGCCGCGAAAGCCGGTTTCCGTGGATCGCGACAACTTCGAGGACGTGCTGGACAGCCTCGAGGTTCAACTGAGAATTCCGCTGGAGGGCGGCGCCGGCCTGGACATCCGGTTTCACGAACTGGACGATTTTCATCCCGACCGTCTGTTTCAGAAACTGCCGCTTTTCCGGAAATTACGCCAACTGCGCGATCAATTGGATGACCCGGCGACGTTCGCGGCGGCGGCGCGGGAGTTAGGGATCGGCACGGAGGAAAAGAAGCCCGCCGGACCGCCGCCCCCGCCGCCGATGACCCAGCAGGCGGCCGGACCATCGCTGTTGGGGGGCAGCCTGCTCGAACAGGCGATGCAGGCCACCGAGGAGCGCGGCATGGGAACAACGCGGTCCTACGATCCGATGGAGCGCTACCTGCGGTCGCTGGTGGCGCCGCATCTGACGCCGAAGCCCGATCCGAAGAAGAAGGAAGTCATCGAGCAGGTGGACGCGGCGACCGGCGCGGTGATGCGCGGGATTCTGCACCACCCTTCCTACCAGGCGCTCGAATCCGCGTGGCGCGCCTTGTTCTTCCTCATCAAGGAGTTGGAAACCGGCCCCACGCTGAAGGTCTATCTGCTCGACATCTCGAGGGAAGAAGTGGAAGCGGACATCGCCGCAACCGAAGATCTGCGCGGCACGGCCCTTTACAAAGTGTTGGTGGAGCAGACGGTCCGGACCCCCGGCGCACACCCCTGGGCGCTGCTGGTGGGCGCCTTTGCGTTCGGTCCCGAGATGACCGATCTGAATTTGCTGGGGCGGATCGGCATGATGGCCCGGCAGGCGGGAGCGCCGTTCCTCGCATACGGCAAACCACAGTTGCTCGGCTGCGAATCGCTGGCCAGGACTCCGTATCCTCAGGATTGGAAGCCCGGCGCGGATCTGGAAGGTTGGAACCTGATCCGCTCCCTGCCCGAGGCGCGGCGCCTGGGACTGGTGGCGCCTCGGTTCCTGCTGAGGATGCCCTACGGAAAGACAAGCGAATCCACCGAGCAGTTCGCATTCGAAGAGATGGATGAGGTCCCAAAACACGAAGACTATTTATGGGGAAATCCGGCTTTCGTTTGCGCCTACCTGTTGGGACGGATGTTCGCTGAGTTCGGCTGGGGGATGGCCGGGGATGAAATCCTGAGCCTGCGCCGTCTGCCGGTGCATGTGTACAAACAGGACGGCGAAGCGAAGATGACTCCCTGCGCCGAAACGCTGTTGTCGGAGACCGCGATGGAGCGGATGCATGATTCGGGTCTGATGTGCCTGCTGTCGTACGCGGGCAAGGATGAAGTGCGGCTGGCGGGTTTCCGCAGCGTGGCCGCGGGCGGCAAGGCGCTGGCCGCGCGATGGGGATGAGGCGTCCCGGCTGATGGATGCCTACCGGCATCTGCTCGAAGCCAATCGTCTCCTCCGGGACCGGTGAACGCCATACCATGCCGCCTCGGCATTTTACGATGTGGCGGGCTTTCGCAAGGGGCGGGACCCGCTGGACCGCATGGTGGTGGAGACGCTCGGCGGCGTAGAGGGACTACGGCTGCTCCACCTGCAATGTCGCTTCGGCCTCGATACGCTCGCCCTGGCAAGACGCGGGGCTATGGTCACCGGAGTGGATTTCTCGGGGGAAGCCATCCGGACCGCCCGAGTCTTGGCCGCGGACCGGGGGATTGAGGCCGGATTCGTCCCGGGCGCGCCTCGATGGCGAACTCGATATCGTGTTGGCCGGCCACGGAGCGCCGTGCCGGCACGCCGCGGGTCCGCAAAGTCGAACAGCATGGCGAAGGGATGCGGTTCCACCACGCGGCGCCGCCCGCCGGGCTTTAGAAGATGTTTCGCGAACCGCGCCCATTCCGCCAGGTCCGGCAGCCGGCGTTGCGGGAGCCGTACCTTCGCACGGGAGAGCCTACGATCGAGGAGACTTCGGGTTCCTATCCGGTTCCGGAGGCGCCGGTGAAAGGCTCCGAAGGCGATCTGGCTGCACACCGTGGAAGACCTGATGCGCGCGCTGCTGGGCGCGGAACCGCGCGTGGAATGCTACCGCGAGTATCCGCTGCTTGCCTGGCCGTTCCTGCCGGCGATGGTGAACCAGGAACCGGGCCTGTGAAAGTTGCCGGGGGATCGCCAGTGGCTGCCTCTGACAATCGCCATCACCGCGCGGGAATAGCCCGGATTTAACCTCCGCCCCTCACGTCGAGTCCACGAACTCCGCCGAAGACATCTACGGCGCCGGCTCTCATCCCCGCCGATGCGCTCCGCCGCGAAGAACCCTCACGCATCGGCCACGGGGAGAGGATTGCGCGACGCAAACTGCGCCTGATGCCAGTAAGGATAGGGCCGCGCCACTTTACTCGCCGCATCCAGCTTCGCCATCTGCTCCGCGGTGAGATTCCAACCATGGGCCCCGAGATTCTGCTTCAATTGCTCCTCATTGCGCGCGCCCATGATCACGGCCGCCACCGTCGGCCGCTGCAACAGCCAGTTCAGCGCAATCTGGGGCACGCTCTTGCCCGTCTCCTTGGCCACTTCGTCAATCGCGTCGATCACCGCGTAGAGATATTCTTCCGGCGGCCGCGGGCCATTCGCCGCGGTCTTGTGCAGCCGGCTCACCTTCGGAGGCGGTTGGCCGCGCCGGATCTTCCCCGTCAGCCGGCCCCAACCGAGAGGGCTCCACGCCAGCGCCCCCACTTTCTGGTCCAGCGCCAGCGGCATCAACTCCCATTCGTAATCCCTCCCGATCAGCGAATAGTAAACCTGGTGCCCCACATAGCGCGCCCAGCCATACCGCTCCGAAATCCCCAGCGACTTCATCAGGTGCCAGCCCGAAAAGTTCGAACACGCAATATAGCGTACCTTCCCGCTCTTCACAAAAGTGTCCAGCGTATACAGCGTCTCCTCAACCGGCGTCACCGCATCGAACCCGTGCATGTGGTAAATGTCCACGTAGTCCGTATTCAACCGGCGCAGGCTGTCCTCCAGGCATTGCGTCAGGTGGTGACGCGACGAACCCACGTCGTTGGGCCCTTTGCCCATTGGAAACGCCGCCTTTGTCGAGATCAGCACCCGGCCCCGTTTGCCCGCTACCGCCTTGCCGAGGATCTCCTCGGACAACCCCCGCGAATACACGTCCGCCGTATCGAAAAGATTCACTCCCTCGTCGAGGCAGATATCGATCAGCTTTCGCGCTTCTCTTGCCCCTGTCTGTCCCCACGCGCGAAAAAATTCACTCCCTCCGCCGAATGTCCCCGCGCCGAAGCTCAGTGCGGAAACCTTGAGGCCGGAGTGGCCCAGTTGTCGATATTCCATATTGAAATGGTGACACGGGCGGCGCCCCACGCGGCCATTCACCGGACCGCGCTTCCCCCTAAAGCCCCCTAAAGCGGTCCCGCGGAACCCGTCACTCAAATCCCGGTCCTGCCAGGCCACCTCGGACAACCGGGAGATTGCCTCGCCAATCACGACCGGATGATGCAGCACTACCGCGGGCCGGCAACTGGATCATGCCAATCCGGGCTGGCCTCGCCACAAGCGTGATGCATCCGCCAGCGAAGGCGGACGCTCCACCCCTCTACTCCGCCCAAAACTCCTTCCACGGCCCCCTGCTCTTGCGCATCAGTAGCTCACCATGCCCGCGCGCGAGATAGTCCTTCATCTCCCCAATCACTTCATAGCCCAGCCGCTCGTACAGCCGCCGCGCGCCGCCGTTGAACGACGACACACACAAAAACACGTTCGGAGAATCACGAAAAATCCGCTCCTCGGCGTAAGCGATCAGCCGCCGCCCGATCCCCTCATTGCGATGATCCGGATGCACGCAGATCGCCTGGATGTAGCCCGTGAACGGCCCCGCCAGGCACAACAGTATGAACCCCGCCGGCGCGCCTTCCCTCTCCGCCACATACAACTCCCGGTCCGCCGCCGCCACCGCCTTCCGAAGCCGCTGCTCCCCGATCCCCAGCGTCAACCACGGATCGGACGCCGCCATCGTCCGCGCGCACCACTCCACATCCCTGATGCCCGCGCGCCGCACCTCCACGCTCACGCGGCCTCGGTCTTCCCGCCCAGCAGCATGTAGGTCACCGTCGAGATCGCGCACAGCGTCCCGCGTTCATCGCACAGTTCCACCGTGCCCACGCACAGCGTCTTTCCCGCCTTCACCACCTTCGCCCGCGCATGGACCACGGCGCTATTGGCCACCGGCCTCAGGTAATTCACTTTCAGCTCGATCGTCGTCGAGCGGAATTTGCTCCCCGTGACATGCTCGATGGCGAACCACACCGCCTCATCGGCAATGGAGGCGATCATCCCCCCGTGCAGCGAGCCGTCCGGATTGAAATGGAAGCTCTGCAACGGGCACTCGACGGTCACTCCGTCGCTCGACTGTTCAATGGCCTTGAGATTCAGGAAGACAGTGAAGTTCATGCAAAGAGGTCCAAAATGGGCTTTCCCTTGCCGTCCTTGGTGACATGGAACGGGCGTTTTTCCACTTCATAGGCGAGGTCTGGCGGAATACCCATCGCATGGTAAATGGCGGCATGCAGATCCTCGATGTGGACAGGCTTGTCCACCACCTTGCAGGGACGCTCGTCCGCGGTCTTCCCGTAGAGATGCCCCTTCTTCATCCCCCCGCCGGCCGGCAGCACGCTCCCCGCCTCGGTGAAATGGCGGTGCATGCCGTAATGCTTCGGCTCCTCGATGACGGCTGGCTGCTTCACCTGGTCCTTCACCACCTTGCCCGGCTTGCCCTCGAAGATCATGTCCCTTCCCAATTCGCTCGCCGGCACGATCAGCGTCCGGTTCAGCAATCCCCGCTCCTCCAGGTCCGGCACCAGTTGCCTGATCGGCCGGTCCACCTCCTGCTTCATCCCAACGGCGCGCTGGTGGCCGTTCTCGTGCGTATCCCAGTGGCGGAACGGAATGTACTCAGTCGTGCTCTCGATGAACCGCGCCCCGGCTTCCGTCAGCCGCCGCGCCGGCAGGCAGCCAAGTCCGAACCGGCTCGTATTGTACTTGTCGTAACTCGCCTTCGGCTCCAGCGAGATGTCGAACGCTTTGGCGGCCGGAGAACTCATCAGCCGGTAGGCATCATCTATCGAGCGCAGCAGCGATTGCTGCTGGTAGTCGCTGCCTTCCCTCATCACCGGACTGGCGGCCGCCAACTTGCGGTACATCTGCTGGCGCCGTTCGAACCGCGCCGGAGTCATGTGCGCCGGCGGTTGCACCGCCGCCGCCGCATCCTTCGGGTCCGAGATGAAGAAAGGCCCATGCTCGGAACCGAGAAACCCCGCCGTGTGAAATGCCTTCAACCCGTCGCTTTCCGCGCCGATGTCGAGATTCTGCCCGATGTCGATGAACGCCGGCATGTCCGGATGCTTCGGACCCAGCGTGCGCGAGATGACCGCTCCGATGTGCGGAGCCGCCACCGACAGCGGCGGCGCGTATCCCGTGTGCCGGTGAAACTGGCGCCGCGAGTGCAAAATGAATCCCAAATCCCCCGCCTGGTACGTCCGCACCAGCGTGCAGCGGTCCATGATGGACGCGATCCCCTCCAGCCCCTTTTCATACGGCGTGCAGCGCTTCGGATCGAACGTCTCCGTCTGCGCCATGCCCCCGGCCATCCACAGCAGAATCAGCGTATCCGCCTTCGCCTCCGGCCGAGGAGTGGACGCGAACACCGGACTCGGGTTGCCCCCGGCAAGCGCGCTCAGAAGCGCGGAACCCGCGGCGCCGGTAAACCCGCGCCGCGACAAAGACTCGACGATTCGTTTTTCTTCCATGGCCGTTACCTGATGTACTGGAACTCGGGCAACTGTAGAATCATCCACAGGAAATCCTCGACGGCGTCTACCTTCAATTCTCCTCCAAGAACCTCCGCCGCGACACGCCGCTCCGCCTCCACCGGATCCCGTTGCGGCGCGTGCCGGTACAGCCGCGATGTCCGGCTCCCGGTCAAACACAAAGAACCGGATGGCCGGACCCACATCCGATGCCGTGCTCGATTTGTCCACCTGCGCCGTCGCCTCGAAACGGTCGAACTTCCGCCCACCCAGATCCACCACGATGCGCGAGGGCAGCTTCAACCTCTCCGGGTCCGTCCCGGGGATCAGTTCCGCAAGCGGCGTCCGGTGGTTCCCCTTCACGAACGCCGCCTCATGCCAGTACACTACCCCATCGTCATTGCGCAGTACATCATCCCAGAAGCTCACCCAATGGGCCGCGTAATTCTCCTTGTTCTTCAATAAGTGGTCAATCAGCTTTTCCCGCTTGCGCGGATCGCGGTCGCGCTCGAACGCGGTGAGTTGCTCCGGCGCCGGCAGAAGCCCCCACAAATCCAGATAGGCCCGGCGGAGGAACACACTGTCGCCCACCGCCTCGCCCTCCGTGCGCAGGAACGCGTCCACGGGATTTCCCCCCGCCGGAACCACCGGCCTCCGCGGCTCGAGCGGCGCCTTCCATCGCGGCGGAGCCACGCCCGCCGGACCCTGCGCCCCCTCATCAATCCACTGCCGCGATATCTCGATCTCGACGCCGGGAAGCGCGTCACGTCCCATCGGCATCCGCGGAGCCTTCTCCCCGGTCACATGCCGCATCAGCAGGCTTGCTCTGCTGTTGCCCGGTATCACCGCCGGTCCGCTCGCGCCCCCGCGCGGCAGTTCCGCCCGTGTATTCACCACCAGCCCCGCCTGTGCCTTGTCTCCGCTATGGCAGCTTGCGCAGCGCGCCGCCAGTATCGGATGCACCTCGGTGGCGAAATCCACGCCGGCCGCCGGAGCGGCAAGCGCCGGCAGCAGAAGGATGCTATAAACTCTTGTTGGAATCATGCAACAGCTTTCCAGACGCCATTTTATTGCGACCGCGGGACGAAGCGCGACTTTTGCCGTCTGATCCCGCGCCGCCAGGAGAACCAACAATGCCGCAACCACTGAACGGAAGAAGGGGATTCTTGCAGCGCGCCGCCTCGGCCCTCGGCTTCGCCGCCGCCGCGCCGGCCGCCGCCCACGCTCAGCAGCGCACCGGCGGAGATTTTCACTATCTGCCACTCTATGCGCGGGCCCAGAACTACAAGTCCCTCAAGCAATCGAGCCATGACCGCACCGGCGGTAACCGCGATTTCTTTCACGTGCCCGCCGGCGCCACCCAGGAGTTGTTCCGGGCCGACGGACCCGGCGTCATTACCCACATCTGGTTCACCATCGCCGCCCGCGGCAGGAATCATCTCAAAGAGTGCATCCTGCGCATCTGGTGGGACGGCAATGAAAAACCCAGCGTCGAAACTCCCGTCGGCGACTTCTTCGGCCTCAACCTCGGCGAGTACTTCCTCTATCAATCCGAGTACCTCGCCTGCTCCCCGGGCAAGTCTCTCAACTGCTATTTCTCCATGCCCTTCCGCAAATCGGCGCGCATCGCCGTCACGAATGAGGGCAAGGAAGACGTCAATGCCTTTTATTCGAATATTGACTATTTGACGTGCTCCTCTCTCCCCGCCGACGCCCTCTACTTCCACGCCCAATACCGGCAGGCTTCCCCGAACAAGCCCGTGGTCTACCCGGGCGGGCAGGAACTCAATCCAACCGGCAAGACGAACTACGTCTACGCCGAAACACGCGGCCGCGGCCATCTGATGGGCGTCACCCTCGGCGTGCTCATCAACGCCGATGGCTGGATGGGCGAAGGCGACGACATGATCTTCGTCGATGACGAATCAAAGCCCCTCATCATCGGCACCGGCTCGGAGGACTACTTCCTCGGCAGTTGGAACTTCGGCGGACGCGATGGCGCCGTCCCCTTCGGCCACATGATGTACGGAGCCCCCAGCATCATCATGCCCGAACGTACCGGAGGCCGCTATTGCTGCTACCGCTGGCATGGCGACAACCCCGTCACCTTCACCCGCTACCTCAAACACACCATGGAGCACGGCCACGCCAATGACCGCGGCGATAATTTCTTCTCCGTCTGCTACTGGTATCAGGCCGAACCCTACACCGATTTCCCCGCTCTGCCCGCGGTCGCCGAAAGGGCGCCGCGCGTGAAACTCTAACCACGCGGAACCCATTCACTCATGAGATGGACCCGCCGCCAACTTCTGGGAGCCGCGCCCTTCGCGGCCCTTCCCCTGCCCGCCTGGCAGAGCTATTACACCGGGAGAGACCAGCCTCCGGGCGAGCAGATCGAGTTGGCGGCGGGCCCGATGACCATGATCTTCGAACCCTCCCTCGCCTTCCTTCGCTCCCTCCGCTTCGGAGAAACCGAGGTCATTCGCGGCCTCTACGCCGCCGTCCGCGACCGCAATTGGGGCACCGTAACGCCGCGGGTCCGCAATCTGCAACTCGAGAAATCCGCCGGCGGATTCCGCCTCCGCTTCGACGTCGAATGCAACCAGAGTCCCATTCACTTCTCTTGGCGCGGCCTCATCACCGGCGATGCCTCGAGCCGCGTCCGGTTTCACATGGAAGGCGAAGCGCGCTCCACCTTCCTCCGTAACCGCATCGGCTTCTGCGTCCTCCACCCCATCAAGGAATGCGCCGGGCGCTATTGCACCGTCATCCATGGAAACGGCGCCAAGGAAATCGGCAAGTTCCCACAGTTCGTCTCCCCGGACCAGCCCTTCCTCGATATGGTTTCCATCTCCCATGAAGCCGCTCCCGGAGTCACCGCCGAAGTCGCCTTCGAGGGCGAGACGTTCGAAATGGAAGATCAGCGCAACTGGACCGACGCCTCCTACAAAACCTACTGCACCCCCCTCGCCAAGCCCTTCCCCGTCGAGGTCAAGCAAGGAACACGCATAGCCCAGAGCGTAACCGTCGCCCTGCGCGGAGCTTCGTCCCCGCCGAAGCGCTTCTTCGTGCGCCGCAAGGAACTCACCCTCGAAGTGGACTCTGCCGGCGCGAAACCCCTTCCGAAGATCGGTCTCGGCTTGGGCCTCCATCTCCTCGATGCAAAATCCCTCCACCGCCTGAACGCCCTTCAACCCGCCCACCTCCGCGTCGATTGGAAGGCCGGAGATGGAATTCCCCAACTCCACACTCCATTGGAAATCGCGGTGCACCTTTCCGCAAATGCCGAAGAAGACCTGAAGGCCGTCGCCTCGGCGGCAGGCAAGTCCAAGGTCGCCCGCTGGATCATCTACCACCACGCCGAAAAATCCACCTCCGCCAAATGGGTGACCCTCGCCAGGCAGCACCTCCGCGGCGCGCCCGTGGGCGGCGGCACGGATGCCTTCTTCGCCGAACTCAACCGAGGCCGCCCCCAAATGGCCGGCCTCGATTTCCTCTGCTACTCCATCAACCCCCAGGTCCACGCCTTCGACGACTCAAGCCTTGTCGAAAACCTGGCCGGACAGGCCGAAACCGTGCAATCCGCCCGGCAGTTCTCCGCGGGCAAGCCCGTCGCCGTCACCCCGGTCACTTTCAAACCGCGCTTCAATCCGAACGCCACCGGGGCCGCCGCCGCGCCAGACCCCGATCAGTTGCCCCCCCAGGTCGACCCCCGCCAGTTATCCCTCTTCGGGGCGGCGTGGACCCTCGGCAGCGTCAAGCACCTCGCCGAAAGCGGCGCCCAAAGCATCACCTTCTTCGAAACCGTTGGTCCCCTCGGCGTCATGGAAAGCCCCTCGGGTTCCCGCTGGCCCAAACTCTTCCCTTCCACTCCCGGCCAGGTCTACCCGCTCTATCACGTCCTCTCCGATGTCAACGAATTCGCCGGCGGTGAGATCCTCCCGGTCCGTGCGGGCCACCCGCTGCTCGCCGAAGGCCTCTTGCTGCGCAAGGGCGGCCGCGTGCGGCTCATCACGGCGAACTTCACGCCGGAGGCTCAAGTGGTCCGCTTCCTCTGGCCGGGCGCGGCAAAGCGGATCGTTTTGCGGCGTCTCGACGAATCGAGCGTCAAGCGCGCAACGGAATCGCCCGAAGCCTTCCGCGCGCAACCCGCGGAGGGCTTGGTGCCCGCCGGCGGCGCCGTGGAACTCGCCCTCGCCCCTTACGCCACCGTCACCCTCGATTCCGGCGCATGAACGCACCGCTCCCGTCTCTCGCCACCGCCGGCAACCGCATTGTCCGCAAGGATACCGGTGAGCCCGTTCTTCTCCGTGGAGTCAACCGCTCCGGCCTCGAATACGGCGTCCGCGCCACCCGCGAGGAAATCCGCCGGATCGTCGAGGAATGGAAAGCCGGCATTATCCGCATCCCTTTCACCCAGCAATGGGCCCTCGACTCGGAAGACTACCGCCGCGCCCTCGACGACATTGTGCGCTGGGCGGCGGAATTCGGAGCCTATGCCCTGCTCGACCTTCAATGGCTCCGCCCGGATGATGACTTCGGCGTCAACCCCAACGGCTCGGTGCAACGGATCGCCCCGCTCCCCGATTTCAATTCCCCCCGCCTGTGGCGCTCCCTCGCCGAACGCTATCGCGAGGAGCCCGCCGTACTGTTCGATATCTACAACGAACCCCACGGCGTTCCCGCCGAGGACTGGCGGCATTGGGCCCGTCTCCTGGTCAATACCATCCGCGAGGTGCATCCCGGTTCCCTCATCTTCGTCTCCGGCATCGATTGGGGTTACGATCTCCGAGGCGTTCCCTTCCCCGGCGAGAACCTCGTGTGGTCCACGCATGTCTACCCTTCGAAGCAACCCGGATGGCATGCCGCCTTCGGCCGCGCCGCCACTGAGGTTCCCGTCTTTGCCGGCGAATGGGGCGGAACGGATCACGATCTCGCTTGGGGCCGCTCCCTCGCCGCCTACCTCCGCTCCCTCGAGATCGGCTGGACAGCCTGGAGTTGGAACGATTGGCCCCACCTGCGGCGCGAAGGCAACCCTACTCTCTTCGGCGAACTGGTGAGGCTCGAGTTGCACGCCACGCCACACCGGGAAGAGCGTCAATCCTCCTCATTCAGCGAGTAGCAAGGTGAGATAGGCCTGCCTTGTTCAGCCGTGCGCTAAACTCCGCGGCCCGGACAACGTCAGCGTTGCACCTCGTCTTCGGATACACTCTCGGAGGCAGCCCCGTCCGGCGCTTCCACAAGTTGCCGCACCGCCTCTACGTCTCTATTCTCTCCAAGAACCAGCATCACATCTCCCGGTTGAAGAACCGTGCTTCCGCGCGGAACAATGAAATCCTCGTTCCGCCCGAGCAACACAATCAGTGCCGGCTTCGGCAGTTTAAGATCCACGATCTGACGGCCCGCGACCGGAGACCGGTCAGGGACCCGGACGTCAACAAGATCATTCCGTGACCGGCCGCGGGAGACGTACTCCAGCGGATATTCGCGTTTCTTGGCCAAAGGCGCGCGAAGGCGCAGCCATCCCGCCACCAGTGGGATCGAGGTGCCCTGCAGCAGTACGGACGTGAGCACTACGAAGAAGACAACGTTGAAATACAAATCGGGATTCGGCGTCCCCGCGACAAAAGGAAACGTGGCCAGCACAATCGGAACGGCGCCGCGCAACCCCACCCAGGAAATCAGGAGTTTGTGCCGGAGTCCCATCTTGGCGAACAACAGGCTGAGGAAGACGCCGGCAGGCCGCGCGACGAACATGAGAATTCCCGCAATGAGAAATCCGGCCCCGGCCACCGGAATCAGCCGCGAAGGAAAGACCAACAATCCCAGCGCGACAAACATCGTAATCTGCATCAGCCACGCCAGGCCGTCGTGGAACCGGACCAGACTCCGCTTGTGGATGAAATCGCTGTTCCCCATGACGATACCCGCCAGGTAGACGGCAAGGAAACCGTTGCCCCGCGAGAATGACGCCAAACCATACACCAGCAGCACTACGCCGAGAGTCAGAACAGGATACAATCCCTCGGTTTCGAGTTTGATCCGGTTGACAACGAAGACGAATGCCTTCCCAAAACCATAGCCGGCCGCCGCGCCGGCGATCATCTGCAATACGAACATTAGCGCCAGGTCGAGAACAGGACTGTCCGGCCGGTTCACGACCCGAATCAGCGCCATTGTCAGGAAGACGGCCATGGGATCATTGCTGCCTGACTCCAATTCGAGCAGCGGCTTGTTGGTCCCCTTGAGACCGGCGCCGCGCGATCGGAGCACGGAGAAAACAGCGGCGGCGTCGGTGGATGACATGATTGATCCGAGAAGCAGCCCTTCGCTCCAGGAGAAGCCGAACACGAGCGTCGCCGCGCTTCCAACCACAAGCGCGGTCACCAGGACGCCGATGGTTGACAGGCTGAGACCTCGCCAGACAACGCCCGACACCCGCGCCCATTCAGTTTCGAGCCCGCCGGCGAACAGAATGAACGACAGGGCGATAATGCCGAGAGTTTGAGTGAGTCTCGCATCGTCGAAGGGGATTCCGCCGATACCCTCGCTCCCCGCCAGCATGCCGATCAGGAGAAACAATAGCAGCGCTGGGATGCCAAGCCGGTTCGACACTTTGCTGGCCAGAACGCCGGCTATCAGCAACGTCGCGGCGATGATCAGCATCTGGTCAAGAGAAGTCATGGGAGTAACATCTGCCTCCGCCTGTATCTCGCGGTAAGGCGGCTGCGAAAGTCATCGCCGCGGCGGCTGTCAAAGGGCGCCGCCTCGAACAGGGCGGCATTGCCTGGCGGAGTGGCGATCCACTGTCGCTACAATTTCTCAGGATAACGCTTGTGCGCGGCAGGCGCTCTTTTAAGATGCGTCCGCTCCGGAAAAAACACCGCGGCCCCGGCGAGAAAGCAGCAGGCTATACGCGCCGGCCATTTCGCGGTGATGCCGGAGCGCTCATGCGCTCAGAAATTTCTTCACGTTACGCATCGCCTGCCGGGTTCGATGGTGATTCTCGATTAACGCAAAACGAACGTGCCCTTCCCCCAGCGGCCCAAATCCGATCCCCGGCGATACCGCCGTCAGCGCCTTCTCGAGCAGCAGTTTCGAGAACTCGAGCGACCCCTTCTCCCGGAACCGCTCCGGAATCGGAGCCCATACGAACATGCTTCCCTTCGGCGCCTCCACCGGCCACCCCGCCCGCCGCAACCCTTCTATCAGCACGTCCCGCCGCTTCTGGTACAGGTGGCGGATCTTCACCGTCTCTTCCTCGCAATCCCGCAGCGCGATGATGGCGGCGATTTGCAGCGGCTGGAAAATGCCGTAGTCCAGATAGCTCTTGATGCGCGCCAGCGCCTTGATCATCTTCGCATTCCCCAGGCAGAATCCCACCCGCCATCCCGCCATGTTGTAGCTCTTCGACATCGAGAAGATCTCCACCGCGTGTTCCTTGGCCCCCTCCACCTCGAGGATGCTGGGCGCCTTATATCCGTCAAAGCAGATATCGGCATAGGCGAAATCCTGAACCACCATCGAGCCATGATGCGCCGCGAGACGAATGATCTCTTTGTGGAAATCCAGGTCCACGGTGTGTGTGGTCGGATTATGCGGAAAGCTGATGAGGATCATGCGCGGCTTGCGCGCCGCCGTGCGATAGAGATCCTCCAGCCGGCTCAGGAACTCGGCCGGGTTGGGCATCGGAAGCATGCAGGCGTGCCCCTCGGCCATGATCACCCCGTATTGGTGGATAGGATACGCCGGGTTGGGCGAGACAACCGCGTCACCAGGACCGATTACCGCGAAAAGTAAGTGCGCCAGAGCGTCCTTTGCCCCGATCGTCGTGATCGCCTCCGTCTCCGGATCCAGTTTCACCCCGTAGTTCCGCTCATACCGTTTGCAGATTTCGTTACGCAGGTTCGGCAATCCGCGGGACATGGAATAACGATGATTTTTCGGATTCCGCGCCGCTTCCACCATCTTCTGCACGATCAGCCTGGGCGTGGCGCCGTCCGGATTCCCCATCCCGAAGTCCACAACATCGTTCTGGGCGGCCCGCAAACTGGCCTTCATCTCGTTCACCACGGCGAAGACGTAAGGAGGCAGCTTCTGAATTCGATAATACTCTTCCGTGTCCAAGGGCATAAACAATTATTGTATTTCGCCGGAGGCCGCCGCGGGATGCTCACCGGCGGAGACGGGTGGAATGCCGGGGGCAATGTAAACAAATTGTTGACTCGCCCCCGTCAAAAAAGCCGGTGAGCACTCGGAGGAAGATGCTCACCGGCCCGGTACCCCGTGTCCACTGACGCGGGACACCTAACCCTTGGCTCTGCGCGGAACACGCCCGCGCGCGAACTCATAGGTTGCGGTTATTGAACACATCATATACCAAAACGCAACCCATGCAGCCTCAAATTTACAAAATCCCTACAACACGATTAACACCGGGTAATAGGCCGCCGCCATCGCCAGTACCTTCAGCAGCGCCGCCTCGCCCGCGCACTTGTAATCCATCTGCCCGTCCTCGCAGCCTCCGGCATTCGGCGGAACCTCGAATATAAGGTCCCAATTTACTATCACTGGTAACATAGACGTTTGAGCCATGCCACCAAGTTTCACCATCGTTACAGGCGTCCGCGGCCGGTAAGATGAAACTCACCGGAATGATCACTATCGCCCACGCGAATCCATTCCTCCAACGCACAAGCTTGCCGGAATCGTCTCCTGGAAACACCTCCGGCAGCCGCGCCATGTCTGCGAACACCCGCGAGTTGGCGGCGCCGGAATCTGGTTGAATCCCGCCTGTCACCGCCCTCCTCGGACAGTCGGCAAGCTCGGTGTTGTACACTGTGGCTCATGAATCCCGGCCGCTTGTTTTTCGCCAGTTGTCTGGCGATTGTCACCACCTCGATGGCGTTTTCCATTCGCGGAGACGTCCTCGATGCCCTCAGCGCGGATTTCTTCCTCAACAAGACACAGACCGGTTTGATTCTCAGCCCCGCCTTCTGGGGCTTCACCGTCAGCATCCTCATCGGCGGCTCCCTCGTCGACTTCTTCGGCATGCGCCGCCTCCTGGCAATCTCCGGTTGGGGTTACATCTTCGCCATTCTCGCCATCGTCTTCGCCCCGCGCCCCCATGCCGCCGTCGAACCGTTCTATTCCGATCCCGGATTCCTCCTCCTCTATGCCGGCATGCTCTCCCTCGGTCTCGCCCAGGGACTCGTCGAAGGCGTCGTCAATCCGCTCTGCACCACCCTCTTCCCCCATGACAAGACACACAAATTGAACCTCCTCCACGCCTGGTGGCCCGGCGGGCTCATCATCGGCGGCCTCACTGCCTTCGGCCTCACCAGGTGGTTCGGCCTCGACGGTCAGGGCGTCAGTCACACCGTGGCGACCCTCGGCTGGCAAATCAAACTCGGCGTGATCCTCATCCCCGCCATCGGTTACCTCTTCCTCATTCGCGGCAGGCATTTCCCCCCCACCGAACGGGTCACGGCCGGCGTCTCCAACTCCCGGATGCTTCGCGAAACCACACGCCCCATGTTCCTCCTCCTCTGGCTTTGCATGTGGATGACCGCCGCCACTGAACTTGGCCCCGACCAGTGGGTCGGCTCCCTCATCACACGCTCCACCGGCATGCAAGGCATCCTCATCCTCGTCTACACCGCCGGCCTGATGTTCGTCCTCCGCTTCTTCGGCGGAGCCATGGCCCACCGCTTCTCCCCCTTTGGCGTCCTCACCATGTCCGGGGTCCTCTCCGCCGCCGGACTCTTCGCCCTCGGAGCCGTCCACACTCCCGCCGAAGCCTTCCTCGCCGCCACCCTGTTCGGCATCGGCAAAACCTACTTCTGGCCCAACATGCTCGGCGTCACCTCGGAGTTGTTCCCGCGCGGCGGCGCCCTCCTCCTCGCCATCATGGGCGGCACCGGCAACCTCGCCGCCGCCTTCGTCCTCCCCATCATGGGCAACTGGTATGACACCGCCGGCCCCGCCGCCGCCTTCCGCTACGTCGGCATCCTCCCCTGCATCTTCACCCTCATCTTCGCCGTCCTGTGCTGGCGCTTCCGCTCCCAGGGCGGCTACAAGGCCGTCAAACTCGCCGAACCCGAGGCCGTCGCCGCGGACTGACTTCTACCCGCCCCCCACGAAGACCGGCATCCGCCTACCTCGTTTGAAGCACCGCCCGCGCCAGTATCCACAGCTTCGCCGCCGCCGGCACCGTCACCCGTTTTCTCAACACCTCATAGCCCCGTCTTTCGATCCGCCCCAACAACCCCGAGTAGATCTCGATGATGGCGCTCAGCATCGGCCTCCCCTCCGGCTCCACCATCCCCAGCAGCGGCATTGCCTCGCGGTACAGCGCCCGCGCCCGCTCCCCCTCGAACTCGAGCAGCCGCTTCAGTCCCGGCGACGCCACCCTTGCCCCCAACTCCCCTTCGCTCACTCCGAACCGCCGCAGATCCTCCGCGGGGACGTAAATGCGGCCGTTTTCGTAATCCTCCTTTACGTCCCGCAGAATATTAGTCAGTTGAAACGCAACGCCGCACTTCTCCGCCAGCGGCTTTGCCCCCTCCCCGCGAAACCCCAGAATGTGAATCACTGTCAACCCCACCACCGACGCCACCCGGTAGCAGTAACCGTATAGCTGCTCGAAAGTCTCCACGGGTTGGAACCGTACATCCGATTGCACTCCGTCGATCATCTCGTGAAAGTACTCCCTCGGAATCCGGTACCGCGCCGCCGTGTCATGAAACGCCGGCCACAGCGGATGCCCGTCAAACCGCCCATCCAAAGCCGCTTCCATGCTCGCGCGCCATCCGTGGAATGCCTCCTCCGTCTTCGGTCCCGGCTCATCGCTTAAGTCGTCGCAAATCCGCATGAACGCGTACACCGCGCACATCGCCGCCCGCCGCCGCGCATCCAGAAGCAGAAACGAATAGTAAAAGTTCCGCGCCCGCCCGCGCGCCGTCCGCGCGCACCACGCGTAGGAATCTTCCAGGGTGATACTCATGCCGCCCGGGCAACCACCCTGATCAGGGTCTTCAGCAGCAGTCCCGCCCGCTCGGTCCTGGAAATCACCGGCCGGTGCGCCAGCACGTTGTAGTCGAGTTCCTCGATCTTCTCGAGCACCTTCAATCCGCCCCGGCTGAACAGTTCCACATCCACCGCCAGCCGCCGGTCCACCAGCTTCGGCAGCGGCAGCCCCCGCATAAACAACTCCCGCGCCGTGGCCACCGCTTCCTTCATCACCTTCCGGAACTCCGGCGTATAGCGCCGCGCGTAAAGCTCTGCTACCGTGTAGCCGTGACGCTGCATCGCTTCGAGCGGTATGTACACGCGATCCTTCTCGAGATCCAAGGTCACGTCCTGCCAGAAGTTCGCCAACTGCAGCGCCGTGCACGTCGCGTCCGATAGCTGCTGCCGCTCCCGGTCGCGATAGCCGCAGAGATACAACACCAGCCGCCCCACCGGATTGGCCGAGTAGCGGCAGTATTCGAACAGGTCTTCCCACCTCTGATAGCGATTCACGTTCTGGTCTTGCACGAACGCGGTAATCAAATCGGAAAAAGGGGTAACGGGCAGATCATGCGCCTTCACCGTCGGCGCCAGAGCCACGAAGACCGGATGCGCCGCCTTCCCCGCGTACATATCCTCCAGTTCTTCCCGCCACCACTCGAGCAGCCGCAGGCTCTCCTCCGCGTCCCCAATCTCGTCCCCCAGATCATCCGCCCACCGGCAGAACGAGTACACATTGAAGAAATCCTGGTGCAGCCGCTTGGGAAGCAGAAAACTCACCACGTGAAAATTTTCGTAATGGCGCGTTGCCAGCCACCGCGTGTACTGCGCCGCCTCTTCCGCGCTCCAGTTCCACGTGGCGGACTCCGGATGATGCACGAAATCCGCCGGGGCGAGCCACCTCGATTGGCCGGTTGTCTCTCCGGGCATGGCCTTCAGGGAATGATGGCGGTCTTCATGTGGCCGTTGTGGCTCATGAGGTGCCGCATCACCTCGAGCAGATTGCTGAGGGGCTCCTCGCGATTCACAAAATCCCGCGCCGTAACGTCCCCCCTGCTCACCGCATCGAGCGCTCTCTTGATATGCCCCGGCGTGTGGTGGAAACTCGCCTTGCAGGTGATTTCCGAATAGTGCAGCAGGCTTGTGTCCAGCGCCACCGCGCTGTCGCTCGGACAGCCCCCGAAGAAGTTCACCACGCCCCCGCGGCGAACCAGGCGGGCGGCAAGCTGCCAGGTTTCCGGAGTCCCCACCGCTTCGATGGCGACATCCACGCCCCGGCCCGCCGTCAGATCGCGCACCGCCGCCGGATGATCGATCGGATCGGCCGTGCACAGCAGATCCGTGGCCCCCATCCGCGCCGCGCGTTCGAGTTGCGCCACGCGCCTCCCGATCGCGATCACCCGCGCGCCGAACACCTTCGCCAGCCGGACGAACATCAGCCCGATGGGCCCCAGCCCGATTACCGCGATCGTTTCCACGCTCCCCGGATCGCATTCCTCCAGTCCCCGTATCACGCACGCCAGCGGTTCAATCAACGCCGCGTCCTGGTACGTGACATGGTCCGGAATCACGTACAGGTTGCGATCCACGATTCGCTTCGGAATCCGGATGAATTCCGCATAGGCGCCGTTGTTAAACAGGAGATCCTCGCACAGGTTCTCTTTATCGCGAATGCAATAAAAGCACTTGCCGCAGGGAGCCGAGTTCGCCGATACCACCCGCTGCCCCACCTGCACATTTTTCACATTCTCCCCGACGGCTACCACATCTCCCGCCAGTTCGTGCCCGAACAGCGCCGGGGGGATGATCATGCGGGCATGATACCCCCGGCGAAACACTTTGACGTCGGTGCCGCAGGTAAGAGCCGCGCGTACCCGGACCAGAACATCATCAGGGCCAATGTTGGGAACGGCGACCGGTTCGATCTGCAGTCTCTCTCTGCCGTACAGGACGGCCGCCATCATCTGTGTTTTCACTTTGTCGACCTCTGGGGCTGAACAATAATTTTCAACGATTTGCCATCCGGATGCAAAGCCCGGTCAATCCCGGCGGCGATCTCATCCAAGGGAAGCCGGTGGGAAATCAACTCCTCCACCGGCAGTTCACCGCTAAAAACAAGGCGCGCCGACTCCGCCTGCAAGTCAACGTCGGCGCTATATGCGCCGAACAGCATCCGCTCGCCAACGCAGATATCGGCGCCCGAAACTTCAATTCTTTCTTTGTGAGATGTCTGTGCAAACAATAGGATACGGCTTCCCGGCCGCGTCGCGCGAACCGCCTGCTCGATGATCCCCGGCGCCGACGCGCACACGAATGCGGCGTCTGCGCCCCGGCCCCCGGTGGCGGCGGCCGCCTCCCTCGAGAGGTCCACCTGCCTCGGGTGATAGGACGCCGTGGCCCCGAATCGGAGCGAAAGGGCGCGGCGGGTATCAATCGAGTCCGTAGTCAATATTTTCGCACCCTTGCGGTGCGCCAGCATAGTGAATATCAGCCCAATCGGCCCCTGACCCAGCACCACCACCGTCTCACCCGGCTTCAGCGCGGCCATCTCCACCGCCTTCAGGCACGTATTCACCGGCTCAACGAAACAGGCGCGGTCAAAGGACACCCCGTCCGGTATCCTCTCCACTCCGCGCTCCACGATCCAATCCATCGCCCGCGCATATTCCGAAAACCCGCCGCCCGCCGGCTCATATCCCGCCGTTACTCCCACTTTCTTGTAAACCGCGCACTGCGCATACAGCCTCTGTTCGCAGTAAAAGCACGCCCCACACGGAATGTGGTGAAACACGATCACCCGGTCCCCGGGCGCGAACCGCGACACCCCTTCTCCCGCCGCGGCCACGACACCCGCCGTTTCATGACCGTAAATGCGCGGCGGCGGCAGCAGGTTCTGCTGCACCTTCTTCAAATCCGTATGGCAGATCCCGCAACTCTCCACCCGAATCAATAGTTCGCCCGGCCCAATCCCGGGTGTCGGAATGGACCGCACCGATACAACGCTCTCTCCCTCATAGACAGCGGCACGCATCGATGCCGGCAACCTGGCTCTCCCGGAGCCCCCCGGCCCGCCAGGTCCCTCAGAAGAAGCGGCAGTCAGCAAAGAACTCCCCCAATCTCATCGAAGCAATCCTCGCCTGCCGCTGCAGGCGCAGCAACCCGGGAATGCGTCGAAATGGCCTCGCCACGGCGGCGCGGACAATAGCCCCACGCTGGAACCGGCCCTCGGCCGTACGGTATAGATTGAAATCGAGCGGCATGGACTCCCCAGCGGCGTCGCTTACCACACGGATGCAGTAGAACGGAATCCCGTGACGGGAAGCGCCCTCCGCGACACCCGCGGCTTCCATCTCCACTGCCGCGGCGCCCGTTGCGCGGAGCGCTTCCTTTTCCCCCACGCTCACCGCCACGCGGTCCATGCTTAAAATCGAGCCGCAAGCGGGCGCTGGATTCGTTTCCCGTGGCAAATAGGCAGGATAGCGCTTTCCGGACCCTCTTGCGTCAATCTCCGAGGCCGCAATCACCTGACCCACTGAAAGTCCCGGGTCCAACCCGCCGCAAAACCCGGTGCTGATCACCGCGTCCACCTTCCATTTGCCGCACGCGGCCTCCACCGCCTCGGCCGCCAACCGTGGCCCCGCCCCGTTCGCCACCAGCGCCACACGGTGCTCCCTCAACTCTCCCTCGGCCGCATAATCGACAGCGATCGCCAGCGGCCGCAGCGGGCCCACGCGCAGCCGGATACCCTCGAATTCCTGCCTCTCGGCGGCGATCATCAGCAGGTTGCTCACCCTACGTACCCGTTGGCGCGAAACCATTGAATTGCCCGCTCCAGCGCCTGGTCAACCGGCCCCGGAGTGAATCCCAGTTCCCGCCGCGCCTTGTCCGGCGACACGAACATCTTCTTGCGCGCCATGCGCACGCCGTCCAGCGGCGCCCGGGGTTCGCTTCCCGTCAATATCGCCCAGGCTGTGCTGCATATCCCTGTTACATAGGCCAGCGTGTAAGGGACTTGAATGCGCGGCGCGGGCACTCCCGCCAGCCGCCCGAGCCTCTCCAGAATTTCTTTCAGCGTAAGATTTTCGCATCCCAGGATATACCGCTCCCCGAGCCTTCCCTTTTCCGCCGCGAGAAGGTGCCCTTTGGCCGTGTCCCCCACATCCACCAGGTTAAGCCCCGTATCGATATACGCCGGCATCCTTCCTTGCAAAAAGTCCACTATGATCTTTCCCGTCGGAGTCGGCTTGCGGTCGTGATCCCCGACAGGCGCGGTCGGATTGACAATCACCACCGGAAATCCCTCCCTCGCAAAGCTGAGAGCCGTCTGCTCCGCCAGAAACTTTGAGCGCTTGTATGCCCCGGTCATCGATTCAAGGGTCACCGGCACGGCCTCATCTCCAATCCCCTCGGAAGGTATCCCGATACACCCCACGGTGCTGGTGTAGACCAGGCGCTCGACCCCTGCCTCCCTCGCGGCTCGCAGAATGTTTCTCGTCCCGTCAACGTTCGATTGGTAGAGTTCTCCTCCATGCCGTGCCCACAACCGGTAGTCCGCCGCGGCATGGTACACCACGGAGCACCCTTGCACCGCCCGCGCAACGGAGTCCGCGTCCCGCAAATCCCCGGCCGCGGTTTCCACTCCCTCGAGTTCCACCACGCGCCCCGGGTCCCGCGCCAATACGCGCACCCTCTCGCCTCGCTTGAGTAGTTGATGTGCAATATGCCAGCCAAGGAATCCTGTTGCCCCCGTTACCAGAACCCGCTTCACTCTGCCTGCCCTAGCGCAGCAGCCACGTCAGCATACGGAAAGGATCTCCAGGCTTGGAGTTGATTCCGTATGCCGCCGACGGCTCAAACCCGCAGTGCATCATGCAGTGCTCGCAGCGCGGATCGCTTCCCGGACCGTAGTTGTTCCACGGCGTCCGGGTCATGAACTCTTCAAACGTCTTGTAGTGGGCGTCCGTGATCAGATAACAGGGCCCCTTCCAGCCCTTCACGTTGTAGGTCGGATTTCCCCACGCCGTGCACGGCAGGTCGCGCTTGCCCTGCAGAAACTCCATGTACACCGGAGTCGATTGCAGCGGATATTTCCTGGCCAGTTTGTCGAAATCCCGAAATTTCTCATGCACATCGTCGCGCGTCATGAAGATCTCGCGGTCGTTCACCGCGGAATAACCGTAGGCGGGCGAAATCGTATGTCCATCCACGCCCAGCGTCTTCAGGAATTCGAAGAGTTCCTCGATTTCCTTCATGTCCGTTTCCTTGTACACCGTCGTGTTCGTCACCACTTTGAATCCCGCCGCCTTGGCCGCCTTGATCCCCGCCGTGGCTTCCCGGAAAACTCCGCTCCGCTCCACCGCCAGGTCGTGGTTCTGTTCCATCCCGTCCAGGTGCACGTTGAAGAAGAACTTCTCCGCCGGCGTGAAATCCTTCAGCCGCTTCACCAGGAACATGCCGTTCGTGCAAAGATAACAGCTCAGTCCCCGCTCCAGTATCCCCGCCGCCAGCGGTCCGATCTCCGGATAGAGCAGCGGCTCCCCGCCGCAAATCGAGACCATCGGAGCCCCGCATTCATCCACCGCCTTCAGGCACTGCTCGAGCGTCAGCCTTTGCGTGATGGATGATTCATACTCCCGGATGCGCCCGCATCCCGTGCACGTCAGATTACATGCATGCAGCGGCTCCAGCATCAGCACGATCGGAAACCGCTTCTTGATCATCGGATGCGGCTCCCGCGCCTCCCCCGTCGAAGCGGTGTAGATGATCTTGAACGGGTTCGACGCATCGTTCACCACCGCTTTGTCCACCTGCCATTCCGGCCGCGGCCGCAGCTTGTTTTTCACGATATATCGGGCCATCCCGGCGGTCATCGACAATGGAAATTTCATTCGTGTTGAGCCTCTCTCAAACGCCTTTCCCGTTCAGGAATGCCGCAAGCGCCAGGGTTGGGAAGGAATTCCGGTACAGGTGATACATCAGATAAAAAACCCGCGGAAAGCCCGTGCCCGTGGACAACTCCTCGTCCCACGTGCCATCCCCCTTCTGCGTCTCGATCAGGTATTCAATCCCCTTCCGCACGCTTTGGCTGTTCACATCCCCGCTCGCGATCAACCCCGTCACCGCCCACGCCGTCTGCGACGGAGTGCTCGGAGCCGGCGTAAACGTATCGTTATCGTAGCTCGCGCAGCTTTCTCCCCATCCCCCATCCGCGTTCTGAATCGACCGCAGCCACTCCCCGGCGCGCAAAATATGCGCTTCCCGGTCGCTCTCTCCCGCGGCCCTCAGCCCGCGCAAAGCCAGAAACGTACCGTAAATGTAATCCACACCCCATCGCCCGTACCAGCTTCCGTCCGCCTCCTGCGTCCGGCGCAGGTACTCCACTCCCCGGCGGATCGCCGCATCCGTCCGCGGAACCCCATGTTCAATCAATGCCTCGATCACCCGCCCCGTGATGTCCGGACACGTCGGATCGAGCATCGCATTGTGATCCGCGAACGGAACATCCGCCAGCACCTGCCAGTTGTTGTCCGCGTCGAACGCCGCCCAGCCCCCGTCCTTCGATTGCATCGCCAGCAGCCACTTCACCGCCCGGTCAAGCACCGTCTGCTGCCGCGGAATGCTCGCCGCCCGCGCGTGCTTCAGCGCCAGCAGCACCATCGCCGTGTCATCTATATCCGGGTAGAACTCGTTGGCGAATTCGAAATACCATCCCGAAGGCTCCACGTCCGGCCGCTTTACGCGCCAATCACCCGGAAGCCGCACTTCCTTGTCCAGCAGCCAGTCCGCCGTTGTCTTCAGGCAATCCACCGGAGCCATTTGCGTCTCGCCCACCGCGAATGCCGCGATCGCCGTATCCCATACCGGAGAAAAACAGGGCTGGAAGAATAATCCCCGCTCGTCGTCCACCATCAGGTTGTCGAACTGCCTCTGCGCTTCTACATGGTCCGGATGATCCCGCGCCACTCCCAGTACGTCCAACGCCATAATCAGGTACATCATCGGCGGGTAGATCGCCGCCAGCCCGTGCGAATGATGCGTCCGCTCCAACGACCAGGCGATTGCCTTCTCCACCGCCTTGCGCCGCAGTTTCTTCGATCCGTACTTCTCCCACAGCTTCAGTAGCTTGTCTATCGCCAGAAATACGGTCTTCCCGCTCACCAGGCGCGCCGGGCGCGCAAAGGCGAAACTCACTCCCGGCGCGTGGATCTCATCGAGGTGAAAGCCCTCGGGAGCCGGGCTCATGGGATTCGCCGCATGCACGATCGACAACGGAATCACGATGGCTCGCGTCCACGAACTCATCTCGTAAATCAGGTTGCCCAGCAGCATGATTTCCGGCGGGATCGAAGGAACATGCTCGCGTGGATACAAACCGAACAGCGACAGGTTGATCTTCACATAGCTGTTCACCCGCTGCAATCCGCCGAGCGCCAGTATCCGTTCCCGCAACCGCTTCATCCGGGAATCGTCAACCGGCATCCCCGCCACCTTCAACGCGAAGTACGCCTTCACGCTCGCGCTGATCTCCGATGGTCCCTGCGCGTAGATGTGGAAGCCCCCATCCGGCAGTTGCCGGCGCAGAATGCTCCTCACCGCCTTTTCCACCAGCGGCCGGGTCGGAGGATTCCATTTCCCCCCTTGGGGTGGATACATCCACAGTTGCAGCAGAATGTAATCCGACTCCAGAGTCGAATCCGCCGTCAGGTCCGCCCACCAGTAGCCATCCGCGTGGCGCATGCGCAGCAACGCATCCACGGCGCGTTTTGCGGATTGCGCGCTTTGAACCAGTAACTCGTCGGCAATTTGAACGCTTGGGCTCATAGCGAAATGGTGGTCAGGCGCCGCGCGTGGGGAACCAGTTCACCGGGAAGCGAGAAGCGCACGTCTTCCTCCTTGATTTCCACCTCTTCCACGGTCCCGAACCCGTGATGCCGTTTCAGCAATTCAATCAGATCCCGAACCAGGTTCTCGGGCGCCGATGCTCCCGCCGTAACCGCGATCACGTTCACATCCCTCAGCCACCCCGGGTCCACTTCGTCATAATCATCCACCAGGTACGCCGGAACCCCGGAATTGCGGCACACCTCCACCAGCCGCCGCGAATTCGAACTGTTCTGCGAACCCACCACCAGCAGCGTTTCGCAGTTCGGCGCAACCGCCTTCACCGCCATCTGCCGGTTTTCCGTCGCGTAGCAGATATCCTGCGCCGGAGGCCCTTCAATTTGCGGATACTTCGCCTTCAATTTGTTAATAATCCCCCGCGTTTCATCCAGGCTGAGCGTCGTCTGCGTCAGATAGCAGATCCGCGCCGGATCCTGGACCTCCAGCCTGTCCACGTCCTCTTCCGTTTCCACGAGTATGGAGGATCCCGGAGCCTCCCCTAAGGTGCCAATCACCTCGTCATGGTCCTTATGCCCGATGAGGATAATCGTGTACCCCTTCTTCGCGAAACGCTGCGCTTCCAGGTGCACCTTCGTCACCAGCGGACACGTCGCGTCAATCACCTTCAGCTTCCGTTCCGCCGCCTCTCTACGCACCGCCGGAGAAATCCCGTGCGCGCTGAAGATCACTCTCCCTCCTTCCGGAGCCTCCGACAGTTCTTCCACGAAGATCGCCCCGGCGCTCCGCAGTTGGTCAACCACGTGCCGGTTGTGCACAATTTCCTTCCGCACGTAAATCGGAGCGCCGTATACGTCCAGTGCGATCTTCACCACGTCGATCGCCCGAACCACACCCGCACAAAATCCGCGCGGCGTAAGTAGCAGGATCTTCTTACCAGTGCTCTCCTCACTGGCCCCGTTGAAGAAAGGCATATATCCGGTTATTATAGCAACCCGTTGGATGGCCTCGGCATACTGGCGGCAAGGGAATCTGCCGCACGTGCGCGCGGGGCGCTCGCGCGCCGCGAACGTGCTTCTCCCGGCAACCTCGCTCCGGTTACCCGATGAAACCCCGTGCGCCTGCAAAAGTTGCACCCTCTCCATGCATTCATCCCCGGCATCCCATGAATTCGCGTAAGCTGAAGTCGTCATGCCTGCCATTACCCGCCGCGCCCTCCTCGCCTTCCCCGCTTTGTCCCTCGCCGCTTCCCCAAAGGTGCGCCTTGGCGGCCCCATCTTCCTCAAGTCCGAGGACCCCGCCCTGCTCGCCCGCGAGCATCGCCGCTTGGGCTACAGCGCCGCTTACTGCCCTCCCGCTACCCCCGGCGACTCCACCCATATCCGCGCCATCCGCGAAGCCTTCGCCAGGGAAAACGTCGTCATTGCCGAAGTCGGAGCCTGGCGCAACATGCTTGACCCCGATCCCGTCAAGCGAAAGGAAAACCTCGCCTACGTCACCGGACGCCTCGCCCTCGCCGACGAGGCCGGTGCCCGTTGCTGCGTCGACATCGCGGGCTCCTTCCACCCCACTGTCTGGTACGGCCCCCATCCCGGGAATCTATCCCGCGAATTCTTCGACGCCACCGTCGAAAACTGCCGCAAAGTCATCGACGCCGTCCGCCCCGCCAAGACCGTCTTCACCATCGAGATGATGGGCTGGAGTATCCCGGACGGACCCGATTCCTACCTCCGCCTTATCCAAGCCGTCGATCGAAAGGCCTTCGGCGTCCACATGGACATCTGCAACGGGGTCAACAGCCCGGCCCGCTTCTACCGGAACGCCGACTTCATCCGCGAGTGTTTCCAAAAACTCGGCCGCTGGATCGCCTCCTGCCACGCCAAGGACCTCGCCTGGATTCCTGAGATGAATGTCCATTTTGTCGAGGTCGTCCCCGGCCGCGGCCAGATCGATTACACCACCTACCTCCGCGAACTCGCCAAACTCCCCGCCGATGCTCCCCTCATGCTCGAGCATCTCAAGACCCCCGCCGAATACGACGAAGGCAGGGAATACATTCGCAAAATCGGCGCCGGGGCAGGCATCCCGTTCGCCTGACCCAACTCCGGCCCGGATCTGCAATCCCGGATGTACAATCTTGAATGTGACCCCCACCTCCCGCCGCCGTTTCCTCGTGGCGCCCGCCGCCCTCGCGTTCGCCTCCCGCCTCTCCGCCCTGCCCCTTGACAGGATCAAACTCGGCTCCGTCCTCGGCTCCGCTTTCTTCAAGACTGTCCCTGCCCCTCGGCGCCCCTCGGGACCGCGCCCTCCTCGACAACCAGTGGGCCTTGCTCGACAGCGCCTTCGATCGCGCCGCAATCTTAGGTACGGACAAGACCCGCGTCTTCGCTTTCACCTGTGCAAAGGGAGCAACTAACCGCCCTCTTGAACGTGATTCAAAAAGTGTAACCGGAAAATTGGATCACCGCGCCGTGGCCAAGTACGCCCCCGTCGTCGCATCCACGAAGATCGAATGGTTGCTGCTTCCCACCGACTCGCCCCAAATTACCCGCCATGCCGGATCGGGATATCGCGGCGTCAACTCCAATTGGAACATGATCGGCGTGTTCGGAAACTTCTTTATGTAATCCTCGCTCTTCTTCACTGCCGTCTCATACGCCTCATCCGAATCGATCTTCAATGCGGCCACCAGAAACGGCTTCGCCTGCCCGAGCGACCCGCTGAACCGTTCATCCGGCAACGCAAACACGCCCTGGTGCAGGCTGCCGCCCGCCTCGATCACGGAATAGCTGTACGTCTTCATTCGTCCTTTGCCCGGGGACGCGAATACGCACTGCCATGCCCCGTACTTCCCTTTGTCCGTCGGTACATCCTTAAGAGAAATACTTGTGATCTGAATGGGCTGCACGTCCACCGCCCAGGCGCGGGCTGCGGGAAACATCTGATAAAAAGCATAGCGTCCGGTAACAGGTTCCGGCGGTTTGGGGGGTTCCTTCTTCTTGGCTGCTTCCTTGGGGGCTTCCGAACAGCCGAATGCCGCCACAAGAGCGGGAATCAGGAGCCAATAGCGTCGTGCCATCATGCATCTATTGTAATCATCCTCCTCCCTGCTCCGCGCCACCCCCCAGGACGCCGGTCCATCCGTGTGCCATAATGTGCCCATAGTCGCGGCCTCCGCTTCCGCCGCCCCAGTCTTGAACCTCAGGAGGGCTCATGCATTACTCAGCTCTGCTTACCCGCTGTTCCCTGGCAGCAATCTCCCTTACCGCTTGTCTGACACTTGTTTTCGCCCAGGGCGAAGGTTCACGCGGCG
Source organism: Bryobacterales bacterium (assembly GCA_026954325.1). GTDB lineage: Bacteria > Acidobacteriota > Terriglobia > Bryobacterales > Bryobacteraceae > CADEFT01. The sequence continues at coordinate 69,176 of JAIXKK010000205.1, read as the reverse complement.
GTGGAGCGGGTAGCCCCGCCTCCCCCGGCGCCTCCACCGGCCCCGGCGCAACCCCAGGCGGATCTCCCGGCGGCATCCCCGGTTCCACATCCCGCCCCCCTTCTTTTCCAAACCCCAACGACCAGCGCCAAACACCCTTCCCCGCCGACATGCAGCGGCCCATCTTCTTCTCCGGCAAGGTCATGCTGGAAGATGGGACCCCTCCTCCGGAACCCGTTGTCATTGAACGCGTGTGCAACGGCAACCCCCGCCCCGAGGCCTACACCGATTCAAAAGGCCGCTTCAGCTTCCAACTCGGCCAGAATACCCAGGTGATGGCCGACGCCAGCGTCAGCAGCACAACCAGCGATGTCTTTGGCCCGAACTCGCCCGGCATGGGGGGGATGGGCGGCGCGAGAGGGATGGGCGGAGGCTCCACCCGAGGCGGCATCTCCGAGCGTGACCTCATGGGCTGCGAACTGCGCGCCTCCCTCGCCGGCTACCGCTCCGAATCGGTCAACCTCGGCGGCCGCCGCTCGATGGACAACCCCGACGTCGGCGTCATCATCCTCCGCCGCCTTGCCAACGTCGAGGGACTGACCTTCAGCGCCACCAGCGCCATGGCCCCCAAGGACGCGAAGAAAGCCTTCGACAAGGGCCGCGATCAGGCCCGCAAAAAGAAATATCCCGAAGCCAGGAAAGAACTCGAAAAAGCTGTCACGATCTACCCCAGGTTCGCCAACGCCTGGCAGGATCTCGGCCGCGTCCTCGAAAACATGGATCAGCCCGCCGAAGCCAGGAAGGCTTACGAGCAGGCCCTCGCCTCGGACGGCAAACTGGTAGAACCTTACGTGCAACTCGCCTTTCTCTCCGCCCGTGAAAATGATTGGAAGACCTGCGCCGCGGACAGCGAGAAGGCCCTCAAACTCAATCCCTTTGATTTCCCGCTAGCTTATTTTTACAACGCCGTCGCCAACCTCAATCTCCACAACCTTGACGCCGCCGAAAAGAGCGCCCGCGATGGAGTGAAAGCCGACCCGCAAAAGCGCATCCCCAGGATGCGCCATGTCCTCGGCCTCGTTCTCGCCCAGAAAAACGACGTCAGCGGCGCCATGGAGCAGATGAAGGGCTACCTCAGCATGCTCCCGGAGAACGCCCCCGACGCGGCCGTCGTCAAAGGCCAGATCTCCCAGTTGGAGAAATTCGCCCAGTCACAAAACAGCCAGTCGAAGCCGCCCACCCAGCCCGAACAACAATAACGATGCCGAACCGCATTGATTGGAGTTACCACCGCCCCGGTTGAAAGACCTGCAAAAAAACGCAGGAGTTTCTTGCGCAACATCACATCCCCGCCACTGAGCAGGTGGATGCCCGAAAGAACACCCGCAACGAAGCCGCGGCCCTCGCCCTGGCGCGCGAAGTGGACGAGATCTATGCCACCAAAGGCAAACAGGTCATCCACCTCGATCTGAAGAAGCAAAAGCCAACCCCCGCCACGCTCAAGGCCCTCCTCCTCGGGCCCACCGGAAACCTGCGCGCCCCCACCCTGCGCCTGGGCCGCACTCTGATCGTCGGCTTCGAGGAAGACACCTTCCGCCGCCTGTTCACTTAACCATTAACTATCTGCCTCCGCGACTCCGCGCGAAATTTGCGTTCCCCTTCAATCCACAAATATTTCACCCTTCCCCCACAACTACTTACAAACCCACCCCACAAATCCTGAAACCTCCGCGTGGTAAAACCAGGCCAGAGTTCAACCCTATGTCCACCATCAGTCAAGCTCATAGCGACGCCGCTCGCGGCAACGGAGCCAGGTCCCAAGGCCCCATCTCCCCCGAAGGCAAAGCCCGCTCCTCCCAAAACGCCCGCACCCATGGCCTCACCGCCTCCCGCATCGCCTTCCTCTCCCCGGAAGAACAGGAAGAATACGACACCCTCCTCCGCCACTACACCGCCCGCCACCTGCCCAAAACCCCAGAGGAACTCGACGTCTTCAACATGCTCCTCCACGCCGCCTGGCGCCTCCGCAACCTCACCGTCGCCGAAGCCCAACTCTACGCCAGGGCCGGCGGCGATCCTCTCCTCTCCGAGGACCCCGAAATCGAAAAACGCGCCAACCTCCTCCACCGCTACCGCTCCGAAACCGAGCGCGCCTACCACCGCCACCTCAACCAACTGAAATCCCTACAGAACAACCGCCTCTATCAGGAGCAGTTCTCCAAACTCCTCCCCGCCGATGCCCCCGCCCTCGCCAACGCCGCCGCCTTCACGAAAAGAACCCAGGATCTCTTCAAGCGCGACCTCGACGACACCCTCAAGCAGGCCGCAAACGAGGCGAAATCCTTCAACTCCCAGTTCAAGGACATCTTCTCCATGTTCACCAGCCGGCAGAAGTGATTCCGAAACCCCGCTACAACTCAGCGATCGTCTCCACCGTCACATCGCCGCTGCGCAGGGCCTCTTCCTTCAACTCCACTCCCAGGCCCGGACCCTCCGGAGGCGTGACATATCCGTTCACCGGCACAGGCACGTTCTTCAGGAAGTGCGGATAAACGTCGTTGTAAAGGTGATAGACGCTCTCCATGATGTAGAAATTCGTCAGCGAGGCCGCGGTGTGCATCGACGAGAACCACAGAATCGGCCCGCCCCCCGTATGCGGAGCGCTCGGGATCTTGTACGTATCCGCCATGTCGGCAATCTTCTTCGCCTCGGAAATGCCGCCGCACCAGGTCACGTCGAACATCACTACATCCACCGCATGCTGCTCAAACATCTCGCGGTAGCGGAACCGCGTCGCCAGCCGTTCGCTGATGCAGATGGGAATCGAAGTCTCCCGCGCCAGCGACGTGTAAGCCGGGAGGTTGTCGGCCAGCATCGGATCCTCCAGCCACATGATTCCGTATGGCTCCAGCGAATGCGCGATCTGCAACGAGCAGGGCAGATTCCACCGGCTGCTCAAGTCCAGCGCAATCTCGATATCGTCGCCCACGGCTTTGCGCATGCGCTGAATCGGCTCGAGCGATTGCTTCAACTCGGCCTGCGTGATGAACGTCCCCCCGTGCCTCGCCATCGCGTTGACCGGCCCGCGGTCATACGGGTAGATCTTGATGCCCTTGATCCCGCGCTTGAGCAGAAACTCCGCCAGTTGCTCCGGATGCGTGTGCTCCCTCATGCCGTTGATCGGCCACCCGTTCATGGTGTTGTACACCATCAGCTTCTCCTGCGCCTTGCCGCCCAGCAGGCGGTACACCGGCAAGCCCGCCGCCTTCCCCAGAATGTCCCACTGGGCGATATTGATGGCTGTCAGGATGCGCGAGTCGGCGCCTCCCCATGGCTGGTAGGAAATCCGGTAGAAAATGTCCTGCCACAGCCGCTCGATCTGCGACGCGTCTTTCCCGATCACATAGGGTGCGATCTCCATCAATGCCCCGCGATGCGCCTCGAAACCGGGGTACGACTCGCCAACTCCCGTTATCCCCTTGTCCGTCGTCAACCGCACCCACATCCAGTTCGGCGCGATCCCCTGGATCTTCATATCCGGCCGGAATCGAACCGCCTCGATCTTCGTGATCTTCAACGGGCCCGCGGCTTCGGCGGCCTCCATTGCCTGGCAGGGGAGCGCGGCGGCCCCCATCATCTTGAGAAGCGATCGGCGTGTCATGTTCAACCTCTACAGCGGCGCGGCGTGCTGCCTGATGTACTCTTCCACCTTCGATACCCGCGGGCGGCGTTGATCAATGTAGTAGAACCTCTCGGCGAACTTGAGCCCGTGCGGCTTGCCATATTCGCGGTCGTCATCCAACAGAAACTGCCGCGCGTACTCGCGATCCGCCGTGCGATCGTCGGCGCCGAGCAGCGGCAGCCGCTTCCCTTCCTTCGCCAGCCGCGTCCGCAGTTTCGACCCGGCGTCTCCATCTCCCTGCGACCGGCACTCCACAATCGCGTCAATCTTCTTCTCGATGTGCGAACCGGTATCCACCACCCGGTTGTACACCTGCCCCGGCCGTCCATGGAAGTAGTAACGCTCCAGCACTTCATGAGGCATGAACCCTGCCTCCATGTGCTCCGGATAATCGGTCTCGATGCCGGACATCCACGCCGCCTCCTCCACCGCGCGCCCCGTCACCCAATGGTCCGGGTTCTCTTCTCCATGCCCCCATGGATTAAAAGAGACAACTGTGTCCGCTTTCAGCGCCCGGAAGAGGAAGATCAGTCTTCCGCGGAAATCAAGCGGCGAGATGTTGTTCATCTCATGGTTCTGGTAGTAGAAATCGAAGCTGTCGCGAAAGCCTATGGCCTGCGCTACCTTGACGTGCTCCTGTTCGTTGCTCAGGATGTTTTGCGCGGCCGTGTGTCCGCCGCGTTTTTCATCGTTGCTGGTGCGCACCAGGTACCCCGTGTAGCCCTCGTGAATCAGCTTCGCGCACAGCCCCGCGGCGTAGTAGGGAATGTCGTCCAGATGCGCATGAACCGCCACGAACACCTTCCCCTCATGGGGCCGCCCCGGCTGATCCTTCTCCACCACGATCTCCTGCACATCGGCGCGGGCCATCGCAATCCCCAAGTCATGATACCGTTCCATGTCTCCCTCCTAAAGCGGTTCCGTGTGCTGGTCCACCCAGCGCCGGATGTTCGCGCCGTACTCCGCCGGTGGGCCGATATACCGGAACGCCTCCGCGTACTCCACTCCGAACCGCCGGCCCAGCAGGCGCCAATCCTCCATGAGGAAGTGCTTCACGTAAGCAAAATCCGCCGTGGCGTCATCATTGCCGAGCAGCGGCAGGCGCTTCCCCTGCCGCGCCAGTTCCTGCCGCAGCCGCGAACCGCTGCCCCCCCGCCGGGCCCTTTCCCCGGTTGGCCACGTTCCCGCGCGTCTTCCGGTCAATATACGAGCTGATATCGACAATGCGGTTCACCAGGTTGTGCCCTTCCGGCGACCGCGCGTGATAATACTTCTCCCGGATGTGAGCCGGCTTCAGCCCCATCTTGTAGTGCTCCGGATAGTCTTTGCCGGTTCCCGAAAGCCAGCAGGCGGCCTCAACGGCCCGTCCCGCCACCAGGTGGTCGGGATTCTCCTCGTAGTGGTTGTACGGATCCATGGTCACAATCGTGTCCACTTGCAGCACGCGGAAGAGGAAGATCAGCCGCGAGCGGATTTCGATCGCCGCGCAATCATCCATCCGGTGATTACGGTAATAGAACGTGAACGTCTTCCCGCAGCCGAGCGCTTTGCCTACCTCCTGGTTGTCGATCTCGTTCTGCGCCACGCCATAACCGAGAGTGCGTCCGGCGGCCTCGTCATTCGACATGCGGATCAGGTAGCCGGTGTAGCCTTCGTCGATCAGTTTCGCTACAAGCCCGCCGGCATAGAGTGGAATGTCATCGGAGTGCGCCTGCACGGCCGCCAGCACCTTCCCTTGATGCGGCTTGCCCGGACGGTTGCGCTCGATGAGGAGATCGTCCGCGTAGGTATAGTAGTCCGGAACCGTGAACGGATTGTAGCCGGTTCTTTGATTGGCGAACGCCGTGGGCGTCGCCCCGGCAGGCAGGTTGTGCGGTGCGCCTGCTGTCTGCGCCTGAGCGGGCGCCTGCATGGCGAATCCGCCGCCCATCGAGCTTCCAATGAATTTGCGTCTGTCCATGTCTCACCATCCCATCGCGTAATCGTCCTTCGCCGGACTCACTGCTCCGAACATCACACCCGATTTCGGATCAATCCACACCACCTTCATCGCTCCCGCTCCGGCGGGCTGCTGCGAGTATGGCCGCTGCATTTTCGTCACCTCGAGACGGTGCCCCTTCGCCCGCAGTTGGTCGCCGGTCCGCGAATCCAGCACTTCCGGTATCGTCAGTTTATCCCCAACCGGCTGCGGATAGTTCGACGCGTGAAAGTTGGCCGTCAGCACCGTCGGCTGCTCCACCGCCAACTGCGGGTTCATGCCGAATTCCACCATATTCAGAAACGCCTGGAGCATCGACTGCGGCTGATTGTCGCCGCCGGGCGTGTTCCAGGCGAGCAATGGCTTGCCGTCCTTCATGGCCAGCGCGGGGTTGATGGTGTGCCGCGGGCGCTTGCCCGGCGCCAGCACGTTCGCATCCTTCTCATTGAGGCTGAAATATTGCAGCCGGTTGTTGAGCACATATCCGCCGCCTTCCACCACCACCCCGCTGCCGAACGTGCCGTTGTTGCTGTGCGTCACCGACACCAGGTTGCCGTAGCGGTCGGCAATCGAGAACGACGACGTCTCCCCGGGGTTGCCGTACGCCGCCGCCCCCGGATGCGCATGGTCCGGATCAATCAGCTTGCGCCGCTCCGCGGCATAGCGCTTCGAAAGCAACTGCTCGGTGGGCGTCTTATAGAATCGCTGGTCCGCCACCCAATGGTCCCGATCGGCGAAGGCCAGCTTCAACGTCTCCACCAGCGTATGAATGTACGGCGCGGTGTTGTGCCCCATCGCTTTGAGGTCCGCGGGCTCCAGCATATTCAGCGACTCCAGCAGCACGATCCCTTGCGAACCCGGCGAGGCTTCATACACGTCGTAGCCCTTGTAACTCGTACGGATCGGCGGACCCTCTTCCGGCTGGTAAGACGCAAGATCCTCGTAGCGCAGCACGCCGTCATGCTTCACATAGAAGTCCGATGTGAGGTGTGCGAGTTTTCCGCGGTAGAACGTGTCCGCGCCCTCGCGCGCCATCAACTCGAGCGTACGCGCAAGGTCAGGCTGCCTGAATACATCGCCCGGCTCGAACGGACCGCCATTCTTCAACAGTGCCTTGACCGAACCCGGATACGGAGACAACTTCGCAATCGCCGCGTTGTGGTTGCCCGCGCACCAGTGCGTCAGCGGATGCCCGTCCCTCGCCGCTTCGATCGCCTCCCCGAGCAACTCCGGATACTTGCGCGTGCCGTACTTGCGCAGCGCCAGATCGAATCCCCCAACGGCTCCGGGAACCGTACTCGCGAGGATGCCGCTTCCCGGAATGCCGCCCTCCTTGCGGTACCGCTCCACGGTCGCCAGCTTCGGCGCGGGTCCCGTCGCGTTGATGAAGATCACCTGCTTCTGCTTCGCGAGATAAGCCAGAATGAACGCGTCCCCGCCAATGCCCGCCTGGTGTTGCTCCACCACGCCCGTCATATAGAACACCGCAACCGCGGCATCGATCGCGTTCCCGCCGCGCTCCAGCACGTGCAACCCGGCGCGCGCCTCGAGCGGATGCTCCGCCGCCACCATCCCGTGCGTGCCCATCACCAGCGTTCGCCAGACCGGATCCTTGACCTCGCCCGGATCCTGCGCCTGGCAGGCAATGGAGAGAAGCGCCGTGAGCAGTAGTGCCGGCATGTGTCTGATTATAGTGCCTGAGATATTCTCTAAAGGTGCGTTCCTTCTTCCCGTTGCAAAGGACCTCCCCGGTACGGCGGCCGGATGCCGCGCCGGCCGGGGGTTCGAAGCTCATCGCCTTGCTCCGCCTCGCGGATAGAACTCGGTACGCGTCTTGCGTGGCATGGGTGGGCTTCCAATGAACTTCGGCGACATGCTCGCGCACATCGACGCGGAAGCCATCGCGCGCGACACGCTTGCCTTTCTCGGAGTGCGCAGTGAAACCGGAAGCGAAGGACCCGGCTCCGTATTCCTCGCGGAGTTGCTGCGCCGCGAAGGCTTTCACCCTGTCCTCGACGAGGTGGAGCCATCGCGGCCCAACGTCTATGCCCACGTCCCGGGGGCCGGCGCGGGCCTCGCACTCGTGTTCAACGGCCATACGGACACCATTCCCATCGGCAACAGCCTGCCGCCCGGCCGCGAGGGTGATTGGATCATCGGCCGCGGCGCCGAGGATATGAAGGGCGGCCTGGTGGCGATGGTCCACGCCGCATCGGCCCTGCGCAAGGCGGGCATCAGGCTCGCCGGCGGCCTCTGGATGACCGGCGTGATCGGCCATGAAACACCCGCCGGCAAGAAGGAGGGGCCGCGTCGCCTCATCACCCGCCTTCGGGAGCGCCACATCACCGCCGGCGCCATCGTCATTGTCGAAGGACCCTGCGCGCTCTGGACCGCGAGCTTGGGCTCCACCATCTACCGCATCACCATCTCCAGCCCGCGCGGCCCCATCCACACGATCAAGGTCCCCTATGAGCAGAATCCAGCCAGGTGGCTGGGCCGGCTGCTGCTCGAATTCGAACGGCTCGAACGCGAGTTTGCCTCCGCGCCGCCGCACCCGCTATGCGGCCGCGAGCAACTCAATGTAGGCATGATCGAGGCCGGCGACTACGTGAACCGCCTGCCCACGCCTATCCGCGTCCTCGGAACATGGCGTTGGATGCCGGGCAAGACGCAAGCCGGGATCCGGGAGGCGCTGGATTCCCTCTGCGCCCGCCTGGCGCTGCAATCCGGGCTGTCCTTCGAGTACTCCCTCGAGGCCACGCGGGAACCCTTCGAAACACCGGCCTCGCACCCGATCGTGCAGGCATTTTCCACCGCCGGGGAGCGCCTCGCCGGACATGCGCCGCCCCAAATCGGAATGGCGCTGGTGGGCGACGCGAACCTCTTCGCGAACGAGGCCGGAGTCCCCGCCATCTACTATGGACCGGCGCACGAAACAGCTCATTCGGACAACGAGCGGGTTTCTCTGGAGCGCCTGGCGCACTGCGCAAGGATGTACGCGCTCGCCGCCATGGAGTTCTGCGGCGTGGTTACGGATCAGGCGTCCCCGGGCGGATCGGCGGCTCCTTCTTCAGCGACTCCCGGTGATCAATGAGCACCTGACCCGTGGGCCAGCGCACCCACAGATTCTCGACAAACCGCGGATCGAGCGGGTTTTCCTCCTTGGGATCGGTGTAGAGATCGAACCACAATGGGAAGCTGTATTGTTCCACCGGTTGGCCGAATCCGCGGCTCACCTCCCGCATCATCATCTTCCAGTTGCGCCACTTCACCCCATAGATCTCATTGCCAAGATAGATGACCAGCGATTCGCGGTTCGATTGCTCCTTCCCGCCGAGGAAGAAATCGAGTTGGTCGATGCCGTCGAAGACGCGGTCCTTCGGCACGTTGCCGCCGGCGATGCGGGCGAACGTGGGGAACAGGTCCATCTCGTGCACTATCTCGTTGCTGATGGCCCCGGCCGGGATCTTGCCGGGCCAGCGGCTGAGGAACGGGGCGCGCAGGGAGCCTTCGTACGCAGTGAAATACGTCCCTCTCCAAGGCCCGTTAAAACCGTGGTACGGCGCTGTCGCCTCGCCGCCGTTGTCCGAAGTGAAGAGGAATATAGTGTTGTCGCGGATGCCCAGCCGGTCCATCTCATCGAGCAGCCGGCCCGTAAACGCATCCACCTGCGCGAGCACGTCGGCGAACTCGCCGTTCCTCGTCTTGCCCTCGAACTCCGGATCGGGCAGCACCGGCATGTGCACCTGTGTATAGGGCAAAAACAAAAAGAACGGTTTCCGTTCTTGCGTCTTGCGCCTCATGTAGGCGATCGCCCGCTCCGTGATCTCCCGGTCAATCGCGGCGCGCGCCTTGAGGTCGTAGAGTTTCACCTCGCGCGGTTCCTGGCCGCGCCGCGACTCCGTGATGTGCGCGTACTTGACGAACGGATGGGAGCCCGGACGGAACCGCGGATTGCCCGGCCAGAAGGCGTCATTCGACGAGTTCGGAATCCCGTACCACTCCTCGAAACCGTGGTCGGTGGGGAACCGGCCTTTCGTCTGTCCCAGGTGCCACTTCCCATACATCGCCGTCGAATACCCGGCGTCCGACAGCATTTCGGCCATCGTGTATTCCCACTTCGTGAGCCCGTAAACCGGCGTATCGAGCGGCACCGACCCGTTGCCCGTGCGGACGGCGTAGCGCCCCGTCAGGAGAGCGGCGCGGCTCGGAACACACTGCGCCTCGACGTTGAAATTGAGCAGCCGCATTCCTTCGCCGGCCAGTTTGTCGATGCGCGGCGTGGCGGACCCGCGCAGGATTCCGCCGCCGTAGACTCCAAGTTCGCCCCAGCCGAGATTGTCCATCAGCACGAGGACGATGTTCGGCTTCGAGGGCGCGGTTTGCGCGAGAGCGGGCCCGGCGGCCGCGCAGAAGGAGCGCCTGGTAAGTCGGTGTGGCATGAACCCGTTCATTACATCTCACGGTACTGGGAGATTTCAAGGGGAGTACCGGAACTTTGCCGTTCGCCGGGAAGGGCGGGTTCTATGGGAAATGCGCGCCGTCTCCCGCATATTGGTGAACGTATGCGAGTGCTTCCCGATGGTATCGAAGAACGCCACTGGCTGGTGAACGTCATCGTCTTCACGCGGCACTGGATTCACTACGGCGTACTGTTCCTCGTGTTTCTCTGCGCCATCGCGGCGGCCGCCAGGGGCGTGATGGGGCGTTAGCAATCCACCCAGGCGCGCTTTGTGGCGCTTTCCAGCACCTTCCCTAAGAGATGCATGCCCCACAATCCATCCGCGAACGTGGGGTAATCCACCGGGGCGGAAGGATCGGCTACCTTCGCGTAGAACCGCTTGAAGACCTGCTTGTGCGAATCGTCATAGCCTTCGCTGTGGCCGCCGGGCAGATCGGCGAAGCCCTGCGCGGGCCCTCGCAGCAGCGAAGGATCCTTCACGATCACCTGGTTCGGCGAATTGCGGTTGCCGATCCATAACTCATCCGGCCGCTCCTGGTTCCACTGCGCGCCGCCCCTGGTGCCATATATTTCGAAGGCGAAACGGTTCTTGTTGCCCGCCGACATCTGGCTGACGGTGTAGGCGCCGCGCGCCCGTCCGCCCAGGTGGAGCAGCACCATGCCGAAATCCTCCGTCTCCACCGGAATTTCGTCATAGTCTTCGGCGCGAAGCGTCTTGCCCGTGAATGTCTCCACCGAATGCTTCGGCTTGCGGCGCGTCTTGTGGAACGTGGCCAGTTCGGCGCACATCGCCGTGATCTTGAGGCCTGTAAGATGCTGGATCATGTCCATCCAGTGGGAGCCGATATCGCCCACGGCGCGCAGCGCGCCATTGGGTCCTTTCTCGACGCGCCAGTTGTAATCGGTGTCATAAAGGAGCCAGTCCTGCGAATAGGTGCCCTGCACAATCAGGATGTCTCCCAATTCGCCGGCGGCGATCATCTGCCGGATGTGCTGGACGACGGGGTAGTAGCGCAGGTTGTGTTGTACGCAGTGAGCCAACCCCTTCTTCTCGGCCAAATCCAACATCTGCCGCGCCTCGCCGGCGTCGAGCGTCAAAGGCTTCTCGCAAAGCACCGCCTTGCCCGCCTCGAGCGCGGCCATCGTCACGGGAAAGTGCAGCGCATTGGGGGTGAGCACGTGGACCGCGTCAATCGATTTGTCCTCGAGAATGGTCCGGTAGTCACCCGTGGAATTGTCCACGCCGATCGAGTCCGCGAAGGCTTTAGCCCGGGCGCCGCTCGATCCGGCAACGGCGGCAACCTCCACGTTGCCCAACCGCCGCACGTTCTCCGAGTGGACTTTCCCCATGAATCCCGTCCCGATAATGGCCGTTTTCAACTTGCGCATATCACACACTCTACCGCATGTTGATAGACTGAAGGCGAGATGCGCGTACGCGTCCGCTTCGACGAGGGCCCGCGCGTAAAGCGCGTGGAGGGCAAGAACCAGCATCTGGCCGCCGGCGCCGCGGCGCTGCTCACGCCGGCCGCGGTCATGGCCGGAGTGCTGGCCGTCTGGCGCATCTGCGCGGACATCGGACTGACCGGCGAATTCGCCATCTCCAAAGGGTTTTTCTCCCACTGGCAGGTGTGGCTGGCGGTGGCCGCCGTCCTGCAAATCCTCGCATTCGCCTTGAACCGCTACGGCGTGCGCCGGGTGCGCTAGCTGGTCAATAATCTTCATCGAAATAGAAGATTCCGCTTAACTTCCTTGAGAAGGCAAGCTTCTCTTTCCGGGAAATTCTTCTTGCTTTTGTTTGTTTTGCCGGCGGCGCTCGAGGGAAGCCTGGCGGATCCGTATTTGAATGGCGGCTCGCGCTCCCGCACACGGAACTTTGTCTTCGAGGGCGGCGGTGTTCCTATGATGGAAGTTGCCGCCGTCTGATCACGCCCTGAAAACCGTCGCCGCCTATCATGAGGCGACGAAGCATACACTCGAAAGGCTCTACGCCCGCCCGCACACACTCGATTGGGCCAATATGCCCAGTCCGTTCCGCCATTACGAGGGTGCGCCGGTGCTCGATCTGCCGGCGGATTGCCCCGAGCCCGCGGCGCCCGCTTTGGCCGTGCTTTCCGGGGTGAGCGGCGAGGCGGTGGCGAAGGACGGCGCCGGGTTTCTCTCTTCGCTGCTCTACCACGGCGCCGCCATCAGCGCGACGAAGGTTGTTCCGTCCACGGGCTACCGCTACGCGCTGCGGGTGAATCCTTCCTCAGGGAATCTGCACCCGACGGAGTTCCACTTTGCCGCGCGCGGGCTCGCCGGATGGGACGACGGGTTGTATCACTATCGCTGCTCGTCCCATATGGCCGGGCAGCGAATGCGCGGCGGCGAAATGGGCCGGAAATTGGCGGAACTGGCGATGGCTCCCTGGCTCCGGGATGCTCCGCTGGTGTTCGTGCTCACTTCCATCGCCTGGCGGGAGGCATGGAAGTATCGCGAGCGTGCGTACCGTTACTGCCTGCACGATATTGGGCACGCCTGGGAGAGCCTGGCGCTGGCCGCCCGGGCATTAGGCTGCGAAGCATTTGCCCTGGGTCATTTTCCCGATGCGGAGGTGGCGCGTCTGCTGGGCCTGGAAGATGAGTGGCCGATGCTGCTGGCGGCTATTCAAGGGTCGGGGATTCCCTTGGAGGCGCGCCCCGCCGAAGCGGGAAAGTGGTTCGGTGGTGTCGGCAACCGGCTGTCGGGAGAGCAGGTGGAGTATCCAATGATCGGCGAGGCGCACCGGGCCACGAGTCTGGAGGCTCCACTGGCCCCGGTGGCCCAACCGGCGCCGGGAGACGACGGAGAGGGTGAATACGCGCTCGCGCCGCTTGCGACCTCCGAATCTCCGTTTGCCGCTGTTGTGCGGCATCGCCGTTCGGCTCTCGATTTTCGGGGCGGCCTCGAGAGTATCTCGTACGAGCAGCTTTCGAAGCTTCTGTCGACGGCGGCGCGGCCATTCCACGCGGACTTCGAGGGGGATCTGTCCGGCGGCGCCTCCGCCCGCTACTTGCGGCTTTACCTCTACATTCATCGCGTCTCGGGGATGAATCCGGGGATCTATCGCTACTGGCCGGAATCGGACACGCTCGAGTGCGTACGCCAGGGTGATCAGCGGGTGATGGCGGCGGGCTTGAGCCTGGGGCAGCATCTGGCGGGAAATTCCTGCGTCACGTTTTCCATGGTTGCCAACCTGGAACGCGCGATCCGGGACCACGGCGCCCGCGGCTACCGCTACGTCTTCTTCGAGGCGGGGTGCACGGGCCAACGTCTATATGTCGCCTCGGAGGCAATGGGGTTCCGGTCGACAGGGATCGGCGCGTTTTATGACGACCAGGTTCACCGTTACCTGGACCTGGAAGAAGGGCAGGTGGTGTATCACTTTGCCTGTGGGCACGCGGTGGAAGATCCGCGACTGGACGCTGCCGGGGCTTAGACCCAGAGGTTCTTGAGATATTTTTGCATGATGAGCACGGCGGGGCCGAGCGTAACCACGAGAATGGCCGGAAAGATGAGGAAGAAGACGGGGAACACCATCTTCACGGTGAGCTTACGCGCATCTTCCTGGGCGCGCTGCCGGAAGCGGACGCGGAGGAATTTCGCATGCTGGCGGAGCGTTGGAGCGAGGCTCGAGCCAAAGCGGTCCGCATCGAGCAGCAGGTTGCAGAATTTCCGCAGTTCGGGTTCGCTGTTACGTTCTCTCATGTTGCGGATAGAGTCGGCGCGGCTCTTGCTGGCGCGTGTCTCCAGGTAGACGCCGAGCAATTCCTGGGAGAGGTCCGGCGAGAAGGACTGCAATCCGCGGCTGGCGAGCAGCAAGGCTTGGTCCAGGGCCTGCCCCGCTTCGAGGCTCATCACCATGAGGTCGAGGGCCGACGGCAACGAGCGGCGCAGCCGGCGGTTTCGCGACTTGATCAGCACGTCGAGGATTCGCTCCGGGGCGAGGAACCCGAAGCCCAGTCCACAGACCGCGGCAGCGAAGATCAACGATCCGTCATCGCGTGTTTGCATTGCGAAAGCGCAGAAGAGCAATGCCAGGAACACCGCGCTGGTGCACTTGATTCCGAAGTAGGAGGTGATGGCCGCGGGGCTCCTGTAGCCGCCGAAGTTCAGGCGCCGGCGCATGGCGGCACGGCTTGCCTCGGACGCGGGCAGCATTTCCCCGAGGTTATGGAACACGTTCACGGCGGCGTCCATCAGGCCTTTCTCCTCGCCGGCTTCGATGCCGATTTGCGCGGGCATATCGAGCGCCTCCGGTTCGGAAGCCTCGCGCCGTGTGTAGAGAAAATATCCGGCGAGGGAGACCATGGCCAGCACGAAGAGGAAAAAGCCGGTGATCAGGAATGCGCTCATAGGCGAATATCAACCAGTTTGCGGATGACCAGGTGCGCCACAATCAGACCGAACACGGCGCACAACAACATGATTCTACCCGCCTCTTCCTGAAACAACGGGTCGAGGAAGGTAGGATTGACGTACATCATGACAATCGTGATGCCGGCGGGCAATGCGGTGAGGATATAGCCGGCCGCGCGCCCCTGCGCGGAGAGCGAGCGGACTTCGCCGCGAATCGCCGCGCCTTCGCGCATGTTTTCCGAAAGCTTGTCCAGAACTTCGCTCAAGTTGCCGCCGGACCTGCTCTGCATCTGAACGGCGGCGGCAAACAGGCTGACTTCCTGCATCGGCAAACGGGCGGTGAGATTCTCGAGCGCGCGTTCCCAAGGCAGGCCAAGCGCGCCTTCGGCGAACGTCTTACGCAGTTCGCGGCCCAGGGGATTCGGGGTCTGATTGCCCGCCGTGTCGAGCGCGCTCGCGAAGGGATGGCCGGCCCGCAACGCACGCGACATTGATTCGATGGCGTCGGGGAACTGTTCTTCAATTTGCTCCCAGCGGCGATTCTTCCGGCGGACAATATAAAAGTGCGGGATCATCGCGATGGGAATGGCAAGCAGGGCGATCCCCCAGACGGGGAGCCACTGGATGCCGCTGAGAATGGCGAATCCCACGGCTCCCGCAAGCAACATCGAGGCGGTGACGCGCCCCACGGTCCAATTCAAGTCCGCTTGCGCCAGCGTGAGTTTGAGGCGGTTGACGAAGTCAAAGCGCTCGAGTAACCATGCCCAGAGGGAAATCGAACTGACCTGGGCTTCGCGGAGGAGAATGGGCGAGTCTTCCTCGTCGAGGAAGCTCGGCACCGGCGCCTGCTGCTCTTCCTCTTCGTCCACCACGCCCAAGCGCTCCATCACCATCCGGGCGATCCAGACCGCCACGACGGCCAGGGAGAATGTAGCGAGGAAGACGAGAGTTGCCGTGGAGAGGGCCATGGTGTCTTATACTTTGGGCCGGACGAAGGCCTGCGAGCCGCCCGCGTTGGCGCGCAGGAGGCGCGGGGTGACGAATACCAGCAGTTCCTTGAGATCGGGAGCCAGTTGGCGTCCGGGGAAGAGCCGCTCCCAGAGGGCCGGCGGTTTTTCCGGGCCAGTCAGGCCGCTCACCACGAAACTCTGACCGTCGGCGACTTCGATTTCGGTCCTCACCTGCCGCCGCGTGATGCCGCTTTCCACGGACACGGAGACTTCCGGATGCACTCTCACCAGGAGGCGCCCACCGCTCTGAATGGCTGGGGAAAATTCAATGCGAAGGCCGTAGTCCTTACCCGGATTTTCAAGAGCCCATGTGGCGCCTGCCTCGCGCCGCTGTCCGGCCACGAGGTTCGAGGTGCTCAGCACCTGCATCCGGCCGAGCGCGCCATCCACGGCGGCGCCCTGCCGCAACGCGCTCACCTGAAGCGCATCCTTGCTGACAGCGCTATCGAATTGAGATTCGATCTCCTTGACGGCTTCGCTGTCCGCCCCCGCTACCCGAACCAGCAACTGCACCTGCGTAGGGCTGTAAGAAGGCGTCCGAGAGGTGGCGGGAACGCCTGCTTGCGGCGCGGCATGTGGAACCATTCCCTGCCGGAAGATATTCCCCAGAGCCACGGCGCCCAGGTTCTCTTTCTTTTCATCGATCGGATTTCTCAGGGCGATGCGAATTTTCGATGTGGAATCCGCCAGGCCCAGCACCGCGGCCTCCGCCGGACTGGCAAGGAAGGTGATGATGGCGCCCCTGCCATTCTGTAGCTGTGGTTCCCGGGGGACGGTCAACACTTTGACGTTCTCGAGGATGGTGCGCAACTGTGGTTCATTGTTGAACTGGCCGTTCACCGAGCCCACCACCTGGATGTCCACGCGGTTGCCGGGCTTGAGCAGCGCCACGACCCCCGCGGAATCCTGCACCATCAGGGAGACGGCTCGCATGCCGTCGGGAATTCCTCTGCCGGCGGTCAGCGCGCCGCCACCGGACTTCGAGGCGAGTTTCGAGGACGTCAGCACTTCGCCCTGGGCCAGCGGCTCCACCAGCGTCTGGCCCACGGCATCCTCCAGTTTCGTCACCAATCCGGCCGGAGGAGCCGCGGAGGTCCAGGGAACACTGTTCAAATCCTCCTGCTTCAGCACCGAACCCGCGGGAACGGCCTTTGAAGCGGCAAGAATGTTCCCGCTGACGGCAGTGGCAACAGAAGCCGAGTTCAGCTTCCCCACAAACAATCCATAGAAGATACCCGTGGAAACGATTGCCACAATGAAGGCCACTCCGAATAAGGGAACCAGGCTTTTTTTCTTAGTCGACACGTCGGCGCCTCTCGGCACGCAACCTTGGCGTGCTCCCTTCTATCGGCAGATCAGAGCGGTTACGTTAGCGTCAAAGCAGTTGCAGTTGTCAGACTTCCACTGGTCCCATGAGGTTGCGCCGTATCAGCCAGTCCATCAGGTAGAGCGTTCCGGGCGCCGCGGCGATGAAAAGCACCGCCGGCCGGCCCATCGGGATCAGGACCCCGAAGGCTGCGAGCGTAATGAGCGAGACAAGGGCTCCGGTCAATTCCCTGCGCCATGCGAGGATCATACCGGCACAGGCAGCGGTCAAGAGGAAGATTCCGCTCCATTCACGAAACTGAGTGGGGAAGGCTGACGGGCGGCTGAAGAGTTCGCCGGCTACGAACAGGATGTAAGTACCAGCGACGAAGATAGCGCTCAGCCGGGCCGTCCAGCGGAGCAGGAAGGGGACAAAAGCAGGCATACTTGGACCCTCCTAGGATCAGAATACACCTCCGCGCGCTGTTTACAAGGGGGGACCGGGATGAATCCGCGCAAAGAAAAAGGGGCCACATCGAGTGACCCCTCCTAAACGGCTTACGGTGGCGGAGCATGGCGGTTCTAGCGGGAGCTGAGCTGGACGCCGGACATCTCCGGCGCATAAATGCGGACTTCCACGCGGCGGCTGAGGCGGTTCCGGTCACGGGCCGGCATGCCGTCTGATTTCTCGACGGGCCGCTCGCCAAAGCCCATCAGTTGGATGCGGTAGAGCGGCACCTTTCCTTTGCTGACCAGGTAGCGGGCGACGGCATCGGCGCGGCGGCGGCTCAGGCTCAGGTTATAGGACGGGTCCCCCACCGTATCGGTGAACCCTTCCACTTCGACGCGGAAGAATTTGCCTCGCGCTTTCGCGGCGATCTCATCGAGTTTCGCCGTCTCCCCGGGGCTCAAGGCGGCGCTGCCGAAACGGAAGAGAACGCTGTCTTCGGCGACAACCTTCAGATCGCCGAGCTGGTCAATCTTCTGGCCGGCTTGCGTGGCAAGGCGGGTAGCCTCCTCAGCCTTCTGCCCGGCGTCGCCTGCCTTGCGGCCTGCATCGGCGGCGTGCTCATCGGCCTTGGCGGCGTCCTGAAGCGCCTTGCCGGCACGGTCATCGGCGCTTTTGGCGATCTCGGCGGCGCGGGAGATGCCAGTCTCGTGCTGCTCCTGTTTTTCTTCGACGGCGGTGAACTTGTCCGCGGTCTTTTTGCCGTTCTCGTTGATGCGGGTGGTGACCTTGGTATTCAGATCGTCCACTCTGTTGCGAACGTAGCGCCGGGTAGCGCAACCGGAAGCTCCCAGAAAAGTCACGGCAAGGGCACTCAACATCACTCTTTGCATCGCAACCGAATATGTCATATCCAAACTCCTCTGAAACGAGGGGAGCAATTCGCTCGCCAATAGCGGCGCGGGCCGCCGGCCGCGCATGCGCGTTCTCATGCGCGGCGTTGTTCAAGACGAAGACTTGCTTGGAGATACATCACGCCATAAGGGTCCGTGCGGGACAAAGACACCGCAACCCCATGGCATAAGACGGCGTCAGCCGATGCAGCAAATATTTCTTTGTGCCGCGGTAGCTCTTACAAGGCGAGGGCTCAGCCCGCGCCCGCCGCGGCGGTCTCCTCGCGGAACGTGCAGGATGCCTTGAGGAAGTCGCGGTTGCGGCGCGCGATAAACTCGAGACGGATGTGTTTGGGGCACACAGCTTCACATTCGCCGATGTTCGTACAGCCTCCGAACAACTCATGATTGGCGGCGGCGACCATTTTGAGGGCGCGCTCCTTGCGCTCCGGCTGCCCCTGCGGCAACAGACCGAGGTGGCTGACCTTCGCGGAGAGGAACAGCGCGGCGGAAGCATTGGGGCACGCGGCGACGCAAGCGCCGCAGCCAATGCATTGGGCGGCGTCCATCGCCATGTCAGCGCCAGTTTTCGGAATCGGGATCGCATTGGCGTCCTGGGCCGAGCCGGTGGAAGCGGAAACAAAACCGCCGGCGGCGATGATCCGGTCAAACGCGCCGCGATCGACAATCAGATCCTTGACTACGGGAAACGCCACGGCGCGCCAAGGTTCGAGGTAGAGTTCGTCGCCGTCCTTGAAATGGCGCATGTGAAGCTGGCATACGGTAGTGCCGGGCATCGGGCCGTGCGCCACGCCGTTGATCATGAATCCGCAGGCCCCGCAGATGCCCTCGCGGCAGTCATGGTCAAAAGCCACCGGCTCCTCGCCCTTCTCGATCAACGATTCGTTGAGCACGTCGAGCATCTCGAGGAACGACATGTGCTCATTGGCTTCCACTTCATAGCGGACCATGCGCCCGGCGGAAGCGGCGCTCTTCTGGCGCCACACGTGCAGCTTGAGTTTCATGGTTACTTGTAGCTCCTCTGGGCGAGATGGACATGTTCAAAGGAGAGCACCTCCTTGTGCAGGGCGGGCTTCTGTCCGGGGCCCATGTACTCCCACGCGGCGGCGTAGCAAAACTGGTCGTCGTCGCGCAGGGCCTCGCCTTCCGGCGTCTGGTATTCCTCGCGGAAATGGCCGCCGCAGGACTCGTTGCGCTCGAAACCATCGAGGCACATCAGTTGCGCCAGTTCGAAGAAATCGGCGACGCGCCCGGCTTTCTCGAGAGACTGATTCAACTCCGCGCCCTCGCCCACTACGTTGACGTTTTGCCAGTATTCCTGCTGCAGTTCCGCGATCTTGCCCATGGCATATTGCAGGCCTTGGGCGTTACGCGCCATGCCGCAATCCTCCCACAGCAGCTTTCCCAACTCGCGGTGGAAGGAGTCGACGGTGCGCTTTCCTTTGACGGACAGCAGGCGCTTGACCTGCTCGTTGACCCCGTTCTCGGCGCGGCGCGCCTCGTGGTGGTTCGAATCAATCTTGTCGAGCTTCGCGGTGGCGAGATAATCTCCGATGGTGTAGGGGATGATGAAGTAGCCGTCCGCGAGGCCCTGCATCAGCGCGCTCGCGCCGAGGCGGTTGGCGCCGTGATCGGAGAAGTTTGCCTCGCCGAGGACGAAGAGTCCGGGGATGGTGCTCATCAGGCGGTAATCCACCCACAAACCGCCCATCGTGTAGTGGATGGCGGGGAAGATGCGCATGGGGACGGAATAGGGGTCCTCTCCGGTGATGCGCTCGTACATCTCGAACAGATTTCCGTAGCGTTCTTCCACCACATGGCGGCCGAGCCGGCGGACGGCGTCGCCGAAATCAAGATACACGCCCAGGCCCGTCTTGCCGACGCCGCGGCCTTCGTCGCAGACGGCTTTCGCGGCGCGGGAGGCGACGTCCCGGGGCACGAGGTTGCCGAAGCTCGGGTAGCGGCGCTCGAGGTAATAATCGCGTTCGTCTTCGGGAATCTGAACGGGCCGGCGGGAGTCGCCGCCTTTCTTCGGCACCCAGATGCGGCCGTCGTTGCGCAGCGATTCGCTCATCAGGGTGAGTTTGGACTGGTATTCGCCCGACACCGGGATGCAGGTAGGGTGAATCTGCGTGAAGCAGGGATTGGCCATGAGGGCTCCCTTGCGGTAGGCGCGCCAGATGGCGGTGGCGTTCGAGCCTTTGGCGTTGGTGGAAAGGTAGAAGACATTGCCGTAGCCGCCGGTGGCGAGAACGACGGCATCGGCCAGGTGAGTGTCGATTTTACCGGTTACCAGGTTGCGCGTCACAATGCCGCGGGCCTTGCCGTCAATAACGATCAGATCGAGCATCTCATGGCGCGGGAACATGGTCACGCGGCCGGCGTTCACCTGCCGCTCGAGCGCCTGGTAGCAGCCGAGCAGCAATTGCTGGCCGGTCTGTCCACGGGCATAGAATGTACGGGAAACCTGGGCGCCGCCGAAGGAGCGGTTGGCGAGCAGCCCGCCGTATTCGCGGGCGAAGGGCACGCCCTGAGCCACGCACTGATCAATGATGTTCACGCTGATCTGGGCGAGGCGGTAGACGTTGGCTTCGCGGGCGCGGAAATCGCCGCCCTTGACGGTGTCATAAAAGAGACGGTAGATGGAGTCGCCGTCGTTCTGATAGTTTTTGGCGGCGTTGATGCCGCCTTGCGCGGCGATGGAGTGGGCGCGGCGCGGCGAATCCTGAAAGCAGAAGCACCTTACGTTGTAACCGAGTTCGCCCATGGTGGCCGCGGCGGCTCCGCCGGCCAGGCCGGAGCCGACGACAATCACCGTGAACTTCCGCTTGTTGGCGGGATTCACCAGCTTCATTTCGAACTTACAGTTGTCCCACTTCTGTTCGATGGGACCGGAGGGAATGCGGGAGTCGAGCTTCATTGGCTTATTTGAGAATTCCGAGCATGACCGACACGGGGATGGAGATGTTGCCGATGACGAGCGCGGCGGCGGCGATGGCGGCCAGTTTCTTGAGCAGCGGGGTGTACCTGGGGTGGCTGATGCCCACGCTCTGGAACATACTCCAGACGCCGTGATAGAGATGGCTCCCCAGCATCAGCATGGCGATGATGTAGACGATGGAGGCGGGGATGAAGGAAAAGCCCACGATCACGTTGTGGTAGACCTCGCCTTCGCGGAATTCCGGACCGAGCGCCTGTCCCGTGGTGAAGTGCAGGATGTGGTAGATGATGAAGGCGAGCAGAATGGGACCGCTCCAGTACATGGTTCGGGAAGCGTAGGTGGAACCGGCGCTGGCCCACTTCACGTAGGCGCGCGGCCGCGCTCTGCGTTTGCGCAGCCCCAGTTGCGTGGCGGCGATGATATGCAGGATGACGCTCAGCAGGAGTACGAGGCGCACGCCCCACAGCAGCGCCGGGATGCTCTTCACCGCATGGGCGTAGTGATCGAGTTTCTCCTGCCCGAGATAGATTTGCAGGTTGCCGAGCATGTGGCCGACGACGAAGAGGAACAGGATGGCCCCGGTAACGGCCATTACCGCTTTCTTGCCGACGGTGGATTCCCAGAATCCGATGTGGCTGGATGTTTTGCCCGTAAGGGCGGCTGACGCTGTGCTCATAAAGTAAAGGTAAACAGCAGGGGCAAACTCTCTGTTCCCCTGGCTGGTGGATGAAGGCTCAAGCTTTATTGTAGAAATTTTCGCAACGGGATGCGCGGCATTCGAATGCCTGGGCGTGGTGGAATAGGGAAGATGATCCGGCTTCTTGTTTTCCTGTTTACCGCCTTGACGCTGGCCGCGGCGGATGGCCGCATTTATTACCTTCTATGGTTCGACACGGAGGATTACATCGAGCCGGCGGCCGATGACGCCGCGCTGCGCATCGCCACCGATCTGGAGAAACTCGGCGTACGGGCCACGTTCAAGGTGGTGGGCGAAAAGGCGCGGGTGCTCGAAGCGCGCGGGCGCACGGACGTCATTCGCGCCCTCTCCCAGCACGATATCGGCTATCACGCGGAAAATCACAGCATCCCGCCGAGCCCGGCCGTCTATCTTCAGCCGCTCGGCTTGCTCGAGGGGGCGGCGGAGTTCCAGCGCCGCGAGGGACGGGGAGTGGAGGATATCCGGCGGATTTTCGGAGTCACTCCGAGTTGCTACGGGCAGCCGGGATCATCCTGGGGGCCGCAGAGCAATATCGCCCTGCGCCGGCTCGGCATTCCCGCCTATATGGATGAAGGTTCCCAGGCCGGCTATGGGAACCAGCCCTTCTGGTACATGGGCATACTGTATGTGTTCCGGCTTGGGCCCTATACCATACGGGCCGATCTCAACGACCCGTCGAAACTGCCGGGCACGTACAAGCGGTTTGACGACGCGGTGGCTGAGTTGCGGGCCAAGGGCGGCGGCGTCATCCACACGTATTACCACCCGACGGAATTCGTCACCACGGAATTCTGGGATGCGGTGAACTTTCCGCACGGCCGGTACCGGGCGGCCTCCGATTACCAGCGGCCGAAACCGCGCACACGCGAGGCCGCGGAGCAGGCGCACCGTATATTGGTGAATTTCGTGACTCACGTCAAGCAGACGCCCGGAGTCACCATCATCACGGCGCGCCAGTTGCCGCAGGTGTTCGAGGACCCCAACCCCGCGGTGGACGTGCCCGCCATCCGGAAGCAACTGGCCGAGAGCATCGACATTCGCGGCGCGGCCTCCGCCGCGGATCAATTGCTGGCGCTGCTCGGATTCCAGCGTATGTATGCAGATGGCCCGGCCGAGCGCGGCGTGACCACCATCCGCGCCACATCCATTCGTCGCGGCCTGTTCGAGCGCGGCAAGGCCGATGCCGTGGACTACATCGAACGCCACCGCCGGCTGCCTTCGCATGTCTGGTTCGGAGACGAGCGGCTCTCGCTTGCGGACTTCACCGCCACATTGGCCGGGGACGACGGCGGCGCCACGGTCGCCGTGCGGAAGGGGAATCCGGCCTTCGAGCGTTACATCGCCACGGACGCGAAAGGTTCGTTCAACTGGGCTATTCACCCCGAGGATTTCGATGGCTCAACATTGCTTGAAATGGGCCGTTTGCAGGCCTGGACGTTGAAGCCCGCGCGCCTGAAATGAGGAGCAAACTGGCGGCACTGCTCGCGCTGCTGGCGTCCGGCGGGTGCGGGGCCGGACGGCAAGAAAGCATCCGCCTGGGGATTGCGGCCCAGCAATCCGTTTCGCAAATTCCGGTCTACCTGGCGGCGCAACTCGGCCTTTACCGAAAGAATGGACTCAGGGTGGAACTGGCGGAGTTTCCCGGGGCGTCGAAGGGGATGGAGGCGCTGCTTGGCGGCAGTGTGGACGTGCTGTCCGGGTATTACACGCAAGCCCTGGCGGTGCGCGCCAAGGGGCGGCACGTCGACGTATTTCTCGGCTACTACGACTCGCTGCTGGTCGCGCTGGCGGTGGCTCCGGCGGCGGCGGGGCGCGTGCGGCGCATCGAAGATCTGCGCGGGGCCAAGGTGGGAGTGACCACGCCCGGTTCGGCCACGCACCAGTTCGTGGATTTTCTTCTGCGGCGGCATGGCCTTGCGCCTTCGGAGGTGAAGGCGGTGGCGATTGGAACCGCCGCCCGCGGCGCCGCCGCCATGGAGCGCGGGATGGTGGACGCGGGCGTAGTGACCGATTTCACCATCCGTTACCTGGAACGCCGCTTCGGCAAACTCCGCCTGCTGGCCGACACGCGCACGCGCGAAGGCGTTCTCGAGGCGCACGGGGTGAGCGCGTTTCCCGGCGCCGTGCTGATGGCGGATTCCTCCTGGATCGACAGCCACCCGGATGAGGCGCGCCGTCTCGCCCGCGCGGTGTGGGAAGCCGTCCTCTGGATGCGCGCGCATTCCGTGGAGGAGATTGTGGCGAAGATGCCCGCGAGCCACTACGGGCAGGACCGCGAAGCCTATTACGACGCCGTGCGCCTGGCCGTGCCCATGCTCTCGAACGGCGCAACCATCAGCGCGGCGTCCCATCAGGCGGCGGTGGAATTTCTTGGAGCGTCCGGCATGGAGACAGCCTTTCGCGACGTGGGAGTGAGATAATCGAAGGCCGATGCGCCGCTGCCTGCTGATCCTCGCGCTTTCGAGCCTGTTCGGATGCGCCCATCGGGAAAAAGACTCCACAATCCGAATTGCCGTGGGCGGCCAGTCTCAACTGGTCTATCTGCCGGCAACGCTTGCGGGGCAGCTTCACCTTTATGAGAAGGAAGGGTTGCAGGTGGCGTTGTCTGATTTTCCCGGCGGGTCAAAGGCGCTGGAGGCTCTGCTCGGCGGCAGCGCCGACGTGGTCTGCGGCTACTTTGATCATGTGATCCAACTGAACGCGCAGGGCCGCCATTTGAAGGCATTTGTGACGATGCAGCGATTCCCCGGTCTCGCCTTGGTGGCGTCGCCCGCCGCTTCGCGGAAGGTCCACACTCTGGCCGATCTGCGCGGCGCGGTGGTAGGCGTGTCCGCTCCGGGATCCTCGACGGATCTGCTTCTCAAATACCTGCTGAGCCGCAACGGCGTCGATCCGGGGACGGTGAGCGTCACGGGCATCGGCATGTCGGCGGGTTCGGTTGCCGCCATGGAGCACGGCAAAGTGGACGCCGCCATCATGGCTGATCCGGCCATCTCGATCCTCGAGAGGCGCACGGGACGTCCGCTGGTTCTGCTGGCCGACACGCGAACCGAAGAGGGCGTGAAGCAGGTTTTCGGGACGGCGCAGTATCCGGCGGCGGTCCTCTATTCGACGGAGGAGTGGATTACGGGCAACCCCGGCGCCGTCGCGCGCCTGACGCGCGCCATCCGCCAGACGCTCGCCTTCATCCAGAACTCGCCGGGGGAAGTGGCGGCGCGCATGCCGGCGTCGTTTCAGGGCGACGATCCTGCTTTATATGCGCAGACGGTGCGGGCGGCGTTGCCGATGTATTCCATCGATGGGCGGATGCCACCCGGCGGACCCGAAATTGTGCGCAAAGTGCTCTCGGTCTCGCTCGCGAAAGTACGTGAGGCGAGATTCGATTCGAACGCTACGTTTGTTTGGAAATCCGCCGAATGAAAGGACGCCGCTCTGTGGCATGATGTCAGAAATGGAAAGTGAACTGCCGAAGCCGATCAAACGCGTGTTGCGCGACTTGGCGGACCGGGCCCACGAAGTGGCCCTGCGGAACGCCCTGTCCGATCTGGGAAACGACTTTGACCTCTGGCGGCAGGGGGACATCGATTCGTTTGAACTCGCGCACCGGATCCACCGCTTCCACCAGGGGCCGGACCGCCAGATCCACCTGCGGTATACGCGCAGCGTGGATCTCCCCTACCTGATCGTACAAAGCGTCCGGGAAGGACTGATCGATCGAGACTCCATCCCGGAAGACGCCATGCCGTATCTCGAGAGCGCCTTCGCCCTGTTTCACGAACTGGACCGCAGAGAACCGGCCGGAAGTTGAGGTTTGGTCAGTCTTCCACGGCGATGGTCGGTCCGGCGTGGGCGGCGGCTTCCATGGTGCGCGCTATCACCTGTTCGGCAAGGTCGAAGAAGGGCGCGGCGGCGGGGGAATCCTTTCCCAACAGGGCCACGGGCTTGCCGGCGTCGCCCCCGGCGCGGATTTCCGGCACCAGGGGGAGTTCCGCGAGCAGCGGAATCTGCATCTGCACGGCCGTATGCCGGCCTCCGCCTTCGCCGAACACATCGATGCGCTCGCCGGACCGCGGAGCAATGAGGTAGCTCATATTCTCCACCAGGCCGAGCAGTTCCACGCGCAGTTGACGGAACATCATCACGGCCTTGCGCGCGTCCTCGAGGGCCACCTCGGAGGGCGTGGTGACGACGATGGCTCCGGTGATGGCGGTGCTCTGCGCAAGGGACAGCGCCACGTCTCCGGTGCCCGGAGGCAGGTCCACAATGAGATAGTCGAGGCTTCCCCATTCCACGTTGTTGATGAACTGACTCATCACGCTGTGCAGCATGGGGCCGCGCCAGACGACGGGTTTGTCGCCCGGGTTCAGAAAGCCCATCGACATCAATCTGAGGCCGCTTTTTTCAATGGGGCGGATGCGGTCGCCATTGGCGCGCGGCGGTTCGTTGACCCCCATCATGCGCGGCACGTTCGGCCCGTAGACATCGGCATCGAGCAGGCCGACATTGTTGCCGAGCGCCTTGAGCGCCAGCGCGAGGTTGACGGCGACGGTGGTTTTTCCCACGCCCCCCTTCCCTGACCCCACGGTAATCAGATACTTCACGCCGGGCACGGAGGACTTCGGCATTTCCATATTCGGAGGATGACCCATAATCCTCCAGGTTACCGCGAAGCCGCGAGCGCGTCCCATTCCCTGGAAGCGCGCTGTTCGAGCGCCGGGACATCCCGTGCGAGGATATAGCCTTCGGAAACGAGCGCGGCGGCGGCCGACTTGATCCTGGCGAGATACTCCTGCCTGGATGAATAGCGCTCTTCGATGGAAAGCCGCGGATCATGCCTTTTCAGACGTTCCGCCTTGGTGGGGGCGAAGGCGAAGAAGGAGCCCACCATGCTGAAGAGTTCGTCCGGATTGCCTATGGAGGCGGTGCGTAGATTCCAGCCGGTGTATGTACCGAGCGGGACCTGAATTTCGGGCAGCCGTACGCCCGCGGTTTCATTACCGCCGGCATCCACTTGCGGCACTAGCGTAGGGAACGCATTGCCGAGCTTCGGCGGATCATAAGAGACGATGCCGTAGTCGCGGAATTCCGGGCCGTAGTTGGCGCGCCAGGCGCGCTCGTAGCTCTTGGGCACCGTCACGCCCGGCAACTTCGGGAAGCGCACTTGCGAGGGAGCGGCGAGTTGCCGCCGCGAGAGGAGCGGGATTTGCGAAGGCGGCGGCTCTTTGCCGTCTTTCACCCACGCGCACATCGCCGCCATGAGGCCGCGCATGATGTAGCGGTAGTCGTTCGGGTTGGGCTTGTACCGCATGCTGCCCTGCCTGGGGGGAAACGAGCCCGGGCCGTGCTGCGTGCCGGTAAGAAAATAGGATCGCGAATCCCTGGCCAGCCCCATATCGGAAGCGCCGTCAATCGAAGTGTGAATCAAGGCGGCGGCGCGGCCCCAGTATTCGTATGATCCGTTGGTGTAGAAGATTTTCGGCGCCACGTTATCGCGCGCGGCTTTGACCAGCAGGCCGCCGGTGAGCCCCGTTTCGGGGTCGGACTGCGCCTCATCCGTGAACGGGAAGATGTCGGTGGGATACAGGAGGTTCAGCAAGGGATGGCCGTCGCGGGACGGCTGGGCGAAACGGTGATTGAAGCTCCCGCGCCCGGCGCCCGCCACGTGCGCCCAGACGCCGTCGAACACCTTGCGGTTCTTCTCGTCGCGATTGAAGCCGTAGTAAAGAAAAGTGCGCAGGAAACGGCCGCTCTGGGAAGTGCCGAAGCCGATAGCGTGTTGCAGATAGCGGGACTGGCCGCGCGGCAGAATCACCGAATCATTCTCATACTTGAGGAAAGAGATCAGATCGCGGATGGCGGCCGGGCCGAGGCCGGCCACTGTCGGGTCCTTGGCGGTGTACACCATCTCGTAGATCTTGCCCGGGATGTAGCCGGAGGCAAGATAGACGCGGCCGTTATCGGGGATCACCCTGCCGTTTTCCTCGCGCGCAAAGCGCCACTCGGAACGCGGGATGGCGCGCCGGGGGGAGCCGGGGTGATCCTGAATGGTGAGTTGGATGGCGGGGTCATCGGGATTCGCCAAAGGGTAAGGGATGTGCGTGTCGCGGTCGCCGAGCGAGTAGGTTTTCACCGGCGTATCGACAACCCATTGCGAGCGCACGGGTCCGGTGATGGTCTGGCCGTTCAGCTTCGCCACCGGGGCGAACAGACGCATCAGGCCGTCATCGAGCGGCACATCCGCCTGCCATCCCACCCATACCAGCGTGTAGCCCTGCTTGAGCAGATAGCCGTCTCCGAAATCGCCTTCCTGGCTCGGGTTTCCGGTAGAGACGGCGAAATCGAACATGGAGAGCATGCCCTTGTGACCGCGATTGCTGACCTCGAAGAGGATGACTCCGTTGCCTTTGGCCAGGTCGCGCGGCTTGAGGATAAACAGGTCGGCGGCAAACTCGACCAGGCCGTTTTCGTTGCGGGGAGCGTTGGAAAGATCGCGGATGATCGTGTTGGCGGGGTTTGCGGGGTCAATGGCGAAGTGCGCCTTGGCGGCAATACGCTCATAGGCGTATCCGGGGATGTCCGTGCCGCCGATGAGATCGATGCGGGTGACGGCGGCCGTGCAGGCCGGGAGAAGGACGAGGGTGGAGGTAAGGTGGAGGAGGAACGTGGAAATCGTGGAGTTCCGGCGAGTGGCGCCGGCCTCGGCGGAAACCGGGCCGTACGGGGGTTTTATCGCCGGCAGTGGGTCCGTAGTTGTGCCAGCCGGTGGAAACACGCCGTAGCATAACATATCAGTTCGAAACATATCAGTTCGAAATTCTTGTCAACTTCGGTCTTCAGGACGAGGGGCAAGGCGGTTACCCTCGGGCTGCGGAAGAGAATCGAAATGACAGGGCTGTCCGCCGCAAATCAATAATCCTCCATCCGCAAAGTCACCTGAGCGCGCTTCCAGGCACGCTCGAACTCGGCCTTCACCCACATTGCGTCCACGTCCCTCCCTTGGGCCTCGAGCGATTTCCACAGCCCGAACAGCGAACGGCCGTTGCGAGGGTTGCGGTCAAGATCGGCCCGGAAGACGGCCTCGGCCTGTTTCGCGTCTCCGATCCGCAAAAGAGCCGCGCCCAGCGACTCGCGTACCGGGTAATACCACGGCGGCGGCTCGTCATAGACCTGCGCATCCTGCAAGGCGACGGCCTTGCGCCAGTGAACGACGGCATCTTTGTCAGCGCCGGCCATGCGCGCGGCGAGGATCTCCCCGGCAAGCGAGAGAATGTCCAGGGCCTTGTTGTTGGTCCACATGGCGGAGGCGGGGATTCCCAGCCGCTGGACTTCGAAGGCGCGCCGCTCCTTGTCCGCCTCCTCGCGCCGGCCCTTCCCATGAAACGCCAGCGCGCGGCTATAACGCCACATCGCCCGCGTCACCGGAAGCTTCTCGTTGTCCACCGGCTTCACGTTCAAAATGTCATCCCACTTCTGAAAGCGCAGCAGCACGAACCACGGCGCCGGAACGAAGGGGTCGATCATGCCCGGCGCCGTTTCGACAAACGGCCTGGTCACCTCCGAGAGCTTCAGCGCCGCCTGGCGGGCGTCCTCGAAACGCCCCTGCAGCATTCGCGCCGCCGTCAGGAAATGCAGGTTGTGCGCATAGTAGCCCATGTATCCGCCATGCACTCCGCTGTGGTGGAAATACTCCTCGTCCACCTGCACGGCCCGTTCATTCGAACTCGCCACCACCTCGTAGTCGCCCACGCGAATGTAAATGTGCCCCGCCATGTGGACCATGTGGCCCGCGCCGGGCGCGATGCCGCCCATCAGCCGCTGCGCCGATGGCAGCGCGTATTCCGGATGCGGGGACATCTCCATGGCGTGGACATAAAAGTGGTTCGCGCCCGGGTGGTCCGGATCGCGCTTCAACACCGATTCGAGCAGCGCGATGCAGGCTCCCATTTCCCCGTTCGGCATCCCGTTCTTCCACCACCGCCAGCGCACCGGAACCATCAGGCTTTCGGCATGGAGCGCGGCGGCGTCGGGGTCATCGGGGTAGGCGCGGTGTAGATCGCGAAGCGCGAGGCGGTAGGCATCCTCGCCCTGACACATGGCCGCGGCGGCCTTCGCGTATGCCTGCTCGTTCTTCGGCCCCGTCAGCTTTACGGAAGCCGCCGCTTCCCGGCAGCCCTTCTTCAAATCCACGTCGCCGTCGAGATCCATGTTGATGTGAGGAGCGTAGGTGATGGCGGCTCCCCAGCGCGGCATGATCGCTTGCGGATCAAGTTCCGCCGCGCGCCGGAACGAGCGCCGCGCCTCGTAGCGGTTGAATCCGTAATACAGCAGCAGCCCCTGGTCAAAGAACTTCCGCGCCTCGGGGTTCCGCGCCGAAATGGGGTGATGGTGGCCGCCCATCCCGCGGTAGAGTTCCACCGGCTTCTCCTGCGCGTGGACGAGTCCGGCGGCAAACAGCGAAAGTAGGAATCCTCGGTGCATACTTTCTCCTAAGGTAGGTGCTCCATTATGAACCCGGCGCCTTGCCCCGCGCACCTCCCGCCGCGCCACAGTGACCTCACCGCCCCGCGATGGCCGGCGGCATTGCGCCCCAGGAATAGATGATGGTGAAGGCGGCAAACATCAGAGTCAGCGCGAAGTATCCCAGCTTGAGCCACCACGCGGCGAGGTGCTCCTTTACATCGAAGAAGGCTTGCAGAACAACACGAATTCCCCTGCCCCACGCCGGCAAGGAAGATCCACCGGGCGAGCGGAGTATCCATCAAAGGGTTCCCAAGGCCCGCATGAAGGGCACGATCACTCTTTCCACAAATGGGCGATGAAAGAGCAGGCCGGCCGGCGCGGCCAACATGAGCATTGTGAACAGCCATCCCGGCAACCCCGACCCCAGGCCGATCCGCCGGCCGAATTTGCCGCGCTCGATCATCATCGCCGCCCCCTGCACCGCGAAGAAGATTGTCGGGCCGCCGTAGCCGCCCTGAGCGGGGACGGAGATCACCAGATCATGCACCGCGCCGCTGAAAAGAACGTGTAATAGGACTGGTAGTCGACGTGTGGCCACTTGCGCGGCCAATCGGTGGGATAACCGGCCCGCAGCACGGGGAACTTCGCGGAATCGGGGAACTCGCTGTAGCGCTGCGGCCATGCCCCAATCGGGTACTGCGCCTTCACCAGGCTTTCGAGCGCGTGGAGCGACGCCTCATGAATGGCGCGGTCCGAGAAGCCCAATGCCTTGTCCACACGCATCAACAACCGCTCGCAAGCCTGCGTCACGTTGTCATCGAGCGTCGTGACGGGATGGCCTTCCAGTTCCGCCGGATGGCAGTTGTTGTCCGCGCGGTATGGGATCCGCTTACGCTTGGCCGGGTCGAACTCGATCCAATAATCCCAACCGCCCGAGCAAAGCTGCCCCGCCACGAGCGCCCGCGCCACGGAACGGGCCGCGTCGAGAAAGAAGCGATCCCCGGTGGCGTCGTACGCTTCCAGATACGCCATGCCGACGCGCGGCGTGCCCTCGCGCTGCACCTCGACACGATTCGGAGTCTCGGAATGCTCCGAGCGTCCATAGCCGAGGTCGTCCGTGTAGGCGAAGTGATAGCCGCCGTGAGTGGATACCTTGTCGTGGTAAAAAGCCACGGCCTTCTTCATCGCCGCCGCCACGTCCGCGCGGGTCAGCGTCTGGGCGGCGGAGACAGCGGGGAGCAGAACCAGCAGCACGGATAGATTGCCACGCATGAGCCACACTGTATCACTACATTAAACTTTCCCGGGGAAACAACCGATCAGGAGACTACCCGGCGCGCGCCTTATGAAGTGGCTGATGCATTCGCGGATCCTGCCCTGGCTTACGGCTCTGCTCGCTCTGCTGACGATCCTCGTCACGCTGTCCCTGCTCGACGGCAATCAGCGCCAGACACTGCTGGTGGTCACCTGCTGTATGCTCGGCATACTGCCGGTGGCGCTCTTCCATACCTATCGCAAAGACATCCGGAACCGGGAGCAATCCGAGCGCGCACTGCGGGAAAGCGAGGAGATCCATCGCCGGTTCCTCGACTTGACGCCGACGCCCGTGATTCTTTGCCAGGCGGGCCGGCTGGTGCAGGGAAACCGCGGTTGGGACCGCCTGATCGCCGCGGCCTCGCATACCGATTACGCCGGCCGGCGCCTGCGCGATTTTCTCGATCTGTCCTCCATGGACGCCGTGGAAGAAGGCCTGCGCGGCGCCGAGCAGCAGGCGCGCGAAACTTCCATTGTGGAAAGCGCGATGACGCGGGTGGACGGCCAGAAGCTACAGGTGGAGATGGTGGCCATTCCAGTGCGGCATCTGGACAAGCCCGCCCTGCAGGTGGTGGTGCGGGACGTCAGCGAGCGGAAGCGCGCCGAGGAGGCGATGCGAAAGGCCAAGGAAGAGGCGGAGGCGGCGGGAGCTGCCAAGAGTGAATTCCTGGCGAATATCAGCCATGAAATCCGCACTCCGATGAACGCCATCATGGGCATGAGCGGCCTGTTGCTCGATACGCCGCTCCGCCATGACCAGCGGGAGTTCCTGCAAACCATTCGAGAATCGGCCGACCATCTGCTCGAGATGTTCAACGACGTGCTGGACCTCGCCAAACTGGACGCCGGCCAACTCGAGTTGGAGACCGGCCCGTTCCACCTCGAACGGTCTTTGCAGGAGTTGATTGACTGGCTCCAGCCGCGGGCGAGGGCGAAGGGGCTCGAAATCTCACTGATCTACGGACCGGGCATTCCGCGCCGCGTGGTGGGCGACCCGGGCCGGATTCGCCAGGCGGCGCTGCACCTGCTGCGGAACGCCGTGAAATTCACCGAGCGCGGACGCGTGGTGGTCTCGGTGGCCGAAGAGCGCCGGACCGAAGAGGCCACGCTGCTGCGAATCTCCGTGAGCGATACCGGCATCGGCATTGCGGATGCGCAGTTGCGGCGGCTATTTACGGCATTCAACCAAGGGGACGGCACGGTGCGGCGGAGGCATCCCGGCATGGGCATCGGACTCGCTCTGTCGAAGCGCCTCGTCGAGTTGATGAACGGCAACCTCGGTGTGTTGAGCAAGGCTGGGCTGGGCTCGACGTTCCATTTCGTCCTGCCGCTGCCCTTGGCCGGCGATTCGGATGAAGATGTTCGCAGCTCGCCGCTGCTTCCGGTAGACGACGGGGAAGTGTTCCGGGGACGAAGGGTCCTGCTGGTGGAAGACAACGCGGTGAACCAGAAGCTGGGCGCGGCCATTCTGGAAAAATTCGGCGCCCGCGTGGACGTGGCGGCCAATGGAAAGGAAGCGGTGCAACTCGCCGACAGGCTTCCCTACGACGCCATCTTCATGGATTGCCAGATGCCGGAAATGGACGGCTACGAGGCCACCACGGAGATCCGGCGCCGGGAATCCGGCAGGCGGCGGACACCGATTGTGGCCCTGACCGCGCACGGCTTCCGCGGAGACCGCGAACGCTGCCTTGCCACCGGCATGGATGACTATCTCAGCAAGCCTGTCGATGTCAACGATATCCGCAACCTGCTGATCGCGCTTTCGGCTCACGCGGGGGCGGCGCCGTCACAATCTCCCGAGTAGGAGTTGTTTGCTACAATTCGCGGCGTGCCGCCGAACACCTGGACACTTCACGAAATGGCCGCGCGCGTCCGCGGCCGGGACCTCAGTCCCCGCGAACTCGTGGAGGCGCACCTCGATCGCATCGAGCGCATCAATCCCGAGATCAATGCATTCACCGTGATAATGGGCGAACAGGCGATGGCGCAGGCGCGCGCCTGTGAAACGTATCTCACCGAAGGCCCACTGCATGGCGTGCCGGTCACCGTCAAGGACAGCTTCGACGTCCGGGGGATGCCGACATTGAGCGGCAGCAAATTCCGGCTGGGCCATATCGCGGACCGGGATTCCAACGCCGTCGCGCGGCTGAGAGAAGCAGGGGCCATTGTTCTTGGGAAGACCAATGTGCCGGAACTGCTGTCGAGCTATGAGACCGACAACTTCGTGACGGGGCGCACGGTGAATCCATGGAACGCGGCCCGCACCGCCGGTGGGTCGAGCGGCGGGGAAGCGGCCGCTATCGCCGCGCGGTGCTCCCCGGGCGGAGTGGGGAGCGACGGCGGCGGCTCCATCCGCATTCCCGCCCACTTCTGCGGCATCGCCGGCTTTAAGCCGACGCACCGGCGCGTCGGCGGAGGAGGACAATTTCCGCTTTCCCCGCCGCCTTCAGGCCTCATGTCCGCTCCCGGTCCGATGGCGCGTACGGTGGCGGATGTACGCCTTCTATTCGAAGTGTTGCAGGGGGTGGATGATCGTGATTCGCTCTCCGTGGCGGGATCGGCCGCCGGGTCCGTGCGCCCGCGCATCGGCGTGATGCGGCAGTTCTATCAGACGCCGGTGGACTCCGCCATCTCGGCCGCGGTAGAGAGAGCGGCGCGCACTCTGGAAGGGTGCGGCTATGAGGTGGAGGAGTTCTCCCTCAAGGGTCTCGAGCGCGCGCCCAACGTGTGGGCGTTCTTTTTCGGCGAACTCGGCTCGCACCACACGCGCGACTTCCTCGCCGGCCGCGAATCGGAGGCCCATTGGACCATTACGGAGAACCTGCGTGACACGCCGCCCGCCGATGCGCGGAAAGTGGTGGAACAGTTCGATGAACGCGAGCGGTTGCGTGCGCTGGCGCTCGAGCAGATGCAGCGCTATCCCCTCCTCCTGATGCCCCCCGCGTCCATTCCCGCCTTCCCCCACCGCGAGCGCCGCTTCGCTATAGCGGAGCACTCCATCGGCTTGTTTGCGGCCATGGCGCTTTCCACCGTCTGGAACCTGCTCGGCTTCCCGGCCCTGGTGCTTCCCTTCGGAAAGACAGCCGGCGGCCTGCCGGTTGGAATCCAACTGGTGGGCCGCCCGTTCGAGGACGAGACGGTGTTGCGCGTGGGAGAACAGCTTGAAGAGGAACGCTGCTCCGCTTAGCGCTTCTTGCGTTCCGCGACCATGCGCTGGGACTTTTCGAGCAACGCCCGCGCCTTCGGAAGGCTTTCGGCCGCTTTCAGAATCTCGGGGTCGCTCACTACGGCAACTTCATCGGAGCGCTCTTTGCCCACGGCCGTGGTCAGCATATCGAGTTTCAGTTGCCGGCGAATCCAATCCTTGTTCTGGGCGAATTCCTCATCGCTTACCGGAATCTTCTTCTCTTTAAGGAACGCCTGGAACTGGCTCATGATGGAATTGTCCACGTCCCAGCCATCCGGCACGGAGGCATCGCGGGGGCCGAAGTACTTCGCCGTGAAGTAGAAGAACGCGCCGCGGCCGAGCAGTTGAATCTGCGCCCGGTTGAGTTTGGGGGCTTCATACTTCTCGTCGGGCGAGATGCCGCCGCCGCCGAATACAACGCGCCCGCTGTCGGTGGCCTTCTGGTCGCGCATGTTCCGGGTGGCGGTGTTCTTCTGGTAGTAGTATTCGAAGAACGTTCCGTGGGAGTAGTCGCGCTGGATGAGCCTGCCGCTCGGGGTGTAGAACCGGGCGATGGTCAGCAGCAGCGAGCAATCGCCGGAGAGCGGATAGGGCGCCTGCACCAACCCCTTTCCGAACGTGTTCTCGCCGAAGACCCAAGCGCGGTCGTGATCCTGGAGGGCTCCGGTGACGATCTCTGCCGCGGAAGCAGAACCGCGGCTCACCATGACGACGATGGGATACTTGCGCCCGGCATTGCCGCGGCGTCCGGTGTAGGCCCGCTCGGTGGAGATGCGTCCGCGCTGACTGACAATGGCCTGACCGCGTTCGAGGAAGCGTTCGCTTACCGCTACAGCCTCCTGGAGAATGCCGCCCGGGTTGTCGCGCAGATCGAGCACCAGGCCTTCGATCTTGTCCTCGCCCAGTTTCTTCAACTCGGCTTCGAACTCGCGGCTGGTGTTCTCGTTGAAAGATTCGATGTGAACGTAGGCGACACCGGGCTTGATCCATACCGCAATCGGCACCGAGGGGCGCTCCACCTGGTCGCGGACCAGGTGGAATGTCACCAATTTGTCGCGGCCTTCCCGCCTCACGGCAATCTGGACCGGCGTACCGCGCGGCCCTTTGAGCAAAGCCACCACGTCTTCCACCGAGGCCCGGTCAGTCTTCTTGTCGTTGACCATGAAGATCTCGTCGCCCGGCCGCAGTCCTGCCTTCTTCGCCGGCGAGCCCTCGAAGGGGTGTTGCACCGTCACATGGGAGTTGCGGTAGCCCACCAGCATACCCACGCCGAAGTAGTTGCCGCGCTGATTTTCACGGAACCGTTCCAGTTCCTTCGGATCAAAGAAGTTCGAGTGCGGATCCAAGGTCCGCAGCATTCCGGGGATGGCGCCCTCGTAGATTACTTTTTCCGGCTTCACCTGGTCGGCGTAGTTTGCTTCGACGACTTCGAAGACTTTGGTAAACGTCTTGAGGCTCGTCTGAATGTCATCAGACGAGTTCACACCCGCGGCATTCGACGCCGCCGCGAGAGCAACCGCCACGAGAACAGGCCGAAGCCAGCTTAGGGCCGCGCGGCCAACGCCGCCCGGACGCCGGGAAACCGTCATATAGGGGGCCACCTCCACCTGTACATCAGTATAGACCCGATTGGGGCCATCTTTCGTTCTATTGGTTACAGACGCTTAAAAAGCCATTCGCGTATCGATTTTTTCATCGCGGGATGCCGGCAAGAAAGATGTTCCCTTTGGTCTCGTTCTGCTCGAAGACCACCTGCCCGCCTTTAGGCGACCATACGGGGTAGCGGACAAAGGTGCGAAACAGCTTGTTATCCGTCATCTTCACGGAGCGCCCGGTGGCCACATCCAGCGAATATACGTTCCACACCCCATCCCACAGCGCGGCGACCGGAAGGTGTTTTCCGTCGGGAGACCATCCGTAGGTCCAGGCATTGCCGGGGTGATGCGTCAACTGGCGGATGGGCCCGCCTTCGCTCGATAGAATCCCCACCTGGTCGTCGTCCCCCTGGCGCAGTTCCAAAGCGATCTGTTTCCCGTCCGGCGACCAGCATGCGAATCCGATTGCTTCCTTTCCGAAGGTTAGCTGCGTCCGGCGCTTCGAGGCGGTATCCATTTTCCAGACATTGAGTACGCCGCCATCCTCCTTGTGGTAGAGAATCTCCTTGCCATCGGGAGAAATACGCGCCATCCAATAGAGTTCGTTCAGGTCCGTCAATTGCCTTTCCGAGCCGTCGGTGAGCGAATATTGCCAGACTCCGGGCCTGCCGTCGCGCAACGCGCCATAGATGAGGCCTTTACCGTCGGGAGTCCAAGACATCATGTAATCCCAGCCGGGATTGCGCGTGATTTGCGACGCATTGGAGCCATCGGCA
This sequence comes from Bryobacterales bacterium, assembly GCA_026954325.1. Taxonomy (GTDB): domain Bacteria; phylum Acidobacteriota; class Terriglobia; order Bryobacterales; family Bryobacteraceae; genus CADEFT01. The sequence goes on along the minus strand of JAIXKK010000205.1, from coordinate 32,024 downwards.
TTACTCATCCAGACGTCGCTTAGCAATCCCCGCTTCCGGAGCAGGTAGGCGAGTTTTTCCCCGTCCGGGGAGAACTGGGGTTGCGTCACGCGATAGGAACTCTCGTTGGTGACCTGCCGTGTCTCCCCATCCTGCGTCACCCGCCACAGGTTGCTGATCATATTCGTCGCCGTATAGGCAATGCGGTCGCCCTTTGCCGATATCGCCAGGTCGCGCGGATAGACGAAATCGACGCGGGTAATCAACTGTGGCGCCGTCAGCGGCTTGCGCGAATCGGAATTGCGCGGCAGTTGATACAGGCCGAGCGTGTCAACGCGGGAGACGCCGACGAACAGCATCGTGAGCCCGTCCGGAGCGTACACGAAGCTCACCGGGTTCGGACCGCCGTCCAACAGTTTCACCATCTGCCGGGTCTGAAGGTTCAGTTCCCACATGATGTTGTTTCTGCCCGGCTGATTGCTGAGAAAGCTCATGTACTTGCCATCGGGGCCATAATGAGGCTCCGTGTGCCGCCCGGGCGGATTCTGAGCCTGGGTCAACGATTCCGCTTTGCCGCCGCCGGCCGGCACGGTCCACAAATTCGAAGTGACACTGGGGACGATCTCCGGCCACGCCATGCCGAGCACGCCCTGGGAGCGGAAGACGATGGACTTGCTGTCGGCGGACCAGGATGGCTGGGCTCCAAAATCGGTGATCCGCCGGGGCGCTCCTCCCAGCGCCGAAACGACGTAGATGCCCTGCCCCGCTCTGCTGCAATAAGCAATCCGCGACCCGTCCGGCGACCACGACGGCTGGAGGTTCTCCTTGCCGTCGCTCGTGATGGCAAGTTCCCGCCCGCCTGAAGCCACCTGCTTCACGTAGATTTCGAAATGGCCGCTCTTATCCGAGGAGTAGGCAATGCTGCTGCCATCCGGAGAAAAGGACGAGCCGCTATCGAGTCCGGTGGAGGTGGTGAACTGCACCGGGTTCAGCGCCGGGGGCGCGCTGCCGGTCCATTCACGAATCATCGGGTAGAAGTAGGAGAACGCGATGGCGCCGAGCGCCGCAATGGGGATGAACCAGTTGATCTTTCGCGGCGTCTGCGTCTCGGCCGCTGCGGCGGGGGTTGCGGGCGCCTGCGCCTGCTCGACGGGGCGCACTTCGGCGACAAACCTGTAACCGACCGCCGGCACCGTCTCGATGTATCGCGCCTGCCGCGCATCGTCTCCCAACGCCTTGCGCAACTGGGCGACTACCCGTGTCAACGCGTTGTCCGTAACAAATGCCCCGCTCCACACTTCCTGGAGCAATTCCTCTTTCGTCACCACGCGGTTGGCATTGCGGGCCAGATACGCCAGGACTCGAAAGGACCTTGGCTCGATTTCCAGCGCCTCGCCGTCTTTGCGGATTTCGAGCTTCTCGAAATCCATCGTCACGGTGTCGAATTGTAACTTCCGCGGAGATTCCATGGCCGTTAGAAAAACATCAGCCTTTCCTCACCACCATCATGAGGCCTTTGCCGCACACTCCCCACAGAGGATACCGGCATGGGGCAACAACTTCTTTTCATATGGATGCTTCTGGGGTCAGCCACGGCGCAGGCACAACGGACACTGCCATTGCGGCGCGCCGGCTCCCATCTTCTGGTGGACGGCGTCTGGGTGAATGGGCAAGGTCCTTTTCGCTTCCTTCTGGATACGGGGGCGCAGTCGACGACTCTCGATACCGCAATCGCCGAACGGCTCGGCCTTCGACCAAGCTATCGCGTGGAGGTCATCTCGGTCAATGGTTCGACGCTGGCCCGGGCAACAAGAGTTACAAGCGTTACATTGGGCTCGGCAACCGCGCTGGACATTGAGGTCGCCTGGCGCCGGCTGCCCGGCTTCAAGGGAATTCTCGGGGAAAGCTTCCTCCGCCGCTTCCGCCATGGGATCGATCTAGGGCGCATGCAACTACATATCGAAGAGAGTTCCGAGCCGCCGGGAGTTCGCCTTCCCTTCGAGACATCCAATGGCCGGCCTTTGGTCCGGCTGGGCGGGTGGCGCCTGGTGATCGACTCCGGCTCGCCGGCGTTGATCCTGTTCCGGAATGTTCCTCCCCTTCCAAATGCCTCCAACGTGACCCTGTCGACGGCCGCCGGAGGCTCGCATGCAGTGTCGGCAATTCTGCCAAGCCTGCTTGCCGGCGAATTCTGTCTGAAGAACGTGCGAATCGTCTCGCAGCCGGATCCGGGCCGCGAGGAAGATGGTTTATTGCCGGTGACGCTTTTCGAATCGGTGTGGGTGAATCCGCGCGAGGGATACGTGATCCTCGAACCGCGGCGGACTACCGCCCGAAGACAAACCGCGACCGGCGCGGATCGGCCGCCCCCTCGAGAACGCCGCTCTCCATCATCCTGATCACCGTGGGGGCGGAGGAGTTGCTCCATTCGCCGGTCACCTGCACGCGATGTCCCTTCGCCGCCAGTTCGTCCACCGTCGTTTTGGGGATGCGTCCCTCGAGGTTCAACCGGCCGGGAGTGAAATCGTGCGTCGCGAACGAACTGTAAAAATGCTCGGTCTGGAAACGAGGGGATTCGGCAGCCTGCTGCGCCGTCATCCCGAATTCCAACATATTCAGCAGCACCTGCAACAGCGCCTGATCCTGATTGTCGCCGCCGGGAGTGGATAAGGCGATGTAGGGCTTGCCGTCCTTCAGTACAAGAGTGGGGCTGAGGGTCACGCGGGGCCGCTTGCCGGGCGCAAGTTGATTGGCATGCCCCGGCGTCATCACGAAGGATTGCAGCCGCGTGCTGAGCGGGATGCCGGTGTCGCCGGCGATCACCGACGGCAGCCAGGCGCCGCTGGGCGTGGCGGAGAATACGTTGCCCTTGCTGTCCACTACGTTCACGCAGGTGGTGTCCTGCGCCGGAGAGGCTGCGCCGGTTACGGAAGGCGGCGGCAACGGAGGCTGGAAATCGCCGGGCCGGTGCTCCATCGACGCGTGGTTGGGATCGATGAGCTTCCGCCGTTCGGCCGCGTATTCCTTCGACAACAGAATCTCGGATGGAATCCTGCTGAATTTCGGGTCGCCGTAGTAGCGGTCGCGATCCGCGAAGCCGAGTTTGGCCGCTTCCACCAGCGTGTGCAGATATTCAGGCGAATTGTGGCCCATCTTCTTCAGGTCGTACCCTTCGAGGATGTTCAGCATCTCGAGCATCACGGGGCCTTGTGTCCAGAAGCCGGGCTTGCACACGGTATATTCGCGATAGGCGCCGCAGACAGGCTGATCCTCTTCGGCCGCGAAACCGGCCAGATCCTTGCGCGAAATCAAGCCGCCGTTGGTTTCGGAGAATGCGGCGATTCGCCGCGCGATATCGCCCTTGTAGAAGAGATCCCGCACCGCCACCAGTTTCTTTTCGCGATTGCCGCGCGTCTTTTTTTCCGCGGCGGCCAATTCGCGCAGGGTCTTGGCGAGCGTGGGCTGCTTGAACACATCTCCAGGCTTGGGGACCTGTCCTCCCGGCATGAAGTACGCCGCCGAGGCAGGCCACAAGGTCAGCATGCGTTGCGTGTTCATGATGAGCCTGGCGTAGATTTCGGGAATCGGAAACTCGTCCGCGTAGCCAATGGCGGGAGCGGCCACTTCGGCAAACGACTTGGTCCCGTACCTGCGCAGGGCAAGGATGAGGCCGTCAAACGCGCCCGGCAGAATCGCGGCTTTGATGCCATCGCTCGGGATGGGGGGCATGCCGCCCGCGCGCTCCCATGGTTCGGGCTGCCGGCTGCTGTAGTATTCCACCGTGGCCTTCTCCGGCGCGGCGCCCACGCCGCTGATCACGACCGGCGGCTTCCCTGCCCGCTTGATGATGAGCGGCATCTCGCCGCCAAGACCGAAATGGTCGAGTTCCGTGACCGCGGCGGCAAGCACGGAAGCCACGCCCGCATCCACGGCATTGCCGCCCTGAGTGAGGACGCGAAAGCCGGCCTCGACCTCGAAGTTATTGGCGGCAGCCACCATCTCGTGCATTCCGCGCACGGGAGGGAACATCGTACCGCTCTGCGCAAACAGCATGGAGGCGCCGCCGGCGAGGAGAAAGAGGGGCAATAGGTTGCGGGTTGTCATTGCCGTATCCCTGCATTTTCCAACATCCGGCGGTACTTGCGCAGAAGTTCGTACAACACCACTCCGCCCGCGGTGGCTACGTTGAGCGAGTGCTTGGCGCCGAGCATTGGAATCCGGATGTGAGTATCACACAAGGCGAGCAGTTCCGGACGGATGCCGTCTACTTCGTGTCCGAACACCAGGCACACGGGAAACCGGGGCTGCCAGTCAAACAGGTCAACGGCATGGACACTGGTCTCGACGGCGGCGACTTCCACCTCCCGCGCGCGCATCGATTCGAGAATGCGGCGCGCCTCCCAGCTATGCTGCCAGGGTACAGCCTCCTCGGCGCCCAGCGCGGTTTTGGTGATGGCCTTCTTCGGAGGCTTGCCGGTGATGCCGCAGAGAAAGAGCCGCTCCAGGCGCACCGCGTCGGCGGTGCGGAAGAACGAGCCGACGTTGTAGAGGCTGCGCACGTTGTCCAGCAGGACGCAAACCGGGAGAGAGCCGGCAATGCCCTCATAAGCCGCGGCGGCGGCCGTCACCGTGTACGGCACTCGCTCGCTCACGGGGTAACTCTTCCCCTGATTCCGTGTCTGGTCTTCGTAAGAACCCGCATGAAGAAACTATTGTCGTTGATCGCCTGCCGCCGTTGGCCGCCGGTCTGAAGTGCAATGAGCCGGCGGGGCTTGGCATGCTACGATTTCCACGATGATTGCTCGCACTGTGTTTTCCCTGCTCGAAGAGGCCGTGAGCAAGTACGGCGATTCGCCGGCGCTGCATCAACCGGTGAGCGAAGAGGGAAAGCGGAAACACAAGGTCTTCACGTGGCGCCAGTTTCGCGATCAGGCAAAGGAGATCGCCGCCGGTCTCCACAGCCTCGGCATCGAGAGAGGGGATGTGGTTGCCCTTCATTCGGAGACGCGCGCGGAGTTTTATCTGGCCGATTTCGGCATTATGGCGGCGGGCGGCATTTCGGCCGCGGTTTACACCAGCTATCCGGCGGCGGAACTCGTGAAGACGCTGCGCGCGTCGGCGGCGCGGCTGGTTTTTGTGGACACTCCGAAGTCCCTCAAAGCGCTGATGGGCGGCGGCGCGCACGAGTTGGCCGCGCAATGGGTGCTGCTGACAGGCCAGGCCGAAGGTGTCCTCAATCTCGGGGAGTTGCGCGCGATGGGCCGGGGAGCAATGGAGGAAGACGCCGGCCTGTTTGCGCGGCTGCACTCCGCCGTGCGGCCGGAAGACAACGCCATTCTCTATCTCACCTCCGGCGCGACAGGCGAGCCGAAGATGGGCCTGGTGAGGCATGGGGCGCTGGTTTCCAACGTAGACATGGGGCCGAAAGTGGTGGACCTCGGCCCGGCGGACGCCATCCTCGCGTTCCTTCCTTCGGCGCACATTGCGCAGCGGGTTGCCATCGAGCTTCTGGGAGTGCGCGCCGGTGTTCCTGTCTGGTTTTCCGAGGGGCTGCACCGGCTGCCTCACGAGATGCAGTCCGTCAAGCCCACCTTTTTTCTGGCTCCGCCGCGCGTGTGGGAGCGGATCTACTCGAGCGTGTGCACGGAGATCAAGAAGAAGAATCCGGCGATGCAGCGATTGTTCTGGGGCGCGCTGGGGCTGAGCCTGCGGGCCATCCGGCGCAAGGCCGAAGGGAAAGGCGTTCCCGCGTGGATGAGCGCTTCGCTGAAGGCGGCCGATCGCGTGGTGTTCACCAGGCTGCGGACGCGATTCGGCGGGCGCATGCGGCTGGCCGTTTCCGGCGCCGCGCCATTGGGCAAGGATCTGGCGCATTTCTACGAAGCCATCGGGATGCCGCTCCTGGAAGGCTATGGCCTCACGGAGGGCGGGGTCGCGACTCTGAACCCGCAGGGCAACGTCAAGGCGGGCAGCATCGGCAAAATGCTGCCGGGCGTGCTGTGGCGACTCAGCGACGAAGGAGAATTGCTGCTGGGGGGGCCGACGATTTTTTCCGGCTACTTCCGCGATCCGGAAGCCACGGCCCAGGTGCTGCGCGGCGGCTGGCTGCGGACGGGTGATTTGGCCGAGGTGGATGCGGAGGGTTATTTTTACATCACGGGCCGGAAGAAGGAAATGATCATCTCCTCGAGCGGGAAGAACATTTATCCTTCCCGCATCGAGAATTTATTAAAAATGGAGCCGATTTTCGAGCAGATGATTCTGCTGGGAGACCGCCGCCCCTATGTTTCCGCCCTCTTTACTCTGAATGAAGCGGCGGCCCGTTCGCTGAAAGGGATGGAAGGGCGGAAGCACGCGCCGCCGCGCGAACTCGCCTCCGCCGAACCCGTGGTGGCCGAGGTGAAGCGCGCCCTGGCGAAGGCGAACCAACAGTTGGCGCCTTTTGAGCAGGTGAGAAAATACCGCATCCTCGAGAGGCCCTTTTCCATTGAACAGGGCGAACTTACCGCCACCATGAAGGTGCGGCGCGCCAGGGTGGTGGAGAATTTCCACCACGTGGTGAGCGAACTATACGCGGGGAAGGACGAAACCGATTGATGGAAGCACACCCTCTGCCTCCGTGCGCGAAGAGATTGCCGAAGCAGATCACGCAGCACGGAAAAACCCGCGTGGATGACTACTTCTGGCTGCGGGACGGCGATCCGGCCGAGATCCGCGCATATCTGGAGGCGGAGAATGCGTATGCGGAGGCTCTGTTGGAGCCTGCCGAACCGCTGCGGTCGCGGCTTTACGAAGAGATTCTGGGGCGCATCGAGGAGACCGACACATCGGCGCCGGTCCGCCTGCGCGGCTATTTCTACTACACGTGCACCGAGGAAGGCAAAGCGTATCCCATTTATTGCCGCAAGTGGGGAAGCATGGACGCCGGCGAAGAGATCCTCCTCGATCTGAACGAACTGGCGAAGGAGGGAAAGTATCTTCGCCTGGGGAACTTCAGGGTAAGCCCCGATCAGCGGATGCTGGCCTATTCGCTCGACGTGAGCGGCGATGAGGTCTACATCACCCGCGTCAAGGATCTGGAAACCGGCGCCCTGCTGCCGGATCGCATGGGAAACACGTACTACGGCCTTGAATGGACGAACGACGGCCGCAGCCTGATCTACGTGACGCTGGACGAAGCCAAGCGGCCTTACCGGGCGTGGTTGCACGGACTGGGCGACGCCGCGGGGCCCGACAGGTTGCTGCATGAAGAATTGGATGAGCGGTTTCACCTGACGCTGCACAAGAGCCGCAGTAAACGTTTTCTGTTCCTCGAACTCGACAGCGCCGACACGAGCGAAGTCTGGTACGCCGAAGCCGCGGGCGGCCAGGTGGAGCCGCGCCTGTTCGCCGCGCGCCGGCACAACATCGAATATGACATTGAACATCAGGGAGATCAATTTTTCGTCCGGACCACCGAGGGCGGCCGGAACTTCCGCGTGCTAATGGCCCCAGCCGCCGATCCGCGCCCCGAAAACCGGGCGCAAAAAATCGCCCATCGCGAGGATGTCATGGTGGAATCGGTAGATGCCTTCGAGCGCCACCTGGTGATTACCGAGCGCGAGAACGGACTGCGGCGCCTGCGCATCGAGGACGAGACCGGGGACACGCACTTCGTGGAGATGCCGGAGACTGTTTATACTCTTGCGCCCGGCGAAAACCCGGAGTACGAAACCAGCACTCTACGGTTTCATTACACCTCGCTCGTCACTCCCTTGACTGCCTACGACTACGACATGAAAACGCGAGAGCGGACGCTGGTGAAACAGGCGCCCGTACGCGGAGGCTACGACGCTTCCCGGTATGAAACCGCGCGCGTCTTTGTGCCCTCCCGTGACGGAACGAAGACGCCCGTATCCATGGTCTATCGCAAAGAAATGCGCAGGGACGGCGGCAATCCCACGCTGCTTTACGGCTACGGCTCTTACGGCATCAGCATCGACCCCGCCTTCTCTCCCGACCGGTTGAGCCTGCTCGACCGTGGATTCATCTACGCCATCGCGCACATCCGCGGCGGCGAGGATCTGGGAAAGAAATGGCACGATGACGGGAAACTCCTGAAGAAATGGAATACGTTTGATGACTTTCTCGCGGCCGCCGAATTTCTCATTGCTGAAAAATACACCTCTCCTCAAAAGCTGGCCATTATGGGAGGCAGCGCCGGCGGGATGCTGATGGGCGCGGTCATCAACCGCAAGCCGGAACTGTTTCGCGCCGTCATCGCCAAAGTGCCGTTTGTCGATGTCCTCAACACGGCAACCGACCCTTCGCTTCCCCTCACGGTCATCGAGTACGACGAATGGGGGAATTCGAACCAGCGCGATTTCTGGGAATATATCCGCAGTTACTCCCCTTACGACAACGTGGCCAGGCAGGCTTACCCGAACATGTTGGTCACCGCCGGGCTCAATGACCCGCGTGTTTCTTATTGGGAGCCCGCCAAGTGGGTGGCGAAGTTGCGCGCGCTCAAAACGGACCACAACCTGCTGCTGTTGAAAACCAACATGGATGCCGGCCACGGCGGCGCCTCCGGGCGCTATGAGCGGATGAAGGAGACCGCCCTCGACTATGCGTTTCTTCTCACCGTGATGGATGGGTGAGCCTCTACGTCTGATGAATCGTTTTCAGCGCCAGATGTGGTTCGTGCGCGATGATTTTCAACAGCGCAATCGCGGGACCGGTGGGATGCCGCCGGTCCTGCCCCCGGTTTTGAAGCGTCTTGACGCTGACGCCGGTCAGCCTTGCGAACTCCTGCCGTGAAAGGCTGGTCCGTTCGCGAATCGCCCGGATCATGGAAGGCCGGATCTCCAGCCGGCGTGAAGATTTCCGCTGGCCGCGCAAAATCGCTCCGCCCTCGCGCACGCTTTCCAATAGTTCTTCAAACATCTTCGGTTTCATCGCGGAACCCATTTTTGACGGCCTTGGCGAGTTGCGCCGCCTGACGGCTTCAGACCCGTATCACGGCAGGGGCTACACAGATGCTGCCGGCACTGGCTTGTACTCCCAACCGGTGAGCGATTCCCATCGCGGCGCGCTTCGGAGAGCTGCTCCGGCATACTCTCCGGTTTGGTTCGCAAGTCATTTTACACCTGCCACTTCCCGCGTCTGATGTATGTCGAACTTTCACCCGCGGACCATAGCATTGCGCTTGTTTCTGCTTTCCTACTATGCTGGTATCTCCTGGGTTCAGAGGAGCGCCTTTGTTTTTCAAACAGATAACGTCTACCTTCCGGTTCGTTTGGGTACTATTGGCGGCCGCGCCGGTCTCCGCGCAGCTACGCATCAACACGAACACCGTATTGCCTGGCGCCACGTTAAACCAAAGCTATAACTTTACCCTCACAGGCGCGGCCGGGACCGCGCCTTACACGTTTGCGCACGTCTCCGGCACTCTACCCGCCAACATCACGCTGAACTCAAGCGGCGTTCTCTCCGGGACCCCCGCGGCCGGCGGCGACTTCACGTTCACCGCGCGCATCACGGACTCGGCCTTCAATCAGGCCACGAAACAATTCACGCTCAACGTAACCGCGCAGCCGTTGACGGCGCAACCGTTTCCGCCGCCGGCGAGTGTGCCGGTTGGGCGTCTGGCAGGCGCCAGTGTGCAAGGTGTGGGCGGAACTGCCCCCTATAAGTACTCCATCATCACCGGGACGCTTCCGCCGGGTGTGAACTTCGTGAAGACGTCCTGCTACTGCGAAGCGTATGCCTTCATCGAAGGGGTGCCGCGAACGCCTGGAAATTACAGCGTCGTCGTGGAGGTGAAGGACAGCAACGGGCGGACAGCGGCCACTCCGCTCACCTTCAATGTCGTGGCGAATCCCCTCGCCCTCCCCGCCGCCTCCATCCCGGCCGTGACGCGCGGGGCGGAATATGAGTTCCAACTCCCCTACTCCGGCGGATTCGCTCCAGTCACTTTCGCCGTGGGCAATTTGCCTTTGCCCCCCGGGTTGCAAGTCACCGCGGGGGGGAAGATCCGGGGCATCGTGCCGACTTCGACTACTCTCGGGAACTACACCTTCATCATGTCGGGGACAGATGGGGCAGGCGCTTCGCGGACACAGACCTATTCCGTGAACGTGACCGCACCCTCGATCGACACGATTGTCACGCGCTCCCCGCTGCCGACGGGCGTCTCGGGAATTGACTATTTCAAACAACTTATTGTGGACAATGGCTCCGGTCCAGTGACCGGAAACTGGAATTTCGTCAGCGGCACGCTGCCGGCGGGCATCACTTTCAACCAAGCCTCCGGAACGGTCACCGGGAACACCACCCAGACAGGAACGTTCACGTTCACCGTCCAGCACGGAACGGCGGCGGCCAAGACGTTTACACTCACCATCAGTCCCACTCAGTTTCAATGGACGTTCTCGAGCGGCCTGCCTTCCATCAATCGTGGGCAGTACAGCCTATCCTTGGGTTCCGTTCCCACGGGCATGACGGGCGGCACGCCGGCAAGTAACGTGGAACTCGTTTCCGGCGCGTGGCCCGCCGGGATGGATGTCACCGGAAACCAGTACATCGCCGGCACCCCCACCACCGCGGGATTCTACAGCTTTGGCGCGGAGGTCACCGCCGCCGATGGGCAAGTGGCCAGCGGATTTTTCTTCCTGCAGGTGGCGAATACTCCCGCCTTGCAGATCCTCGCTCCTGGCCCTAATCTCCCCGATGCCGTCCTGGGGGTGAACTACTACTTCCAGGACTTCGGCGATTCCAATGGACAGCACGACAATGGCGGCGGCGATGGCTACACGTGGACTGTACAGAGCGGGTCCTGCCGCCTGGACTTACGTTGTATACCGATGGAGAATTGTCGGGGCGGCCCACCTCGGCGGGCACTTATAACTTCACCCTGCAAGTGACCGACGGCTACGGCGGCGCCGCGCAGCGCGCCTTCGCGCTTGTCGTGCAGCCCTCCGTGGGATCCCTGACCCTCGATACTCCGTCGCCTCTTCCGCAAGGGCTCTACGGCCAACCCTATTCCGCGAATTTTTCATCGACGGGGGTGGAGCCGTTTACTTACAGTCTCGATTCAGGCGCTTTGCCGGCCGGGTTCACCATCAGCCCTTCCGGCGTTCTTTCGTCCAATGGTCCAACGATCGCCGGCGGTTTTTTCTACTTCACCGTTCGCGTCCAGGACTCGAGTCCCGGTTCGCAAGGCGGTCCTCTCAGCGCCACGAGAAGCTATTCGCTTTACATCGCGAGCAATAACCCTTCTCCCACCCTCACCAGTCTCAGCCGGACGTCGATTCCCGCGGGAAGCCTTGGGTTTCCGCTGACGCTCACCGGGTCGAACTTCCTTTCCGGGGCGAAGGTCTTCTGGAACGGAACCGCCTTGACCACGACGTTTGTCAACGCGGGAGAGTTGACGGCGGCTGTTCCCACCGCGCTGCTTGCCGCCGGCGGAACGGTCTATATTTATGTCCAGAATCCCGACGGCCTATACACCAACACGCTGTACTTCAACGTCATTCTGCCTGCCCCGGTGCTCTCGTCGCTATCCCCCGCTTCCGTCTATTCCGGCGGCCTCGCGTTCACGCTTCAGGTAGTCGGCCGGAATTTCCTCGCGCCCATTCTTCCATCGGAGGGCCCGCCATACCCAGGCTCCGTCATTTATTTCAACGGCCAACCCCTTACCACCGTCTACGATTCGCCCATGCAGTTGCACGCCACCGTTCCCGCCACCCTGGTTTCTACTCCGGGGACCGTTCCGGTAACGGTGCAAAATTACGATGAGCAGATTTCCAATACCCTGCAATTCACTATTGCCGGCGCGCCCACCCTCACCAAATTGACTCCGGACACCACCGCCGCCGGATCTGCGCAGTTCACGCTCGTGCTCGAGGGAACAAACTTCAATCCCAATGTCCGCGTGGAATGGAATGGCGATCCGCTGACGACGTACGTGGATTCCTCCACCAGCCTGCGGGCCATTGTCGATGCAGGCCGCGTGTTCAATTCCGGAGTCTATCCGGTGCTGGTTCGCGCCCCGGAAGGACTCACATCGAACACGCTGAACTTCACGGTCACCGGGAATAACCCGGCCATCACCTCGCTGAGTCCGGACACATTCGCCGCCGGTAGCCCGCTTTCGCAACTCACGGTGAACGGGACCGGATTCCAAAGCGACGCCGTGGTGTATTGGAACACCACGGCGCTGGTCACGGCGTTCGTTTCGGACACGAAACTGATGGCGGTGGCGCCCGCTAACCTCCTGGCTACTCCAGGCGTCGCGCAGATTCAGGTCCGCAACATCCGCGCGCAAACGGTTTCCGCCACGCGCGATCTCCCGGTGACCGGGACAGGTCCCGCCATTACCTCGCTGGCGCCCAACCAGGCGCAGACAGGCAGCCCGCAATTGACGCTCACCGTCAACGGCATCAACTTCCTGAGCGGCGCCACGGTACGGTTGAACAACGTTGACCTCGCCACCACGTTCGTTTCCGCCACGCAATTAACCGCCATTGTTCCGGCAACCCTTCTCGCCGCTTCCGGCGATTTTCCGGTCATCGTGCGGAACCCCGATAGCCAGCTATCACCTCCCGCCACCTTCACCGTCAGTCCGAACGCGGTTCCTCCGCAGATCACCACACTCACCCCTTCCACAGTGACGCCGGGTGGACCCGCTTTCACGCTCGCCGTGCAGGGATCCGGATTCCAATCCGGCGCCGTGGTTCGTTGGAACGGACAGGACCTGACGACCATCTTCGTATCCGCCACCGCCCTCACAGCCGGCGTTCCGCAAACGCTGATCGCCGCGGCGGGCACGGCAATGATCCTGGTCCACAATCCGAACGGCCTCAATTCCAATCAGGTCAGCTTCCCCATCACCACAACGCCTCCGCCCGCCATCAGCGTCCTGAATCCGAATAGCGCCGCTGCCGGGAGCCCGCAGTTCACGCTCTCCGTTCAGGGCACAGGCTTCCAATCGGGCGCCATCGTTCGGTGGAACAACCAGGATCTGGTGACCAGCTTCGTATCCACGACGCTGCTCAACGCTACCGTCAGCGCGTCGCTGCTGGTGTCTCCCGGAACCGCGCAAGTGGTGGTGCGGAATGCGGACCAGCAGACATCCACGCCCGCAACCTTCACTATCCCGACATCTCTGCCTCCCACCATCACCAGCTTGAATCCACCCGCGGTGAACGCCTTGGCCGGACCGGTGACGCTGGTAGTGAATGGAACCAACTTCCAGAACGGAGCCACTGTTCTGTGGAACGGCGGCGCGCTGGTCACCGCATTTGTGAACAACACGCAAGTGACCGCGCTGGTTCCCGCCGCGCTAAGCGCCTTCCCCGGCACGGCTACTGTCCAGGTAAGGAACCCCGACAATCAGACCTCCACCGGCGTCGCGATCCTCATCCGGTTCCTGCCTCCTCAGATCATCAGCATGAGTCCGCTTGCCGTCATCGCGGGCGCCTCGGAACTGGCGCTTTCGGTGAACGCGCTGAACGTGCAAAACGGCGCTATCGTGCTGTGGAACGGCCAGCCGCTCCAGACCACTGCATCGGTTTCCGCCATCTCCGCGACGCCGAGCACGCTTACCGCGAACGTGCTGCCCATCAGCCTTTTCGCCGTCCCCGGCAATGTCAGTATCGCGGTGCGGAATCCGGACGGGCAGACCTCGCTTCCGTTCACCTTCCAGGTGATTGCTCCGCCGCCTGTCATTACTTCGCTTGACCCGGCGACGGTGTATGCCGGCTCACCCACGCTGCAACTGCGCGTCCGCGGCACGGGCTTCCGGAACCTTTCCCTCGCGCGATGGAATGGCCAACCCCTGCCCACCGCGTTTATCGACGCCACTCAGTTGACCGCGACAATCGATTCGGGCCTGATCCTCTCTCCGGGCAGCGCCGGCATTACGGTGTACAACACCGACGGAGCGGTCTCTAATTCGTTCGCGCTTCCCATTTCGCAATCGCTCACGCCGGAGATCACCGCGTTGACTCCCGCTTCCGCGCCGGTGGGTGGGCCCGCATTCACGCTCGGCGTCGCTGGGAAAAATTTCGTCCCCGCCTCGCAGATTCTGTGGAACGGCGCGCCGCTCGCCACCACGTTCGGCTCAGCCGCGCAATTGAGCGGCGCTGTCTCTTCCACGCTGCTGGCGACGCCCGGCGCGGTCACTGTCACGGTGCGCCAGCCCGACGGAAAGACCTCGGCCGGCGCGGTATTCGCGATTGGCGAGGCGCTCAAGATCACCAGCAACACGCCGCTGCCGGCTGCGATCAAGGATTCCACATATCAGTTCGCCTTCACCGCCAGCGGCGGAGCGCGCCCATATCAGTGGCGGCTCGCCTCCGGCTCCAACAAACTGCCCGATGGCCTGACACTGGCCGCGGACGGCACGCTTTCCGGCAAGCCTTCGGCCGCCGCGCCGTTCCCGTTCACCGTGGAAGTGGTGGACGCCACCAACACCGCCGTCAGGCAGGACGCCACGCTCGTGGTCGACAGCCGGGATTTGGGCATCACTTCCACTTCGCCGCTCCCACCCGCCACCGCCGGCGCGCCGTATTCCTTCATCATGAAGTCGAATGCGCGGGCCGCCTTGCAATTAGCATGGTCGGTGGTGGAGGGCGCGCTTCCCGCGGGGCTGGCCCTCAACGCCGATACGGGAGAAATCAGCGGCGTCCCGGAGGAGCCGGCCGACCCCGGGACAGCCACGGCGGCAGCCAAGTCCTCACGCAGCGCCTCCGTTCCCGTGGATTTCACCTTCCGCATCCAGGTAGCCGCCACGGACCGTAATCCGTTCCGCAAGCAGTTCGCGCTGACTGTGCTTCCGGCGCAGGGGGGATTCCGCATCATTACACCCTCCCCGCTTCCGGACGCCACCAAGGATCATCCCGTTCACTTGCAGATTGCGGCGGCCGGCGGAAAGGCGCCGTACAGCTTTGCGCTGCAGGGAACGCTCCCCGCGGGTGTCACCTTCAGCCCCACGGGAGTCCTGGATGGAACGCCCACCGCGCTGGGCTCTTCCGGCTTCACGGTCACGGCGACCGATGGCGCGCAACAGCAGGCTTCACAAGCCTACCAGTGGCGTGTCATCGACGGGGCGAATGGGCCCATCATCAGCAGCGGACCGCTGCTGCCCGTCTCGGCTTCCGGACGCCCGATTGACGTATTGGTGGAAGCGGTACAGGGAACGCGTCCCTTTGCGTGGTCCATCATCTCCGGCACGCTTCCGGGCGGCATTACGTTTGATCCGCCCACGGGCCGTCTGAGCGGCGCTACCGCCCAGGAGGGGCTGTTCCGCTTCACGGTGAAAGTGACTGACGCCAACGGCCGCATCGACCAGCGCGTGCTCGGGCTGCCTGTCACGGCCACCGGCGAACCGCTCACCATGGTGACGGCGGCGCTGCCTCCAGCCACGCTCGGCGTGGCGTACTCGCTCGCGCTTCAGGCAAGCGGCGGGAAGGCTCCGTATGAATGGAGCCTTGCTTCCGGCAGTCTCCCCGCGGGACTTAGGCTCGCCGGCGATCAGATCACGGGCGCGCCCACCGATCCCGCGCCGGCCGCGATCACGCTCCGCCTGCGCGATGCCTTCGGGTTCGTGGTGAACCGCGACTTCAATCTCGCTGTGAACATCGCCGCGCTGCCTTCCGCGCGGATTACGGGCCTGCCCGATAGCATCAATCCCGGGCAGCAGCCCAGTCTGGGCCTGCAATTGGATACGCCCTACCCGGTGGAGGTCACCGGGCGGCTCGGTCTCACGTTCGCCGCCATCCCGGATGCCCCCGGAGTGGAACCCGGCCTCATGTTCAGCACCGGCGGGCGTACCGTATCCTTCCGCATCCCCGCGGGCCAGACCGCGGCCATCTTCCCGCGGATGCCCCTCGCCTTCCAGGCAGGCAGCGTTTCCGGAACCCTCACTCTGCATCCGACGTTCCTTGTTGCGGGAACCGAAGTGATCCCGTCCAACAGTCCGGACCGCGGCGTCCGCATCGAACCGGCGCCTCCGGTGATCAGCACGGTGAATCTTGAACGGCGCAGCGGCGGGTTCAACATCGTGGTCACGGGATTCTCTTCCACCAGGGAGTTGTCGGAAATGGTGGTGACACTGACTCCGGCCACCGGGCGCGAACTGCTCCAGACGCGTTACGTGGTGGCCCTCACCGATGTGTTCAAGAAGTGGTACGCGAGCCAGGATTCCTTCGCCTTCGGAGGCCAGTTCCAGTTGACGGTTCCCTTCGATGGCGACGCCACGGCGGTGCAATCGGCCGCCATTCGCCTGCGCAACAGCGCGGGTGAATCCGAAGAGCGGCGCACGAATTAAGCACGCCCTCAACGGGCGGCACGGAGGCGCCTGTCGAATTCCGGGCGGCCAGGGTGGTACAACAGCGATATGCGCTTTCCGCCCATCTTCGTCTGTTTGCTCGCGCCCGCGGCGGCGTTCGCGGCGGATGCTTTGCCTGCCCGCTACTTCCGTCTTATGGAGGCAGGGACGGCCCGCGTGGAAGCAAAGGTCAAAGCCAACCCCGGCGCGGACCTGAAGGCGCTGGAAGCCGAGGCATCGTGGCGGCACTTCCCCTACGCGATTCTCGCGCCCGCGGTGCTCTACGCGAAGCAGCACCGGGATAACCCGCATTATCACGACAAGCACATGCTGGAATTCGCCATTCAGATCGGCGACATGCTGGCAGGCGAGAGCGAGAAGGGCACGTTCGAACCGCGGCTAGACAGTGACTGGGATACGTACATGTGGCTGGATGCCTACCGCCTTCTGGAGCGCGAACTGGGCATCGAGCGCCGGCAGCGCTGGCAGCGTGAAATCCGAAAGAACATCGCCATGCTGGTTGAGGACACGCGCGATCGTCTGGATTTCGCGTGGTACAACTCGCCCTACATCGGCACATCGCCGAATCACTACGCACTATGGGCGGCCAATCTTTACCTGGGCGGCCGTCTGTTCGAAATCAAGGAATGGGAGGATCTCGGCCGGGCGGTGCTGCGGCGCTTCGCCTTGGTGGAGCAGACGCCGGACGGCTATTGGGGGGAACACAGCCGTTCCGGCCCAACCATCGGATACAACCATCTGACCTTGAGCGCGGTCGCCATGTACTGGGAGTTCAGTAAGGATAAGGACGTGCTGCCCGCGCTGCGGCGCGCCACGGATTTTCACAAAAACTCCACGTTTCTCGACGGCACGCCGGTGGATGTATTCAATGATCGTAACCGCTACTGGGGCGTGAGCGCGTGGGCGCAGTTCGCATTTTCAAATTTCGCGGACGGGCGCGGTTACGCCGCTTTTCTGACCGGTTTTTTCGATCCGGAAAAACTCACGGTTGATCAGTTGGGGCGGCTTGCGCAGGACGCGCTCTATTACCATGAAGGCCCGGTGGAAGCGGCGCCGCAACAGCGCCCGTCGTATTCCTACCGCATGAACGTGCCGGCCGGTGTTCGCAAGACCGGGCCCTGGCAGGTGGCCCTGTCCGGCTTGATTGATACACAAGCCATCAACAACCGCTTTTATCTCGACCGCCAGGGCCACCTCAGCATTTTTCACCAGAAGACCGGCTTGATCATCAGCGGCGCAAACTCGAAGCGGCAACCTGAGCTGGCGACCTTCACGGAAGAACTGATGGGGCGGACGGTGCATATGCCCCTCAGCAGCCGGCTTCAGATGTCAAATGCGCAAGACCGTCTCTCTCTGGCTTTCAACACATTCTTCAGCGACCTCTACGTCATGCCCCCTACCGGGAACGAGTTGGATTTCCGGTTCGTCATCAATGGGCACGGCACGCCCGCGAAGAATCCAAGATTGACGCTGCAACTCGTGCTCGTGCCTGGCGAAGAACTGGAGACCGGCGCCGGGATCAAAGTTACAGCCGGCCGGGACAAGATCGAATTCGGAGGGGATGAACTGGGCAGCTCGATACGGCACCACGGCTGGACTCTGGCGGTTGATCGAACCGCGCGCCTCCGCTGGCCCGTCTACCCGCACAACCCCTACACCGATGAGCCGGAGACAGACCTGAGAAGAGCCGTCGCGGTGGTGACCGTGCCGCTTGCCCTGAAGCCCAGACCGGGCAAGTACATCCGGCCGCGCGATCAGGAGATCGCGTTCAAACTTTCCGTACCATAGACGCGCAAAGCCGGCGTCAGCCCCGCCGGATTACCGCCGCACCAGCACTTCCCGCAAATGGTCCCGCGTGAGGAAAAACTTCACCGCCCCACAGCCTTCGAACAGCTTCTCAATCGCGCGGTTGTTGAAGTATTGCTCGCGGTTTCTCAAGCCTCGCGGCGACAGCATGACCGTCTTCCCATCCACAATGCGATACGAGTAGGCAGGCGCCACCCGCGCCTTCTCGTCCGCCTGAAAGTAGGAGAGCACCATCCCCCCGGGGCTCAACAGCAGCATCAGCCTCTCCAACACCGCCTCGAGCAGCGGGGCGGGAAGATATTGCAGCGTGTCCCACACGAGAATGCCGCCGAACGTGCTTGCGTGATAGTTGAACGTCTGCTCGACAAACTCCGCGATTTTTCGCGACTCCGACAGATTCGGATCATTCCAGATGGTGTCCAGGCCGTGCAGGATGCTCTCGGAACTGATGCGGTGCCCGAGATTCGTGATGTAGTTGATATTGGCCTGATTCGCCCCGCACAGATCGAGAACCGCGCAGGTCGGCTGATCACGCAGCGTGAGGAGAAACTGCTCGAGGCCCCGGCTCAGGCGAGTGGTCTCTTCGGCCGGATAACCCGCGGGCCAAGGCTGATTTCCGGAGAATGCGGACCCGGGCGGCTGTCCGTTGCCCGATGCGCGCGGGAGTGCTTCGTCACTACCGAAAATCGACTTCAGCCTGTCTCTCCACAAGATTGCGAAAAACACCTCTGCCCCTGCCTTCGCGTGGAGGCGTCAACAGGGGCGTCTTCAAGTCCGCTTATCGCTTGACTTCGGTTACCTGGTTGGCCGCCGCTCCGGCGGCGGCCGCGGCGGCCTGCTGCCGCGGCGCCGGAGGCGCGGGCTGCGGCTTGCCGACATCCTGCTTGATGATGTCGATGCTTCCCTTGAAATAAGCGCCATCTTCAATGAAAATGCGCGCCGTGCGAATGTCTCCCACCAGCCGGGCTTCCTTGCGAATCTCGACCTTGTCGCTTGCCTCGCAATTGCCGTGCATGGCGCCGATGACCACGATCTCCCGTGCTTTCACATTCGCCTGGACCCGGCCGTTCGGCCCGATGGTCAAGCGGTGCTCCTGCAACTCGACCGTCCCCTCCAGTTCCCCGTCCAGGTACAGATCCTCGCGGCTGATGATCTGGCCTTTGATCACGACGGATTTACCGATGGAGGCAGCGGTGGATGGGCGATAGCTTTCGGGCTCGGGGGAGCGCGTGGGCATTGTGGACATGGGGATTCCCTCCTTGGTCAAGTCCGCTTGCGACGGCGGAGCGTAGGATTGCTTGGGCGTATATTCTTCCTCTTTACGACGGGACCACATGGGAAGACTCCTTCCTGGAATCGGCACTCGCCGCCGGGCCACTTTCGCAAGTGTCCCATGCCGAGCGCACTCGACGCCAGCCGCCGGGGGAGAGAATGCGGCTTGCGAACTCGAACTTTCATACTAAATGGGGGACGGGCAAAACGCAAGACAACCTCCCGTTTTTTCGCAAAGTTGCGCCTCCCACCCAGACTTCCGTCTGGGATAATGGGGTAGTGGCAAAGCTGAAGGATTTGGAGGCGCGTCTCGAACGCACGGAACAACAACTGCGGCTCTTTCAGAAGGTCAGCCGCTTCATGGTGCGCGAGATGAGTTTGCAGGAAGTGCTGCTGGGAATCGTCGACCTCATTGTCGAATACACCGCCTGCGATTCCTGCCTCGTCTACCTCATTGATGACGACGAACTCGTGCTGTGTGCTTCCAATACGCCGCATCCCTCCACCATCGGCAAGGTGCGACTGAAGCTCAACGAAGGCATCACCGGATGGGTGGCGCGCGAACGCCGCATGGTCGCCATCTCGCGCGAAGCCTACAATGATCCGCGCTTCAAGTTCTTCGGCGATCTGCCGGAAGACACCTACGAGGCGTTTCTTTCGGCCCCCGTCATCGCCCGCAACCGTGTGGTCGGCGTCATTAACGTCCAGCACCGCCAGCCGCATGCGCACACGGGCAACGAAATGGAAGTGCTCACCACGGTGGGCGAGCAGGTGGGCTGCCTGCTCGTGCTCGCGCGTATGCCGGGTGAAGCCGTCGAAGCCGTGAGTCACGCGGAGCTTGTGCTCTCCTCCGGCCCGATCACTCCGCGGGCCTAGTACATGGTTCCGGCCTTTAGCCTTCAGCGGTCAGCCAGGGCGTTTGCGTTGGTAGCTGAAGGAGGCGCCTATCCACTCGGCCGCCGCGCCGCCGCCGGTCTTCTCCTTTCGCCCTTCATTTCCGCTGCCAAGCCCCCCGCATGGACGGTGGTTCATCAACCCTCGCGTCCCATCACGTTGGCCGATTTCGCGCGCTCGGAAGGCGGATATCTTGCGGCGGCGGGGAGCGAAGAGAAGCCGCTGATGCTGCTCAGCAAGGACGGCGGGGAATGGAGACCGCATCCGCTTCCGGACCCTCCCATTGCGCTCTGTTTTGCCGGGGAGCAGGACCTGTGGTTCGCATCCCGGAGCGGTTTGTGGCGGTCGGGCGACCTGGGGCAAACATGGAAACTCCAGCTCAAGCACGAATCCCTGACTCGCGTTTATTTCCTCACCGCGGACCACGGCTATGCGCTCGGCGGGAACAAGACCATCGTCGAAACCGCCGATGGCGGGCGCACGTGGAATCCGCTCCCGGCCGCCGCCGAGCCTTCTACGAATGCCGAATACACCACCTACCACTGGATCGACTTCGTAACGGCCCGGGCGGGCGTCATCACCGGAGTCTCACACCCGCCCCGAACCGGCCGCACGGGCGCTCTCCCGGCATGGCGCGATCCGCACCGCGATCTGCGCCGGCCCGAATGGCCCTCGGCTTCCATCACTCTCGAAACCCGCGATGGGGGAGCGGCGTGGAAACATTCCATTACTTCCTTGTTTGGAACCATTACGCGCGTCCGCTATGCCCGCGACGGCCGGGGACTCGCGCTCATCGAGTTTCACGACGCCTTCGAGTACCCCAGTGAAATCTTCTCCATCGACCTGCGAAACGGCCGTTCAGGGCGCGCCTTTCGCGAAAAGGACCGCGCCGTCACGGACCTTCTGGTTTTTCCGGGCGGCCAAGCCGTGCTCGCCGCCATCGAGCCCCCGCCGGACCCGAAGGCATCCACCCTCGGCGCCGTGCATTTCCTCGCCGCGGACGATTTCTCGAACTGGACGGAGATGCCCCTCGATGCGCCGCTTCAGGCAGGCAGACTCTGGCTTGCCGGCGATACTCCCGGTTCCCTCTGGGCCGCTTCCGACGTTGGAACGATCCTCCGTTTCGCGGGTTGACCCGCAATCCGGTGTTTCCTCAAGGCGCCGCGGGATAGGTGAGAGCCCCCGAAGCGTCCGGATGCGCGGCAGCCGTCATGTGCGCCTGCTCGACCTTTCCCGGACCAATGAGGTGAAACGCCTCTTCGCCGGCCGCCAGGAGGCAGTCCGCGATGATGCGCCGGTGGCACCGCCACCACAGCGCTTCCGCGCACATGATGGCGCTGCGTTGGGCGCGGCCAAGTTCGCGCAACCGGGCGAAGCCGGCGCGGAAAGCGTTGCCCATCGCGTAGTCGGCGTAGTTGTGAAAGCTCGCATTGCGCCAGAACGCATTGACGTCCGGCGGCACATCGCGGGCCTTACCCCGCAACCCCCCGAGCGCCGCAATGTGCTCATATCCGATTTGGAATGACGCGAGTGATTGAGGCAGGACATCGCGATTGTACTGAGGATTGGTCCGCGAACGCGGCACGGTTCGAACATCCACGACGAAGGTGACCTCAACGCTCTCCAGTATACGGACGAACTCGTCGATGGAACGGGTGGAATGGCCGATGGTGTAGAACGCTCTTTTCATAGGCGGACGATTGCCGGTCAGCCGCCGATATGGCCGGTCTTGCCGCTCTTGATCCCGTACTGCGGATCCTCCTCGCTCGCATGATGGGCATAGCCTTTGTAGTTCACGGCTTCGGAATTCCAACTTACGTGGCCGCCTACTTTGAATGTTGTTCCCATAAGGCCATTTTGTCGCACTTGTCCGCCTGGTCCGCGGCACGGGGCGGCCTGCTCATTTCCACAAGCGGCGGGATTGCCCCGCGGCACGCCACGGTCTGGAACGGCTTAAGATAGAGGAATACCCTTGTAGGAGTCACCACTATGAGAAAAGGATCGCCGTATGTGCGAACCTTTCGGAGGACCTTCCATTCCGCGGTCTTTTTTCTTGCCGCGGCATTTCCTGTAGCCGCGGCCGGACACTCTGCGACGCCTCCCCCGAAACTGCCCACAACCCCATTCTTTCCGCAACCTCAGCACGCCGGCCGCGCGGCCGTCGACAAGAGCGGCAAGCAACAACTGAGCCGTGTCCCGCTTTACTTTGAGCCGAACGCCGGCCAGGCCGACCCTTCTGTCCGGTTCCTCTCGCGCGGCGGTGGATTCCTCACCCTGCTCACCGGCAAAGATGCCTGGTTCGTCAGCGGCGGCCTGAAACAGCCGCTCCAGTTGACCTTCCTCAACGCCCGCGATCCCAAACCGGCCATCGCCGAGCAGAAACTGCCGGGCGTCAGCAACTACTTCCGCGGCAAGGACCCGTCCAAGTGGCGCACCAACATTCCCCATTTCGCGCGCGTCCGCTTCCCCGAGGTCTATACGGGCATCGATGCGGTCTACTACAGCGGCGAAAACCGCCTGGAATACGATCTGGTGGTAGCTCCTGGAGCCGACCCGAGCGTGATTGAACTTTCCTGGAAGGGCGCCGAGCGCATCCGCGTGGATGAGTCGGGAGACCTCGTCCTCTCGACATCAGCGGGCGACATCCGCCAGCACCGGCCGCTTGTCTACCAGGAGATCGGCGGCAAGCGGGTTGCCGTAGCCGCCCGCTACCGGAACGGCGAGGCCGGCGGGTTCCGCTTCGAACTCGCGGCATGGGACCGCAAGCTCCCGCTTGTGATCGACCCCGTCATTGTCTATTCCACCTTCCTTGGCGGCACGCAAGGCGAGGAGGTCCTCGGCCTCACTGTCGATGCGGGGGGCCCCGTCTATCTCGCCGGCTACACCAAGTCCGCCGACTTCCCGCTCTACCACCCCATTCAGAACACCATCACCAGTATCTTCAACGACGCCTTCGTCACGAAACTCAACGTCACCGGACAGGTGCTGGTCTATTCCACCTTCCTCGGGGGGGAGAATGAGGACCAGGCGACCAGCGTAGTCGCCGACGCCACGGGGGCCGCCTACATTACCGGCTTCACCGGATCTTTCGGCTTTCCGGTCACGAATAACGCCTATCAGAAAAACTTCTCCGGCGTGCAGGACGCCTTCGTCAGCAAGCTCTCTCCCGACGGCAACGTCCTCACTTGGTCTACTTATCTAGGCACCAGCGACACTCAGGAAGTGGGCAAGGCGATCGGCGTCGATTACGCGGGCTATGTTACCGTCGCGGGCCAAACGAACAGCACCAATTTTCCCACCACCCCCGGAGCCTATAAGACCACCTACGGCGGCTCCTACGACGGCTTCCTCACCAAGTTCGACCCGACGGGGGTGACGCTCACATTCTCCACCTACTTCGGAGGCGCTCTTGGCATAGACACGCCCAACGCCATGGTCATTGACCCGGCGGGAGAGATCTGGATTGCCGGCGGCACCACGTCGGCCGACTTCCCCACGACACCGGGAGCCTATAGCCGCACGCAAAGCGGCCTCGAGGACGCATTTGTCCTCAAGTTCAGCCAGGATGGCAAGCGAGTGCTGTTGAGCACGCTGCTCGGCGGCGCGGCTTCCGACAGCGCCTTTGCCCTGGCCCTCGAGAAGGAAGGGCGCGTCGTCATCGCCGGCCAGGCGGGCACGGGCTTTCCCACCACGGCGAATGCTTACAGCCGCACCGTCCAGGGAGCCGGCGACGCCTTCGTCGCGCGGTTCAACAGCACGCTTTCCTCGCTCATCGCGAGCGGCCTGGTGGGTTCGCCGGGAATCGAATTCGCCAAAGGCGTGAAGACGCTTCCGGGCGGCTACCTCATCATCGCCGGCTCGGCGCAGACGAGCAACTTCCCCGTCACCCGCGACGCGTTCGGATATTCCGGCAGCGCCGCCTTGCCCGACGGGTTCCTGACCGTGCTGGAACCTCTTGCGAACAACCTGCGCTTTTCCACTGTCCTCGGCGGCGTCTTCTGGGATGTGATCAACGGCATGGCCCAGGACATCACCGGCGATGTTTACGTCGCGGGGCAGACCTTCTCTCCCGACTTCCCCGTCACTTCCGACGTCTTCCAAACCGCGAACAAAGGGCAGGGTGATGGTTTCGTCACCAGAGTAAGCGATTTCGGCGTCCACGAATGCGTGACGGACGTCACCCCCACCGGCACATCCTATCCCGCGGAAGGCGGCGGCGGCGGGGTCGGCATCGGCCAGGGGTGCACGTGGTTCGCCTTCTCGAGCGTGCCCTGGATCAACCTCACCTCCGCGCCGCTCACCGTAGGCGCCGGGTCTCTCAACTACACCGTGAGCCCGAACCCGAGCGCTGATCCCCGCACGGGCACGGTGTACGTGGCGGGCAATGTCGTGCACCTTCTGCAAAAGGGCACGTCGCTCGCGGCCCCCTTCGCCGATGTTCCGGCGAGCGACCCGTTTGTCGACTACGTGCGCATCATCAAAACCAACAACATCACCAACGGCTGCGCGCTCAACATGTATTGCCCCAACGACAGCACCACTCGCGGGCAGATGGCGGTGTTCATCGTCCGTTCCCTGCTCGGCACGGATGACTTCCTGTTCCCGGCCGCGCCCCTTTTCCGCGATGTCCCGGCCGGCCATCCGCAATTCAAGTGGATTCAGAAGCTGCGCCAATTGGGGATTACCACGGGTTGCAACCTTCTTGACTATTGCCCCGACGATTCGGTCACCCGCGGCCAGATGTCGGTCTTCCTCATCCGCTCCAAGTTCGGCTCCACGTTCGAGTCCCCCGCCACTCCGTACTTCACCGATGTTCCCTCGAACAACATCTTCTTCCAATACATTCAGAAGATGAAACAGCTTGGCGTCACAACCGGCTGCGGAGGAGGCCAGTTCTGTGTGAACGACACCAACACACGGGGACAAATGGCCGCGTTCCTGTCGCGGATGTACTTCACGCCCTGGTAGCGCGCACAGGGCTCTCTAGCGGACGACGGAGACCCGCTCCAACTGCACCGAGGCGAGGTCCTTCCAGCATTTGCCGACAGTGCTTTGCACGAAGGTGAATTCCTCCACCGGGAAGATTCGTGAGTGGGGGCACTGCCGCCATGTGTCCTGGGCCATCCGCGCCGCGTCCGCAACCGACGCCACGGGCAACTCCTGGGCAAGTGTGATATGCGGGTGGTATTCGAAGGGCTCGGCGAAGTACAGCGGGCCTTGGTTCAGCGCCGCGTGGAGTTCCAGTAGCTGCTCACGCCCCATTCCCAGTTCGATGTAGATCACATGCGTTTCCGGGAACACGCGGACCTCGGTCGCCTGCAGGAGGAATACGGGAAGAGTCTTCGTGCATTCGTGGATCTGGTCCCACGCCTCGTCCGCCGGCCCGGCGAGCGGCCGCGGCGGCATCAAAGTCACATGCGCGTGAGGATTGCAAGCCGGGGCCAGGTTACGGCGAAGATCATCGAGAAACCTGCCGAGGGGATCAGGGATGTACGTTACGAGCGCGTAGGAATTGATCCACTCCGTGCCGTCCGATGCAATTTCTAGCTGCGAAGGCAATCTGTCCGGTCAGTATAGCGTAACGGCCAAGCGCATGGCGAGTACCAGGAAAACGGATCGGGGGGTGGCGTGGACGACACTGGTGGGCGGTGCGGGGCTCGAACCTGCGACCTCCTGCTTGTAAGGCAGGCGCTCTAACCAACTGAGCTAACCGCCCCCGGGAACCTCCTCATTATCGCACGCGCCCAACGCCTTGGGTTGAGGGAATTTAATCAAGCCCCCCACGCTGCCAGCGCCCAAATCCGATGTAGAATACCTTTTCCGATCCTACCCGGGAGGTATCAAACACAATGAAGAAGATAGTTGCGGCCGGCTTGCTTGGCGCCCTGATGGGGGCTTCGCTGTTGCTCGCGCTCGACGAACACGGGCTTACGGCGAAGATGAAAGCAGCCGGCGGTCACATGGGTGGTCTTCGCAAGGCCATGGAAGCCAACGCCACGGCGGACGTGGCCGCGCACGCCAAGGCGATGGCCGAAGCCTACGAAGGAATGGAAGGCTTCTTTGCCGCGCGGCACATGGCGGACGCGGCCAAGTGGAGCAGCGAGGGGCTGGCGGCTTCCAACGAACTGGCGTCGGCGGCGCAGGGAGGGAACTCCGAAGCCGTCCACGCGGCGCTAGGCAAGCTCGGCGCCACCTGCAAGCAATGCCACGCCGCGCACCGCGAGAAACTCGCCGACGGCTCCTACAAGATCAAGTAAGATCAGGCGACAGTCGCAAACCCCGTAGACTCGCGAAACCTCTCACCTCCGCGGAAGATTCAAATTCTCAATGCTCGCGGCGCCGCATGATTGCGCCCCGTTGCGAAAGCCCGATAGAAAGCTGTCGCGGCGGATGCGCCAGTTCGGATAGGCGTTCTTGCGGCGGCCGAAGTAACGCTCAGTGAAAGTCGGCGGCTCGCCCACGGCGATCATGGTCTGCTCGGCTTCCTCGAGATTCACCGTGTCCAGCAATCCGGAGTCATAGGCCGAGCGGGTGACCGCCCCGGCAAAGCAATCGGCCATCTTTTTCTGGCCATACCCCGTCAGACGCTGGTAGGGCTGCCCGCCATCGGCGCCGCGGAAAATCCGCGCGTAGATGGCATGGCCGAATTCGTGCGCCAGCACCACAACCGGCGCCGCATCCGCCGTGGTCCCGGTAATGCCCGCGATGCGCCGCCGTAAGGATTCGAGGAAATTTGTATCGTAGTAGATAGAATGGTCCTTCCGGCAATAGTAGGCATTTCCGGAAGGGAGTTTGCCGCGGGCGCTCGAGGCAGCCCGGGTGATGGGGATGATGCGCGGCGGTTCGGGAGGTGGGACGAGATTGCGGAAATACTGTGTCCAGGCGGCGGCCAGCACCGGTCCGGCCTGCTCGAGTTTGCGCGATGCCCGCGGATCGAGATCCGCGGCCGCCAGCATCGCGGCGAGGCATAAACTCAGGCACGGCACGCGCGGCACCCTTCCTAGACGTGATCAGCGCCCCATCCGTTACGAAAGGGGCCTCGCTTGTTGAAAGTAGCGCTCACCGGGGGGCTGGCTTCGGGCAAGAGCTTCGTGGGGAAAACCCTGGAGCGTCTCGGATGCTTCCTCATTCAGGCCGACCTGATCGGCCACGAGGTGATCGAGCCGGGCGGCGAAGCCTACCAGGCGGTGATTCATGAGTTCGGCGGCGGTATCCTGGATGCTAGAGGCGTCATTCAAAGACGGCAGCTTGCCGCGGAGGTGTTTCGCGATCCGGGACGTTTGGCGGTGTTGAACAGCCTGGTGCATCCCCCGGTCCGGCGCAGAATCGAGCAGATGCTGGCCGCGTGCGCCGCGCGGGATGCGAAGGGGATCGCGGTGGTGGAGGCCGCCATCCATATCGAAACCGGCGGCTACCGGGATTATGACCGGCTGATTCTTGCCTGGTGCCGGCCGGAGCAACAGATCGAGCGCGCCATGGCGCGCGACCATGCGTCGCGGGAGGAAGCGGCGGCAAGACTCGAGCGGCAGATGCCGCTCGAGGAAAAAAGAAAATATGCGCATTTCGTGATTGACACCTCGGGAGCGAAGGAAGATACAGTGCGACAGACGGAATGTGTGTATGAGGAGCTACGGAGTATAGCGCAATGAGATTTCGTACCTTGATGCTGGCCCTGTTGGTGGCGGGCGCGTTCATTTGGGTGACGACGACGCGGAAATGGGATCCGCCGAAATGGTTCCGCTCCGCCACATCGAGTTCGGAACCGCTCTGGAGCGGGCCCTCGGTGGCCCAGGGCGCGGGGCTCAGCGCCGATGAATTGAACAACATCGAAATTTACAAGACTTCCCACCTGGCGACGGTGAATATTTCGAGCACCGTGTACCGCCGCGGGTGGTTCGGCCAGATTATTCCCGAACCGGGAACGGGTTCGGGGTTCATCATCGACGCCACGGGCCGGATTCTCACCAACTATCACGTCGTCAGCGGCCCCGCCCCCGAAGTGATCGTCACTCTGGCGGACAAGACGAAATACAAAGCAAAGATCCTGGTCCGCGACCCCAGCAATGATCTGGCGCTGATTCAGATAGAGCCCAAGAAGAAACTCGCGTTTCTTCGCCTCGGCGAGTCAGACGCGCTACAAGTGGGGCAGAAGGTTCTGGCTATTGGGAACCCGTTTGGCCTCGAGGGCACCCTCACCACCGGAATCATCAGTTCGCTGGGACGGGAACTGCGCGATGAGAATGACCGCAGGCTGGAGGGGATGATACAAACCGACGCCGCCATCAACCCCGGCAACTCCGGCGGGCCGCTGCTCGATTCTCAAGGCAATGTCATCGGCATCAACACCGCCATCTACGGACCCGGCGGAAACATCGGCATTGGTTTCGCCATGCCCATCAACCGCGCCAAGTCGATGCTCGTGGATTTCCAGGCGGGCCGGAAATTCGGCCGGCCGTGGCTGGGGGTGACGGTGCTCCCCGTTTTCGGCGACCTCGCGGAACTTCTGGAACTGCCGGCCGAAGGCGGATTGCTGGTGCAGGATGTCGGCCAGGGTAGCGCCGCCGGCCAGGCGGGATTGCGCGGAGCCCGCCGCTACGTGATCGTCGGCAACACCGAAGTCGGCATCGGCGGCGACCTGATTATGGAACTGGAAGGCCAGCGGGTGGAACGCCCTGATGCGCTCTCCCGCGTATTGAACAACAAGCGGCCGGGCGACATCCTCGAGATGACCATCTATCGAGGCGGCGGGAAGATCAAGATGAAGGTCACCCTGGGTGAACGTCCCGACGAGCGGCTGTAGGATGAAGTAGGAGGAGAATACAAACACCTCATGTCTTTTTCCGTGCGGCGCGTGCGCTACTATTATGTGCGCCTCGAAGACAAGCCTGGCAAGGGCTACGAACTTCTGGCCAGGCTTGCTTCGGAGGATGTCAACCTGCTCGCCTTCAGCGCGGTTCCTTATGGTTCCATGGTGGAACTCACCATCTTTCCCGAGAACGAAACGGCGCTGATGAACGCGCTCGAAAGACTCGGCCTGCAGATGACGGGACCACAGCATGCCTTCCTCATCCAGGGCGACGACCGCCTTGGCGCCGTGGCCGAAATTCATAAGGCGCTGTTCGACGCGAGTGTCAACATCTATGCCTCGAGCGGGGTTACCGACGGCCTGGGGCATTTCGGATACGTCATCTACATTAAAGAAGGCGACCACCTCGCCGCCTCCCGCGCGCTGGGAATCGTATCCTGATTCTCCATCACTCGCCGCGGCCTTTTGTCTCCATACGCTCGATCCGCTCGCTGAGGCGCATCGCCTGATTCTGGCGCATCGGATCCCCCGCTGCGATCGCCGTCTGCCGGAAACCGTTAAGGATCTCCATTGCCCGCGGAAAATCGCGCGCCTCGGCGTAGGCGTGCACCATCTCCAGTTCGAACAGGTAGTTGTGAGGGAACTCCGCAAACAGAGACTGGAGCAACGCGGCCGCTTCGAGCGGCCGTTTTTCCCTGCGGTAGAGCACCGCCAACAGAATCCGCGCATTATCACGGTCTCTCTCGCCATGCTCCGCCACCCTTTGCACGTACTCGATTCCTTTGCTCTTGCTTCCACGCGCCCCGCCAATGGCCGCGAGGATCTTGACCGGCAGCGGCAGGCTGCCCATTACGTATTCGTTCACTCCCAGCGTCAGGTAAGGATCGATGAATTCCGGGTTCTTCCGCCGCGCGCTTTCGCAGTAGTATTTCGCTTTCTTCCCACTGCGCAACGCGGCAAACCACGCCTTCTCGATCATGAAATATTCCGTCGCCTGGAGGGCGCTGCTGGTGCAGAGGGCATAATCCGGCATTGCGCTCGCGGGCCGCGCCACGCGCATCGCCTCCGCCGCGGCGCGGGCGTTCTTGAGAGCGGCGAGAAAACCCGCCTTCGCGGCAGGCTCCATCTCGACGCGCTTCTGGACGAGGAACCGGTTCTCCATGCCAAACAGCGCTGATTCGAGCAGCCCGAGACGGAATAGTTCCCGGTACAGGTAGGCGCCGGCCAGCGAGTTATACGAAGCCGGGCCGGCGGGATTCAATTCGATCAGCCTGCCGTAATCGGCCAGGGCCGCGTCGTATTCGAGATTGTAGAAGTGATTGTCCGCTGCTTGGCGCAACGTCGCCGCCCGGGCCGTAAAATCCGTCGCGCAAACTCCCTGGCCTCCGAGAAACACGCCTAGCCACAGTGACAATACCGTCTTCATCACAATTTTTCCGCTCTCATCCAATGAGATGCGGTCCCGTCAGTTCAGATGCAACCGAAACCCAAAAGTGACCGGAACGGGAAATTCTCCAATTCAGACGCCCGGCTCCCGCTTATGGGTGATACTATCAGGAGGCGTAAGCTCACCTAGGTTGGGCATTGTCCTTCCTTAACCGGCGCCGACGCCTTGCTGCGCGAGACCTGAGGAGGAAAGACAAATGCGAGTTCATCTGGTGAACCCCAGCGATGTGGCTTTTGGCGTGGGCGTGATCACGCCGCGTTGGTTGTATGTGCTTGCCGCCGCAACCCCTCCCCGCTTCGGAGACCCTCACATCATCGATGAGTGCCTGGAACCGCTGCGGCCGGAGGATGTGCAACCCGGCGACGTGGTGGGCATCGGCATCCACACGGCAAATGCCTTGCGAGGCCATGAGGTGGGTAAGATCGCCCGCGCCCGGGGCGCCTATGTCGTCTACGGCGGCATTCACGCCACGCTCTATCCCGAGGAGGCGCACCAACTTGGCGCCGCGCATGCCGTGGTAAAGGGCGACGGGGACATGGCGTGGGGCATGGTCCTCGACGATATAGTCCGCGGGTCCGTCCGGCGAATCTATGAGGGCGGCCGCCTTGGCGGCAATCAATTCCTCCGCGCCCGCTGGGACCTGATCCCGCCAGACTCCTACATGTGGGCCTCCGTGCAGACGGTGCGCGGCTGTCCGAAGCATTGCTCCTTCTGCTCGGTCTGGCGCACCGACGGCCAGCAGCCCAGACAGCGCGGCGTGGATGCCATCGTCACCGAAATCACACAGTTGCGCCGGATGGGATTCCGTTTTATCGCGCTCGCCGATGACAATTTCTACCCCGTGACTTTGACTGACATCGCTCTGGCGGAGAAGCAGAACAACCAGGAGCGCCTGGCGGAACTGAAGTCCATGCGGGCGGAACGCTTCCATTTGATGGAGCGGCTGGCGCAACTTCCCGGCGATACGGTTTTCTTCACGCAGATCACGATGGAGGCAGCCGAGGATCCGCAGTTCCTTGATGCGATGCGCAACGCCCGCATCAAGGGCGCGCTGGTAGGCATCGAATCCGTTACCGAAGAAGGCCTGAAGTCCGTGTTCAAGAACTTCAACCTGTCCGGTGAAGGCCTGGCGCGCCGGTTGCAAACGTTCAAGGACCATGGCGTCCATGTGCTCGGGTCATTCATCTTCGGCCTGGCTACCGATCGTCCGGATACTTTCGAAGCAACGGCGGAACTGGCCCAGAAGGCCGGAGTGACGTTCGCCCAGTTCGTAATGATGACGCCGTTTCCGGGAACGGTGGATTTCCAGAAATGGGAAAAGGAGCAGGCGGACAACGCGCCGCGA
The DNA here is from genome assembly GCA_026954325.1 of Bryobacterales bacterium. Classification (GTDB taxonomy): domain Bacteria; phylum Acidobacteriota; class Terriglobia; order Bryobacterales; family Bryobacteraceae; genus CADEFT01. The sequence goes on along the minus strand of JAIXKK010000205.1, from coordinate 142 downwards.
GTGGATGGCGTGCCGGTCACTCGCTATTGGCTCATTCCCGGTTCGCGCAGGCCGAAGCTCTACACGCCACACCCTACGATGTCGTCGGAAGAGATGCGGATGCGAACACAAGGTGTCTGGGACCGCTTCTACAGTCTCGGTG
>JAIXKK010000075.1 GCA_026954325.1 Bryobacterales bacterium | reverse complement strand
GCTGAGGCCTACAACATGGTCCCCGGTCGCGATCCCCAAAACGGTTAAGCACCCCTCCCATTTGCCCTTATCGCGGTTCTGTTTGCCAGCCGGAGGCGTTTCCCTGGTTTATGTAAGCGATGAGATCGGCCATCTCGACTGTGTCAAACCGCGGCCACACGATTCCTTTTCCCCGGGCCTGATTCATCACCCGGGGAGAGTGGCTCCACAAAGCGGCGATCATCTTTGCCGCGTCGAACCGTCCCTTGCCCGCGAAGGGCGTCTTCTCTTTCGAGGTCTGATGGCATAGAGCGCAGTTCTTTGATTCAAAGAGCGCTCTTCCGTGCGCCGCGTTGCCGGGCATTTCGAAGTAGCCGGATTGCCACAGGAAGGCAAGCAGATCGGAAATCTCTTTGCCGCTGAGAGAAGGCGGAAAGTTCATCATCATGGGAGCGTGGTTCCACAAGGTGGCCGACAGTTCGGTCAACGTGTGATCCCGCGGCTCGGTCTGCGCAAAGAGTTTTCCGTTGTGGCAGGAGACACATTCGCGCATGCGGAAAATAGCCTTCCCCTTGTCCGGATCTCCTAAGATCAGTTCCGGTTCCTTGGGCCGGCCGGCCACGGCGCCGGCATAGGCCAGTATGTCGCTCATCTCCTGAGCGGAGAGGCTGGGCCAGTTCATCTGCTTGCGATCCATCGCCGTCCGCATGAGGGGAGCGTGGCTCCAGATCGCTTTGAAGAACGGGACGGGATCGGTCACCGTATTCCACTGCGCAAGCGGAGGTCCCGCGCTGTCCGCGCCGTTACCCGGCTTTCCGGTCACTCGGTGGCACTTGATGCAACCTTCTCCTTCGAACAGGATCTCGCCCGTGCGCACGCTTCCGTGCTGTTCGAAGTAGCCTGCCGCCATGAACCAGGCCACCAGATCGTACGCCTGAGCCGTGCTCAACGCGGTGAAGACATCCTGGCGCTCGAGGGCATGCCAGATGGTGGGCGCGTGGCCCCAGATGGCGCCCGCCAAACGCGTGGCGGAAAGACGCCGTTTCGAGAGAGTTCCCGGTGCGTCACTGCGCAGGCGCACATTGAACGTATGGCATCCGAGGCAGCCTTGCTCCTGAAGCACCTGCTTGCCGCGGTTCGAGTTTGCAAGTTCCGCCCCGCCCGCGGCGAAGCAGTTCGCGAAGAGGAGCACGATGCTGAGCAAAGCCCGCATGGGACTGCACCTCCATTGTCCCATGCGACAGCCGGCGCGCCGCCGTGGTCTAATTCCTGTAAGTCTTCCCGTGACTCCACTACTCGCTTTTCTGCAATCCTGGCACGAATTGGACTTCAATCTCGGCGGTCCGGAAGATATCGACTACTTTCCCTGGAGCGCTCCCGTCGCGGTGCTGGTGCTCCTGCTTCTCTTCTTCTTCCTGTACAAGGGACGCCGGAACTACAATGCGCTTCCATCCCTGGCGCCGGTGGAAGGCGGGGAAAAGCCTGATGTTACCGTGGTCATTCCGGCGCGTAACGAGCAATCAAATATCGGGCCTTGTGTTGCGGGATTGCGGGAAGCACGCGTCATCGTGGTGGATGACGATTCTTCTGACGCGACGGCATTCAAGGCGCGCGGCGCCGGCGCGGAAGTGCTCGCCGCGCCCGCCCTGCCCAGAGGCGTTTCCGGCAAGGCCAATGCAATGGCGGCGGGGGCGAAACTGGCGGATACCGCCTACATCCTCTTCGCCGACGCCGGCACCCGCTATCAGCCCGGCTTCCTTTCGTCGGCTGAACGGTATGCCGCGGAATCGCAAAGCGTCATGGCCGTCATTCTGCTCAAGCGGAGATGCGTCACGCTGCTCGAAAAGATGCTGGTTCCTTACGTCCAGGCGCTTTACTTCGCTGGAATCAATGTCCGCAAGGCGCAGGATCCGCTTTCCACCCACATCTTGTCTGATGGCCAGTGCACTCTCTTCCTGCGGACGGCTCACGAATTTTTCGGCGGGTACATGTCCGTGCATACCAATCCGCTCGATGACGTCGCCATCGCGCAGAAGGTGAAACGGCACCACATGACACTGCGCATCGTACGCGCGGAAAGCCTGGGGAGCGCGCGGGTGTACAAAGGGTTTGCATCCTTATGGCGCAGGCTGCGGAAGAACGGCGCCCGCCTGCTGCGCATCAACAAGGCTTGGGGCGCTCAAGTGATCCTCACTTCTCTGCTGCTTACCGGCATCGTGCCCGTGGCGGTCTGGTTGTGGCGGCAGGAGCAGTGGGGATTTCTCGCAGCCTTCCTTCTCGTCCCGCTGCTGCTCTTCCGCCCCTGGTACGGAGGCTTCTTCCGCGCCGTGCTGCTTTTTCCCGCTGTCTACATTTTCCAATGCATCGCGACCGCGGCCGTGTTGGCGAACATCCTGGGCGTGAAGACAACGTGGAAGGGACGCAAGGTATGAGAGGTCAAATCCGGGTAAGATGCTAATCGATGCCTATGAGACTCGTGATTGCCGCTCTGCTTCTGCTGCCCTGCGTGGGCTTCGGTCAACAAACGTCCCGGATCAGCCTCGAGGATTTGCGCGACCGCATTCGCGGCGGATGGGCGGGGCAGATGATCGGCGTCAGCTTCGGGGCGCCCACGGAGTTCCGCTATAACGGCCGCATCATTCCCCAAGGGGAGTTGCCCAAGTGGTCTCCGGAGAAGGTCAACAATGCTCTGAATCAGGATGACCTCTATGTGGACATGACTCTGGCGAAGGTTCTCGACGACAGAGGGCTCGATGCCACCACCGAAGACTTCGGGCGCATGTTCCAGGATGCGAAGTATTCCCTGTGGCACGCCAATCTGGCGGCGCGGCGGAACTTGAAACGGGGAGTCCCGGCATCGCTGTCTGGCACGCCGGAATACAACATCCACGCCGATGACATCGACTTCCAGATCGAGTCGGATTTTATCGGCTTGATGGCGCCGGGGATGCCGCGGGCTTCCGTGGACATCGCGATGCGCGCCGGGCGCGTCATGAACCATGGCGAGGGCCTCTACGGCGGCGTGTTCGTATCGTGCATGTACTCCGCGGCGTTTTTCGAGAAGAGCCCGCGGGCCGTGGTGGAGGCTGGTTTGCGCTGCCTGCCGCCGCGGAGCAAGTATGCGCAGGTAATCAGCGATGTGCTGGCCTGGTCAAAAGCGGAGCCGAAGAACTGGGAAGCGGTGTGGCACGAACTTGATTCCAAATGGAACCGCAACGAACCTTGCCCGGAAGGCGCGTTGCGTCCTTTTAATATAGATGCGGCGCTCAACGGCGCCTACATTGCCCTGGGCTTACTCTATGGCGATGGGGAGTTCGGCAAGACTGTCGAAATCAGCACGCGCGCGGGGCAGGATTCCGATTGCAACCCGTCGAGCGCGGGCGGCATTCTCGGCGTGATGCTCGGATACAACCGTATTCCGGAGAACTGGAAAGGCGGCATCCCGCCGCTGGCCATGGAAAAATTCCGCTACACGGACTTCACCTTCGAAAGCATTGTCGAGAGCACCCACCAGCGCGCTCTGAAAATGGCCGAGCGCAACGGAGGCTCGCGGCAGGGAAGCATGCTATCGGTGAAGCGCCAAACGGCAAAGGCCGCGCCATGGGAGACGTGGAAGGGTCGCGCCTCTCCCAGGGAACGCATCGCTGTGAACGACCCCCGGTGGAGTTTCACCGGGAATTGGCGGCAGGATACTCAGACCATACGCGAAAGCGAGCGGCATCTGCGCGTCAGCGCGGTGAAAGGCGCTGCCGCGGCGGTGACCTTCGAGGGGACAGGCGTTGTGCTCACGGGTCCGTTTCTTACCACCTGCGGCAAGGCCAAAGTGAGCGTGGATGGACGCGGCGAGAAGATAGCGGATTGCTATCCGGATGAGCCGCACGGAAAGAGCAGTGATTCGATGTACCACCTGTTTGGACTGGCGAAGGGAAAGCACACGCTGCGCATCGAGGTATTGGGGGAGACTATCTTCGACTCCAAGGGCGCGGACGTGGCGGTCAATGATGTGATTGTCTTTGAATGAAATGAGCAGATGACGCACCCTATCCTGCATGTGACCACGCGCACGGCGTGGAACGCGGCGGTGGCGGCGGGGGAATACCGGACGCCGGATCTGGAAACGACGGGGTTCATTCATTTCTGTGACCCGCCGCAGTTGGATCATGTGCTGCACAGCTACTTTTTGGGGCAGGGGGGACTGGTGATGCTGCAAGTGGATCCGGGGAGGCTGAAGGCGCGTCTGGCGTATGAAAAGTCATTCCCGCATCTGTATGGGCCGCTGAATCTTGACGCTGTTTTACAGGTAACCCCGATTTTCTGATTTAATGGAAAGACTCATGCAGTCACTCTGGGTTTTCCTTACTTTATCGCTGACTCTGCCCTCTCTTAGCGCTGCGGGATCGGGTGTGGCCGTGATCGAAAAATACTGCACCGCTTGCCATGGCGTCTCGAAAATGTCGGGTCTCGATCTGCGTACGCGGGAGACGGCGTTGAAGGGCGGCACGCGAGGTCCGGCGATTGTTCCGGGGCACGCGGCGGACAGCCTGCTGGTGAAGGCGATCTCGGGCGCGGCGCAGCCGAAGATGCCTCCGGGGAGGGACGCCCTATCGGCGGATGACATCGCCGCCGTCCGGGAGTGGATCGACAAGGGAGCGGATTGGTCCGGCGGAAAGGCCAAGCAATCGACGTGGTGGGCGTTCCGGAAGCCCGTGAAGCCGGCGGCGCCGAAGGTGAAGAATGCGGCGTGGGTGCGCACTCCGGTGGACGCCTTCATACTCGAGAAGCTCGAGGAGAAGGGATTGCAGCCGGCTCCTCCGGCATCGAAGCTGACGCTGCTGCGGCGAGTGACGTTCGATGTGACGGGCTTGCCGCCGGCGGATGAAGAGATTCGGGACTTTCTCGCGGACAAGTCGCCGGAAGCTTATACAAAGGTGGTGGACAGGCTGTTGTCGTCGCCGCGGTATGGGGAGCGATGGGGGCGGCACTGGCTCGATGTAGCGCGGTACGCCGATTCGACCGGGCTTGACGAAGACCACCGGTATCCGGATGCGTGGCGCTACCGGGATTGGGTGATCGAGGCGTTCAATGAGGACATGCCCATCGACCGGTTCATCCGGATGCAGGTGGCGGGCGACCTGATGGCTCCGCCGCCGGGCGCGGATGTGAACCGGGAAGGGATCATCGCCACTGGATTCCTGGCGCTGGGGCCTAAGCCGATCGCGCAGCAGGACAAGAAGCAGATGCTGGCGGATGTGGTGGATGAACAGATCGATGTGACGTCGAAGGCCCTGCTGGGCGTGACGCTCGCCTGCGCGCGCTGCCACGACCACAAGTTCGATCCGTTCCCGACGAAGGATTATTACTCGATGGCTTCGATCTTCGCTTCGACGAAATCGTTTTCGAAGGTGGGGAACGGGGGCGTATCGGAGATGTACTCGGCGCCGCTGGTGAACCGGGCGGTCTATGAGCGGTATGTGGACTACACCGGGAAGGTGAAGAAGCTGAAGAAATCGCTCGATGAGATCCGGCAGGCGGAGAGCGCGCGGTATTCGGCGGGGCCGCGGGCGCGGCTGGCGGATTACATGGTGGCCGCGCATCATGTCTATCGCGATAACGCGGACGTGAAGGCGGTGGCGGAGAAGGAAGGGCTGAAGCAGGACGTGTTGGAGCGATGGGTGAAGTACCTGACGCCGAGCACGGATTCGAGGCCGCATCTCGATGCCTGGAACAAGGCGGAGGAGCCGTCGCGGCGCTCCGCGGCTACAAGATACCAGGGCGAATACGAGAAGTTCGCGGCGGAATGGGATCGCGAAATCGAAGTGTGGCGGAAGAAGGTGGAAGCCGCCATGAAGGCCAACATGGATGCGCCGCCGCCGCCGAGGCCGGACGTGATCCAGGATCCGTTCTTCCGCGAGGTGTCGTTCGGGAAAGGGCCGTTTGCATTGCCGGAGGAAGGGGCGGAGAAGGTGTACAGCGCGGCGAGCCTGGCGCGGTTCCGGCAACTGAAGGCCGAGTTAGCGGAAGTGGAGAAGCACCCGGTAGCCGAGCCGGACATGGCGGATTGCGTGGGTGAAGGGGAACCGGTGCGGCAGCGGGTGTTTGTACGCGGGTCGTACAACAACCTGGGAGATGCGGTATCGAAGCGGCCGCCGCTGATTCTGGGCGGCGAGGAGATGGGCGAGGTGAAGACGGTAAGCGGGCGGCTCGAACTGGCCCGGTGGCTGACGGGGCCGGACAATCCGCTGACGGCGAGGGTTTTCGTGAACCGGTTGTGGCAGTGGCATTTTTCCGAGGGCATCGTGCGCACGCCGAACAACTACGGGAAGCTCGGCATGAAGCCGACGCATCCGGAGTTGCTCGACTGGCTGGCGACGACGTTCATGGAGCAGGGCTGGTCGGCGAAGAAGATGCACCGGCTGATTCTGTTGTCGAACGCCTACCAGATGAGCAGCGAGACGAGCGATGCGACGGCGAAGGCCGATCTGCCGAACCACCTCTTCTCGCGGTTTCCGCGGCGGCGGCTGGACATTGAAGAGATCCGCGATTCGTACCTGATGCTTGACAACACGATGGACTGGAAGCGCGGAGGGACGCTGCAAACGGGCGTGGGAACGGATGGAGAGAACAGCGCCAAGCGGCTGTCGCTTAATCCGGAGGATTACAGCATCCGGTCGGTGTACATGCCGCTGCGCCGATCGAACCTTCCGAACCTGTATAACCTTTTTGACTTTGTCGATTCGACGACCTCCTGCGAGGCGCGGTCGCGCACGAACGTGGCGCCGCAGGCGCTGTTCGTGATGAACAGCGAGTTTGTGGGGGCACGGGCGGAGAACCTGGCGAAGCAACTGCTGGCCGGGGAACAGGACGATCACAAGCGCATGGCGCGCGCCTATCTGCATATTTTGAACCGGCCTGCGCAGTCCGGGGAGATCGGCGATGCGCTTGACTACATCCAGACCTTCGCGAGAAAGGCTCCTGGCGGCGATGGGAAATTGCGGGCATGGGAGAGCTATCTGCGAGTCCTGATGGGCTCGAACGAGTACGTCTATGTCGATTAACGAATACGATCGTCGCCAGATTGCCGGGAAGGACCAGCCACGGATTTCGAGACGGGCATTGTTGCAGCGCTCGGCTTGCGGGTTCGGGATGCTGGGGCTGGCCGGGATGCTGCATGCGGAGAATCCGCTGGCGGTGCGGCAGCCGCATTTCACTCCGCGAGCCAAACGGGTGATCTTTCTATTCATGCACGGCGGGCCGTCGCATATCGACACGTTCGACCCGAAGCCGAAGCTGGTTGCCGATAGCGGGAAGCCGCTGCCGTTCAAGCGTCCGCTGACGTTTGCCGAGGGGCAAGTGGGCGCGCTGATGAAGTCGCCCTGGGGGTTCAAGAACTACGGACAAAGCGGGCTTCCGGTGAGCGATCTGTTCCCGCACGTGGGATCGATTGTGGACGATATCTGCGTGGTGCGGTCGATGGTGGGCGATTCGGTGGACCACGGCGGAGCGCTGCTGCAACTGCACACGGGGCACATGGCGCTGACGCGGCCGTCGATGGGGTCGTGGGTGATCTACGGGCTGGGGTCGGAGAATCAGGACCTGCCGGGGTTCATCACGATCAAGCCGACACTGGCGCATGGCGGAGCGAAGAACTGGTCGTCGGCGTTTCTGCCGGGAGTGTACCAGGGCACCGCGATCGGGAATTCGGGTCTGAAGGTGGAAGACATCCAGGGGGAGCCGATTGCCTACTTGAAGAACAAGGGCCTGTCGACGGACCAACAGCGGTTCGAACTGGACATGATCCAGAAGCTGAACCGGCGGCACATGGAGACGCGGAGGTACGATCCGGATCTCGAGGCGCGGATCGAGGCGTTCGAACTGGCGTTCCGGATGCAGACGGAGGCTCCGGAAGCATTCGAAGTGGAGAAGGAGTCCGAGGCGACGAAGAAGCTGTACGGGTTGGACAATCCGACGACGCGGGATTTCGGGTGGCAGTGTCTGCTGGCGCGGCGCCTGGCCGAGCGCGGGGTGCGGTTTATCCAATGCTCGCATTCGTACAAATGGGATCAGCACAGCGAACTGTACAAGCGGCACACGTCCAATGCGGCGGAAGTGGACCAGCCGATTGCGGGACTTGTAAAGGACCTGAAGTCGCGCGGGATGCTGGACGATACGCTGGTCATCTGGGGGACGGAGTTCGGGCGGACGCCGGTGGTACAGGGCAGCGACGGGCGCGATCATAATCCGTACGGGTATTCCATCTGGATGGCGGGCGGAGGAGTGAAGCGCGGGTTTGCCTATGGCGCCACGGACGAGTACGGATATTATGCCGTGGAGGACCGGATGCATGTGCACGACCTTCACGCGACGCTGTTGTACCTGATGGAGGACCATGAGCGGCTGACCTACTTTTATGGCGGGCGGAATTTCCGGCTGACGGACGTGCATGGAGTGGTGGCGAAGAAGATACTGAGCTGACAGGCAAGATGGAATACCGAATATTAGGAAAGACAGGGCTGAAGGTATCGGCTCTCGGGTTGGGATGCGCGGCGCTCGGCGGGGTGTATGGCGAGATAACGGAGGCGGAGGCGATCCGGGCTCTGCACACGGCGCTCGAGGAGGGGATCAACTATCTGGATACGGCTCCGTTGTACGCGCTGACGAAATCGGAGACAGTTACCGGAAAAGCGCTGAAGGGGATTGGGCGGGACCGGTATTCCATCTCGTCGAAGGTGGGGCGGTATGCGGTGGATGATTCCGACTTCTCTTATCAGAGGGTGAAGGAAGGGTTGGAGGCGACGCTGGGACGGTTGGGGTGCGGGTATCTCGATATCGTGATTCTGCATGACATCGAGTTCGTTCCGTTGCATCAGGTGATCGAGGAAGGGCTGCGTGCGGCGCAGGATGCGCGGGCGGAGGGGAAGGTGCGGTTCATTGGCGCGTCGGGGTTGCCGCTGAAGATCTATCCGGCGATTCTGGCGCAGACGGACCTGGATGTGGTGATCACGTACGCGAACTATACACTCCAGAACACGAGCGTCGAGAGTGTGCTGCCGCTGTTTGAGAAACACAATCTGGGAGTGATCAACGCGAGTCCGCTGGGGCTGGGGCTGTTGACGCCGCGGGGGCCGCAGCCGTGGCATTTGGCGGATGACGAGATGAAGGAAGCGTGCCGGAAGGCAGCGGAGTACTGCACGGCGCGCGGGGTGAACATCGCGGAGTTGGGGATGCAATTCGCGATGGCGAATCCGCGGATTCATGTCACGCTGACCGGGGCGCGGACCGCGGAGGAAGTGCGGCGGAACGTACGGAGCGTGGGGGTGGCTCCGAATGCGGAGATGGTGGCGGCGGTGCGGGAGATATTGGCCCCGGTGCGGGATCGAATCTGGCCGGCGGGACGGCCTGAGTACCAGTAGGCGGTGGGGAACTGCACGGACTTCCTCGAACTCGACCGGGCCGGCAATAGCTCGCGCTTCCTCGCGTCCATTCCGGTTTTCACCCGGCCTGACCTCCGGCGATGAGGCGATCAAGTGGCGAGGATTCTTGCGTTGGGTCCGGATGCGGCCGGTTTTGTTCCTGGGGAGAGTAATTGGCCGGCGCGTTATCTGCCGGTTAATTGCGCATATCGGGATGAGATCGCGGAGAGGAATTCCGGCCAGAGTCGAGTCTGGCTTGATCCCTCGGGCTTTTTCTCCAACATCAGGTGGGCGAGATGGCAAATCTTACGGCCGAGAGCGGAGTTGGCGCTGATCTGTGTTCCGGCACTGAGGGCTGCGTGGACTCCGTTATAGTCATTCGGTAATGCCATGGCGACAGGCAGACCGACGGCGTCTTCCACCTCTTCCGGACCGATGGCAAGGCCTGGTTTGTAGCGATTCAGGAGAAGACTGACCCGATCGGCGAGATCCATGGACTTGAGGAGGGCGTATTTCTTCCGCGCCAGGTACATGGCGGGGAGTTCGGGCGTACAGATGAGGAAAATGCGTTTGGATTCCTGCATGATTTCGAGCGTGTATTGCTCCATGTTTCCGGAGAGATCGGCGCAGATCACGCGGTAATGGCGCCGGGCGAAATCGAGGAGATACTGGACCTGGACGGGTTCCAGGCGGTGGGACGGGTGGCCATCGCCCGCTCCAAGGAGGTCCAGATTGCCGCAACCGGCCACGAGCCCATCCCAGATGTTCTCATCCATCTCGACAGCGCGCTTTGCTGCTTCGACGACAGAGTACTTGGAGTCGAGCTTGAGCATGAACTGGACGATGCCGGAGTTAAGGTCAAAGTCACTGAGAAGGACCCTGCTGTTTGCTTCGGCGGCGGCGGCGATGCTGGCATTAACAGCAACGGTGGAGGCCCCGACGCCGGCTTTGGCGGGCAGGAAGGAGTACAAGCGGTCGGTGGAGTCGATGGCCGGCGGCTTACGTTCCACGATCTTGCGGATCCTGATGAGCGCGTCAATAATCTGCTGCTTGTGAAAGGGAGCGGGAAGGAATTCCCGGACATCGGAATGGATCAACTCCTCGAGAATCTGAGTAGTCTTGTTGCGGCCAAGGGCGATCATCTGAATGCCCGGGACATTCGACTCGAGAGCGGAGGCCAATTCGAGAGCAGGACGGATGGATTCAATGCTGAGGAAAACAACTTGAGGGGCCGTGGCGCGAATGACGCGCATGAGAGCAGCCTCATTGGGGTAGTTATGAAGGACGCGGCAGATGTAACAGAGGCCGAGGTCGTCGAGGACGTCTTTGAGGGCGGCGCCGAGCTTGAAATCGGGACAAATAATGATAGCCCGCAACATGAGTTCAACTACACCGTATCGTTTTGTAGGTGCTATTACAATCTACCGGAGGTACTTGAGGAGGTAGGGTGAATGCTTTAGAACTGCAGGGAACGGCTGGAGGCGGACCCCTGGTGATTCTTTAACGAGGTTCGCTCCGGAGAGGGCCGGCCCGGCGGTTAGTGCAGCGGATTCATCATCTCACTCGGGCCTCGCCGCCGAGCGAAACTGACTGAATCCATTGCCTCGACGAAGACCGGCGGTGTCCAGCAGATGAAGCCTGGCGGAACCGGACGGTGCTCACAAGGTCCACACCGGCCAGCCGACTCGCGGCCTCCAGCACGGCGGCCGAACCTCTCCGCCCTTCATGCCTGGTCAACCGGATCTCCCGGTTGCGCGCCTTGCTCGGGGGCGGCGGGTCAACAAGAGGGGGAAGCCACTCTCTTGGCTCCTTGCGCGCGGCAATGAGGGTTGTGCCGATGCGGAGCGAAGTGCCGCGCGCGACGAAGGCCGTCTCCGGCGTGGAGTTTTTGCTCTTCTCAAGAGATGAGGGCAAGATTGCCGGCAACTGGCATCGCGCCGCCGGTCAGTGTGTGAATCCAGACTTGCCAATAGCGGTTGACAGGCGAAAGCGCGGAGTTGAAAACCCTTCACCGCAAGATGGAGAATGTATTTCCAGCCGAATGAGCGGCCTGCATGGATGGATGGCGCCGGCGGGCGGCCGCGCCGCGGATAGTCGTAATCTCATAGTCATGATAGCGTCAGGTTTGCCCCGGCACACAATCCAAATGAGAAAAGAAGAGAGCGGCGAACAATGAACACGCGGAATCCTGGTTCCGGAGCGGGCGATGCTTGAGTATCTCGGGCGTCTGATGCTCGTTCTGGCGGTCGGCTCGGCTGTCGCCATTGCCGCAAAGCGGATTGCGGTGCCATATAACGTGGCGCTGGTCGTGGTTGGACTTCTGCTGGTCCTTTTGGATGTTCTGCCACAGACGCCGATGAACCCGGAAGTCGTACTCATGGTGTTCCTGCCCATCCTGGTCTTTGAATCGGCGCTCTCCTCGGACAGCGCGAGCATGCGGGAGGCCGCGCGGCCCATCCTGGTGTTGGCGCTTCCCGGCGTCGCGGTTTCCCTGCTGGTGACCGCCGCAATCGCGACGTGGGCCATCGGATTGCCGTTCACTGTATCGCTGTTACTTGGAGCGGTGTTGTCCATCACGGATACAGTCAGTGTTCTACTGGCATTCCGTAGCGTGCGGGTGCCGCATCGTCTGGCGGCGATCATGGAGGGCGAGAGCCTGTTCAATGATGGAACTGCCCTCGTGCTGGTCAGCGTGGCGGCGCGCGTGGTGGTGAGCGGGCACACGGAACCGGTCCAGACCGCGCGCATGTTTCTTCTTGCGATCGGAGCGGGGGCGCTGATCGGCTGTGTTTTCGGCATCGTCGGATCGCAGGTGGTCCGGCGGGCTCCCGATGACTTGACGGCGATTCTGGCGTCGCTTGTGCTGGTTTTCGCCACATCCCTGGCGACGGAGTTGGTGCATGGGTCGCCCGTGATTGCCGTCGTGATGGCCGGCGTTTTACTGGGGCACGAAATGAGATCCAGGCTGGATGCGTCGCGGATCATAGGGCTGCGGGGCTTCTGGGAAATTGCCGGCTTCATCATGAACGTATGGCTGTTTCTGCTGGTCGGAATGCAATTGCGCGCGGAACTTCTCTTTCAGGAGGCGCTTCCCATCCTGCTTGCCGTCATTGCCCTGCATATGGGGCGGGCCGTCGCTGTTTACGGCTGTCTTGGCGCGGTGCGGTTGTTCGGAGGAGACAAAATTCCCTGGCGCTGGCAGGACGTCATGATCATCGGGAATGTGAAAGGCGCCTTGTCGATGGCAGCCGTGCTGGGCTTGCCGGAGGGCATTCCCGGCCGCGAGCGCCTCATTGCCATCGTGTTCGGTGTAACTCTGGTCACGCTGGTCACCCAGGCCCTGCCATTTCGACACCTGCTGACATGGTTGAACGTGGGCGACACGGCCAGGGACGACGCCGCGGACCAGTCCAAGGCGGTGCTGATCGACGCGCGCCGCGCGCAATCGGAGTTGGACAGCCTTCTGGCCTCGGGCCTGATCTCGCGGCGGGAGCACGCGGAGCGCTGGGCCGGGTTTCAGCGCGACATCATCGGCGCCGAGCGGATCCTGAGCGCGCATCAGCGGGGTATGGTTCACGATCACGTGGCTGAGCACGCGGTCCTGTCGGCGCGCAAAGCCGCCATTCTTGATGCGGCGAGGCGCGGCCTGATCAGCCAACGAACCGCGGGCGCGCGTGTCGCTGCCCTCGATGAGCAATTTCTCCGTTCGATGGACAAGGAGCATTGAAGATAATGAAAATCGTCATGGCGGGCGGAGGCCGCTCCGGGCTTGCCGTCGCCATTCATCTGACTCAAACCGGCCATGAGGTGACTCTCGTCGACAGTGACTCAGCCGTCACCCGCCGCGCATCTGTTCAATACGGGATCGTGGCGCTCACCGGCGACGCCACCGTGGCCGCACTGCTCGAAGAGGCCGATTTCGCCCAGAGCGACATGGTGGTGGCCATGCTGCGCCGCGATGCCGACAATCTTGCCGTTGCCCTGCTTGCCCGCGCGGCCGGAGTGGCGCGCGTCATCGTGCGGATGCGGGACAATGCCTATCGCTCCGTGTACACCACCGCCGGAATTGACCGGGTGCTTTCGGAGACTGATCTCATCATCGGATCGATTGCCACGGCCATCGAGCACGACGCGATTCGCCACGCGATGCTGCTCGGCAACGGCGGATCCGTCGCTTTCGAGGTGACCGTTCCGGCCGCCAGCGCGGCCGTGGGAAAGAGCGTCGGCGAACTGGCATCCTTGCCGGATTTTCCGGCATCATGCGTCTTTGCGGCCCTCTACCGCAGCGACGGCAGCGTTGAGGCGCCCCGCGGTTCTTCCACGATTCATCCGGGGATGATCGTCCTCCTGGTGTCGCGCACCGACGAAGTTGCCCGAAGCGTCGAACTGCTTATGCGCTGAAGGCCGGCGGCCCTGTCAGTTACTAACCGCCTGATCGAGCGGGAGACGGATTGCTTGATCCGAGCCGGGGAACTGCTACAGCGCCTTTTCTCCCGACTCGAAAACGAAGGGCGGTTGTGTAATACACCCCGCCAGATGGGACCCGTTCCGGTTTTCACTGTCCGACTCGCCTCAACACCACCGCCAGGACGCCCCGCCCCGGCGCACAGGACGGCTAGCAGGACCGGAAAGCGCGTCCGGGAATCGACGTTCACAGAGGATTGGCAGGAGGCGCAGAAGAAGTTGCGGGAGCGCCTTCAGGCCAGGGACGACAGGAATCTCGAAATCGTCCGGAAAGGAGAACAGCTACAATTCGCGGAATGGGCGGACTTTTTCCTGGAGAACTATTCCAAGCCGCCGATTCGCGCACAGAAGACGCATGAAGCGAACCAAAGGGCCGCTTTGCACCTCAAGCCAATGTTCGGTGCGAAGCCGGCCGGCGAGATCACAGCGGACGACATCGAGCACTACCTCCGACGCCGCCTTCAGACGCGAGTACAGGTTAAGACCACTGAAGGTGTCATTCAAAAGGATCTGCTCAAGCCCTCAACAGTCCATCAAGAATTGCGGGTGCTTCGTCGTATGTTGAGTGTCGCCGTCCGGAAAAAGCTCCTTCCAGCCAACCCTTGCTCGGTGGGGAGTTCCCGGTGAAGGTAAAAGGGTTGTTCCGGCCTCACTACATGTCGTGGTCAGAGCAGCAGCAGATTGAGTTCCAGGCGCCCGAGTATCTGCGCAACATCATCCGGATCATCACGGAGTCCGGACTTCGGGTGTACAAGGAACTGATGGCGATGAAGAAGGAGCAATTGGATCTGGAAAACGCAGTGGTGTGGATTCCGGATTCGAAAACTCCGAACGGAATCGCGGAAGTGCCGCTCACCAGTCTGGCCGTTGAGGCGTTTCGCGATCAGATTCGGATTTCCGGCCAGGGCATCTGGTTGTTTCCAAGCGACGAGAACCCAACCGGTCATCAGAAGACGCTGAAGACAGTCTGGCATGCAACTTTGCGGAGGGCGAAGGTGCGGTACTTTCGAATCTACGACCTGCGATCCACTTACGCGACTCGCTTGAGCGCGGGTGGTGTCGCAGACGAGTGGGTCACGCAGTTGCTCCGGCAAGGGGATGCCAAGGTGTTCAAGAAGTACTCGCAGATGAAATTGCAGATGAAGAGGGAGGCTCTGCAGAAGCTGAACCGGAAGGCCAACGAAGGCCAGTCGAGTTTTGTCACGGAAAGGCCCAACTGATGGGGTTTTGTCACGGTCGGGGCCATTTTGGGCCGATTGAGGCAGCATTTTCCAATCGAAAGATGAGCATGAAATCGGCTCCGCTCGACCGAAGGGA
>JAIXKK010000190.1 GCA_026954325.1 Bryobacterales bacterium | reverse complement strand
CCGCCACCACATCTCCCCCCTCCGCGACTCCCAGCACGATGACCTCGTCTTCTCCGCCGCCCTCGCCTGGTGGCGCGCCAATCTCTATGCCAGAGGAGTCTGAAATGCCCTTTGCAACCCCTCCCGCAACGCCGCTTGCCTCCGAAGGTAGGATAGGACCATGAACAGAAGAGAGTTTGTCGCCACGCCCGTGGCCGCTGCGATGTCATCTTCCGCTGCCTTGGCGCGGGAATCCGCCAAATACGATACGGTCCTCAAGGGCGGACACGTCATCGATCCCGCCAACGGCGTGAATCAGCAGATGGACGTTGCGGTTCTCAATGGGAAAATCGCGCGCCTTGAGCGCAACATTCCCGCCTCCGCCGGCAAGTCCGTGGTGAACAGTTCCGGCTACTATGTGACCCCGGGACTCATTGACCTCCACATCTGTTGCTACTACACCCGCCTCGATCTCACTCCCTCCGTTATTGCCGATCATCATTGCCTGCCCTCCGGAGTCACCACCACCTGCGACGGCGGCACCGCCGGAGCCGACAGCTTCGAGGACTTCAAGAAGATTATTGACCGCTCGAAGATGCGAATCCTCTCCTTCCTGAATATCGCCGCCCCCGGCGCGCAGTCCGGCGGCGCGGAGCAGGATCCGGCTCAGTTCAAAGTCCCGCTTGCCGCCGGTACCGCGAAAAAATACCCCAATCTCATCGTCGGCTTCAAGACCGGCCACTATGGTGGAAAATTCAGTGAAACACGCCTCCCCTGGGCTTCGATGGACGCCGTTGTCGAGGCGGGCCGCTTGACCGGACTCCCCGTTCTCGCGGACTTCACGCCACAGCCCG
The DNA here is from genome assembly GCA_026954325.1 of Bryobacterales bacterium. Lineage (GTDB taxonomy): Bacteria > Acidobacteriota > Terriglobia > Bryobacterales > Bryobacteraceae > CADEFT01. The sequence continues at coordinate 14,455 of JAIXKK010000190.1, read as the reverse complement.
CCCAGGGGAAGTTCCCCGCAAGAAGCTACCGCGAATTTCTCCTCGAAAAAATGCGCCCCGGCGACATCGTCACTCACTGCCTCGCCGATCGCTATCCCTTCCTTGCCGAAGACGGCAAGCTGAATCCGGACGTGGCCAAAGCAAAGGCCCGCGGCGTCAGGTTCGACCTCGGACACGCCGCCGGCAGCTTCAACCTCAGGCGCGTAGTCCCTGCCGTCCAACAGGGCTTCCTTCCCGACTCCATCAGCGCCGACCTCTTCGCCGACACACCCTACACCGTCGGCATCAATCTTGCCAACGTTATGTCGAAATTCCTCTGCCTGGGCGTGCCCCTCGAGGAAGTCATCCGCCGCGCAACCGTCAACCCGGCCCGGATGATTCACCGCCCTGAACTTGGCAATCTCAGCGTCGGATCAACCGCCGATATCGCCGTCTTCGAAATCCTCAAAGGGAAATTCGCCTTCCTCGGCTCATTCGGCGGCAAGATCGTGGGCAATCAGAAACTCCAATGCGTCCTCACCATGTTCGGCGGCAAAATTCTTTATGACCACCCCTACGGCCTCAGTGTCCCCCTCTGGCAGGACATTCCGAAGGATTCGCGCTATTGGGCCGATACGACAAGGCAAAAGTTTTGACCCGTATCTCATACGGCCCTGATGCAGTCGCGGAAAACATACCGGTTCTTACTGTGGCTACAGCTAGCTATAATTTGGTATACGCCACTTGAAGGACAATCTGAGCCGGTATCTTCGCCGAATCGAAGGCGGCGAGCATGTCGTGGTCACGGCCCATGGGCGGATTGTGGCGGAGGTTGTTCCGCCGGCCGCTGCCCGGGGAGGTCGGACCAGCCAGTTCGATCAACTCATCGCCTCCGGTGTCATCACCCCGCCTGGCGAGGACGGCGACCCATTGGAAGGCTGTCCTATGATTCGTCTCGCTCCCGGCACGGCGGCCGCCCTGATCGACAGTGACCGTGGCGAAGCGTAAGACAGTTCCGTCTCCCCTGCCGCGACAGGCCGGGAGGCATTCCTCCACCGCGGTCGAGGGAGACTCTAACAGACGCTACATAGAATCAAGCGCTCTGGTCGCCGCTCTGCTCGAGGGTGACCTGGCGGCAAAGGCCTCCATCCGTGCTCAGGCGCAGCGGGTGACATCCGCTCTGACAGTGACCGAAGCCAGACGAGCGGTGCTTCGCGCCCGTCTTTCGGGAAGGATCACGGTTCAACAACAACGGGCGGCGCTGCGCACCATAGAGAGGTTTAGCCGGCGTTGTTACGTCGTAAGTATCACTGGGACCATCCTCGCCCACGCCGGAACCCCCTTTCCGGTGGAACCGGTCCGTACCTTGGACGCAATTCATTTGGCGACCGCGGCAGCCTTGGGTGACCCGCCCGCCCTCGTGACGATTCTCACGCGAGACCGGCGCGTCCGTGCCAACGCCGTTGCGCTGGGCTTCGCCGTTGAATAACGGCAGGTACATTTGCACAAAACACTACTTGAAACGCTTCCGGTAGAGAATGTCGGCGCCCGCCACCCCATTCTCATCACGCACCCCGATCAGCGACCAGTTCTTCCGGATGTCCCACTGCAACTGCACCAATTGTTGCAGCGTACCGGTGAGATTGGTCACGTACGTCAGCGTGATGTCGCGCGAAATCTGTTGTTCAATCGTCAGCCGGGCTTGCGGCGTCGATTCCACTCCCGTCAACTGTGGGTCGATCTTCACGCGGCTCACCCCGAAAAACCGTTGCAGCCGCCCGCTGACGCTCGAACTCAGCGCCTGCCCAAGCAGTGTGTCCGTGCCCGCGAAGAAGGTGTTCGTAGTGCCGCCCACGTTGGTGGGTGTCGCCACGGTTGTGGAACTCACCGGCGTGCGCCCCACCGCCAGCAGCGCGATGATGTCCGAAGGCTGCAGCGGGGGGTCCGAGCGGTAGGTGATGTTGGGCTTGTCGATAGGCCCCGAAATGTTCATGCTCACCGTTATGGCGCGCACCGAGGTCTCGAGGTCCAGATCCAGCACCGGCTCGATCCGCGCCGCGTTGAAGAAGCTCACCGTCCCCCGCGTGATGTGATACGTCGTACCGAAAAAATTCAGCTCTCCTTGCGTCACCGAGACATTGCCCAGAATGATGGGCTTCGAAGGGCTCCCGCGGACTCGCAACTCCACCTCCGTCTGCAACCCCCGCGTGAGCGAAGTCTCCAATACCAGATTCGGCGCGCTCACCATCCGCACGTCAAACTGCATCCCGCGCAGGAACGCGCTCGAAGTGGGTGCCTGGATGGGCTTCGAAGGCTCCAGAAGCAGACTCCCGATGTCGGTCCGCGGCGTGAACCCGGAACGGAGAACCGTAACCACCCCGCTCAGCAGACTTTGATCCGCGGTGCCCGTCAGCGAAAGGTTGGCGTTCACCGTCGTGCTGGCCCCCTCGGGATAACGGATGCGAATGTGGTCCAACTGGCCGTTGATGCGGTAGGTGATCTGCTCATCGCCGGTCGGAAAAGTCACAAAACCGTTCAGCTTCAACTCCCCTCCGCCGGATTGGGCGGTGAAGTTCTGCAGCAGGGCGCGATTGCGGTCAAATGCCACAAGGCCGTTCGCCTTCTCAATCGAGTTCGGAATGTCGCGATGAATCACCGTCGCGTCCTTGATCTCCATTCGCCCGCCGAGCAGCGGCTCATCGAGCGTTCCTCTCACGGTGGCGTTCACAATCGCGGAGCCCGACGTTCGAAGCCCCGGCACGTAGTTCTGAAAAATACCCAGGTTCAACCCGCCCTTCAGTACAATGTTCCACGCATTGCGCGCCGAGGTGGCGATGTTGCCCGAAAGTTGTATGTTCGTCTCTTTTCCCGTGAGCTGCGCCTGAACCACCTGCAGCCCCTTTTCGTCAGCCTCGAATACCACCGGGCCGTTGTTTCGCAGGGTCAGTTCCTGAAGAACCGCCGAAGTGATCTGGTCATTCCCCGCCTGCGGCGTCAGCGTCAAATCGGAGAGGTTCGCCCGGGCGCGCAGTGTCCTCGGCTTCAACAGCGCGCCGCTGACAACAATCTCTCCCCGGAAGGCCCCATCCAGAGGGATAGGCCGTTTGAATCCGGCGGCGGCCAGAATCTGCCTCGCCTTCGAGATCGTGAGCGTCCCCAACTCCAGTGTTCCCAAACCTACGGCGTCGCCGCGAATCTGCCACTCTCCGCTCCCCTTGATAGGGGAGCCGAGCAGGTCCCCGGCAGCCTTCGCCGATACGAGTTCGCCCTGTGTCTTCAACTCGACGCTCAGCCCGCCAATCGGTGTTTTTGCGAGAGTGAATTGCCGGACGGCCGCCGACCCCTGAATGGATTGCAAATGCGGCTGTCCCTGATCAATCTGAATACTTCCGGAGGCTTTCAAGTCTGCTTTGCCGTCGATATCCTGGCGCGTGGCGCGAACCGCGTGTATGAGGCCAAGCTGACCATTCCGCGCCGAGAGATCGAAAGTGAGATGCCCGCTGTTCCACACCTCACGGGGGTGCTCGTAGCGGGCGCTGAATGGGATGCGCCCGGCGCGGTGCACCGCTTCTCCCTCTGTAAACTCGATCAGGTCCGGGTGGAACACCAGGTTTCCCCGGATGGAATCGAATGGCTCCTGATCCACCGTGACCGGGCTAAGATTCAGCTTGGCGCTGACGGAGGGGGAGCCGAGCGTGCCATCCACCCTCCCTGCGGCGGAGATCGTGCCATGAAGAACAACCGGGAGTTCCCTGCCCTGTGTCAGACGGTCGATGGAAACCTGGCGCAGGTTCACTTGCCCCTGTATGGAACTCCGCTCCGTGGCGCGCCACTCCTCCAGGCTCATTCGCAGGTCGCCCGCCACCGTGCTGCCTGCCTCCGTGAGCGATACGTTTCGCGCCGCCAGTTGGGCGGCGTCCACCTCGACATCGGCGGAAACGCTGTCAATCATTTGCTTTTCGTAGACCACCTTGGTCAGCCGCACGCGGCCGTTGAATCGCGGAGAATCAAGTGGCGCGGACACCTGACCATCGAGATGCGCCGAACCGCCGTCCAACTGCGCCGGCAGCGATTGAAACGGATTCTCGCTCACCAGCGCGGCGGCGGGAAGAAAATCATTGAGATCCGTGGTGTCCACCATGACCCGCATGTTCTTCGCGACGTCGCCCGTGAAATCCACTCGGGTGCGAGGTGTTTTTAAGTATGAAGATTCAAACGAGAGTTGGCGCCCTTCCTGCTGATAGCGAAAATTCACCGTGCCTTCGAGCGGGATTTTTGTCTCGGCGGGCTCGAACACAAGGTGAGCCTGCATCACGAAATTGCGCACGCCGGATTCCGCGAACAGTCCATCTAATTGCACGGGGCCCGAGATTGCCGAAGACCAGGCCAGAGGCCGGGCCGTCGCCTCCACCCGGCGGATCTCTTCCAAAGCCAGGTCCGAGACCGCTCCTCTCACCTCGAAGCCGCGCCAGTGGCGAATGGCGGCGGCGCCGTCGAAGTCGCCTTCGAGCGCCGACATGTGAACCTTGGCGAAGGTGACCACCTCGGGCTCCAGGCGAACGTCCGCCGTCACGCGGATGCCTTCCACCGACCAGCCGTTCCGCCGCACGGCAAGCCCTTGGCCGTGGACTGGCCCTGCGAGGACGTACACCCCGTCGCCGTACGTGAATCTGCCCTGGAAGTGGGAACTTCCGGTGGGCTCCACCGGCAGGTGCATCTCTTTCGCCCACTCCCGCATGAGAAACTCTCCTTCGACGTTCAAGTCCAACTTCGGAGAGCGATAGTCCTTCATCCATCCCGCCGCCCGCAGCAGCGACTTTCCGCGGCGCGCCTGCGCATGTTGGAACTGGAGGCCGTTCTTGTCCATGGTGAGTTCCACGCGGGTGTCGAAATCGAGCGGGGCCACTTTCGGCCACCGGAAATGAAACGGCTCGGCGGAAACCACGCCGCGATAGCGCGGCCCGTCGCTCTCCCACCCGAAGTCGATCTTGAGATTTTCCCCGCTCAGTTCGATGGGGACTTTGCGGTTGTCATACGTGAACATCCCGTCCTTGAGAACGAAGTGGCGCGCGGAAATATCGACAAACTGCTCAAAGACACTCTTCCCCTGAGGCTTGGGAATCTTCGGGCCGGGTATGTTGTTAGACCCGTCAGGGAAAATGATGATACGGACGTCAGGCTTGTCCACTTCTAACGATTCGAGGTACGCCTTGCGGCTGGCCAGGGAGACCACTTTGACCCCCGCGCGGATTTCCCCGGCGCTTGCCAGCGGCGCTCCGTCCGGTTCCTTGCCGTGCAGCACGAAACCCTTCACCGTGACGCGAAGAGCCACGGGGTCGAAGTCGAAGCTCTTCAACTCGGTTCTGCCGCCGGTGGCGGCCTCCACGGCGGAAACGATTCGCATTCGAATTTGATTGCGGGCCCATTGCGTGCGAATCAACAGGAAACCCGCGATGCCGGCCAGGACGCACAGCGCCGCCAATATCAGCAAGGTGCGGATCAGCCGGCGGACGAATCTCTTCATTGAAACACCTCTTCACGATAGCGGATGCCCGCTCCGGCCCGCGCCTGCTTGAGCCACTCTTCCGCGGCTGCATCAGTCTTCTGTTTCAGCAATGCCGTCTCGATCTGGTCGGAGACATCATCGAGCGCCGGGGCGGGCTTGCCCGGATGGGACTTCGTATATTCCGGCAAAAACTGATCCCGGTACCAGGCGGTAATGTCGGCGCTCGAAACCTGCTGTCCGCGGCCGAAGCGGAGGTCGATGAAATCAACCGATCGGATCATCAACTGAAGGAAGCGGCGCACCTCCTCGTCGGTCAGCCGGCGGCGGGCGAGTTCCTTGCGGTACGCCTCCTCGTTCGAAAAGCGCGGCATGATGATGTCTTTGAGGTACTGCAGCACTTCGCTCATGGGAGGATCGGGATAACGGGTATCATCCATCTCCTGCACCAGCAGCGTCTGCGAGATGAGCGTGTCGACGGCCGTTCGTTTCGAGGCGGGGGACAAATCGGGCTCCTTGTTGTCGTAGAAAGCCGCCAGGCGGATCTGTTCCATCACCATGCTCTCGGTGATGACTTTCGTGCCGACAGTGGCGGCAATGCGGTCGATGATCTCCGCGGCGCCAGGCAGCGCCAGCGCCGGAAGCGCGAACCAGGCGAGAAAGCGCCGCTGAATCGCCCCTGTCATCAGAAAGCCTGCCCCAGGCTGAAATGAAACTGGAAGTGGGAAATCCGCTGCGGCGCCTGGTCGCCGGGCTTGGGCGGATTGTTGATCAGGTCCGTGATCGAGCCTTTGTATCCGACAAAGGCCGGCGAATTGATCCCGTAAGCGAAATCCAAACGCACCGGCCCGATGGGAGTGCGGTACCGCACCCCGAATCCGACGGCGTGCACCATGTAGTCGAAATCCTGGTCATTGCGCTGCTTGAAGCGGAAGGAAATATCGCGCAGCCCGGAATAGACGTTGCCGGCATCGTGAAAAATGACGCCGCCGAGATTGTTCCCGATAAAGGGAAACCGGATTTCCGTCTGGTTGAACAGAAGCGCGCGTCCGCCGATGGGGAAGCCGGTAACCAGGTCGCGGGGACCGGCCTGGTTTTCCGGAAACGCGCGGTGAGAGGTGGCGCCGCCCGCGAAAAACCGTTCCGGGAGCGGGATATCGGTGTTGCCGTAGTTTCCAATGTATCCGAAGGTGGTGTTGCGCGAAAGAACGACATCGCGCCCGACGCGGTAGTAGCTCGAGTTGCGGCCCAGGAGGCGGCCGAACTCCGTCTGCGAGGCCAATCCCTTGGTGGCAAGCGAAACGTCCACTGAAGCGTAGTAACCTCGCGTGGCGTTGATCGGATCGTCCCGGTGATCATAAATCAGCGAACTCCCGGCAAACCCCACACGCACGGCTTGCGAGAAGAGGGGAATCAGACCCTCGAGAATCTTGACATCAGAGGTGGACACGCGGCGGAAAACCAGCCGGTACTGGGCGGAGAAAGCCCTCGAGAACCGCTGGCCCAACTGCACGGCCCCCTCCAGGCGGCGCGAGGTGAAGGTGTTCACGTTGCGCGAATCATCGTAGAGCGCCGTCAGCGTGAGATTGAGATTTTCGCGGTCCTGAAATTGGGGGGCCAGGTAATTGACAATGGCCCTCTTCTGCAACGTGGAAAAGCGGGTTTGGAGCCCGACGGTATGACCCAGGCCGAGGAAATTGAGCCGGCTGAACCCAAGCAGGATGCGCGGCGCGAACGTGGATGCGCCGGCGGGCGAACTGAGATTCGTTGTGCCTCCTCCGATTCGCCCGAACTCCGCGCCCACACCGGCGTTGAAGGAGTAACGGCTGGCCTCTTCAAACTGGTAAAGGACGCGCTTCTCGCGAGTCTGGCCGAGCGGATTCTGCAGCGCCATATCCACTTTGGCGAAGATGCCGAGGTCGTACAGGCGGCGCTGGCTCAACACCATGTTGCTCAGAGAAAGCGGCGAGCCGGGAACCAGGCGAATGCGGCTCATCACCAGGCTCGGCCGTGTGGCGGACAATCCGTTGATCTCCACATCGCGAATAAAGAGGCGGCGGCGTTCGTGCACCGTATACTTGACGTCCATCATGTGCTCGCGAGAGGAAGCGGTCGCCGTCACCTCCATGCTGGCGTCGGGATATCCGTTGTCGAAATAGAAGTTGAGAATATTGTCCCGGTCGGTGGCGATATTGAAGGCGCTGTAAGGCTGCCCTTCGGTGGAGGTGAGCATCGACTGGATATACGAATACAGGCGCAGGTCCACTCCGGAGATATCGAGTGAGTTGACGAACCACTGGGGGCCTTCCATGATCTTGAGGAACACGGCCACCTGGTGCTCCCTGCCGCCGTAATCCCGCTCCACATGGGACTCGACGCGGACATCGCGGAATCCGTTGCTGTGATATAGCTCCTCGATGGCGTTGATGTCACGGTTCAGCAACTCCTCGCTGTATCGCCCGTTGCGGGCGCTGATGCGCCCGGCGGGGATGACGCTCATCCGTTCGCGTATCGTCAACTCGTCGAAATACCTGTTCCCGGTGATGCCCACCTTGACCACCTTGTAACGGCCGCCGCGGTCAATGTCGTATTCGATGTTCTCTTCATCCTTGGAGACATCGGTGACGTCGTAAGAAACATCCGCGTCGAAGTAGCCTTGCGACTGAAAATGCTCCGTAATCTTGCGCGCCCCTTCCTCGAGCAAATCCTGATCCACCGACTGCTCTTGAAAAACAGGGACGAGTTCCTTCAGATGGCCGCGGGACAGTTTGGCGCCGGTCGTGCTCACGTTGACCTTCGGCCCGGCCTCCACCTGGATATCCGGCCGGACAATGTTGTAATCGCGGTTGAAGGACAGCGAATCGAGGTTCACTTTGGCGAGGAGGAAATTGTGCTGCAGGTAGGTGCGCCGCACGCGTTCCAAGCCCTGCTGGGTGCGTGATTCGGTCACTTGTTTCCAGCCGAGCAACCCCCACCAGCGCTTCCATTTCGTGGCGGCCAGAATGTCCTTTACAGGGAGGCGCAGGTTGCCGGCAATGTTCGGACGCGTGTAATAGGCGCGTGGGCCGGCGTCGATGAGGAAAAGCACGTGCAACTCGTCGTTATCGGGAAACCGCTCCACCAGCGGCTGGATGTGGGGTGAATAGAACCCGTTCGCCTGCAGAAGGTCCTCGAGTCCCTTTAGCGCCTCGGCCAGCCCCTTCTCGGTATATTGGGCGCCCAGTTCAAACTTCGTCGCGCTGACCAGTTGCTCGCGGTTCGGAGGCTCATCCACCCCTTCCACCGAAACGCGGCTGATAAACCAGTTCTGCTTGGTGAAAAACGTGAGGACCACCTTTCCTTCCTTGAGGATGGCGTCCACCTGCAGTTCATCGTAACGTCCGGTGGCGTAGAGTTTCTGGATGGCTTCCCGCACGGCGGACGAAGTGAGCGCCTCTCCGGGCTGAATCCCCACCAGCAGGCGGAGTTCGGCGGCGGGCAAAGGCTGGTATTCCGGGTCGAAGCGAACCTCGGCCACGATCTTGCCTTCGTAGTCCCAAGGCGCGGCGTCGGTAGGGCGAGGGATAACGGCCAGCAGGACAGCAAGCGTGGAAAGCCAACGGATGCCGGACAAGGCCACTCAGGTAATATGATACTGCATCAGAGACTTAGAGCGCTCTTTCGGGATGCGCGCGGCGGCGGCTTTTCTATACAATCACCAGAGTGTTCCTCGATTTTGCTCTCGCCCTTACGTTTACCGGCGCGCTGCTCGCGGCGGGCCCCATCACCGAACCCGGCGCGACTCTCAAGGTGGAGAACGGCGCCGGCGCGAGCGAAGGGCCGGCCTGGGACGGCCGCGGCAGTCTTTACTTCACGGGACGAAACCTTATCTTCCGCCTGGATACGGCTAGCGGGTCCGTCCAGGTCTTCCGCGATCCCTCCGGTGGCGCCAACGGTCTCATCTTCGACCACCAGAACCGCCTTGTTACCTGTGAAGCCGGGAACCGCCGCATCACGCGAACGGAACCCGGCGGCGCCGTCACCGTACTTGCCGATACCCATGAAGGACACCGCTTCAACTCGCCGAACGACCTTACCCTCGACGGCAAAGGCCGCATCTATTTCACGGACCCGCGCTACGGCAGGCGTGACGGCATGGAGATGAGCGTCGAAGGAGTGTATCGCATCGATGCGCCGGGGAAGGTTACGCGCATCCTGAGCCGGGAACAGGTGGACCGCCCCAACGGGATCCTGGTTTCACCCGGCGATCGATATCTGTACGTCGCGGATAACAATAACAACAACGCGGGCGCTCCGCGCAAGCTGTGGCGCTTTCGACTCAAACCCGACGGCAGCGCCGGCGCCGCTTCACGCACGCTGATCTTCGACTGGGGCGACAGCCGCGGCCCGGACGGCGTCAAGATGGACAGCAAGGGCCGCCTCTTCGTCGCCGCGGGCCTCAACCAGCCGCACCCTCCCTATGAAACCAATACGCGCAAAGGGGGCATCTACGTGCTGTCGCCGAACGGCAAGCTGCTCGAATTGATTCCCGTGCCGCGCGATGAAGTGACCAATTGCGCCTTTGGCGGAGCGGACCTTCGCACGCTGTACATCACGGCCGGAGGAACGTTGTTCAGCATTCGAGTCCGCACCCCGGGCCGGACGCCGTAAAGCGGTCAGGCGAAGGGGCTCCGTTTGAGGGCGTACTCGAGGCACTCGGCGGGCACTTCGTATTTCGAGACGGCGCGGTTTCCCAGGTAGCCGAGGTCCTTGATGCCGATGGGGCTGGTGTAGAAGGCATCCACGCTCATCTTACGAACCCAGTCAAAGAAATGAATGCCGGGGCCAAGTTCGCCCGCCCGGTTCACGGTGTATCCGCTGAAGTCCTTGTAATCGGGGCTGCGGCGGTAGACCAATTCTTCGCCGCGGCGCTCGCGCTCGGTGCGGCCCGCGGCCACCAGCGCATCGAGCATCTCCGTTTGGTGGGCTTCGCCGGCTTCGAGGAAGCTCTTCCCGTGCCGCTTCCGCATCCCGGCATCGAGCCACGCCAGCCCGCCGTGATAGATATCCGCGAGTTGCTCGTTCTGGCTGCACAGAAGGTCGATAAACTCCGGAGCCCCGGCGTCGACGGCGCTGCCGGAGACATCGTCGGCGGGTACGATCAACTCGGCCAGCCGGGTGACGGTCTTGTATTCGTGAGGCTTCAACGCCTTCGGCGTGTAGGCGCCCTTGGCTGCCTTCTCGTGCCGGGTTTCTTCGTGGACGTGCTGCGCGCCGGCTAGGTCGAGCGACCCCATGGCCGTCATTGCCAGCGCCAGTTTGCGGATCAACTCCCGGCGGTCGATCGCTTCCAATGGAACCAGATTAGACATTGCCCTTCCTCAATTCTTCCGCCAGGTAGTCACAGGCGCGCCACGCCAGAGCATTGATGGTCAGCGTGGGGTTCTTGTCGGGATTCGATACAAAGCTTGCACCGTCCACCACGAAAAGATTCTTCACTTCGTGCGCCTGGCAGTATCCGTTCAATACCGAGTCCTTCACGCCGCGGCCCATTCGCGCGCCGCCCACTTCGTGGATGATGGTGCCGGGAACGGAGATCCCGTCGGATTCGCGCTCGGCGGCGCTCAAGCCGGTGACCCGCCCGCCCATGCTGGTGATGATGCCGGCGAAGGTCTTCTCCATGTGCCGCGCCTGTTTCCATTCGTAATCGGTCCACTTAAAGTGGAACCGCGGAACCGGAATGCCCCACTGGTCCACCACGTCCGGATCCAGTTCCATGTAGGAATGGATGTTGGGGATCATCTCGCCGCGTCCGGCAAAACCGACGCCCGTGCCGTAGCCCTCGCGGATCTTCTTCTTCATGTCTTTGCCGTAGCCGTAGCGGCGCGCGGCGCCATGGTAGCTGCCCACGCCCGGCATGCCGTAGCCGCCGCCGATTTCAATGTGATATCCGCGGGGAAAGTCCAGTGTGTTGTGCTTGTCCCACAGCCACCACGGCATGAACAGATGCGCGCCCCCGTAGCCGTCGGTGTCGTAGTGGGGCATGCCCTCGAGCGCGGGAACATATCCGGAAAGCCCGAACCCCACGGTGTCCATGAGGTAGCGTCCCAACAGCCCGCTGCCGTTGGCAAGCCCGTTGGGAAACTCTTTGGTTTTCGAATTGAGCAGAATGCGGGTGGATTCGCACGAACTCGCCGCCAGCACCACGGTCTTCGCACGGATGACGCGCTCCTGGCGCGTGCGCTTGTCGATGTAAAGCACACCGGTCGCCTTGCCGTCGTTGTTGGTGAGCACCTCGCGCGCCATGGCGAGGTCAAACACCTTTAGCCGGCCCGTCTTCATCGCCGGGAACACCTGCACCTGGGAAGAACTATAGGCCGACGCCGTCATGCAACCGCGGCCGCACTGCCCGCAGTAATGGCATGGCGCCCGTCCGTTCGTCGGCTTCGTGATTACGGCGCGGCGGTTGGCGATGCAGATGATGCCCAGCTTGTCGCAGGCTTTCTTGATGAGGGTTTCATGCACGCGCGGCGGCGGCGGCGTATGGAACTTGCCGTCCGGACAACTGCGGACGTTTTCCATGGACCCGCATACCCCGATGAATTCCTCAGCCTTGTCGTAATACGGGGCGATGTCTTCATAACTGATGGGCCAGTTGGAGCCCAGCCCGTCACGGTCGTAGGGCTTGAAATCGTAGTCCGCGAAACGGAACGACATTCTGCCGTAGTGATTTGTGCGTCCGCCCAGAATTCGCGACCGGAACCACTGAAACTGGCTCCCCTCGCCGACTGTGTATGGCTCGCCATCCAACTGCCAGCCGCCGCTGGTAGTAGTGAAGAAACCGAAAGACTTGCCCTTGCCGAAGTAGGACTTGCCGCCCTCCTCGGCGCCGCGGTGGTCATAATCGTAAGGCCACTTGTGCTCTTTGAACTCCTTCTTCACATCGAGCATCGGACCGGCTTCGAGCAGGGCCACCTTGAGTCCTTTCGCCGCAAGGACCTGAACCGCGGTGCCGCCGCCGGCGCCCGAGCCGACCACGACGGCGTCATAGACTTCGGAACTGTTCTGATTCTGGGCCATGGACTTTCATTTCATCACACCTGGCCGGAGAGCAGGTAGTTGGAACTCGCGGAAACGAAAGTGGAGATGGTGCGGAACGTGGAGCAGGCGGAATGGCTGCCTCGCCATGTGCGCATCAAACTGGTGGCCGAGTGGGACCTGCCGGATTAGGCCGGGACCTGCTGATACTCTTCGTAACTGCCCTTGAAGTCTTCAATGACGCCCCGCTCGAAACGCCAGATGCGGGTGGCCACTTCGTCAAGCAGGTCTTCGTCGTGCGTCACCAGGAGCACGGCGCCTTCGAACTTCCGCAAGGCGAGGTTCAGCGCGTTGATCGACTCGAGGTCGAGGTGATTCGTCGGTTCATCGAGCACGAGAATGTTGGGCTTTTGCAGCATCAGTTTGCAGAGGATCAACCGGGCTGCTTCGCCGCCCGACAGCGCTTCGGTGGGTTTGAGGCCTTCCTCGCCGCTGAACAGCATCTGCCCGAGCAGACCGCGCAGTTCCTCGGTGGAAGCCTGGGGATCAAACTGGTGGAGCCACTCGAGGGCTGTCATTCCCTGTGGAATGGAAGCGCGGTGATCCTGGGCAAAGTAGCCCACCTGCGCCTCGTGTCCCCATTCGACCTTGCCCGCGTCCAGGGATGCGCGTGGTTCGTCCGCCCCGGGAGCGTTGTTAAGCAGGGCGCGAAGCAGCGTGGTCTTCCCCGCCCCGTTGCGGCCCACCAGCGCTACTTTCTCGCCGCGTTGCACGTTGGCGGCGAACCCGTTGATCACGGTCTGCTCGCCGTACGTCCTCTTCACGCCGGAGAACTCGAGGGCCGCGCGGCCGGAGGGACGGTTCATCTGAAACCGGATATAGGGCCGCTGGATGTTCGAACGCGCCAGTTCGGACGTCTGCAACCGTTCGACCTCCTTCTTTCTCGAGGTCACCTGGCTCGAGCGCGTTCCCGCGGAGAAACGGGCGATGAAATCATTCAATTGCGCAATCTTTTTTTCCCGCTGCGCGTTGCCGGCTTCAATCTGCCGGCGAACCTGAGTCTTGCGCAGGACCATATCGTCGTAACCGCCGGGATAGGTGATGATGGTCTGGTAATCGATGTCGGCGGTGTGCGTGCACACGTTGTTGAGGAAGTGACGGTCATGCGAGATGACGATGAGGGCTCCCTCATAACGGTTGAGGAAACCTTCCAGCCAGTGAATGGATTCAAGATCGAGGTGGTTGGTGGGTTCGTCGAGCAGCAGCGCCGGCGGGGACCCGAAGAGAGCCTGCGCGAGCAGCACGCGGACTTTGTGTCCGCCCTGCAACTCGCCCATCTTGCGCTCGTGCATTTCTACGGGAACATCGAGTCCGTCCAACAGCACCGCGGCGTCACTTTCGGCCGTGTAGCCATCCTCTTCGCCGACGATGCCTTCGAGTTCACCGAGGCGCATGCCGTCTTCATCGCTCATCTCAGCCTTGGCGTAGATGTGTTCGCGTTCTTCAAGCGCCTTCCAGAGCCGCTGGTTGCCCATGATCACCGTGTCGATGACGCGATAGGCGTCAAAGGCGAACTGGTCCTGGCGCAGCACGCCCAGTTTCTTAGGCCGCGTTACGGCGCCCTTTTGAGGCTCATCTTCGCCGGTGAGCAGTTTCATGAAGGTGGATTTTCCCGCTCCGTTGGGACCGGTGAGACCATAGCGGCGTCCCGGCAGAAACGCCGTAGAGACATCTTCGAAGAGGATTTTCGCGCCGAAGCGCATGGAAACATTACTTACGGAAATCACGGATGCAATAAGAGCGGCCGGCGCGACGGCCGGCCGGAAGTTGAAGGAATTGTTTGGGAAATCTTACCAGCGGGGTTCACGCCGCTGACGGTAGCCGCCGCCGCCACCGCCGCCACCGCTACGGCGCTCGGTCTTGGGCCGGGCTTCGTTCACGTTGATGGCGCGCCCA
>JAIXKK010000175.1 GCA_026954325.1 Bryobacterales bacterium | reverse complement strand
CATCACCACTGCGCCGTCATGCCGCAAGACGCCGCCCCCATCCAACACCGGCATCGATCTGGCAGGCATGGACACATCCGTTGCCCCCGGTGACGACTTCAATGCCTACACCAACGGCGGCTGGATCAAGGCCACCCCTATCCCCGCCGACAAATCCAGCTATGGCGCCGGCCAGGTCCTCGTGGACAAGACACGCAAACAAACCCTCAGTCTCCTCGAGGAGGCCGGCGCAAGCCCGGATGCCCGAAAGACCGGCGACTTCTACTCGAGCTTCATGGACGAAGCGGCCATCGAATCCAAAGGCATCGCCCCCCTGAGGCCCGGGTTCGGCTCCATCGCCGCCATCGCTGATCGCCATGCGCTCGCCCATGCAATCGGAGCCCGGCTCCGCGCCGATGTCGACCCTCTGAACAACACCAACTTCCAAACCGGCAACCTCTTCGGCGTATGGGTCACGCAAGGGCTCGCCGACCCTACCCGCGCCTATCCCTATCTGCTGCAAGGCGGTCTCGGCATGCCGGATCGAGACTACTACCTGTCCGCGGCCCCGCACATGGCCGGGTTGCGTAAGCAATACCAGGCGCACATCGAGGCTATCTTCAGACTCGCGGATTTCTCCGATCCGCCCACGCGCGCCCGCCGCGTGTTCGCCCTCGAATCCAAAATCGCCGCTGCCCATGCCACCCGAGTCGAATCGGAAGACGTACATCGCGTCGTCTCCTGGAAACGCGAGGAACTCCCCGCGAAAGCTCCCGGGCTCGATTGGGCGGCGCTGCTCGACGCCGCCGGACTCGCGGACGCGCCTGTCTTCCTCATCTGGCATCCCCAGGCTGTCTCCGCGCAATCCGCCCTGGCCGCGAAGGAGCCCCTCGAATCCTGGAAAGACTGGCTTGCCTTCCATGCCATCGAAAATGCCGCTCCCTTCCTGCCCAAGGCCTTCGTCGCCGAGCGTTTCCGCTTCTATTCGAAGGCTCTTAACGGAATCCCCGAACTGCGCCCGCGCTGGCAGCGCGGCGTCGACCTGACCAACGAAGCGCTCGGGGATGCCGTCGGCAAGCTCTACGTGCGGCGCTACTTCCCCGCGGAGACGAAGGAAAAAGTGCAGGCGATGGTCAATGGCCTCGTGAAAGCCTTCGGCAAACGGATTGACGCCCTCTCCTGGATGTCACCCCAGACCAGGGCCAGAGCGAAACAAAAGCTGGCGGCTCTGAAAGTGGGCGTCGGGTATCCGGATCGCTGGACGGACTATTCCACCCTCGAAATCGTGAAAGGAGACGCCCTCGGCAACATGCAGCGGGCCGAACTCTTCGCATACCGTCATCAGTTAGCGAAACTCCACCAACCGGTGGATCGCGGTGAATGGTGGATGACTCCGCAGACGGTAAACGCGGTCAATCTCCCCCTCCAGAACGCACTCAATTTCCCGGCCGCCATTCTCCAGCCGCCCTATTTCGACGCCCGCGCGGACGCGGCGCACAACTATGGAGCCATGGGAGCCATCATCGGCCACGAAATCAGCCACAGTTTCGACGACCAGGGCAGCCAGTTCGACGCCGAAGGCAAACTTCTCAACTGGTGGACGAAGGACGACTTCGCCCACTTCAAGGCGGCGGGCGAAATGCTGGTGGAACAGTTTGATCGTTACCGTCCATTCCCCGGCCTCGCGGTGAATGGCCGTCAGACGCTCAGCGAAAACATCGCCGACGTCGCCGGACTCGTCGCCGCCTATGACGCCTACCATCTCTCCCTCGATGGCAAACCCGGCGTAACAAAGGAATCATTCAACGGAGACCAGCGCTTCTTCATCAGCTTCGGCCAAAGCTGGCGCTCGAAGATTCGTGATGCCGCCCTGCGTATGGAAATCGCCACTGACGGCCACGCCCCCGAGCAGTATCGCGCCGATACCGTCCGCAACCTCGATGCCTGGTATCCCGCCTTCTCCGTCCAGCCTTCCCAGACGCTGTATCTCACCCCGAAGGACCGCGTCCGCATCTGGTAAACGCCGCGAACGGGACTCCGGGTGTCTTCGCATTCGACCGCACCGGGCGACCCGGCACTGGGCGGCATCACGCACCACCCATTGCGCGGCCCCCCATTCCCAAAGATCTCCTGAAAATGCGCCCGAAGGCCCGGGGCGTGCTACCATCTCCCACGGCTACACAATGTCAAACCCAACCTTTTCCCTTCGCCTCCTCAATTCTGCCTTTCTGCTCTCCTTCGCCGCCTTCTCATCCTGCTTCGCCCAATCACAAGCCGTCTCCACGCCACTCTTCACCTACGCGCTCGCGCCCGATCGCCTGGTCCGCATCGATCGCGTCCTCCAGCAATTCGTCGATCAGGATCGCGTGGCCGGAGCCGTTGCGCTGGTCCTCCGCGACGGCAAACCCGCCTATGAAAAGGCCTTCGGCTGGAGTGATAAGGAAGCCGGCCGCAAAATGACCACCGGCACGCTGTTCCGCATTGCCTCCCAAACCAAGGCAATCACCAGCACGGCGGTCATGGCGTTGATCGAAGAAGGCAAGATCGGCATCAACCAGCCGGCCGGAGACTTTCTCCCCACCTTCCGGAAAACCACCGTCGCCCTCAAGGATGAGAACGGGGCCGCGAAAATCGTTCCCGCCAAACGGCCCATCACCATCGCCGATTTGCTCACCCATACCGCCGGCATTTCCTATGGACGCGAGCCCCACATTGCCGCTCTGTATGAGGCCAAGGGACTTGGTCCCGCCGCAGGCAACGGCTGGTACACCGCCGACAAAGACGAGCCTATCTGTCAAACCATGGAGCGCCTTGGCACTCTTCCCTTTGTCTCCCAACCGGGTGAGGCGTTCGTTTACGGCTATAACACCGACATCCTCGGCTGCATTGTCGAGAAGGCTTCCGGCATGCCGCTCGATCAGTTCATCCGCACCCGCATCACCGCTCCCCTTGCAATGAAGGACACCCGCTTCTTCATCCCGCCCGCCGAGCGCGACCGGCTCGCCACGGTTTACGCAAGCGGTCCGGACGGCAAAATCGTTCGCGCCGAGGAAGGCGCCCGCGGACAGGGACACTACGTCGATGGCCCCCGTAAGAGCTTCGCCGGCGGAGCCGGTTTAACCTCCACCGCCCATGACTACGCCCGCTTCCTCGAGATGATCCGCAACGGCGGCATGCTCGGAGGCGTGCGAATCCTCGGCCCGCGCGCCGCCGCGCTCATGACCACGAACCAGTCCGGAACGCTCCACTCCACCACCGGGCTCGGCTTCGGATTCGGATTCCAAACCGTCGATCGCTACGGCGCAAGCGGCATGGCCGGCGCCGGCGCCTTCGGCTGGGGCGGAGCCTACGGCACCACCTACCAGGTAGACCGCGAAGGCCATCTCGTAGTCGTTCTGATGATTCAGCTAATGCCTAACGCCACCGACATTCAGCCCAAGTTCATGACTTCTGTCTACCAGGCGCTCACGAACTGATCTCCTGCCTTACATCAACCCAAGCGACATCCAGGGTGATGCCCTTGGCTGTATGAACAAGAATTTCGTCATCCGATTGACCTGCTGCCGGAAGTTTCAGGACGCAGAAGAGGATAGGATTGGGCAAAACCGGGGTAAAATGTACTCCTCGACTCGTTTATTCCGATTCGGCCGTTTCGGACGTATTCTGTGCAGGGATTCGAATTTGCGTACAGACGGTATCGCGACGTTGTCATACGTTTCGCCATGCAATGCGTGGGGCGGCGGGACATCGCGGAGGAAATCACCGCCGACGCCTTCCTGCGGCTGCACGAGAACTGGAAAACGATCGAGCCGGAAAGACTCCCCGGATGGCTGTTTGCGGTCGTAAAGAACCGGGCGGCGGACCATTGGCGGCGTGCCGGGCTGGAGAAACGCTACATCGAGCAGCGTCCGGCGGACCAACCCTACCGCGGCGAACCGCTCACCGGGCTTTTCGAAGACCCGGCTCTGAAGCCGGTACACCGCATCTGCCTGACGCTTCGTTACGTTCAGGAGATGACCGTGCCGGAAATCGCCGGGCGCCTCGGTTTGAGCGAGATTCAAGTGAAAGGACATCTGCAATACGCGCGCAGCCTCCTGCGCAGGCAATTGTCCCCGGAGGCCCCGAATGAGTAACGCCGAATTCGATTCCGAGGAGCAGGAATTCCGGCGCGATCTCGACCCGCCGGCGGGTGTCTGTCCGAAGGCCGATCTTCTAATGGCGGCCCGGTCCGGCATCGCTTTCGAAGGCGCCGAGGATGTGGCTCGTCACCTTGCGGTCTGCCCGTTTTGCCGCCAGTTGAGTATTGATCTCGCCCAGTACGAGGTTCCCGGCGTTTCGGAAGCCGAGGACAGGCGCATCCGCGCCAGGTGGCAGACAGCGCGGAGAGGCCGGCTTCGATTATGGCGGTGGGCAGCGGCAGCCGTAGCGGTGATTGTGACGGGAGCCGTGTTCCTGCGGAGCATGCGGTACTCCGCTCCCGCGCCGGCGCCCGCCGTGCCGCAGCGGGTCAGTCCCTTCACCCTGGCCAAAGCGCCGATTAAGATCCCCGCCACTGCTATCCTGACCTATCGCGGCGCCGGCGGCGATAACAAAGAGTATCTGACGGAGCTTGCAGCCGCGCTCGAACCGTATGACAAGGACGATTACGCGGAAGCGGCGGGCAGGTTGGAAAGGCTCGTTCAGAAGTATCCGGACAGGGCTGATCCAGCGTTCTACCTGGGTGTGTGCCGCCTGCTTCTGAACCGGAATGAAGCGGCAATCGAGTCGCTGCGGGCCGCCCGCCTGCGCGGCGGCGTCCTTTCGGACGATATTTCCTGGTATCTTGCGGCGGCGTACGATCGCGCCGGACGAAGCGCCGAGGCCCGCCGCGAGGCGGCAAGGCTCTGCCGGGGCACGAGCGAGTACAAGGCCGGGGCATGCTACGCCGTGAATCAACCGGCGGCCAGGTGATCCAATGCGTCTCCTGGCCGTGCTCCTTCTGCTCGTTCCCTTGCTGCCGGTTTCGGCTCAGAAGACCGCTGCCGAGTGGTTGACGCACGCCGGGAGTCTTTTACGCAACGGGGATGCTCCTGGTGCGCGGCAAGCCCTCGAACAGACCATCGATCTCGCCATTCAGGAGCACGACGCGCCTTCAGAAGCACAGGCGCGATTCTCGTTGGGAGCCAGGCTGAGCGAGGAGGCGCGGTATGAGGTGTCCAACGTTCAAATCCACGCCGCGCTTGCGCTGTATGAGCGATCGGGAAACCGGCGCAAGGCTGCCGAGAGCCACACCTTTCTCGGGCAGAACGCCTACATGTCCGGCAGATACCAGGAGTCTCGCGGCGAGTACGAAGCCGCGATGGCGATCTTCGAAGCGATCGAGGACTGGGCGGCCGTCGCGAGGATGCACTACAGCCTGTCATTCTTCGGCACGGACACGGAGCGGTTGGATCATATAAAGCGCGGGTTGGAGCTGGCGCGAAAAACCGGATCCCGAAGAGCCGAGGCCGAACTTCTGCACGCGCGAGGCGACTTGGCATTCGGAGCGGACAATTTCGATACAGCGTTCGAATCTCTGAGCCACGCGCGTTCGATTCTGGAGGCGCTGGGAGACAAACGGGCGCTCGCGCGCACGTTGACCAGCATCGGCCGCCTCTACCGCGTGCATGGGCACCCCGGCCAGGCGTTCCTTGACTATCAGCAGGCCCGGGATCTTCAGAAGGCTACGGGCGACGTCCAGGGCCACATCCAGAGCCTGGTTGCGATGGGCGTCGCGCTCAATCTGCTGGGCAAGTCTTCCCGGTTGCCCGGCCGCCCGCGCCGCGTTCCTCACGCCGAACAGGGTAGCCGGCAACGCCCAAGAAAACGAGATGTTCATTGGGTGTCTCCCTTCTTGCTCCAGCGCCCGGGCGACCCGCCCGGCGCTGGGTTCGTCTGGAATACGCGCGGCGGGGCGCAAACGGAATAATCGCCCAAAGCTTTTTCTCCCGCGCTTGGAATACGGCCGCGCAATCCGCCTCACCGTGCGTCCGTGTAGCGCGGTGGACAAACGCCCGGTTTACGCGGTCCGGCGAGCGAGTCCGGGTTGTTCGAAGCGTTATCCGGCGGCGTGGCTCCGGCCGAAAGCCGATGGACGCACGCTCCCCACCCGCGTCAGTTCTCGCTGACAGCAATCCCGGAGCGCTGGCGTGCGCATCGTCGGCCCGTTCATCTTTTTGAACGTGCTATTTCCGCCCACTCCTCCACCGCAGCGAAAAGTAACGCTTCGCTGATCCCCCGGGCAAAGCCGGGGGCTTTATTTCTTGTGAGCCGCTCAAACCGGCTCTGCGGGGTCGCTAACGCGGCCCCGGTTATTGGGGGCCACCTCCGCGGTGGCTGGCCATAGTTCCAGTTTCAACTGATCCGGCCGCTCGTCTTCTTTCTCCTGGCCAAGTGGATCGCACTCTTCCCCTTCAGTTACCCAACCACCCGCGACACCCGGCTTGCCAGTGTCCGGAACACCCCGTCCAGGTTCTTCCTTAATTGCACGTACGGCGTTCGTCCGCGACACTTCGGGCTGAACACGGCGCGATATTGTCATTCTCATTTCGTGTGGTTCCAGCTCTACAATTCGTCCATCGGGATTTCTCCTTGCGTGCGCTTGGCGGCTGACACCACGCGGTGTCCCGGTGGACTTCCGGAATTGTCAAACTGCTACTGCCGCCCGGAAATGAAGCGGCAATAGATATTGCATATTCAGTCTCTCCTGTTGGTTCTGTTGGGGAGGCGCCATGCGCCTCCATCCCATTGACGCGCGAGCCCCGGCGTTGTGGAAAGGGGGCTGCTTTTTGCCGGCTAAGGATTCGAGGGGGTGATGTCCGTCACCGGAAGGTCCCAGTGGGCTTGCAGGATTTCGAAACGGCGCTGCTCCTCGCGCTGGAAAGTCTCCCGGTCGGGCCAAAGTTGCTTGATCAGCCGCTCCTCATCGGGATTCGCTGTCGTGGCGAGGGTGGAGTTCTTGAAGCGAATGGTGACCCGGTAATCCCACCGCGAATCCTCGGTCATGTGGTTGGCGGGCTGCTCGATTTTCACGGAAAGCATGCGTCCACCTTCCACTACCTTGCGGAGCAGAGGGTAGTGGTTTTTCAGAAACAGTTGCAGGAATTCCTGCTGGTGGCCCCACCGCACCTTGTAGTAGAACTCGACAGTGTAGGGTTGGTCAACCGAAGAGCGAGTGGGGGCTCCTTGCGGGTATAACGGGAGCGTGAACAGGAACAGCGACAGAGTGAAAAGGATGTGTTTCATGAGTTCTCCTCACTCCATAGTTTCCTAATGCGATGTTCGCGGCAACTCTTTTTTCTGATGTCTTACAGTCCTCGGATTACTGCAAGAGAGGGGGATCCGCGGATCTTCACGACGAGCGGGCCGCGGCCCTGGCTGGTGTAATGGACCCTCACGCCGTTGTTCCCGGCGTGGCCGTTCTCCACGCACTGGATCAGCGCCGGGGCGTCGTTTTTTCATCGCCCGCTCTTACTGCAATTTGCCGCGCCCCGCGACGCGCCAGGTCTCCACCACTTCGCCGCCCCGAATCCCGTACACCTGCTCATGGAGGTTCATGGCTGCACAGATGTGGTTGGGAATGATGCGAATTCTATCTCCCACGGACAATCCGGTTTCCCTGCCGCGAAGATCAACGTAGCCATGCTCCTCGTTCATCTTGGAAAGTACGGCTTCCGGAGCCTCGACAATGTAGCCGAAGCTCGCTTCCGGGGACACGGCCTGCCGGTCGGAAGAGAAGGTTTTCGTACCGCCATCCACGATGATTTGACCCGGCCGGGCGGTGGAAACGACCGTAGTCAGGATGGAGGCGGCGCAGTGTTCGTAGGAACACGCTCCAATGGCCCAGGTGTTCCTGTCGTTGAAGATGTAGGTGCCGGGGCGAATCTCCGTCATTCCGCGGACCTGATGAGATTGAAACAATGTCGGCGTGGAGCCGCCGCTGACGATGTTCAGAGGCAACCCGGCGCGCCTCCAGTCCGTGGTAATGCTTTGAACAAGCGCGGCGAGTTCCTTGAGTTGCGCACTGAAGGCTTCATCGCCGGTAGTCTGGATGTGGCCCGGATAGAAAGTGATGCCCTGAAGTTCCAGCCAGGGGAGGTTCGATATCTGACGGCCAAGCGAGATCAGATCTTCCCCCGGGGAAACACCCACCCGGCCCATCCCGGCGTCTACTTCCGCGAGAATGCGCAGGCTCACCTGAGCCTCGCGGGCGGCATCGGAAAGTTGCCGTGCCGCAAAGAGGCTGTCGAGCCCGACAGTCACCCGCGTCTTCCTGGCGACGGCAACAAGCCTCTCAATCTTGCTGCGCCCAATCACGGGATAGGCAACGTAAATTTCCGGAGGATTCGCTTCGAGCATGACTTCCGCCTCGCCAACCTTGGCCACCGTCACGCCGGCGGCGCCCAAATCCATCTGGCGCCGCGCCAACGCGGGGATCTTGTGAGTCTTGGTGTGCGGCTTGACCATCAGGTCATTTGCTCGAGCGTAGTCAGCAACCCGCTTGAGGTTTCCCTCCATGATGTCGAGATCAATGAGAATGGCGGGTGTTTCGAGTTCAGAGATGCGCATGAGTCTATTGGTGAAATTCCAAGGTCAACTTTCCTCCCGCTCCGTTGTACACCAGGCCGAGATCCTTCGCCTTGTGCTTCCCTTCGAGCGGAAAGTAGAGAAACCCTTTAACAGGAGCCGAAATTTCCTTGTCGGGGAGACCTTTCTGCTTGAGTATCTTGAGGAGGGGGTTCTCCTTTTCCTTCTTGCCGTCGTTGACCTTGGTTTCCGTTGTGGCTACCGAGGCCGAATTGCCAAATCCGCCCCCGCTGCCAGGCATGCGTCCGGGATAGCCGCCCCCAAGCCCACCATAGATGGGGCCGGTGTCTTCCGCCATCACCCCCCCGCCATCACTACCCTCGGAAAGCGCAAGACCGCCTCTACCGGCAATCTGTGAAGGCGCGAATGGTCCGGATTTCTGGCCGTCATTATAGGAGTGAAGCAGGAAGTCATCGGCAAACAGCTTCAGCGGCTCGCTGCCCTTCGGTGAGACGGTGACTGCGACCAGCACAATGCCGGCAGGCAATTCGGATCCAAGCTCTCGCTTGATATCGTCCTTGCTCAGGTAGGCGACAGCTTGTACTGAGAGCTTCAGGTTTCCAGCTTGGGCGGTGACGGGCTTTCGCTCGCCCGCAACCGCCGTGGTGATCAGAGCCAACACGAGCCCGGCACGTACTACCATGGTTGCTCCCCTGCTCGATTATGACACGGCCGCGAGAGGTTGTCCTGCTTGTCTGCACCTTGTAGATAGTGCGCTACGACACCACCATCAAGGAATTGCTGCTCGGCCGGCCGGATCTCGTCCTCCGGCTGCTGCTCGGCGAACCGGTGTCCGTGAGCCGCGTGCTGACCACGGAACTACCCAAGGTGGAGAACCTGCGTCCGGACCTGCTGCTCGAACTCGTCGATGACCGGATTGTTCACCTCGAACTCCAGGCCCAACCCACCCGGCTCTTCGGCCACCGCATGCTCGGCTACCGTCAGCGCATCCGCGAGACCTACCAGCGCATCCCTATACAGATCGCCCTGTGGCTGGGTAAAGGGCCAGTGGGCATTCCGGAGGGAATCGACGAACCGGGACTCCTGTTCTCCTACCGCGTTGTCAACCTCCAGATGATGGATACCACCGAACTGCTGGAGAGCCCGTTTCTCGAAGACAACCTGCTCGGAATGTTGGGAAAGCTCACCGATCACCGCCCTGTAGTGGCGAGGGTGCTGCGAAGAATCGCCGAAACACCGCCGCCGAAGAGGCAGAGTTGGCTGGCGAAGCTTGTGATACTATCCGGATTGAGAGGCTTGGTTCCGGCAGTCAAAGAGGAGATTGAGAGCATGCCCATCGAGATCGACATCATGGAGAACGAATGGCTGGCGGAGATCTTCCACCAAGGCGAGGAGAAAGGACTCGAGCAAGGCTTGGTGCAAGGCCGCACCGAAGCCGCCCGCCATATGCTTGCCAGGCAATTGGAGAAACGCTTCGGTCCCATACCCATGGAACTCACTCTGCGAATTGAATCGGCGGATCTGCAGACCCTCGAACGTTGGAGCCTCCGGTTGATCGACGCCCGAAGCGCGGCGGAAACTTTCGATTGACCCGGCCACACACCGGCCCAGAGAATTACCCAGCCACGCGGGCACTCACTCCACAGAGTGCGCTACGACACCACCATCAAGGAATTGCTGCTCGGCCGGCCGGATCTCGTCCTCCGGCTGCTGCTCGGCGAACCGGTGTCCGTGAGCCGCGTGCTGACCACGGAACTACCCAAGGTGGAGAACCTGCGTCCGGACCTGCTGCTCGAACTCGTCGATGACCGGATTGTTCACCTCGAACTCCAGGCCCAACCCACCCGGCTCTTCGGCCACCGCATGCTCGGCTACCGTCAGCGCATCCGCGAGACCTACCAGCGCATCCCTATACAGATCGCCCTGTGGCTGGGTAAAGGGCCAGTGGGCATTCCGGAGGGAATCGACGAACCGGGACTCCTGTTCTCCTACCGCGTTGTCAACCTCCAGATGATGGATACCACCGAACTGCTGGAGAGCCCGTTTCTCGAAGACAACCTGCTCGGAATGTTGGGAAAGCTCACCGATCACCGCCCTGTAGTGGCGAGGGTGCTGCGAAGAATCGCCGAAACACCGCCGCCGAAGAGGCAGAGTTGGCTGGCGAAGCTTGTGATACTATCCGGATTGAGAGGCTTGGTTCCGGCAGTCAAAGAGGAGATTGAGAGCATGCCCATCGAGATCGACATCATGGAGAACGAATGGCTGGCGGAGATCTTCCACCAAGGCGAGGAGAAAGGACTCGAGCAAGGCTTGGTGCAAGGCCGCACCGAAGCCGCCCGCCATATGCTTGCCAGGCAATTGGAGAAACGCTTCGGTCCCATACCCATGGAACTCACTCTGCGAATTGAATCGGCGGATCTGCAGACCCTCGAACGTTGGAGCCTCCGGTTGATCGACGCCCGAAGCGCGGCGGAAACTTTCGATTGACCCGGCCACACACCGGCCCAGAGAATTACCCAGCCACGCGGGCACTCACTCCACAGAGTGCGCTACGACACCACCATCAAGGAATTGCTGCTCGGCCGGCCGGATCTCGTCCTCCGGCTGCTGCTCGGCGAACCGGTGTCCGTGAGCCGCGTGCTGACCACGGAACTACCCAAGGTGGAGAACCTGCGTCCGGACCTGCTGCTCGAACTCGTCGATGACCGGATTGTTCACCTCGAACTCCAGGCCCAACCCACCCGGCTCTTCGGCCACCGCATGCTCGGCTACCGTCAGCGCATCCGCGAGACCTACCAGCGCATCCCTATACAGATCGCCCTGTGGCTGGGTAAAGGGCCAGTGGGCATTCCGGAGGGAATCGACGAACCGGGACTCCTGTTCTCCTACCGCGTTGTCAACCTCCAGATGATGGATACCACCGAACTGCTGGAGAGCCCGTTTCTCGAAGACAACCTGCTCGGAATGTTGGGAAAGCTCACCGATCACCGCCCTGTAGTGGCGAGGGTGCTGCGAAGAATCGCCGAAACACCGCCGCCGAAGAGGCAGAGTTGGCTGGCGAAGCTTGTGATACTATCCGGATTGAGAGGCTTGGTTCCGGCAGTCAAAGAGGAGATTGAGAGCATGCCCATCGAGATCGACATCATGGAGAACGAATGGCTGGCGGAGATCTTCCACCAAGGCGAGGAGAAGGGTCTGGTGCAAGGCCGCACCGAAGCCGCCCGCCATATGCTTGCCAGGCAATTGGAAAAACGCTTCGGTCCCATACCCATGGAACTCGCTCTGCAAATTGAATCCGCGGATCTGGAAACCCTCGAACGCTGGAGCCTCCGGCTGATTGACGCCCGTACCGCGGCGGAAACCTTCGATTAGCGCTACCAGGCCTGCCGGTAGAGGTGGAGCAGATCCTCCTCCGTGCACGGTCGCGGATTTGAGAGGTGACACCCGTCTTCGATAGCCTTCCCGGCGAGCATGCCGAGGCTCGACTCGGGAATACCATAATCTCGCAGCCGGGGCTGAATCCTGCACAGCCGGTTCAGTTCCTTTGTGCGATCGATGATATCGGGCACGCCGGCTTGCCGGGCGAGCGTGATCATGCGTTCCTTTGCGGCACCGTGGTTGAACTCCAGCACGTAAGGAAGCAGCACCGCGTTGGCCGTGCCATGGTGCATCCCAAACTCCGAAGAGAGCGGATGCGCGAGGGAATGGGTAGCCCCAAGTCCCTTTTGGAAGGCAATGGCGCCCATCATCGAAGACATCAACATGTTGCCGCGTGCCTCGACATCCCTCGGATTCGCCATCACGCGGGGAAGATTTTCCGACGCCAGACGTGCGCCCTCCAATGCAATCGCATCACACAGAGGGTGGTAGCCCTTGGCGAGATAGGCTTCCACGTTGTGCGTATAGGCATCCATCCCAGTGCCCGCCGTCACGCCTGCCGGCAGGTCCAACGTCAGTTCCGCGTCATTGATGGCCACCGACGGAATGAGGTAAGGACTGAAGATGACCGTCTTGCGATTTGTCTTTTCAATGGTGATGACGGACGACCGGCCGACTTCGCTTCCCGTACCCGCCGTGGTGGCAATCGCAACAAACGGCGGAAGGTCCGGGGAGATGCGCTTCCAGCCGTCAACGAGATCGTCGTAATCAGCTAAAGGAAGCGGATGAGTCACCTTGAGCCGGATGGCCTTGGCGGCGTCGAGCGGTGATCCCCCTCCTAGCCCGATGACGCTGTCGCAGCCTTCGCTCACGTACAGTTCCGCGCCATCGAGTACGTTCTGTTCCGTCGGATTGGGATCGACCTGCGTGAACACAACAGCATCAGGAGCCAGTTTGTGGACGCGTGTAAACACGGCTGTCCTGGCCAGTCCGGCGTCCGTCACCAGCAGCGGCTTCCGCATGCCGCGCTGATCCATCTCCCCGGGCAGCCGTTCCACGGCTCCGGGGCCGAACAGAATCTTGGTCGGAAAAGAAAACGTCGAGATCATATGGATTCCAGATAGCGCGCCAGTTCCCAATCGGTAACTGCTTTTTCAAACTGTCGTACTTCCCACCTCCGCGTGGCGGCGTAGTGATCGACGAAGGCGTCACCGAACCATTTCCGCGCGACGGCGCTTGATTGAAACCGCGACGTGGCTTCAAGCAGATTGGCTGCCAGGGGTGGCGCCTCCTTGGCTGTATAGGCATTTGTCGTGGGCGCGGAAGGGTCGAGTTTCCGCTCCGTCCCTTCCAATCCCGCCGCCAATGACGCGGCAAGGGCGAGATATGGATTGATGTCCGCTCCGGTGATACGGAGTTCGACCCGGGTCGACTTTTCGCTGCCCGGAATAGCTCGCACCGCGGTTGTCCGGTTGTCCATTCCCCATGTCGCATTCACCGGCGCCCAAGCCCCGGGCACCGTACGTTTATACGAGTTGACCGTGGGACAATACATCACCTGAAACTCCGGCATGAACTGAACCAGGCCCGCGATGTAATGATTCATCAGGGGAGACATGCCCTGCCGGCGGTCAAAAAAGAGGTTCTCGTTGCCCTCTCTGCTCCAAAGACTTTGGTGCAAATGGCCGCTCGAACCGGGTAAGTCCGCATTCCACTTCGCCATGAAGGTGGGGACAACGCCGTGCTGCGAGGCGATCTCCTTCACCGCCGTCTTGAACAGCACCGCCTGGTCCGCCGCGGCCGCCGCGTGATCCACATGAATGGCCGCCTCGTACACGCCGGGGCCCGTTTCGGTATGAAATCCTTCAAGTGGCACCTGGAATCCTTTGAGCTGCTCAATCAGATCCACCACCAGCGGAGAGTTCTGTGAGGCCCGCAGAACACTGTAGCCGAACATTCCCGAAGACAGCGGCGTAAGATTGCGGAATCCCTTCTCCCGCAGTGCCCGGGGCGTCTCCTCAAACATCCAGAATTCGTATTCCGCGGCTGCAAATGGCCGGAAATTACGCTCTTCCGCGAGGCGCACCACGCGCTGCAGCAACTGGCGCGGAGAAACGGCCAGAGGTTCTCCGCGGTGATCGTAAAGATCGAGAAGGAAAAAGGCAGTCCCCGGCTCCCAGGGAATCATCCGCAGCGAGGAAAGATCGATCCGCGCGTGGGCGTCCGGATAGCCCGTATGCCACCCCGTGATGGATACGTTGTCATAAAGGACATCGGCGATGTCCCAGCCGAAGATCACGTCGCAAAACCCGAGCCCAGTGTCTGCCGCGGATTTGAACTTCTCCAGGCTGATGTATTTTCCGCGCAGAACACCGTCAATATCCACCGCGCCCAACTTCACACGCTCGATATTGTTTTCTTCAAATTTATCGAGAACTTCCGCCAGAGTCATCCCGTTGTACGATCCTTAACAGCCCAGTGCGGGCCCTTGTATTTTCCCCGGGCTTCGATGCGGTAGATTCCCGCCAACAGCAGGACGATCCCGATCAGCGTGCGGCCGGCGAGGTCGTTCGGCGGCATCATCAGCACGAAGCAGACCATCACAGTGTAGCCGATTGCCGCATAGTTCACCGCCCGGCTGTATTTCCCCAGGTTCCAAACGGCGTTCGAACGCCATTGGCTGCTCCGCAGTCCGAGAATAATCGGGATGAGATAGGCGACATAGAGCGCCACCGTGCTCAAGGAGGTCACCACCGGGATTGCGCCGCTCCAGACCATCGCAGCCATGGCGGCGAGCGTGACGGACCAGATCGCCGGACCCGGAGTCCCATGCCGTGGATTCACCCCGCGCAGCCAGTTCGAACCAGGCGTCCCGTGGTCGCGGGCAAGCGCGTACAGGGTACGCGAGGCGGATGTGATGGCGGACAGGCCGCAAAACCACATCGCCATCGAAGCCAGCGCAGCCACGGCGTTGCCGGCCCTCGCCCCTAGCGCGGATTGCAGAATCGCGATGGCGGCGGAGATGGGATTGCCGCTCGAGTCCCTGGCGTTCAACACCTGCGGGATGGAAGGAACCGCCAGAGTCAGGGCCAGTAGCAGGATGTAGCCAACCACTCCGCTGACCGCCACGGAGAGCACGATCCCCCAGGGCGCCCGCCGGCGGGGATCTTCCGTTTCCTCAGCCATGTGCGCAGAGGCGTCAAAACCGGTATACGTCCATTGCGCCTGAAGCAATCCGAGAAGGAAGGCCCATACATAAGGGGAATGGCCGCTGCTGTTGATCCCCTCCGCCAGGAACGCAACCGGCTTCAAGGGGGCGAACCAGAAAACCGTGCCCACCACCACCAGGACCCCGGCAATGTGCACAGCCACGCTCCCGTCATTGAGCCACGCCACTAACCGCACCCCGTAGTGGTTCAGTACAGCCTGCGTAATCAGGATGAACGCCAGCATGGCGAACAGATTCCCCGAAGTCGAGGGCCAGCCGAGGAACGGGAGAATGAATTGCGCGCAACTGTAATTGATGCCCGCCACCGCCGCAATGAGACCGAAGATATTGAGCCACGCGACAAACCACCCCCAGACAGGACCGCCCAGATCCGCCGCCCAGTGATACATGGCTCCGCTCGTCGGATACGCCGAACAGAGTTCCGCCATGCTCGCCGCGACGGTGAGGGTGAATACGGTCGCAATCGGCCAGCCCAGGGTCATTTCCAGCGGACCGCCCATCTCGAGGCCATATCCGTACAGAGTCACCGCACCGGTGAGGATCGAGATGATGGAAAAGCTGATGGCGAAATTCGAAAATCCGCCCATGTTGCGGAAAAGTTCCTGCGCGTAGCCGAACCGGCCCAGGTCTTCCTGGTCTCTTCGGCGCGTGGCTGCGTGCTTATCCATGGGACTCTCTCGAGGGGAACTCTCTTCCGGGGGAACTCCCTCCGGCAGACAAAGGGACAGGATAACGCACTGGCGCGGGTTCGCGTAACATGAAGACATGGGGACGACGGCGGTGACCACCCTGGAGCAGTTCCTGACATTGCCGGACGACGGCTGCCGGCACGAACTCGATGAAGGAGCGCTTGTTGTGTCACCTCCCTCCAGTGCAAACCATGGCGATCTGTCGGCGCAGATAGTCTATCTGCTGCGCATCGCACTGAAACACCATAAGGAATTCCGGGTCATGAGCGAATCGGGGTTCGTGCTTGACGAAGATCCATACACGGTTCGGGCTCCGGACGTCTCTGTTTGCCGGCGAGACCGGACGCGGAAACGAAAAGACAGCCCTTATCTTTCCGGCGCGCCGGAGATCGCGGTCGACGTTCTCTCCCCGAGCGACACGGCATCGCGAATCCGCAAGAAACTGCGGCAATACCTCAACGCGGGAGCAGTTTACGTTTGGCTGGTGGACGGGGAGAACCGGGAAGTGGAAGTCCATGAGGCCGGCCAAAGACCTCTGGTTCTCACCGAAAAGGACACTCTGACGGTTCCCAAATTGCTCCCGGAACTGGCCATCGCGGTAGCGGAAATCTTCGCGGATGTAGAGACATAGCCCGATTGGGCGTGCAAAGACATCCGTAACCTGCGTATAATGTAAGGGCTGCGTCAGTTTCGGCTCCCGCGGCTACACTCCTGCCCCAAAGGGTCCTCCAGGCATGTTCGAGAATCTCTCAGACAAACTGCAGCGGGTGTTCAAAAACCTGCGCGGTGAAGGAAAGCTCACGGCTGCGAATATGGAGGCGGCGCTCAAAGAGATCCGCGTCGCCCTCCTCGAAGCAGACGTGCATTTCCGCGTCGTCAAACAGTTGATGGAGAGCGTCAAGGAGAAGGCGGTCGGCCAGGAAGTGCTGTCGGCTCTTTCCCCGGCGCAGCAGGTGGTAAAGATCGTCCGTGACGAACTGACCAAGATCCTGGGCAGCCATACGGCCAAACTGCGCCTGGCCAACGAACCGCCGAGCGTCATCATGATCGTCGGCCTCCAGGGCTCGGGCAAGACCACCAGCACAGGGAAACTAGCCCGGTATCTGGGTAAGCAGGGCAACCGGCCGATGGTGGTTTCCGTCGACGTCTACCGTCCGGCGGCCCGGCGGCAGTTATCGGTGCTGGCCAAAGACATACAGATTCCCATCTACGAAGGCTCTCCCGAGGAGAGCAAACCCGTTGACCTCGCCCGATCCGCGCGGCGCGAAGCGGTCCAGAATAACCGGGATGTCTTGCTGGTGGATACGGCCGGCCGTCTGCACATCGACGACGAACTGATGGTCGAGTTGCAGCAACTGAAGGAACTGCTGAATCCCGTGGAAATCCTCTTCGTCGCCGACGCGATGACGGGACAGGACGCCGTAAAATCGGCTGACGAATTTCACAAGCGCTTGGGGATCACCGGCGTTATCCTCACCAAGATGGACGGCGATGCCCGCGGCGGCGCGGCCCTCTCCATCCGCACCGTTACCGGCCAACCATTGAAGTTTATCGGTGTCGGTGAGAAGCCGGACGCCTTCGAGGCGTTCCATCCCGACCGCGCGGTTTCCCGCATTCTCGGCATGGGCGACGTACTTTCGCTGATCGAAAAGGTGGAAGAGACCATCGATCAGAAGAAAGCCGAAGAGATGCAGCGGAAACTCATCGACAACGAGTTCACCCTCGAGGATTTCCGCGACCAGTTGAAGCAGTTGCGAAAACTCGGTCCGCTCGAGAGCCTGCTCGGAATGATGCCGCAGTTGGGTCCCCTCGGCAAAGAATTGAAAAACGCCAAGGTGGATGAAAAGGAACTCACGCGGATCGTCGCCATCGTCGACTCGATGACGCCCGCCGAACGCGTCAACCACATGATCATCAATGGATCCCGGCGCCGCCGTATCGCCATGGGCAGCGGCGCCACCGTCCAGGACGTCAACCAGTTGCTCAAACAGTATACGCAGGCCCGCAAGATGATGAAGACCTTCTCGGGCGGCCTGCTCGGCAAGAAAATGGGCAAGTTCAAACTCCCCGGCTTCGGGGGAATGGGATTCGGATAGACTGAGAGAAGCAGGCAAGAAGCAGGCAATAGGGTTTAGGAGTATACAAAGAGCATGCTAATGATTCGTCTGGCTCGTTTTGGAGCCAAGAAAAAGCCGACCTACCGGGTAGTGGTGATCGACAAAGAGCGCGCGCGGGATAGCCGTGCCGTCGAAGTGGTGGGACATTATAATCCCGTGGCGACTCCCGCCGTCGTGAACCTGAAGCACGACCGGATCACCTACTGGATGAAATGCGGCGCGCGGCCTTCGGACACGGTGGCGCGCCTGCTCGAGCGCAATCCCGCTCCCGCCGCGGTCTAGTTCAGCACTGAAGTCTCGATTCCGGCGAACACGCCGAATCGGAATGCTATCATCGAGCGAGCGAGGAGACTTCGGATGGGGATGAAAGATTTAGTTGAAGAAATTGCGAAATCTCTGGTCGACATCCCGGAGGAAGTCGTGGTGCGGGAAGTCGCCGGGGAGCAGGTGACGGTGCTTGAACTGCGCGTGGCGCCCAGCGATCTCGGCAAGGTCATCGGAAAGCAGGGCCGCACCGCACGCGCGATCCGGACCCTCCTGGGGGCCTCCGGTATGAAACTCAACCGCAGGTTTACTCTCGAGATCCTGGAATAACGTGTGCCTGAATGGACAACTCTGGCGCACATCGTCAGGCCGCGTGGGGTTCGTGGTGAGGTAATCGTGGAGGCGGCCAACTGGTCCCCCGATCAGATCACCGCCTTTTCCCACCTGGAAATCCACCCCCCCGGCCGCCGGGTCCGGATCGAGTCAGCCTGGAGGCAGAAGGACCGGATGGTCCTGAAAATCGAGGGGATCGATACCGTGGAAGCCGCGGAGGTCCTCCGCGGAGCAGAACTGTGCATCCCCAAAGAAGATCGCCCCCCCGCCCCGGAGGGAGAAGTTTATCTCAACGATCTGATCGGTTGCCGCATTGTTGACCAACAGGGCGGCGAGGAGTTAGGGACGGTGGTGGATTATCACGAGTACGGCGGGCCCGTCCTGCTCGAAGTGCACGGCGCGGGCGGAGAGTTGCTCATTCCCTTCGTCCCGGCCATCTGCGCGCGCGTCGATACCGCCGCCAGGCGCATTGCCGTTGTCCTGCCGGAAGGATTGAAAGATCTGTGATCTTCCACATCCTCACGATCTTCCCGGACTTTTTTCAGAGTCCATTCGCCTGTGGCGTGGTAGGCAAAGCCATCGAGTCCGGCGCCGTCGAGTTGCGCGTCCACAATCTGCGCGATTGGACCCGCGACCGGCACAAGACGGTGGATGATCGCCCCTTCGGAGGCGGTGAAGGGATGGTCATGAAGGCGGAACCGCTGTTCCGCGCGGTGGAATCCATCTGGCCGGAGAGAGGGCCGCGAAAGAAAGTATTGCTGATGTCGGCGCAGGGACGGTTGTTCGATCAAAGCGTGGCGCGCGAGTTGAGCGCGCTCGACGAAGTTCTGCTGATTTGCGGCCGCTACGAAGGTGTGGACGAACGAGTGGCCGAGCACCTCTGCGATGACGAACTCTCGATTGGAGACTACGTCCTCAGCGGAGGCGAACTGGCTGCCGCCGCCGTCGTGGACACCGTGGCGCGCCTCCTGCCCGGCGTGCTCGGCAACCAGGCGTCCGCCGTCCACGAGTCCTTCACGGAAGGCCTCCTCGATTGTCCTCACTGGACCCGCCCGGCGGAGTTCCGCGGCTGGAAGGCGCCCGAGGTCCTGTTGAACGGGAATCATGAACAGATCCGGCAATGGCGGCGCGGGGCGGCGTACGAGAAAACAGCCCGCCGGCGCCCGGATCTGCTGAGAAAAACTGCCGCGCGGGAAAAGCCTGCTGGCGGCGAATAGCGCCAACGCGCTAAACTAAGTAATTTGCGCTTTGTAACAGAGGTAGCCCAATGACGAATTCGATTTTGCAGAAGGTAATCAACAAGCACAGGCGGGCCGATATTCCCGCATTCCGGATCGGTGATACCATCCGCGTTCAAGTGAAGATCCGCGAAGGCGACAAGGAACGGCTCCAGGCATTCGAGGGCACCGTCATCGCCCGTAACAACACGGGCTTGGGTGAATCCATCACGGTCCGCAAGATCAGCTTCGGCCACGGCGTCGAGCGCATCTTTCCCGTCCATGCGCCGGTGATCGACTCCATCTCCGTCGTCCGCACGGGCCGCGTAAGGCGCGCCAAGCTTTACTACCTGCGCGGCTTGCGCGGCAAAGCGGCGCGGCTCCGGGAACGCGAATAACCGTCATCAGGCACGGACCATCGCCGGAATCGAGCATCATCGAGTGGGTGCAAAGGCAGCCAAAACGCGGACCATCCGAAGCACCTACGAGCGCGCTGCCCAAGAGCAGGGGTATTTGTTCATCGCCGGCGCCGATGAAGCCGGGCGCGGTTCCCTCTTCGGCCCCGTGTTCGCGGCGGCGGTCATCCTGAAAGCGGACGCCCCCATCCGCGGACTTCGCGACAGTAAAGAACTGCCCCGCGAACGGCGCGAAGTGCTTGCCTCGCGCATCCGGGAGCGCGCCCACGCCTGGGCGGTCGCCGTAGCCGAAGCGCACGAAATCGACGCCATCAATATCTATCAGGCCTCGCGTCTCGCCATCCGGCGCGCCATCGAGAAGCTGACTCCCGCTCCGGACTATCTCCTTATCGACGCCCTTACCATCGATCTGCCTCTGCCACAGCAGGGCATCATCCATGGCGATGCCCTCTGCCCCACGATTGCGGCTGCATCCATTCTCGCCAAGGTGGACCGCGATGCGTGCATGCGCGAATGGGACGCCGTCTACCCTCAGTACGGCCTCTGCCGTCACAAGGGCTATCCCACGCCCGAGCACATCGAGGCCCTCGATCGCTACGGGCCTACCCCTCATCACCGCATGAGCTACGAGCCCGTGCGGCAACTTCCCCTCTTTCCCGCATTCCAGGAGGACGCGTGTCATTGACCCCGGACTCCTCCCCCTACCTGACGCCAGAGGAACACGCCCCGCACCCGGACGAGACTCCGGAGAGCGCCTACCGCTGGTATCACAAAGTGGGCGCGGTGCTATTCGCCATATTCTGCTTCGAATTAGGCGTCTTTCTGTTAGTGTTTCCGTGGCTCGATTTCTGGGAGACGAATTTCTTCGCCACCTGGAACCGCACACTCAATCAGGTCTGGATGAACCCCTACTTCCGCGGCGCGGTGAGCGGAGTGGGCCTGGTGAATATTTTCGTGTCGTTCATTGAGATTGTGCGGCTGCGGCGGTTCGCGGGGCAGTGAGCACCGCCTGACGGGCGGATTCAGTAGGCGACGGAGGTTTTGCGCCCCCGGGTCTCTCCACGGAGCCAGACGTATAAGAGGGCGTGAGGCGCAGGGGCGGGCCAAGGCAAGACAATGCGCACGGTCTGGCGCGCGGGGTCACCGGGGACCGGCGCGGGAATCGACTCCACAGGCACGCCATGCTCCGCGTCCCACCCGGTCTTTTCGATCACATCGAGATCGCTTCCCTCGAGGACGCCCGCATAGTTCGAATCACCCACCCTCTCGTTGGTGAGCGTAAACTTGTCGAGGCGCGGAACGCGTATCACGCGGCCGAGAACGAAACGATCCGAGCGGCCTTCCGGATCGAGGCTAACGGCAGCCGCCATGCGGCACCCGGCGTAGCCTACGGCCCCGGGATCCACGGAAAGATACAACACGCCCGGCCCGGCGAAGGTGAGGCCCGCTCCGGCGGAGGGCTCGCCCGGGGAAAGCGTTAGCGCCCGGCGCAGGGATCCGGTTTCGCAGCCGAGTTCGAGGCGCGGCCGGATGGCGTCGTGCGATGCCTGCACTTGCAGCACCAACCCTGCCGGGATACCGGCCGGCAACTCATCCGCCGCGATTTCAATTCCCGGAGCGTCCGCCAGAGACTTCCGCGCGGACAGAATCCTCGGCCGCGGCCCCACGATTTCGATGGCGTCCGGCGCCGTCAAGGGATTCTCGAGGCCTTTCACTTTCAGCAGCAGGGGAAAGCGCTGGTCCTTGAGCACGCCGGCTTTGAGTTGAATGCGGCCGGACCAGTGGTGAACGCCCGGAGCGCCGGTGATTTCCCCCGCGTCCGAGGAGGCGGCTTCTATGCGGTCCAAGCCGCTTCCGAGCAGCCGAATGCCCTGGGAAGTTTCGCCCATGTTGAGACGGATGGGGAGATTGGAGAGCTTGGGATTCGGGGGAAGGATGAGGAGCGGGATCTTGTGCGCCACGCCGTCGGATTGCATGAGCACCAGGCGGTAGGCGCCCTGCCTGGCCGTATCGATGTTCACCGCGAGGGAGCGTTGCGGACCGGCGCGCTTGCCCATGGGGAGAGTAAACCGGACGTCTTCCGGCTTGGCATCCTGTGAAGCCGATTCGAGAGCGGCGTTTTCGACAAACTGGAAGTCGGCCCCGGACAGTTTCACCGTGACCTTCCCGGCGCCTTCGACGAGTTTGTCCGGCTCACCTCGGGCGAGGGTGACCTGGGCGAAGTCCGCGTAGGGGTACAGGTGCAGGGTTCCGGCGACGGAGAGCGGTTCCCAATCCCAGGAGGCAGCCAGATGGTAGTCGCCCGCTGGTGTGTTCGCTTTGGAAAGATCGATTTCCAGAGAGCCGGCGGAGGTGGCATTGACATCGACGGGAATGGACGGACCACCCGCGGCGGGGGTCAAACGCCAGTCACGGACACGGTCGAGTCCCTTTGCTCTTGAGGCCGTTCCATGTTCCAGAATGAGAGCCGATGTCGAACCGATGGGCAGGTGCGGAGCGCCGGCCAAAGATAGGGTGGGCTTTTTCGCATCCGGAACGCGGTATGCCCAAAGATAGGCGGTACGAGTCTTGGACTTCGGCGCGAGGCTTTTGGTGCAGAACGCCATGCCGTCATTGTCGGCGGTTTGGGCGAACGCCGAGCGAAACTCGGTGTCGGGGAATAAGACGGTCTTGAGGTTCTGCAGGAGCGCGGCTCCGCCAACGGCAAGGCCCACGGGATTACCAAAGAACATCCCCGCCACCGAGGCGGCGAGCCCGCCCGATTGCTGGACCTGAGCGCTGCGGTTGGAAAGGGGGTCGTAGGCTCCCGCGGCCGGGAGCAGCGCCTTCAGGAGCAGAGCCGCCTGCTGATCAGTGGGCGCTTTGGTGTCCAGTTTCTGTGGGGTGAGGCCATACTGAGCGGAGAATCCCCGGAGAACGGCATCGGCTCCGCCACCGGATTGCTGGGCATCGGCGAGAGCCTGCACCAGGGATTCCACTTGGGAACTTTGGTCGGCATAGTCCGCGAGTTGCCGCACGAGGTCGCGATTGCGAGTGACCAGCGATTTGATCTTGCCCTCGCTGAGGCCTTGAGGGCCATAGATGAGCGCGATGACCTGAGGACGGTCGAGGAGTTGCCATTCCGCGCGCGCGGCCGCTTTTCGCGGTTCCAATGTGACGAGATCGCCGGTGGATGCGGAGACGAGAACGGCGGCGACCTCGCCGCTGGTGGAAGCCTGCGAGGGGAGGCGAAGAGGGCTCCAAATGAGCCGTGAACCCGCCGGGATGGCGGATACGGATTTTAGCGGCAGAGGCCGGCCTGGAGAAAACGGCCGCACCGAAACCTGAAATGTTCCCAGGATGGCGCTTCCCGTGCAGCTAAGCGGCACTGCCGCGGCAGCGGGAACTGCCAGGAAGACCGTCATCAGAATCCGAATCACTCTTGTGAGACGCGCCAGAGTGGAGAAAAGTCGATGGCGGACAAGCAGGCTAAGACTTTGGTTTGTCATCTGAAGAATTAGCAACTTCGGAGAGTTGGTTGGAGTTTGATTCCGGAGCGTTCGTTGAGGGTCTGGTGGCCTGTGGGAAAGCACCCCCCAAGCGAGCCTTCGCCTTGAAAGTGGGCAAACAAGCCGCGCAATGAGAAACCAAGCGCTTATCAACAGCTACCTCAACGGTTACTGTGCTATATACTGGCCTCATGAGCGCTCATTTCTCGCGCCGGGATGTTCTCAAACTCCTCTCCCTGCCTCCTCTCCTTTCTCTCCCCGGCATCGCCGAGGACTCCGCCGGCCGCACCGCCTGGTACCGCGCCGCCAAGTTCGGCATGTTCATCCACTGGGGGCCCTACTCGCTCGCCAGCGTCGAAGCTTCCTGGCCCATCATGCGCCCCAATACCGGCAAACCGAATTACATCAGTGAGGCCGACTACCGCAAACTGCCGTCGCGCTTCAATCCCGTCAAGTTCGACCCGCATGCCTTCATCCGCCTCGCGCGCGCCGCGGGCCAGCGCTACATGGTCTTCACCACCAAACACCACGACGGCTTTTGCATGTTCGACTCCCACTACACGGGCTACAAGATCACGAAGACGCCCTACGGCAAGGACATCGTCCAACAACTGGCCGGCGCGTGCCGCGAAGAAGGCATGCCGCTCGGCTTCTACTATTCCCCTCCGGACATGAACCATCCCGCCTTCCGCGATACCTCGAAGCCCGCCGGCGAAAACTGGAACGGGCAGCCCGAGCGGCCGGAATGGCCCCTCTATCTCGACTACATGTCCCTGCAACTCTCCGAACTCCTCACCCGCTACGGACCCGTTGCCCTCATCTGGTTCGATGGCCTGGGCAACCAGGGCAAGTACGACGGGCAGCGCTTTCTCAAGCTCATCCACGAACTCCAACCCGCCACGCTCGTCAACAACCGCATCGGCGTGCCCGCCGACTACGAAACGCCCGAACAGTTCATCCCCAAGGCGATCCCCACGCGGCATGTTCGCATCTCGGGAACGGACCCCTCCTCCGCCGCCGCCCTCGCCGCAGGCGTTCCCAAGCCCGAGGACTTCCGGCTGTGGGAAACCTGCATGACCATCAACAACACCTGGGCTTACAACAAGAACGACCTTCACTTCAAATCGTCCACCGAACTCATTCGCAACCTGGTCGAGGTCGCAAGCCGCGGTGGTAATTTCCTGTTGAACGTCGGCCCCGAACCGGATGGAACCATCCAGCCCGAATTCGAAGAGCGGCTGCGGGCCATCGGAAAATGGCTGGACCGCAACGGCGAGGCCATCTACGACACCACCTACGGGCCGCTCCAGGGCGTGCCTTCCTGCCGCACCACCGCCCGGGGCCCCGATGTCTTCCTCCACATTCTCGATTGGCCCGGCACGACCCTCGAAGTGCCGGCCAAAGGGCTCCCCAAGCTCCGGTCTGCATCCCTGCTCGATAGCGGCGCTCCCATCGAGTTCCGGCAGAGCGATCAGAACCTCACGCTGCAACTCCCCGCCGCCGCTCCCGATAAAGACGTCACCGTCATCGCCCTGCGCGCCGCATGACCGCAAAGGAGGACATCATTGAACCGTCGAAGATTCACCCGGAACCTCGCGGGAACCGCGGCGCTCGGCGCAATGGGGGCCGCCGCGCAAAACCCGCGCGGGCATCCTCGCAAAATCGAGCCTGACTGGGAGTCCATCCACACTCATCAGGTCCCCGATTGGTACCGGAACGCCAAACTCGGCATCTTCATTCACTGGGGCCTCTACTCCGTGCCCGCTTGGGCGCCTCCCACCGGAGAACTCGGCAAGGTCGACCCAACGAAGTGGTTCACCAATAACCCTTATGCCGAATGGTACTTGAACACGCTGCGTATTCCGGGCTCGCCCACCCGGCAGCACCACTTCAAGACCTATGGCAGGGACTTTGACTACTACCAGTTCACTCCCACCTTCAACAAAGAGACCGCGAAGTGGGATCCCTCCATCTGGGCCGCGCTGTTCAGGAAAACCGGAGCCCGTTACGCCGTGCTCACCACCAAGCACCACGACGGCTTCCGCCTCTGGCCGAGCAAGGTGGCCAATCCCAAGCGCCCCGGCCCGAATCTCTCCGCCGCGCGTGACCTCGCCGGAGACCTCACCGCCGCCGTCCGCGCCCAGGGCCTCAAAATGGGCCTCTATTATTCCGGCGGCCTCGATTGGACCTTCACTTCCGAGCCCATCCAAACCATGGCCGGCCTGCGCCGCATGGTCCCTCAAAGCGAAGAGTACGCGCGCTACGCCGACGCGCATTGGACCGAACTGACCGATCGCTACCAGCCGTCCGTGATGTGGAACGACATCAACTACCCGAAGCTCGGCAACCTCCCCGGCATCTTCGCTCACTACTACGGCGCGGTCCCCGATGGCGTCATCAACAACCGCTTCGGCGTCGGGTTCTCTGACTTCACTACGCCCGAATACGCCCGCTACGACAAGATCACCGAAAAAAAATGGGAGAGTTGCCGCGGGCTCGGCTTCAGCTTCGGCTACAACCAGGCCGAGGGCCCCGAGCACGTCATCGCCCCGGACAAACTCATTGCCTTGCTTGTGGACATCGTCAGCAAGAACGGAAACCTGTTGCTCAACATCGGCCCTCGGCCCGACGGCTCCATCTCCGATATCCAACTGGATCGTCTCCACAAGTTGGGGGACTGGCTGGCGGTGAACGGCGAAGGAATCTTCGATACCCAGCCGTGGGTCCGCGCCTCGGCTTCCGATAAGGGCGCGCCGGATGTCCGCTTCACCCGCAAGGGCGACAGCGTCTATGCCTTCCTGCTCGAGCGGCCCTCCTCGAATGCCTTCACCATTCCCGGCGTCATTGCCGCCGAGCGCTCCACGGTGCGTATCCTCGGCGCATCCGCCGATAGCGAATGGGCGCAGCATGGCCGTGACCTCGAGGTAACCGTCCGTGGAACGCTTCCGGGCAATGCCGCCGTCGGCGTGCGGATCACCCCCGAGCCGTGGCAGGTGGTAAAAAGTTGAAGTGCGCCTTCTGCCGTTCATCTTGCTCGGCAACCTTGCCGCCGCGCCGCTCGTGTTTCGCAACACGGGGCCCGGCGTCGCCTACGTAGGCTCGAAGACGTGCGCGGGCTGCCATCCGGCTATCTACCGCGGCTTCACCCAAACCGCCATGGGCCGCTCCATCACGGTTCCCGACGCAAGCCTCTTGAGCGCGCCCGTTACTGTCCGCAATGAGAAACTGAACCGTGACTACCGCGTCTATGCGGAAAAAGGCAAGCTCTACCAATCCGAATCAGAGCACAAGGACGGCGCGCTCCTCTATGAGACCGCCCACGAACTGGCCTTCGCCATCGGCTCCGGCGAGAGCGGCATCAGCTATGCCGTGCGCCGCGGCAACCATCTGTTTCAGGCCCCGCTGTCTTATTATTCCCTTCCAGGCAAATGGGAACTTTCTCCCGGCTTCGAGGAGGCCGGCGAAGGCTTCAACCGCCCCATCTATGACGCCTGCATCATCTGTCACGCCGGACGCCCTAATGTCGCGACGGGCCGCGACGGGCTCTATGAAGATCCGCCATTCGCCGAAATGGCCATCGGGTGCGAGAAATGCCATGGTCCGGGACAGTTGCATGTCAGCGAACGAATCCGCGGCAGCCGCGCGTTGCCCGATACGTCCATCGTCAACCCCGCGAGACTCCCGCCGCGGCTTGCCGAGGATATCTGTATGCAGTGCCACCAGGGAGGCGACGCGCGAGTGCTGCTGCCCGGCCGCCAATACTCGGACTTCCGCCCTTCTACTCCTCTGGCGCGCACCGTGGCTATCTTCGGCCTGCCTCAAGTACGCAAGGAAGAGGACCTGCTGGAGCATCACTCCTCCATGAAGCTGAGCAAATGCTACCGCGCGACAAACGGCAAGCTGAGTTGCCTCACCTGCCACGATCCTCACGAACAGCCCGCCGGAACGAGGGCGGTCTCCTACTTCCGCGGCAAGTGCCTGGGATGCCATGGCGAGAAAAGCTGCACTCTCGGCATCGACGCCCGCCGCATGCGGTCCCCATCCGACGATTGCGCCGCCTGCCACATGCCGAAGCGCGACATCGAGGTGATCTCCCATTCCGCCCTGACGAACCACCGCATCCCCGCCCGCCCCACTGCCGCCTTCTCCGTGCCGGAACCCGCAGCGAATCCACAAATCCCCGGACTCTTGCTCCTCAACTCCGGCGGCCCGGCTTCCCTGCCCCTGCTCACTCGCCTCTCCGCCTACGGCGAATTGATGGCGCGCGCCCCGGAGTTGCGAACCCGGTATCAGGCTCTCCTCGAGCAGGCCCGCCGCGCGCTGCCGGAAGATCCCCTGGTCCTGGCCGCGCTCGGCAGCGAGGCGCTTGCCGGGAATCGTCCCGAAGCCGCTGACCTGCTCGCCAAAGCCGAGCGGAAAGGCAAGGCGTCCTCCACCACCTATGTCAACTTGGGCGAAGCGCTCTCTCGCGCCGGCCGGTCCGAGGACGCCATCGCCGCATTGAAGCGCGGCGAGAACAGCTATCCCTACTCGCAGACCATCCGCAAGCACCTCATCCTCGCCTTCATCCGGGCAAAGCAGTATCCACAGGCCAAGGAGGCCATGGAGCGCTTCGCCCAGGACTTCCCCGAGGACTCCTTCATGCGCGGCCTGTTGCGGCAGGTGGAACAGGGCAGGCGCCAATGATCTGGCTTCTCCTCACCGCCACCCTGTTGGCCCAGGATCTCGACATCGGTCACATCGGCGCCCCGAAGAACCGCGGCTCGCTCGTCAGTCGCGCCGGGAGCGGCGCCGAACGGAATGATTACCTGGAGCTGCTCAAAACACCCGATGCCTCCAAACGACGCGCCCTCGCCGGCCGTTTCCTCGAACGCTATCCGCGGTCCTGGCTCCTGGCCGGCGTCTATCAGATCTCGGCCGGCGCGAGTCTCGATCTGAAAGACAACGCCCGCGTGCTCGAGGACGGGCGCGCCTCGCTCCGTCTGCTGCCCGAAAATGCTCCGCTGCTGCTCGCTCTCGCCCGGGTCGAACTCGCCCAGGGCAGACTGCCGGCCGCCTATCGCGACGCCAGAGATGCCCTTCTGTGGCTCTCCCTCTTCGAGGGGCCGGCCGGAGTGAAGGAATCCGATTGGAAGAAAACCCGGGAAGACCTCGAACAGTTCGCCCGCGCCGTCATCGCTCGCACCGGCGGACGGTTGCCCGCCGAGCCGTCACCCGGCCCGGAGAAGGAGCGCGCCAGGTTCGCCGGCTCGGAAGCCTGTAAGACATGCCACAAGGCGATCTACGAATCGTGGCAGTCCACCGGCATGGCCGCGATGCTCCACCCCGTGCGGGAAGCAGAGATCCTCGCGGACTTCTCCCAACTCACCCAATGGGACCAGGTCCGCATGGGCGGCGGCGACAAGCCGTACTTCGAATTCCTGGTCGAAGGCGGCGCCTGGAAGCGCTACCGCGTCGATTACGTCATCGGCTCCAAGTGGCAGCAGGCTTATGCCACCCGCCTCGCCGATAACCGCATCTTCGTCTTTCCCATCCAGTTCAACGCGCTCCAGAAGAAGTGGGTCAACTACTGGGCAATGATCGATCCGGCCGGCAGCGAGCGCACCCTCATCTCCCAATTCCCG
Organism: Bryobacterales bacterium; assembly: GCA_026954325.1. Taxonomy (GTDB): domain Bacteria; phylum Acidobacteriota; class Terriglobia; order Bryobacterales; family Bryobacteraceae; genus CADEFT01. Next base: position 75,074 of record JAIXKK010000175.1, on the reverse strand, counting down.
CGCCTGTCGAACGCCACCAGCTACCAGCGCAACTGCGCCGTCTGCCACACCAGCCAGTTGCGGCTTGTGCGCCAGGACGACGACACCATGCAGCACGCCGTATTCCGCGAGCCGGGCGTCAATTGCGAGATGTGCCATGGCCCCTCGGCGCGCCATGCCGCCGACCCTGCCGGCCCCGGAGAGACACCGTTCAAATTCGCCAAGCTCGACCACGTCCAGGCAACCATGATCTGCGGCCAGTGCCACCGCCAGTCCGCCATCCGCAATCTCGGCCCCGGCGGCGAGATGAACTACACCTCGAATCCACCCTATTACAACAGGCTGATCAGCCAGCCCTTCGCCGAATTCGGCAATCGCGCCTTCTACAAGGATGGCCGCTTCCGTGAAACCACGTTCATTGGAGAAGCCTTCATGCGCTCGGCGTGCTTCCGCCGGGGAACGGCGCAGTGCGCCAGTTGCCACAACCCCCATCCCTCCGATCCCCGGCACAACCGCGTCTCCTTCAAGTTCGCCGCCGACCCTGACCGCATGTGCACCCAGTGCCATTCGGCCATCGGCGCCCGCGCCGCCGCGCACACGCACCATCCCGCTACATCGGCGGGCAGCCGCTGCGCCGCCTGCCACATGCCGCCCATCATGAACAGCCTGATGTTCCCCGCCGCCTCCCACCAGATTGACGACATCCCCCGCGCCGGACCGGTGGCGAGATTCGGCCGCGAGGAGAGCCCCAACGCCTGCCTCATCTGCCACAAGGATAAGGACATCCAATGGCTCACCGCGCGGCTTCGCGCCTGGTAGGCCCTATACTGAGGTGTAGTGTACCGCCGGAAATTCCTGTCACAAATCCTTGGTCTCTCCGCCTCCCCGGCAATCCCCTTGCTTGCCCAGGGCATCGCCTCGCGCAACGTCAAGCCGATGCCCCGCGGAAAGCCTTCCGGACTGCCGTTTCGCGCCCGTTTTGTAGACATCGCCGCGCAGGCCGGCTTGAAGCAACCGGTGATCTATGGCGGCCCCGGAGCCAATGACTACATCCTCGAAACGGTGGGCTGCGGCTGCGCCTTCATCGACTACGACAACGATGGCTGGCAGGATCTGTTTATCCTGAACGGAACCCGCATCGCGAATGCTCCCGCCGGCAACTCGAACCGCCTCTACAAGAACAACCGTGACGGCACCTTCACCGACGTCACCAGGGAAGCCGGGCTCTGGCGGAACGGTTGGGCCTCCTCAGTCTGCATCGGGGATTTCGATAATGACGGCAACGAGGATCTGTTCGTCACCTATTGGGGCGGGTTCACCCTCTACCGCAACAACGGCAACGGCGCCTTTACCGATGTCACCAGGGAGGCCGGGCTGACGCCGGACCCCGCCAAGTGGTATTCGGGAGCCACCTTCGTGGACTACAACCGCGACGGCCATCTCGATCTGTTCGTCGCCACCTACCTCAAGTTCGATTTCCAGAGCGTCCCCAAGCCGGGCGACAGTTCGAACTGCACATGGAAGGGCGTGCCGGTCAATTGCGGACCGCGAGGACTTCCACCGGGCAACTTCTCCCTCTTTCGCAACAACGGGAAGGGCGTGTTCACGGACGTGAGCGAAGCCGCCGGCATCAAGAAGTCCATCACGGGTTACGGAATGACGGTGAGCGCCGCGGACTTCGACAACGACGGATGGCCCGATATCTACGTGGCCTGCGATTCCATGCCAAGTCTTCTCTTCATGAACCAGAAGGACGGAACATTCAAAGAGGAAGGCCTGATGCGCGGCGCGGCGCTGAACGAGGACGGAATGGAGCAGGCCGGCATGGGCATCGGCATCGGCGATTTCGACCTCAACGGCAACCTCGATATCTTCAAGACCCACTTCGCCGACGACACCAACATCGTCTACCGCAATGATGGGACAGCGAACTTCGAAGACCTCACCGCCCGCGCCGGACTGGGCGTCGAGACGCAGTACATCGGCTGGGGCGCGGGCATCGTGGACCTCGACAATGATGGCTTCCCCGATTTGTTCGTCGTCACCGGCAACGTGTATCCAGGCATTGAGTCGAAGCTGCCGAATTACCCCTGGAAGACGCCGCGCCTGGTCTTCCGCAACCTCGGAAACGGCAAGTTCGAAGAGCTGATTGAACAGGCGGGGCCTGGGGTCGCCGCTCCTCATGCCAGCCGCGGGTGCGCTTTCGGCGATTTCGACAACGACGGCGATATCGACATCCTGATTGTGAACATGAATGAGCCGCCGTCGCTGCTGCGCAACGACACCTCGGGCGGCAATCACTGGCTCAAGGTGAAACTGGTGGGTACGAAGTCGAACCGCGGCGCCATCGGAGCCCGCGTCATCTGCCATTACGGGGACAAGCGGCAGGCGCAGGAAGTGTTGAGCCAGGCGAGCTTTTATTCCTCGAATGACCGCCGCCTCCACTTTGGCTTAGGCAAGGAGACGGTGGCGAGCCTCGAGGTGCGCTGGCCTTCGGGATTGACCCAAACGTTCCCGAAACTAACGGTGGACCGGATCCTCACCATCACCGAAGGCAAGCCGCTGTAACGCGCCTACCGCCCGAAGCCGTACAGCCGGTACGCCGTTCTGCCGAGAATCCACTCCTTATCCTGGGGCTTGAAGAAAGGAATCACTTCCTTCATGATCACGTACTCGAAGAAGTTCGCCCACACCAGGCGCCGGGGCCCGTAGCGATCGTACAGGCGGTGGAGGAACGGCCACACATCCCGGTAGGGCGTCACCTTCGTCTTCGAGGGGTTGTGCAGCGATGTCCGCACGTAAACGTTCGGATACCTGGCAAGGTCCAGCAAGGGGCCGAACCCGTCCGCGTCGGGAGCGGTGATGTCGATCATTGCAATGTGGTCGATGACGACGTTCACCCCCGGAAACCGCGCGGCCATATCTCCAACCTGGCGCACCTGATGCGGGGCGAGGAAGATGTTGAAGGTCGCCTTGAGATCCTCGGCTTTCTTCCATAGGGGGTAACATGCCTTGCTGTTCAGCCACACTACATCCCGGTTGTAGATGGGACTCAGCCGCAATCCGATGAGCCCGTCTTCCTTGATGAGACGCTCGAGGCGGGAGGCATTCCGGGGATCCTCGGGGGAATAGAGGCGGTGGCCCACCAGCAACCCGATGGCTGCAAACTTGCCGGGATACTTCTTCACGCAGTAGCTCGGATACGAGTTGTCATGGCCGTAGTAACAGACATGGGAGATCACGACGTGATCCACGCGGTACGTTTTCATCTCCGAGAGGAGGTACTCGGCGGAGTATTCGTACTCGGGAAAGTCCGCCGGACAGACCGCTGTTTCCCGCGACATGGGGAACTTCGAGTTCAGCACCCATGCGTGTTCGGCCCCGTTGACGACGGGAGCCCTGGATTGCGCCATCGCGGCGGCGGCTCCCGCGAACAGTAAATGACGGCGGCTCATTCCCATGGAGATAGTTTACTCATTGAGAGCCGATCTTGCCCCACACGGCGCCGCGGCGAATCCATTCGGTGAGGGCTTTCACTTCCTTAGCCGGCAGCGGAATGCCGGGAGGCATCTTCACATCTTCCTTGTGGCTGATGGCGCGGAGGAGATAACTCTGCTCCGGCTTACCGGGCACGATTGCCGGACCGTGGCTGCCGCCTTTGAGTACGCTGTCGCGGTCCGGAAACGAAATGCCGCCGTCCTTCATTTCGTTGTTGTGGCAGGAAAGACAGCGGCGGGCGAGGATGGGCGCAACCTTCTTTTCGAAGTACCGTGCCGGATCGGCGGCGAACATCGCCGCAAGGCAGAGTAGCGCCGCCGTCACTGCTGCTTCATTCCCACGCCGAACTGATTGCCGGCGGCGGCCACTTTGCCCTTGACGACGATCAGGTCGAGCATCTTCTCGCTCTGCACCTGGCGCCCGGTTTCATCGGTGAGCGCCGCAATCACCTTCTTGCCGGCCACGTCGATGATCTCGCCGGTGGAGGAATAGGCAAACTGTCCGTCGATGCTGAAGCTGATCCAGCCCGGCGAATCGCGGAGCTTGATGCTGACTCCCTGCTTGGGCGGCATCACCGTGGCATCGAAGACGTGCACGTAGTTGTTGTGCCCGTCCACCACCCAGATTTCCCTTTCGTCATGCGTGAGCGCGATGCCGTGGCTTGGGCAACCGTGACGCTTCACGGGCCCCTGCCCGTAGCCTTGCACCTCGACACGGTAGAGCTTCCTGCCCGTGCGGATGTCACCGATTTCAAACCCGAGCAGGCCATTGACGTTCACGAACGCCAGCGTATTGCTTCCATTGACGGTGAAGGGGCGGATCACGTTGTCAAACGGTCCCACCGTGCTCGATACCTTGTGAGTGGATGTGTCGGCTATGGAGAGCAGCGGTGATTTGAGTCCCGCCATGTAGACGTGCTTGCCGTCGAGTGAATAGATGGTGTTGTGCGAGCCGGATTTCGTTTCGATCCTCGTGATCACGTTGCCGTTCATGGCGTTGACTACGGTCCAGAACGGTCCCTCGAGTTGCGGCACGTAGAGTGTCTTGCCATCAGGCGAGATCGCCATGCGGTCGCAGCCGCCCTCGAACGGCTTGTCCCAGTATTTCTTCCCGGTGACGGCGTCGAGCGAGATCATGCGGTTGATGGTGCTGACGTACACGCGTCCCGTCTTCGCGCTGGCTACGATCCCCTTCACGTTTTCCGGCTTTTGGCCCTCCGGGGGCGGCGCCCATGTAGGAATGCGCTTCACGAATTTGTAGCCGGCATCAATGTCATAAACGATGATGCCGATGCCTCCGTGCTCGACATAGTTGCGGATGCCGGGGCTGGCCACGTAGAGCAGGTGCTGTTGTTTCGAAGGCGTCTGGCCATAGGAAAGCACAGCCGTAAGGGCGCAGACGGATAGCAGGATCCGAATCTTCATCATGGGTTCCTATTTTATCGGGCCGCGGTTGGGAGCGTGGGACGGGCCGGCAGCTTCTTGATGGCGTCCGTCATCTCCGTGTGGCGGACAATCGTCTTCAGCCGCTCCGGGTCTCCGTCGGCGTTCTGGCGCTGGGCGGCTTCCCGGTAGCGCTCCTGCGAATCAGCGAGCGCCAGAGGAGTTTCCCCTTTATCGTTCTTCAGGTCCAAGGGCACGCCTTGTGAGTAGAGATATTCGACCACGGCTGCGGAGCCGGACAGCGCGGCCAGATGCATGATGCTCTGATTGCGGCGGGATAGTGTAATGGCCTCCACCGGATCGGGAATCTTATCGTCGGGGTTGTAGAGCATCTTGAGATTGGCTCCCCGCGCGGCCATCTCTTTCACCACCGCCAGATCGCCGGCGAGCACGGCCACGGAAAACGGAGTATGGCCATCCTTGCGCAACTCGTTGGGATTGCCCCCGTGACTGGCGAGCATCTTCACCAGTTCGAGACTGTCGGAGTTCGCGGCGATGTGGAACGGAGAGGATCCCGGAGGCGCCGGATTGATGCGCACGTCGCCGGCGGGGCCGGGTGTTGGATAGAGAGTCTGCCGGTTCGGATCCGCGCCCGCGGCGAGGAGACGTCCGGCAACCGCAAGCGCCTGCTCGAGCATTCCAGGGGGCACATCGGCGCCGCGGCCGAGGGACAGTAAAGCGGCAGGCTTTCCGTAGACTCCGCCGCCGCGCTGTCCCGAACCGCTCTTGGCGGCGTAGGCGACGGCGAGGGCGGCGGCGTGCAGCGGCGTATAGCCGGCTCCATCCGCCACCTTCACGTTCGCCCCGCGGTCGAGCAGGAAGCGGGCCATGGCGAGGTCCGGGCCGAACTGCTGGGAACTGCCGGCCTGGGCGGGAGCGCCCTTGCCGGGAACAAACGAACTGTGCGGCGGGTCCCATTTATACAGCGCGGCCAGCAGGGGCGTGGTTCCGTCGGCGGCGGCCTGATTTACGTCGATGCCCGCGTCCACCAACATGCGGGCGGATTCGAGGTCGTGCTTCTGGACGGCGAAGAACAGGGCATTCTGGCCTCCTCTACGCGTGGTGTAGTCGCCGTCGGTGTTCCAGGGGATGCCTGTCTTGCCGAGAGTCACCGTGGTGGGGGCGTAGATGGTGTACTTCACATTCCAGGCGGTTGTCGCGGCATGAATCTCAGCGCCGTGATCGAGGAGCAGGCGCACTGCGGCCGGGGTCCCGGCGGCCCACATCAGGGCCGTCTGATGAAACTTCTTCTCCCGCGCGTTGACGTCCGCGCCGCGGGCAAGCAACAGCCTCATCACCTCCACCTGGCTCATGCGGGCGGCGGTCATCAACGGGGTTTCGCCATTTTCACGGGCGACGTTCGCATCCGCTCCTTTTTCGAGCAGAAGTTTCACCATGGGCGTGGAGCCGTTGGCGATGGCGAGGGAGAGCGCTCCGATTCCCAGCGCATTGGTGAGATCCGGATTGGCTCCGGAGTTCAGCAGCAGTTCCGCGATGCCGGGGTTGCTTCGCATCACGGCCCAGGTCAAGGCTGTGGCGCCATCCTCTTCGCGAGCGTTGACGTCGGCTCCCTGGGCGAGCAGAGCCTTCACCGCCGCGGAGCCGTCCGCCCGCGCGGCGTCGATGAGCGCGCTGCCCAAGCGGGCGGCGGACGCGGCGCCGGAGAGAATGCACCACGCGGCTAAGAGGCTGAGGACTCTCATTACGCTACACCTCGAGGCGGTTCAATTTTCCGGTGCTGTCGCCCAGTTTCTCGGTGGGCATGCCCACCTTGTCGAGCATGGTCAGGTAGAGGTTCGTGAGCGGGGTGGTATCGCCAGGGAAGCGGATGTAGCGGCCTCCGGCAATCCGCCCGGCAGCACCGCCGGCGACGATGATCGGCAGGTCGCGCTGGCTGTGGGAGGTGGGTACGCTGAGATCGCTTCCGTAGAGGAGGAGCGAATGATCGAGCAGCGTCGAATTCCCTTCCTTGAGCGCATCGAGCTTGCTCAGGAAGTAGGCGAAGAGTCTCGATTGGTCGATGTTGATTTTGGCAAGCGCGTCGAGCTTTTCCTTTTCGAAGTTGTGGTGTGAGATCTCGTGGTGTCCCATCGAGATGCCGAGGTGGGGATAAGTGATGGAGGTGGCCTCGCGGGCGAACATGAAGGTCCAGACGCGCGTCAGGTCGGCCTGAATGGCCAGCACCTGGAGATCGAACATGATTTTCACGTGCTCCGGCCAGGAATCGGGCGAACCGGCGGGGCGAGCCATTTCGGGCAGATCCACGGGTTTCTTTTGCATGGCCACCTGAATGCGGCGCTCGACATCGCGAATGGATTCGGTGTATTCGTCGAGCTTGCGGCAGTCACTGGGGCTGAGTTGCCGCTTCAGTTCATCGATCCGTTCGGTGACGGTATCGAGGCTGCCGCGGTCCGCGGCCTGGCGCGCGGCAGCGGCGGCGGGGTCGATGCGGCCGCCTTCGCCGAAGAGCCGCTCGAAGACGAGCCGCGGGTTGTGCTCGAAGGGCAGGGGAACAGTGGCGCTCTTGAAAACGGGCCCAACGTGGTTGTTATTGACATTGACTTTCTCGGCGCCCAACTCGAGCGAAGCGAATTGCGTCTCTCTGCCCAGCACTCCGGCGGCCACCTGATCCACGGAAATGCCGACCTGGACCTTACCCTTGGTGGGCTCGACGCCGGTCATGAACGAAGCGAGCGCGCGGTCATGGAAGCCGGCCTTGGTGCGATCCGGGTCAGAAGACAGGCCGCTGATGACAAGGAACTTGTTCCTGTGAGGAGCGAGGGGGGCGAGCGCTTCGCTGAGCTGATAGTCCGCTCCCTCGCCTTTGGGGCGCCAACGGGCCTCGTCGACGCCGAGCGGGTAAAAGATGAAACCCAGGCGGCGGACCGGCGCGGCATCCGTCAGCCGTTCGGCGCGCAACGCCGGCACCATGGCATCCAGCAAGGGCAGCGCGAACGCCGTACCGGCTCCACGCAAAAACGTCCGGCGGGGAAGATGTTTTTTTGTGACGATCATGGTCTCTCCTATGATTTCTCCGGGGTTTGCCGCATTTGAAAGGGAGCGCTCTTTACGATAGCGAGAATGACATCGAGAAAGCGGTAGCGGTTTGCTTCGGTGCCGCGCATGATTTCGCGCACGGCTGGCTGATCGCGGGGGTCGAGTTCACGGCCGGTGGCGTAGGTGAGGAGGCGTTCGACGGCGGCATGAACGAACCCATCGCCGCTGTTCAGCAGCATGTCCCGCAGGCCCTGGGGGCCGGAGAATGTCGCTCCGTTGGACAGCTTTCCGGAGGCATCGATGGGTCCTCCATCGTCCTTCTTACGCCATCTGCCGGTGACGTCGAAATTTTCCAACGCGAACCCAAGGGGGTCGATGCGGGCGTGGCAGGAGGCGCAGACCGGGTTGGCGCGGTGGCGCTCCACCTGTTCCCGCGTGGTCAATTTGCGGCCATTGACGGGGCTCTCATCGAGCGGGGGCACATTCGCCGGGGGCGGAGGGGGCGGGGTGTTCAACAGATTGTCGAGGATCCATTTCCCGCGGAGGACAGGCGAGGTCTTGGTGGTGTGCGAGGTGAGCAGCAGGATGCTGCCCTGGGTGAGGAGGCCGCCGCGCTGGGGGTTGCCTGCGAGGGACACGCGGCGGAAGCCCGGCCCAATGACGCCGGGAATTCCGTAGTGCCTGGCAAGGCGCTCATTGAGGTAGGTGTAATCGGCGCCCAAGAGGTCCGGAATGCCGCGGTTTTCGCGAAACAGGCTGCGGATGAACAGGCGCGTCTCCTGCTGAAAGGCAGATGAGAGGGAGGAATCGAATTCCGGGTAGATCTGGTGATCCGGCTCAATGTCCGTCACGCCGCGCAGGCCGAGCCATTGTCCGGCAAAGTTGTCGATCAAGGAACCGGCGCGCGGGTCGGCCAGCATGCGATGCACTTCTGACTCGATGACAGCGGGGTCGCGTAACTTGCCCTTGCCGGCAAGGTCGAGCAGCGAATCGTCCGGAACGCTGCTCCAGAGGAAGAACGACAGACGAGACGCCAGTTCGAAATCGGAGACGGGCTGCGCGCTGCCGGGCCGTGCACCGGCGCGATCGAATTCGAGGCGGAAGAGGAAGTCCGGCGCGAGCAGCACGTCACGAAGAGCGGCCGCGATGGATTCCTGGAAGCCCTGCTTCTTGCGCGCGCTGGTGTAGGTGGCGAGATAGGGCCGGAGGTCGGAGGCGGTAACATCGCGCCGGAAGGCCCGGCGGATGACGGTGGACAAGATACGCGAAGCGCAGGCGGGTTCGTCCGCGGCATTCGCGGGCCTACAAACGAAGATGCGCCGCTGGCTGGGCGTTTCGCTGACTCCGGTTACGTTGTAAGGGCCCGTGATCTCGATCCTGGCAAGCGAAGGCGGACCGGGTTGGCCGTCAAAGGCCGCTTCCCCGGCGGTCATGCCCGCAATCTCGAGGAGTTTGACGCGATGGCCATCGACGCGGAATTCGATGGTGGGACGAATAGCGCCGCCGAGCACGTCCAACGGGCCGCCGAGCGCTTTGCCGCCCGGGCCGTCGACATCGAGCACCGGACCTTCTCTTTCGGCGAACTCATCGGGGAACGTCACAATGACGGCGTGATTGCCGGCCTTCACCTTCGTGCGTGTGTGAAAGAAGCGCACTCCTTCGCGGGGCGTGAGACTTTCCTTGGCGAGGAAAGCGCGCAGGCCGTATTCCCCGTCGTGGGAGAAATAATGATTCACGCGAATGCCGCCGCGCGTGCCGAACGGCATCCCTTCGCCCTGCCAGACGGCCTGCGTCGCAGTGACCGGAAAGATTTCGGTTACCGGGGACGGGTCGCTGACGCCCACGGCCAACCGGCTCACTTTGCGCGCCACCTTGAGATAACGCTCCAGGAGAAGAGGAGCCATCGATAGCGCATCGGCGATGTTGTCGAACCCGCCGGCAATCCCGTCCTGCGGCAGTTCGGAAGCCAGCGGAAGTTCGACGGAGAAGATGTCGCGGACGGCGTTGGCGTATTCGGTGCGGTTCAGGCGGTGAATGACGGCGCGGCCCGCGTAGGGAGTTCGCCGGGCGGCGGCATCGATGTCGTGAAGCAACCCATCCGAAAACGCGGAGAGAGTTTTCACGTCAGGCCGCGGCATGCCCGCCGGCGGCATCTCGCCGGCCCGCAGTTTCCTGATGACCTTCTCCCAGACGTCGGGGCGCGCGGCTGGGTCGCCGGTGGGAACTCCTTCCAAGGCAAGGTTTCCAGACCTGGCGCGCTTGCTGTGGCACGCCATACAGTACTGGCCTACCAAAGCGTCCCGGTTCACGGACTGCCCTGACGGCAGGGGTCCGGAAAATGACAGGACTGCGAGCACGCAACAGAATTTCTTCATCGGGGAAGCCCAGTTCGGTTCCTTGGGTTACAAGGCCGATACTGCAATGCTAATCGGATTATGGATAACGCGCAAGGCGCGCCCAGGCAATGTCCCAGGCAGTGTCCAGGCAGGTGGGCGGGGGGCGGGAGCTTTGTAATGCCCGCTGCAAGGCAGGAGAGCCGTCACTGGCGCGCATTCGGGAATCGGAAAGCAGGAGAGGCAGCGTGGTATCCTGACGAAAGGATCACACCTCTTCGATACCCATCATCGGGCCGGTAGCTCAGTCGGTAGAGCATTTGACTTTTAATCAAAGGGTCGCGGGTTCGAGTCCCGCCCGGCTCACCAGTTCAATTATTTCAATCAACGAAACATTGGCTGATCCCGGCCACTCTCGGGATCGCCTGACGCTAACGCTGGTAGAGGGCGGCCATGTCGAGGCCGCATGGCAACTCAATCAGTCAGATGGCCCGCGGCGGGTTTGGACATAGACCTCTTTCCTGAAACAACAATCCCACCGCCGCGAAGATCAGGGAGTGGTTCAGGTGCTCATCGAAAACTGCCGCCAGTGAGGATTGGAGCCTTCACCAATCCACAATTGTCAACAGGTACACTGGTCGTCTATGGCAAAACGGACACCGCCATTCGAACCGCGCGAGCGTCCTTACAAGACCACCGGACTCCACCTGCCAACCGCGCTGTGGGAACTCCTCAACCGAGTTGCGTTTGAACGAGCCAGGACGAATGGCGGAAGGGCATCGGTCCCGGCGTTACTCGTGGATATGATCGAGCGCCACCGCAAGGAACTCGAAAAGGAACTGGCCGCTGCAACCCGCTGAATCGTGAGCACACGGATGATGACACTGGACAACTATAACCGCCCCGGCGAAACCGCACAAACGCAACAGGCCCGTCTGACGGGTTGGACATGGGAAGGCGCAAGCGATGTTCGGAATCAAGGACAACCGGCTGCGGCGGCGGCACATTCAATCGCTCGACCCGCAAGAGATCGCCGCCCACCTGAAAGAGCAACTCGACCAACCGCCGCGGGAAAAGAGCCTGTATGAGCAATGGCTGAAGACCGGCGTGGAGCCGCCATCGCTGATTGGGTGGCTTGAAGACCGGGTAGCGAAGGAATGGGGGCCATACGCCGCCGCAAGGGTCTGGAACATTATCAACGAAGGCTTCGACGGCGAGGTTGAACAGGCCAGAAACCTCAAGCCCCATCAGTTGCCAATCAGGAGCACGGATGCCGTACCAGGAGCTTGTGCTCCGGTAAGCAACCTCTTCCATGTCAGTCAAGCACTGAGTTGGATTGCCGGGACTCGCAACACGATACCGGAGCGGTTGGAATATGTGAAAGCGATTCCAAGACTCATGGAACCGCTCACTGAAGAAGCCGCCTAAACGAAGGACATTATGAGCGAAGTCGAACTCATAAGTGAAGTGCTCGGTCTTGCACGCCGCCCGCGATCAATGCCATACTCCCCTGTAAGAGGAGGCAGAGGATTGCAGATGGCAGGTGGATTGCGTCGACGATTTCCGGCTTACAATCAGACTTATCGCGATAATTTTATTGCCGCGGTGCGGACAAATCTGACAGCATTGTCGCCAACAGCGAAGGCTGTCATTCACCCCTCGGACCAGGCAGCGAGGGCCATCGTTCCGAAGAACGACCTGAATTGCTGCGCGGTGTATGCGCCGGCCGTGGGGTTACCCTGGGTAGCATTCAATCAGAACGAATGGCGGCAGGCGGACCTTCAATTCGGCGTGGGCGGGTACAACAAGGTCAGCCTCACCACGGCCCAGTTGCACTGTGAGATGAGGATGCTGGATTTCGTGGGGCAGGCCACTCTGGCCGGTAATTATGTCGGCATATCGAAGCTGTGCTGCCTGCCTTGCGGGGCGGTGCTGGCGCTGGCGGGCGTGAACCGCCGGGGGTGCCACGGAAAGGGCTACGAGACCGGGTGGCAATATCCACAGTGGCTTCTCAATACGCCCGGAGCGCTGCAAGCTTTCCTGGGAGCGGTTGCCTGGCCGATGTATACCGACCTTTCTCCAGAGTCGCAACGTCAATGCCTTTCCGACTTGAGGATATCCTTCAAGGAGTAGACGCCTTCCGGCTACAATAAGAAAGCACGCTCGCCGCGAGCACGCCCGGGGAAGGCACGGGAGCATGAAATGAACCAGGAACACTCGCCGAAACTCCACGAATTTTATGACTGGGGCGTACGGGCGCGGCTGGAATTGATTCCCACGGCCCGCAAAGTGCGGCGCGACTTCGCCCTCTTCGCGGAGGAACCGGACGGCCGCGCCATCATGGCGGCGCTCGACGGCATTCTTAAGGAAGCGGAGCGGTGGCATGACCGGTCCGTGGGTCTTGCTCCGGCGAAAGGCCCCTACCGGGAGGCGCTGCCGGAGGTGGACTTGCCGCTCGGGGAAATCATGTCGTGGGCCGAGGCGACCAACGGGCTTTTCGAAACGGTCAGCCGGCTGGGCACCTACTGTCATTTCCGGCTGAAGAAGCTTCGCAAACACGAGGCGGAGCAGGCGAAGTCCGTGGAGCCTCCGCTGTTTTCCAAAGAAGAGTACCGGCGGCTGAAGATCAAGAATTCGCTGCTGAACAACCTGGAAATCCTGCTCGGGCGGACCAGCCTTTCGAGCTACCCGCTGCGGCTGGAAATCGATCCCACCAACGAATGTAACCTTCGCTGCCGCGGATGCCGGCACGGGATTACGAAGGAATTCCATCACACGGAGATGCGCCGCGAGTACGTAGAGATCATCAGCGAAGCGTTTCCGTTCGTCGACTACATGTATCCGATCGGCACCGGCGAGCCGACGATGTCCTCCACCACGCCCATGCTCATCAGGGAAGCGGCCCGCCACCAGGTGAAGGTGGACCTGTTGACCAACGGCATTGCGCTTGAAAAGGCCAATGTGCCGTGGGAGGCGTTCTACCGTCTCGGCATCAGCGTCGACGGCGCGAGCGAGGAAACGATGCGCGCCCTGCGGCCCGTGGCGCCCCTGGCGCATGTGTTGACTTCCCTCAAGAAGTTACGGACCAACGCTCCGCGGGCCACCATCTACACCAAGGTCACGGTGTCGCGAATGAACTACGACGAGTTGCCGGCGCTGATGGACAAACTCGCCGATTCCGGCGTGAACGAGGTGATTATCCATTCGCTCGAAGTGTTTCATACGGTTCACGAAGCCATCCAGGTGCGCGCCTCCGACCGGGAGCACATGGAGCAGTGCGTCCAGGCGGCAAGAGAAGCCGCCGAACGCCGCGGAATGCAGTTCGTCAACGCTTTGAACTTCGATGGGGCGGCGCGCCACGACGAATCGGTGCGCGACAAAGACGCCATGTTTCAGTTGTTGAAGAAGAGCCCGCTGCCTGTGCTCGAAATCCGCGAACTGCCCGCGCTGCGGAAGAGCCTGGAGGGCACGGCGTTCCGCTATTACCCGGAAGCGCTGGTGCGCGCCGCCGGACTCTCTCCTGACGCGAAGCCCACCGCCGCGCCCGTGCGCAGGCCTCCGGCTGTGGAGATCCGGACCATCGACCGGCTTATCGGCGAGCATGTCAAACAGGCAAGGGAAATCACACCCGAAAAGGCGCGAATCCCTTATTGCTTCCTACCCTGGAAGATGCCGATTGTGGCTCCTGACGGGCGAACACGCGCCTGCTGCCACCTGCCGGGCCAGTTGGGCGACATTGATCAAGGACCTACTTTTCAGGACTTGTGGTCCAGCCCGGGATACATACAGCTTCGGGAATCAATGTTTCAGGTGGAAAAACTGCCCGATTCCTGCGCCACCTGCCGGGAGTTCGACCGCAGCGCCTATTCCGATGAGACGCTGGCGCTGGCGGACATGCTGGCGGTTCCCATCCGGCAGGCGCCGCGCTACCCCGCGCCGATGGATGTCACGAGGTTGCTGCGCGCCCCTGGAAATCCGGGCCGGCGCGAGTTCGAACCACACGGCGCCAAGCTATCCTGGACGGGGCGTTTCGTCATTCCCCCGGGCGGGCAGATTGTGGCCCGCTTTCCCAACCCCAAGAACGGGGCAGGCGTGTACTACCAGGGGAAATTCCACTTCGAGGGCGGCCGGCTCCTGGTAGGGGTGAAGCCGTTCTGGGGAGTGGACCTGTGGCATCACATGATCGATTCCTGGTATACGAGCCTGTTGGGCAACTGGGTTGGGCTACCCATGCCTCCGCTTCCTCTGGACTTCTCTTCCTGCTCCACGGAAGAGTGTTGCGTCTTCCTCTGGGCGCCGAATGATAATGCGGGCGGCGTCGAGGTGAAGGTGAAGGAATTCTCGGGAGTGGCCACCGCGCCCGGCATCTGCCACAAGGATGGATTGCAGATCGGACATTTGTGGCTGGGCGATCAGGCGGCCACGTAACGGCAGGCTGCTTTTACTCCGGCGGCGCTTCGTCGTCCACGTCGCCGATGCGGTTCTCGAATTTCGTCAAGCTATGCAGGAAGACGAGATTCACCTTTCCGGTCGGTCCGCTGCGCTGCTTGGCGATGATCAGTTCCGCCAGCCCCTTCAAGTCCGTGCGGTCCGGCTTGTAGACCTCTTCGCGGAAGATGAAGTTCACCACGTCGGCATCCTGCTCGATGGAGCCCGATTCGCGCAGGTCGCTCAACTGCGGCCGGTGGTCCCCCTGCCGCGTGTCCGGAGCGCGGCTCAACTGCGAGAGCGCAATCACCGGCACTTCCAGTTCTTTCGACATCAGCTTCAGGCCGCGCGAATAGGAGCTGACTTCCTGCACACGGCTGTCGAAGCGCCCCCGGGAACTCATCAGTTGCAGGTAGTCCACCACCACCAGTCCCAGGCCGTGCTCGGCCTTGAGGCGTTTCACCTTGGCGTGGATGTCCATGATGTTCGTGCTCGCCGTATCGTCGATAAACAGCGGCGCTTCCACCAGTTCGGCGGCGGCCATTTGCAGTTGCCTCCGCTCGCTCTGGTTGAGAAACCCGGCGCGAAACTTCTGGCTGTCCACGCGCGCGGCGGCGCACAGCAGGCGCGTGAGCAGGCTCTCCTTCGACATTTCGAGTGAGAACAGGGCCACCGCCTTTTGCGCTTTCGTCGCCACGTGATGCGCAATGTTCAGCACCAGCGCCGTCTTGCCCATGGCGGGCCGCGCGGCGATGATGATCAGTTCGCCCGGGCGCATGCCGCCCGTCTTTTCGTCGTACTTGAGAAAGCCGGTGCTGATTCCCTGAATGCGCTTGCTCGGGTCGAGGAACGCATTCAGCCCGCCATCGTATCCTTCGATGATTTCTTGCGGCGTGGAAAGGCCCGCGCCCTGCCGGTTTTCTCCCAGTTTCATCAACTCATCGCCGGCGCGGGCGAGGATGTTTTCCGGATCTTCGTTTCCCGCCAGGCACTGGTCGATCGTCCGCTGCGATTGCAGGATGATCCGCCGCAGAAGCGCTTTGTTCTTGACGATCCGGACGTAGCTTTCGAGATTCGAGATCTGCGGAATGCCGTCGTCGAGCGAGATGAGGTAGGGCAACCCGTCCACGGACTCGAGTTGCCCGTGCTTCATCAGCTCATTCGCCAGCGTCACCCGGTCCAACCGCTCTCCGCGGTCGTGCAGGTCGATCATGCGCAGGAAGATGCGCCGGTGCTTCTCGAGGCTGAAGTCCTCCGGTTCGAGAATCCCGGCCACCTGGAGGAACGTTTCGTCATCCACGAGAATCGACCCCAACACAAACCGCTCGGCGTCCGTGTTGGCGGGCAATCCTTTTTCAAAGATGGCGTCTCCGGATGGCATTCTGACCTCAACTCATCGCCCACGAGGACGGGAGCCCGCCGCCTGTCCGTCGTCTTCCCGCTGCCGGCTCGACCGTCTCCGGGGCGTTTCAGGGTTTTCTCATTCTAAGGCCTTCGCCTGTGGATTCCGCAGTGGATTTCGGGCTAATTTTTCCACAGCCTATTCCAAACATAACCCATTTATTATGAAGCAAAACCGGGAAGCATCCTGGCGTTTTCCTCAGTTTTCCACAGGGCGCGAACGGCTCGTTGTCTCTGTGATCGCCTCGATGAGTTGCTCGAGATTCACCGGCTTTGAAAGATACCCGTCCGCGCCGGCTTCGATGCACTTTTCCCTGTCCCCGAGCATCGCATTGGCCGTCAGCATCACGATGGGTGTGCGAAGGCCCGTGCCGCTCTCGCGCTGCCGGATCCGGCGCGTCGTCTCGAGCCCGTCCAATTCCGGCATGTGCACGTCCATCAGGACAAGATCGAAGTGCTTGTGTGCGGTAATGGAAAGCGCGGCGGGCCCGTCGGCCGCAATCTGCACATCGTGCCCCTGCTTCTCGAGTAGTCTGATCAACAGTTTCTGATTGATCACATTGTCTTCGGCCACGAGAATCCGCAACCGCCGCATCCCGCCGTTGGTAACCACCTCCGCCAGTTTCCCTAGCTGGTATTGCGTGGCCGGGCGGACATTTTCAGCCGGAGTATCCTGAGCCGGCGCAAAGGACGCCGTGAAAAAGAACTCACTGCCTTCGCCCGGCGTACTCTCCACCCAGATTCGCCCGCCCATCAACTGGACAAGCCGGGAACAGATTGCCAGGCCCAACCCGCTGCCCCCGTGCTTGCGTGTAGTCGAGCCGTCAGCCTGTCGAAATGCTTCGAAAATGAGCGCTTGCTTCTCGGGCGGAATGCCGCATCCGGTGTCTTTGACGCTAAACCGTAGCGTCACCCCTTGCTCGTTCCGGTGTTCCAGGTCCACCTTGAGCCGGATCTCCCCGCGGGAAGTGAACTTGATGGCGTTGTTGATAAGGTTGAGCAGGATCTGCCTGAGGCGTGTCGGATCTCCGATCAATTTCGATGGAACTTCCGGATTCAGGACCGATTGCACCAGGAGTCCTTTTTCTTTTGCCTGCGATGCCAATGTGCGGAGCGAATCGTCGACCGCAATACGGAGGGAGAACGGAACCGCCTCGAGTTCCATGCGATTAGCCTCGATCTTCGAGAAATCGAGGATGTCATTGAGTAGCGCCAGGAGCGCATCCCCGGATGCCTTCGCCGCCTCCATGTACTCCCTCTGTTCCGCATCGAGAGAAGTCTGCAGCGCGAGTTCCGTCATCCCCAGAATGCCGTTCATGGGAGTGCGAATCTCATGACTGACGTTTGCCAGAAACTCACTCTTCAACCGGTTGGCATCCCGCGCCTTCTCGAGGAGTTTCTCGATTTCCTGCTTCTGCCTTTCGACGATCGCTTTTTTCTGCTCGCTACGGTCCTTTTCCGCTTCCAGTTCGCGCGTCCTCTCGAGTACAGCCTGCTCGAGTTCCTCGCGCCCTCTGCGAATGGCATGCAGGCGGCCCTGGAAAATCCGGGTGATCAGCCACAGGACGGAAAAAGCGAGCACACCGAGGAACCATCTTCGGCGCCACCACGGCGGCTCGACGCGGAATTGAAAAGCCTCGCCCTGAGGGTTCCACTTCCCGCCGATCCCGGCTTGCACTTCAAATTCGTAGCTGCCCGGGGCGAGATTGGGAAAGACCGCCTCCCGTTCCCTGGTTTCTACCCAGGCGTTATCCAGCCCCTTCAGACGGTAGCGGAAACGCGCCGTCTGAACCTGTGAAAAGGACAAAGTGCTGAAGGTGAAGTTCGCCGACCGCTGCTCGTAGGGAAGTATTGCCGGCACGGCCGAGTCATGAACCCTTGCGCCAAACCGCTTACCGCTGATCGCCACCACGGGCAGAGGCTGGCGGAACATGTCAGCGGATGGCTTGAAACGGGAGAGCCCAAGATTCGTGCCGATCCACAAATCCCCGTTCCGGTCCTGATGAAAGGAGTTGTATACCACGTCGGGCCATACCAGGCCGTCCTTGCTGCTCAGATGTCTCCAACTCTCGCCGTCGAAGACGTCCAGGCCGTTATCCGTACCCACCCAGATCCACCCTCGAACACCTGTCTCGAGCAGGCAAATATCGTCTGAAGTCAGCACGTTGTTCCGGGTGTAGTGTGACACCAGGAGTCTCCCTCCCTCCCATTTCAACCGGCTCACCCCTAAGTCGTCCCCATAACCGATCCATACGGAATCATCCGGGCCGACGGTGAGAAACACGATCCCTTCGGACTGAAGCCCTTCCCGAATGCCGTAGCGCGTTGCCTTGTTGCCGGAAATATGCACCACGCCACGCTGGCCGCCGAGCCAAACGCTTCCATCCCGCCCGCGCCCCACCGCGTAGATTTGCTCCGAATCGCTCAAATGGTTTGCGAACTTGCGCTGAAACTTCTCGCCGTCCTTGGGCAGATAGAAAAGGCCATCCCGGCAAGCCGCCCATAAGCCACCTTCGTCATCCACCCTGAGGGATATGATTCCCTTCCCTTCCAGCCCATCCTTCCCTGTCACGGGCATGGCGCGCTGCGTTTTCCAGTCAATCCGGCTCAGGCCGCTTTCCGACGAACCCACCCACACCGTGCCGTCGGAGGTATAAGCCAGTACGCGCACCTCCGCGGAGACAAGCCCATCGCGCACGCCGAAAATGCGCCGCTGGCCCGTGACCCGGTCCAAGCGCGCCAAACCTGTCCGCGAGCCTACCCAAATGGCTCCGTCCGGCGTGGTTACGATGCCGCGCACCTCGTTCTGGATCAGGCCCTCCCCCCGGGTCCAGTTCTCCCATTGTCCACGCCCCCTCCAGAATGCCATTCCAAGATCGGAAAACCCGATCCAAAGAAGTCCTTCGCGGTCCTCCAGAACGCAGTTGACCCGGTTGCTAAGCAGTCCCTCCTTCTCCGAAACTGATTCCCACACCCCCTGACGGATGCGAAACCAAAGACCGGTCTGGGAAGGAGCAACCACCCTCCCCCGGTGATCGAGCAGCAACCGGCCGCTACCTGAAAAATGAACGCCGGCTTCCGCGGTGAACGCAGTGGCGCCTTTAGGCATGCCCAGCAAGACACTTCCTGCCCTGGCCAGCAGCGTTCCGCCCGTATCCCGCAAAAAACTCTCCCACGCTTTCGGGGGAACGCCTTTCTCCGGGCCAAAGCGCTCCGTAACCCCAAGAGCCCAGTGGCAGACGCCTTCTCCGCATCCGAACCACAACGAATCGTCGGCATCCACCCAAAGGCCGGCTACAGGCAGCGGAGGAGTGCCTGCCAGCATAGAGAACACTGAATGCCCGCGGGAAACCATCACGCCCCGTGGCGTCGCCAGGTAAGTGGTCCCGTCCCGGCCGGAATCAACGGACCCGGCCCCAATGATATCCATGCCATCCAACATGGTCACGAACCGGTCACCCGTAAACCGCGCGAGTCCCTTGCGGGTGCCCACCCACAGGGAGCCGTCCCGGGCCACGTGCAGCGCGCTGATTATTTCGCTGGGGAGGCCGTCGGGACGGTAGTAGGCCTTAAATCTCGCGCCATCATAGCGATACAGGCCGTTTCCCGTGCCCACCCAAAGGAACCCGGCCTTGTCTTGCACAATGGCCCGCACCATGGAATTCGCCAGACCTTGTTCCTGGCCGAAGTATTCAAAGGAATACTGCCTGGCGGCCAACTGCCCGGAGCCGCCCAGAAATACGAGCGCCACGCACTTCAGAGCACGGTTCATGAAGACACGCCAGTTGGCGGACATCTGTTCACCGTATTATATCGGCTGGCCTCGCGGGTTGATTTAGCCGCGCCCTCGGCGAGCTTACCGCAGTGTAATCTTGTACTCCTCTAAAGTCCTGCCCAGCGCCACCTCCAACCGCGCCACGCTCTTGTTGTACTCGGCCGTGGCCAGCACAAGCCTGCGCCGCGAATCGGCGAATTCGTTCTGCCGTGTCAGCACGAAAAAGTTCGTGGATTCTCCCGTCTGAAACAACCGCGTCTCGCTGTCAAGCTTCTCTTTCGCCGCCCGCGCGCTTGCCTCCGCCGCGGCGATGCGCTGCTGGCTGGTGAGCACCGCTTGCAGGGCATTTCGTACCTGGGCCGCGATCGCCTGCTCCATCTGCCGCCGTTCCAGTCCGATCTTCCGTTCCGTGATCGCGGTCTGCGCCAGCGCCGATTCCGCCGCGTTGTTCCGCGGCGTCCAATCAAGCGAAAGTCCGCCGCTGAACGTGCTGAACCGCCCGCTGAACAGGTTCGACAACGATTGCCCGTATCCGCCGACGAAATCGGCCGGCACTCCGCCTCCTGTCAGGTTTACGTTTATCGGCGTCAGACCGGCAGCCTCGGAGAGATCATTCAAGCGCTGCACCAGCACCGCTTGCGAGGAGGCGAACGGATTCTCCGTTTGCAGAATGGCGCCCGCCAGTCCCGTGCTGACGTAGGCGGCGGTGAGGTTCAATTGCACCTTGCGCTGGTTCAGGGCGCTTTGCCTCTGCACCTCGTTGAGCCCGCGATTCAACTCGAGCACCTTCAATTCCACGCGCCGCCGCAGCGAGTCGCTCACCAGTTCGTCCAAATCGCTGGTGGCCGCCGCCGGCACGGCCGCCTTCTGATCAGAGGTGGGAATCACTTCGTCCTTCCACAAGTCCTGGTCCCTGCCGGCGGCAAGCAGCAGCTTCAAGGCGTTCTCCGACGCCGTCAACTGCGTGAGAGCCGCGAAGTAGGTATCCTTGCGCCGTTCGAGTTCCGCCTCGGCCGCCGCCAGTTCCACGGGCGCCACCGTGCCGCTGGCAATCATACGCTTGGTGCGGTCCAACTGCTCCTGGGCCAGGCCGGCGCTCTCACTCTCCACGGCGAGATCGGCGCGGGCCGCCACCAGGTCGTGGTAAGCCTGCTCCACGCGGGCGATGACGTCTATTACACGCAGCGCGAAACTCGCGTCGGAGACATCAGCCTGTTTGCGCCGCAGCGTCAACTGTGCCCGATCCTGATCGATCAACCGGTCCCGCAGCAGGGGGAGCGAAAAGCCCGCCGTGAACCGCGGCGTGATATAGGGCGTCAGCCCCACGAACGGATTGTTCGTCGACAGCCGGGAGTTCTCGAAGTCGGCGTGAAACGACATCCCCTGCCAGGGCGTCCGCTGGCGGTAGTAGAAATTTTGCGCGAAGGAGTTCTCCGTAATCTTCCCGGTGGAACTGGCCAGCACCGAACTGGTCGGCGTGTTACTGGTTCCCGCGGAAGGCAGCCAGCGGAAGTTAGGGTCGAGAAACCCCTTCGCCCCGCGAATCGCCTCATGGGCGGAGGCCTGGACGGTCCTTTCGATCTCGATTTCCAGATTGTTCTTGAGCGCGGTTTGCACGGCCTCGTCGAGGCTCACCTTGCGCTGTGTGATCCCCACGCCCACGCGGGGAGACGATGTCTGCCCTTGCACACACATTACCAGCGCACTCAGCAACAGGATACGCATGATACCAACCTCTCTAATCACCGGATTGTGGGGATAGTTCGCCCCGGCCGCCGCGCGGCAGGCCGCCAAGCCATGCCCAGACACGCGAATGCGCCAGATCATCGAACAGCGAATAGGCCACCGGTGTCACCAGCAGGGTCAACAGCAAAGCCATGGACTGCCCGCCGATGACCACAATCGCCACCGTGCGCCGCGTTCCGCTGCCCGCGCCCGTGCCGAGAGCCAGCGGAATCATGCCCGCCACCAGCGCCGCCGTGGTCATCAGAATCGGCCGCAAACGGTCATCACAGCCTCGCAGGATGGCTTCGAGCCGCGGCGTCCCTTCCCGCCGCAGGTTCTTGATGTGGTCGATCTGAAGAATCGAGTTCTTCTTCACGATTCCGAACAGCACCAGAATCCCCACCGAACTGTAGATAATGGAATAATTCTCCCCTGTCAGGAACAGCGCTCCGATCGCGAAAGGCACCGACAAGGGGAGGCTCAGAAGAATGGTCACCGGATCCACGAAGCTCTCAAACTGCGAGGCCAGGATCATGTACATGAACACAATGGAAAGCAGCAGCGCGATGGCGAAGCTCGCGCCCGCCCTTCCCAGTTCGCGGCTGCGGCCCACCAATCCCGAGCGGTATTCGGGCGGCATTTTCATTCCGGCCACCTGGCTGTTCAGGATCTGAATCACGTTGCTCAGCGATTGTCCCTTGCCGATATTGCCCGAGATCATGATTTGCCGCTGCCGGTTGTAGCGCTCGATCTGGATGGGTCCCGAAGCCTCTTCAAGACTCGCCACGTTCGCCACCGGCACGTTGCCGAGCGTCGTCGACGGCACATACAGCCGCTGCAGGGCGTCCGGTGAATTCCGGAACTGCTTGTCCACGCGCAGCATCACGTCATAGCGGTCGTCCTTGTCGCGGAACGTGGTCGCCTGTTCGTCGCCGCCTACCAGCGTGCGCAGCGCCGTGGCAATGGAGGAGACGCTGACGTTCAGGTCCGCCGCCTTGTCGCGCTTCACCAACACCCGCACCTCCGGTTTGCCGCCTTCGTACGAGCTTTCCAGGTCCACCACGCCCGGCTCCGCCGCCAGCCGCGCCTTGATCTTCTGCGCGTACTCGTTCAGCACAGTCAGGTCCGGTCCCTGGAGGAAGAACATGAGTTCATGGTCCGGAGCGCCGCTGATCACCGATGGCGGCTGCACCGAAATCGTCAGGTCCCGGTACTTCGCCAGCTTTTCGCGGGCCATCGCCATAAGCGCCTGCTGCGTCTCCTTGCGCTGCTTGGGCGGGACGAGTTCCACCAGCACCGAGCCCCGATCCACCTGCTTGCGGATATCGGCGCCGATGCTGGTGAACAGGTTCCTGACGCCGGGCAAGCCCCGCAGGTCCTGTTCCACCCGGTGGAACACCGCCTCCGTGCCCTCGAGCGACGAACCCGGGGGCGCCTTCACCGACACCTCGAATTCGCTCTGGTCGTCCTGCGGCAGAAAGTCCTTGCCGATGTTCATGAACATCGGAGCGCTCGTGAGGCACACCAGGATGGAAACCGCCACGATCACCCAGCGGTGTTTCATCGACCAGG
This sequence comes from Bryobacterales bacterium, assembly GCA_026954325.1. Lineage (GTDB taxonomy): Bacteria > Acidobacteriota > Terriglobia > Bryobacterales > Bryobacteraceae > CADEFT01. Next base: position 51,924 of record JAIXKK010000175.1, on the reverse strand, counting down.
TAAGCAGAGCGCGATAGAACGCCGACATCCACTTGAACAGGAACGTGTCCTTGGTCCCCTCCCCCGAGGCCGATTGCTCATGCCTGAGAAACCGCGAACAGAGCATCGGCGTGAGCGTGAAGCTTACCAGCAGTGACACCATGATGGCGAATGCCGCCGTGTAGCCGAAGCTCGACATGAAACGGCCCACGATTCCGCCCATCATCGCCACCGGCAGGAAGATGATGACCAGGCTGAACGTGGTGGCCATCACCGCCAGCCCGATGTCTCGCGTCCCTTCGATGGCCGCCTCCATGGGGGTCATCTTCTTTTCTTCCATGAAGCGGAAGATGTTCTCGAGCACCACGATGGCGTCGTCTATCACGATGCCCACCATCAGCGTCAGCCCGAGCATCGTGATCTGGTTCAGCGTGAACCCCATCATGTTCAACAGCGTGTAGGTGGAGATGATGGAAGTCGGGATGGCGATGGCCGCGATCAGCGTCGATCGCCAACTGCGGATGAACAGCATCACGATGAGCCCGGCGAGGATCGACCCGAGGACCAGGTGCTCCTGCACCGCCTCGAACGAGTCGTGAATGAAGCTGGATTGGTCGCGCGCATAGCTGATATCGAGATCCGGCGGCAGGAACGGCCGCAATTCCTCGATGCGCGCCTTGATGTTGTTGATCACCTCGAGCGTGTTCGTCCCCGCCTGCTTGCGCACCTCGAGCGCCACCGCCGGACGGTCATCCAGCCGCGCCAGCGAACGCGGCTCTTCAAAGCTATCCTCGACGTGCCCGATGTCGGAGATGCGCACCGGCTGCCCGCCGCGGTTGGCGACGATGATGCGTTCGAAATCCCGCGGCCTTTCCACCCGCCCGAGGGTGCGCAATGACACCTCGCGCCTGCCCTGGTCGATATTGCCTCCGGGCACCTCTACGTTCTGCAACGCCAGTTGCTGGCGCACCTGGTCGATGTTCAGGTTGTAAGCATACAGACGTTCCCCGTCGAGGATCACCTGAATCTGCCGCTGGCGCTCTCCGACGAACCGCACCTGGCCCACGCCGTTGAGAGATTCGATATTCTTCTTGATGCCGTCATCCACCAGTTTCGTGGTCTCCCGCAGGTCACGGCCCGAGGAAACCACCACCGTCAGAATCGGTGAAGCATCGGTTGCGAGTTTCTCCACCACCGGCGGATCGGCGTCCTTGGGAAGCTGGCTCAGGACGCGGTTCACCTTGTCCCGCACTTCCTGCGCCGCTTCCTCGGCGTCCTTCTCGAGCACGAACTGGATGGAAACGATGGAAATTCCTTCGGCCGACGTGGATCGCAGATCGTCAATGCCGCTGATGGTATTCACGCTCTCTTCAATCCGCTTGCTGATCTGCGTCTCCACTTCCTCGGGTGATGCGCCGCGCAGAGTCGTGCTGATGGTGACGATCGGGAACTCGACTTTCGGAAACAGGTCGACACCCAGTTTGCGGTACGCATCAAGGCCCAGCACCATCAGCGCCAGGATCAGCATGGTGGTGAATACGGGGCGCTCGACGCAGATTTTCGCTAGCTTTCGCATGGCGTCAACTCCTCCCCTTCACCCGCACCTGCTGCCCGTCGATCAGTTGTCCCAGATCCGACACCACCACCGGTTCCCCGCCCCGGATAAGTTCCGGCGGAACCTGCATCCAGTCCTCCATCATTTCGCCCGGCGCAATGCGGCACTCCACCAGTTTCCCGTTCCGCACCACAAAGACCTTCGTCAACCCCGCCACGGCGTAGACCGCTTCCTTGGGAACAACCACGGCTTGGATGCCGCGCTCGAGAAGCAGGCGCACCTGCACGAACATCCCCGGCCGGAGCCGCGAATCGGGGGAGGTAAAGCGCGCCTCGGCGATCAGCGTCCGGGACTGCTCGCTCAGAGCCGGATTCAACTCCCTCACCGTGGCGCTAAACTTCTCTCCCGGAGCCGCGTCCGTGGTGAACTCGAGCGCCGTGCCAATCCGCACCGCCCCGGCCGCTGTTTCCGGCGCCTCCAAGCGCAACCGCATCGGGTTCGCCTTCACCAGCGTCAGCAGCGCCACGTTGTCCTTTACGTACTGTCCCGGGGACACCTTACGGTCCGAGACCGCACCGTCGAACGGCGCCCGGATCATCGTGTCCCGCAGTTTCTTCTCCATCAGGGCCACGTCCGCTTTCAACGCGTCGACGTTCGCCCACAGGGTGCGCATTTCGTCCTTCGCCGCCTCGTACGCCGCCTCGCGCGCGTGCAGCGCCTTCTCGAGTTCCGTATAGCGTTCCTGACTGATGTCGCCGCTCTTCACCAGCTTTGCCGCGCTCTCGAACTTGAACTTCGCGTCCTCCCACTGCGCCTTCGCCTGCCGCATCGCGGGAGTCGTGGTGGGAGTCTGATTCCCCGCCCCCGGCTCCACTCCCAAACGCGCCAGCGCCTGCGCGAGCGCCGCTTTGCTCCGGTCCAATTGAAGCTGATATTCGGTCTTGTCGATCTCCACCAGCACGCTGCCCTTGCGCACCATCTGGCCGAAATCGTAGTGTACCGCCGTAATGCGGCCCTGCACTTCCGACACCATCGTCACGGTTTCATCCGCCAGCAGTGACCCCGTCACCGGAATCGAGCGGTCCGTGATCCGGACCTCCGCCTCCTTCACCTGCACTTCGACCGGCTCGGCCTTCCTGGGCGCGGCTGCCTCCACGGCGTCTTTGTCCGCCTGTTTCGAGCACGCCGCCAAACCTAGCAGCAGCGCGCACAATGCGTATTTCATCGGGAGTATTCCTAAGACTTTCGAACACCGCATAAAAAAATATCCACCATTGCTTCCAGATTCTTCTTGCTCGATTCTTTTTTCCCTGCTCCGCCGAAGAGCACCAGATCCTTGGCAAAGCCGGTGATCATGTTGCAGAAGGCCCGCGCCGCCACCATGGGATCGACGTCGCGAAAAGCCCCCTGCTCGATTCTCTGCCGGATGTACTTCGATAGCGCGTCGAAAAAGGGTACGATGTGGCGCTGGTAAAACAGATCGGATAGTTCGTGCCCTTCGAGCGCGCTGAACATCAGCAGGCGGATGCGCGCCGGTTCCTCCTGATGCCACTGCACCATCCCGTGCGCCAGACGCAGAAAGAAGGCGGAGTCATCTCCTATCCGGGCCAGGGCGGTGAATTCGCACTCAGTGTCATAGGACGGCGCGGACAACGCCAATTTCTCGATTATCGCCGAATACAGGTCCCGCTTCGTCTGGAAGTGGAGGTAGAGCACCGGTTCCGACACCCCGACGGCTGCCGCCAACTGCCGCGTGGTGGCGCCGCGAAAGCCGTTCTTGCTGAAGAGTTGTACGGCCGCGTCGACGATTGCGGCGCGGCGCTGCCCGGAAGACATGCGGTGCTTGGGAGGGGAGGAAGGCTGGGCGCTCATAAGTTAGCAAGTGATCACTAAGACTCGATCCATATCTTAGCAGCCACTAGCCAACTCGCGCAACTCTCCCCCCCGTTACACCCGTCTCTCCGCCTTCGCCTCTACCCGCGTGGAAATTTCCAGATCCGCAGCGCGTTTTCTCCCAATATCAACTTCTTGTCCGCCTCCGTATAAAAATCGAGCCACCGCTCCACGAATTCTAATTCCTTATCCATCGGCAATTCCCAGCGCGGCTTTGGATACCCGGTTCCCCAGATCAATTGCTTCCCGCCGAATTCCTCATAGACCGCTTTGAAAAACGGCCACGTGTCTTTGTACGGAAACTCCTTTGTCAGCGACAGTTCATACGGCTCCGAGGCGCTTACCCAGACTTGCGGAAACCGCTTCAGGCGGAACATCTTCTTGAATTCCGGCCACGGATCGGCCGCCTTCAAGTCCGGCTTCCCCAGGTGATCGATGACGATTTTTACTCCCGGGAACCGCCCCGCCATGTCCTCGAGCATCGGCATCTGATGCGGCAGGATGTAATAGTTGAACACGGCGCCCAGCCGCTCGGCTTCCTTCCACAGCGGGTAGTGCGCCTTCGAGTTGAGCCATACGGATTTCGGATGATAGATGGGGCTGAAACGCATCCCCTGAAAGCCGTGCTCCTTCACCCAGTACCGCAGGCGCGCCGCCGGATCCGGATCCTCCGGATTCAGCAACCCGTGCGCCACAAACAGGTTCGGATACATATGCAGCGAGTAACTGATGTAGGAGTTGTCCCAGCCGTAGTATCGCGGATTGATCAGCACCGCGTACTTGAGCCCGAACTCCCGCATCTGTTCCACTTCGTTCTCGATCGGGGCCTGCACCGGAACACGCTTCAGTTCCGGATGCTCGGGATGATGAAAGGGAAACTTCGGATCGTCAGTCCACACCTCGAGGTGCGTGTCGATGATGATGCGCCCGGCGGCGGCCGAAGAGGCGGCGGAAGAGGCGGCCGAAGCCGCCGCCGCCGCCGCTGCCTGGGCCAGAAACGTCCTTCTCGTGGTCTTACGCATAAATGGGCTCGAGCTTGTTCACTACATAGCGCCCGCACCGCTCATAGCTTGTGCGCGGGCCTTTGCGTGTCCGGTCCAGATCCACGCAGATCCATCCCTTGTAGGAGACTTCCTTGAGGATGCGGTGGCAAGCCGGGAAGTCGATATCGCCGTCTCCCAGGTCGTAGATACTGTCGAAAAATTTCGCCATCGGAGAATCCTTCTTGTACACGTGGCCGTTGGGCAACTTCAGGTCTTCTTTCGGCGTGGTCCACCGGGCGTCCTTGTAATCCATGAACACCAACCGGTGTTTATATTTCTGGTACATCTCGACGACGTTGCTTCCGCCCAGGTGCAGGTGCGCCGTGTCCGGAGCGAAGTTGAAGAGCTTGGGATCGGTCATCTGCATGCACTTGTCCACTTCCGCCGGACCTTCCACCATCTCGTCCAGATGGTTGTGCACTCCCGCCTTGAAGCCCATCTCGTTCGCCGCTTCGCCAATCAGGTTGAAGCCTTTGCACATGGCGGCAAACGCGGCGTCCACGTTCTCTCCGGCTTTGCGGCGGCTCGGGGGAAAGACCACCAGGTGATCGGCGCCGAAGATCTTGAGGAAATTCATCGCTTCCCGCGCCTTCGCCACGACGTTGCCGTGTTGAGCCGGATCATTCACCGGCCCGCCGAAGGAGATCGTCGCCACATACAGATTGCGTTTCGATATCTCGCGTTCCAATTGCTGGGCGGTCATGCTGTAGGTTTTCAGGATGCCGGGATATCCGGTCAGCCGGACCCCGATGAATCCCGTGTCCCGCATGACATCCAGGATGTCGGTGAAGGGCGCCAGAGGATAGTGCGACCAGAGCCCCGCGCTGACCGCCCACTTGATGTTGCGGTTGGCGGGAAGCTTACCCGCGGCGGATGCGAGCGAAGCGGCGAGGGAGGCAGTGAACATGCGTCGATTCATACTGTGCGTTACTATACTCCATCGGGGTGGGAGAGCGGAAACAGCGATCTATCGCGAAAGCCGCTGCCGCAGCCACGCCTGCGCGAACCGTACATCGTGACGCACCACGTGCACCGACATGCCCAGCGCCTCCGCCGATTCCTCGGCCGTCATGCCGCCGAAGTAGCGCATTTCGATCAGGCGCGCCATGGTCTCGTTTTCCGCCGCCAGCGCCTGCATGGCGGCCTCCAGTTCAATCAATTCGAGCAGTTCCACGCCCTTGCCTGTCTTCACTTCGAGGCTTGCCTCGGCCGGCGCGCCATCGCCGCTGACGCCTGGAGATCGCTTCAGCGTTGCGCGCGCCCGGCCATAATCCACCAGCACTTGCCGGATCACACGGGACGCAACCGCCAGGAAGTGGATGCGGTCTGTAAATTCCCGGCTTCCCCCATCGAACAGCTTCAAGTACGCCTCATTGACGAGCGCCGTGGGCTGAAGCGTGTGGTTGGGACGCTCCCCCCGCAAGTGCCGCGACGCGATGCGGTGCAGTTCCTTGTATAGCGTGGGAGTGAGTTCGCCGAGCGCGGAGCCGTCCCCTGTCTTGAGCCTCTCAAAGAGTTGCTGGATAGCGGCGCTCATTTAATCAAGGCTAGCACCGGGCGGCGTTTCGCCGCACAACGTTGCGAATTGTTCCGTGAGAACCCGCTTCGAGCGAAGAAGGCCAAGGCTGTGCGAAACGGCGCCTGGCGTTTCGTTCCGCCTCGACAACCTGCAAGGAGAATCTCATGCTTCGAAAACGCGTTAGCCACCTGGGGTTTGCCTTGCGCTCGCTCTTGCCTCCATTGGCCTGCCGGCGCGCGCAAACCCTCACTGTGCCGCCCATGCCCGCCGACATTCACGTTCCGGATGGGCACACCGCCTTCCTGAAAGCCTCGGCCGTGGGGACGCAAAACTACGTCTGCCTGCCTTCCGCCTCGGGAATGGCGTGGAAATTCCAGGGTCCGCAAGCGACTCTGTTCATCACTCTCCGTTGGATCACCGGCGAGATCCAGCAACAGGCGGCGGCGCACTTCCTCAGCCTCAGCGCGATGGAACCCGGCGCCCCGGCGCGGGCCACGTGGCGGAGTTCCCTCGACAGCAGCGCCGTGTGGGCGAAGAAAATCGCCGAATCGAATGACTCCCTTCGTCGCCGAGGGCGCCATTCCGTGGCTCCTGCTGGAAACTGCCGGCGTTCGGTCAGTGCCCGCGGGCGAGGCCATGCTCACCCGGACCACGTTCGTTCAGCGCGTGAACACAACCGGCGGCGCAATGCCGTCCGAGGCCTGTACCGAGGCAGGCGGCATCCAGTTCGTGCCTTACACCGCGGATTATATTTTCTACCGCGCCGGCGGATCCGCGGGACTATGCGAGCCGTTCGTACGTATCCATGGCCGGCCGCGAACTTGGCGACATCCTGCGAGACCGCGATCCGGCCCGGGCGCTTGCCGTGTACGACCACACTCTGTCCCGGTTGAGGGAAGTGGGCGCCAGTTCCAAGGCGCGCCGTGAGCAGGTGTGGCTGCTGACGGGTTCATCCTACGCGTTGCGCCGGCTGCATCGCCCCGGGGAATCGGTCAGGAGAATTGAGACCGCACTCGCCATTCTGCGCACACTCCACGCGTATCCCGCCACTTGCGTCGAACTCGGCGATGAGACCGATTATGCGCTGCGCGCGCTTGCAGACCACTACGCCGATACCGGCGACACCGCGGGCGCCATCCGGACCTATGAAGAACTGCGCGAAAAAGTGAACGCATCGCATCCGCGGCCGCTGACCGATCTGCGCCACGCCAACAATCTCTCCCTCCTCTATGGGGACCTGGGCAATCTTTATGCCCGCGCGGGCCGTCTCGCCAAGGCGAGCGTCCTGCGCCAAAAGCGTCTCGACCTCTGGCAATATTGGGACGGGAAACTCCCGGACAATGTGTTTATCCGCCGGCGGCTTTCCATTGCACGCATGCCCTGACCCGCTCCGGCCGTGAAAGTCAGTTTGCGAATTTTCTCTTCCTTCCTCGCTTCCTGATTAGAAGAAACAAACCGCTGCAATTTTGCGCCGCGGTTTCCTGGGAAATATCAGAAAAGGAAAAAACAATGAAGAGGATCGCCGTTTTCTCATACGGTGTCGTGGCCTATGCCGCCTTTCTGGCGGCATTCCTCTACGCCGTCGGTTTCATCGGCAATTTCGCCGTGCCCAAGTCGCTCGACTCGCCCGCCGCCATTCCCTGGCGGACCGCCTTGTGCATCGATCTTGCCTTGCTGTCTCTATTCGCTGTTCAACATAGTGTCATGGCGCGCCCCGCGTTCAAGCGCCTTCTCACGCGCGTCATTCCGCATTCGGCGGAACGCAGCACCTATGTCCTGGCCAGCAGTCTGGCCCTGATGCTGCTGTTCTGGCAATGGCAGCCGCTGGGAGGCGTGATTTGGAATATCGAATCCGCCGCCGGCCGCGGCCTCATGTACTCGGGATATGCCTTCGGGTTGCTGCTGGTGCTGGTGAGCACCTTCGTGATCAGCCATTTTGACCTGTTCGGCCTGCGGCAGGTGTGGAGGGAGTTGCGGGGTAAGCCGCAAGCCAATCTGCGGTTTGCCGTGCCGTGGCTCTACCGCGTGGTGCGCCATCCCCTTTACGTCGGCTGGCTGTTCACCTTCTGGTCGGCTCCGGACATGACGGCGACACACCTCTTCTTCGCCGTGGCCGCAAGCGCCTACATCCTGGTGGCTGTCCGCTTCGAAGAGGCCGACCTGATGAAAGTGCATCCCGAGTATCGCGCGTATCGCAGCCAGGTGCCCATGCTCATCCCCGGCCTTCCCCGCGAGGTGGCGATCGTCGAGACCGGACGTTGGGCCGGGTTGCGCTGAACATCAGAGGGGAGGAGAACACTGCCATGACACCCGCGCAATACAAGGCGAAATATACCAATCTCAAGGTGAAGAAGAAGAACGGAACCATCGAGACCGTCCGCGTCAGCCGGTATGTCCTCAATCACTCCACGGTGAACACCGCCGCAATGGAGGCCTTCCGGTCGAAGTACTTTTCCAGGGGCGTCGATACCGGCCTCGGCATCCTCACCGGCGGCGGCGAGGTGAAGATGTCCAAAGCACTCACCAGAAGCGAAGACCGGTTCCGGCACGCCGGTCTTCCCGGCCTCAAGATCAGCATCGAGAAGGATGACGGGCAAAAGTCCGTCATCACCAGGAACGATGTGGACTGGGGCGGAATGGCCGTCTATTCCTTTCTCGGCAAAGGGGCGCCGGAGCATTGCCAGGTGGTGCTGCAACTGGCGGAGCACTGGGGCCTCGCCGCGAACGGCCTTCAGGCGTACGCCGACAGCGCCCTGGGGCTCGATTGCAACGGATTCGTGGGGAACTACGGTTGATCCGCGACGGCGTGGCGGAGCGCTTTGCGGGAAGCGCTCCGCCGGCTTGAATCGAGGATGAAACCTGAACTCGCGAGCCCTCAGCCCTTCCGCTTCAACGCCCGCCGCGCCGCCTCTGCGATGCTCGCGGCCGTCAACCCGTACTTTTCGAGCAGTTCATGCGGCGTAGCCGACTCCGCATAGGTGTTCTCAATTCCTACGAACTCCATCACGCAAGGATGCGTCTGCCCCACGGCTTGCGCCACCTTCACGCCGAGGCCGCCGTCCACCAGATGCTCTTCGCTCACCACGATGGCGCCGGTCTCCACTGCTGCCTTGCGAATTGCCTCCGTATCGAGAGGCTTGATCGTCGGCATGTCCACAACCCGGGCGGAGACGCCTTCCCCCTCCAGAATCTCCGCCGCGCGGATGGATTCCGCCACCATCAGTCCATGGGCGAGAAGAGTGACGTCCTTGCCCTCCACCAGCCCGATCGCTTTCCCGATGGTGAACTTCTGATCGCCGTTGTACACAACTGGAACCTTTGGACGCCCGGCGCGCAGGAATACGGGTCCGTAATGCTCCGCGGCCAGATGCACAAACGCCGCCATGGAAACTTCGTCGCACGGGCTGATGACGGTGAATCCCGGCAGCGCCGTCGCCAGCGCCAGGTCCTCGATGCTCATCTGCGAAGGGCCGTCCTCGCCAATCGAGATGCCGCTATGCGTGCCCACCACCTTCAGATTCACGTCCGGGGGATACGCCGCCGTCACTCGCAGTTGCTCGAAGCCCTTGTTCATCACGAACACCGAAAAACTCGCCACGAACGGGATCTTACCGCCCGAGGCTAACCCCGCGCCGATGGCCACCATGTCCGCTTCCGCTATGCCGCAGGAAAAGAAACGTTCCGGAAACTCCTTGGCGAACCAGTGCACCATCGTCGACTTCGAAAGATCCGCGTCACAGACCACGACATCCTTGTTCTTGCGCCCTAACTCCACCAGCGCCTTGCCGAACGCTTCGCGCGTCGCCGCGCCCATCTTCAGTTCGAACTTCGTGTTGGCCGGCATTATGCAAGCTCCTTCAGCGCCAGCGCCATTTCTTCCCGCGACGGCGCCGTACCGTGGAATTTCGGATTGTTCTCCATGAAAGAGACGCCCTTGCCCTTGATGGTATTGGCGATGAGCACGGTGGGCTTGCCCTTGGCCCCCTCGGCTTCGGCAAAAGCCTCCCGCAGCGCTGCAATATCGTGGCCATCGAGGGTGATCACGTGCCAGCCGAACGACTGCCACTTAGCGGCTAGCGGCTCCAAATCCATGATGTCCTTCACGAACCCGTCCAATTGGATCTTGTTGTAATCGACGATAGCCGCCAGGTTGTCCACCTTGTGGAACGCGGCGAACATTGCCGCCTCCCAAATCTGTCCTTCCTGAATCTCGCCATCGCCGAGCATGACGTAGGTGCGGGACGGGCCGCCGTTCAACCGCGCCGCCAGCGCCATGCCCAATCCGATGGAAAGCCCCTGGCCGAGAGATCCGGTCGATGCCTCGAGCGCCGGTAGAAAGCGCCGGTCCGGATGCCCCTGGTACATCGATCCCAGCTTGCGCAAGGTGATCAACTGATCCACCGGACAATATCCGCATTCCGCCATCACCGAATACAGGACCGGACACGCATGCCCTTTCCCTAGAACAAAGCGGTCGCGATCCGGCCATTGAGGATTCTTTGGATCATGGCGCATCACCTCCAGGTAAAGCACCGCCAGCGTCTCCACGGCCGAAAGCGAGCCTCCAGGATGACCGGACTTGGCTTCCGTAATCATTTCCACGATGTGCCGGCGAATCTTTTTGCAGAAATTCTGAATCTCGCCCAGATCTTTCACTTGTTGCATGAGGAAGTGTCTGATTCCAGACTAGCATTTCCCTTCCAAGCTACAAAACCGGGACTCCCGGAGGAAGCACCCACGCCGATCGATGCGCCTGAAAGCCGATGTGCGGGTAGTAATCCACTGCCTTCGGCGCCGCCAGCAGAATCACCGAAGCCCGCGGAGCCTCGCGCTGCGTGCGGCGGATGAGTTCCTTGCCGATCCCCCGGCGCTGGTGGCTCAGCCGCACCGCCAGGTCGGAGAGATACGTGGCATAGGCAAAGTCAGTCATCGAGCGCGCGATCCCCACCAGCAGAGTCCCATCCCACGCCGTCACCACCAGATTGGCGTTGTTCAGCATGTCCGCCATGCAGTCGCGATCATCCACCGGACGGCGCTCCCCGAGCGTGGATGCACGGTAAAGGTCCAGCACTTCGTCAAGATCCAGGCGATTGCCCGTGCGGTATTCCATCACTGCAGGATATCGCGATACAGCGCGGGCTTTCGGCAGCGGATGGCGCCGCGCTTGCCCGCCGCGGGTCGGATGGTCGCGAACACGAGTTGATCCCCCCGTCCGTTATCCTGCGCCACGATCCTCCCGCGACGGCGGGTATACCGGCCCGAATGGACCGGCCCTGAAGCTGCTTTTGTCCGATGTCGAATCCGGCATTGCCGGCTGCGTCGTGGTCGACAAGGTGGGCCGGTTCACCCGCGCCCTGTTGGACTTCGCGCGCATATGATCTCCGGGCGCACACGCGATAACATGAGCGCCGCGCGCCGCAACGGCAAGTAGGTCGGCGGCAATCTGGTGCTCGGTTACGAGATCTTTGCTCTGTACCTTGAGTATGGCTCGCTGATTCCGGTGGTTGAGGAACTTGATCGCCGCGGGTGGCCGCGCTCGCCGTGGTCCTTCAGTTCCCGCTCATGCCGCTCCACGCGCGGACCTGCCGCCCGCGGCGGCGGCGCCGTATACCGGTACTGAAACCGCTCCCGGTTCGTCCACGTCCGCTCCCACGGCCGCCGGTCGATGATCACTGCATGCGCCCGCCAGTCAAACCCCGGCCCGGCCCATCCATACGGAGCAAATGCCGCCCCCAGAAAAATCCGTGGCCCGAAGGTGATCCCTACCCCAATCCGGATCCCCGGCCGCGGCCGCACATACACGACCCGCGGGTCGTATACCGGCACATAGTAATACCCGTCCTGCGCCGGCAGAATCTGAATCTGCCCGTAGTTATCCACCACCACCCGCTCCTCGGGCGAACTCCGCGGATACCCGTTGTCCAGCGCCTGCCGCCGCATCCGCTGCACCGCGTCCATCACACCGGCACGATCCGCAAGCACGGCATTCCCCAATTGCTGCGTCCACCCCATATCCCTGGCCATCATGTCCAGCACGTTCGGAAACGGCAGCAGCGCCTGCACGCTGTAATCCCACTGCAACTGGTCCTCCACAATCGCCCGCGCCAGCGGCGCCCCGCTCAGATACCGGTGCGCGCTCGCCCACGATGCCGCCCCCGGAATCTGCTCCGGATACGTCGACGCCGCCAACACATGCGCCAGCAACGGATCCGGATACAAAGCGATTTGCCCCACCAGCGGATCCAACGCCTCCGGCCGGAACGACGGCGGCGGCCCATACTGCCCAAACGCCGGCAACGCCGCAAACGCGCCCAGAGCCAACGCCGCGTATCTTGCCATTTCTTTGTATTTTCTCTCCCGGTTGCTCATGTCCGCCTCCACTCTTGGTGGATGCCCCGCACCCGAACAACGTTCCTTCCCCCAGCCCTCCAAGACTCTACATTTGCAAAACTTAATAGTTCTCCACGCTTGCAACCGGCCCGCCACCACGCGCGTCCCACCCACCACATGCACCCCACTCTCTCCCGCCGCCTCCTCCTCTCCCTCGCCACCCTCCCCCTCCTCGCCCAGGACGAACCCGCAACCACCTTCACCGCGGACGTCAAAGTCGTCAACCTCCTCGCCACCGTCCGCGACAGGAAAGGCCAGTTCATCCACGATCTCTCCAAGGACGACTTCGCCCTCCTTGAAAACGGCCGCTCCCAGACCATCCGCTACTTCTCCACCGAATCCGATCTCCCCCTCACCCTCGGCCTCCTCGTCGACACCAGCCTCAGCCAGCAGCGCGTCCTCGACGCCGAACGCGGCGCCGGTTCCCGCTTCCTCGACCAGGTCCTCCGCGACAACAAAGACAAAGTCTTCCTCATGCAGTTCGATTTCGCCGTCGTCATCACCCAACCCCTCACCTCCTCCCGCCGCGACCTCGATAACGCCCTCGCCTTCGTCGACACCCCCAGCCGCCGCGAACTCCAGTTCCAGGGCAGCGGAGGCGGCACCCTCCTCTATGACGCCATCGTCTCCGCTTCGGATAACGTCATGAAGCCACTCACCGGCCGCAAAGCCCTCATCGTCCTCACCGACGGCGAAGACAACGGCAGTGAAGCCACGCTCTCCCAGGCCATCGACGCCGCCCACCGCGCCGATACCCTCATCTTCTCCGTCCTCTTCTCGGGCTATGGAGCGAATCCCTACGCCCTCTCCAAACTCTCCCGCGAAACGGGAGGCTCCTACACCGAAGTCTCCAAAAAGCACCCCATCGACCAGGTCTTCCAGTCCATCCAGCAGGAACTCCGCAACCAGTACAGCATCGGCTATGTCTCCGATCAGCCCGTCCGCGTCTCCGAATTCCGCAAACTCCAACTCACCACCCGCCGCAAAGACCTCACCGTCCGCACCCGCGACCGCTATTGGGCCCGCCGCTAAGAACCTCCTCGATGCCGCTGCCCCACATCCCAAAATGGTAAAATCACTCTCTTTATGAAACCTGTCGTCAGCTTCGGTGAGATCATGCTCCGCCTCGCCCCTCCGGGCTTCGAGCGCTTCCTCCAGTCCCCCCAATTCGTCGCCACTTTCGGAGGCGGCGAAGCCAATGTCGCCGTCGCCCTCGGCGGATTCGGGTACCCTGCCCGCTACGTCACCGTCCTCCCTCCCGGCAACCCCATCTCCGATGCCTTCATCGGCGAAATGCGCCGCTTCGGCGTCGACACTTCCCAAATCGTTCGCGGCAAGGGCCGTTTCGGCATCTACTTCGTCGAACCCGGAGCCAACCAGCGCCCCTCCAAGGTCGTCTACGACCGCGAATTCAGCTCCATCTCCCTCGCCAAACCCGGCGACATCGATTGGAACAAAGCCTTCGACGGCGCCGGCTGGTTCCACGTCACCGGCATCACTCCCGCCATCTCCCAATCCTCCGCCGAACTCGCCCTCGAAGCCGCCCGCGCCGCCCACGGCCTCGGCCTCACCGTCTCCTGCGACCTCAATTACCGAAAAAATCTCTGGAAATGGGGCAAAAAAGCCCATGAGGTCATGCCCGAACTCTTCTCCCTCACCGGCGTCGGCATCGCCAACGAAGAGGATTGCCAGATGACCCTCGGCATCGAAGCCGGCGTCGATGTCCACTCCGGCAAACTCGAGCGCGAACAGTACCGTATCCTCACCGATAAGGTCCTCGCCGCCTACCCCAACCTCAAAGCCCTCGCCATCACCCTCCGCGAATCCAAGTCCGCCTCCCACAACGGCTGGTCCGCCTGCCTTAACAACCGCAGCCAGTTCCTCCTCAGCCGCCATTACGAGATCACCCACATCGTCGACCGCGTCGGCGGCGGCGACTGCTTCGCCGCCGGCCTCATCTACGGCATGCTCACCGAGCCCGATCACCAGGCCGCGCTCGAATTCGCCGTCGCCGCTTCCTGCCTCAAGCATTCCATCCCCGGCGATTTCAACCGTTTCACCGCCGCCGAAGTCCACGCCCTCGTCAAAGGCGGCGGTTCCGGCCGCGTCCAGCGCTGAACATTCCCTGATCCGGTTTATACTGGATCAAAGGGCGATCCACTTATGCTGTTCCGCGTTCTGTTTCTCGGCCTCATCACCGGCGTTGCTCCCGCGCAGACGCCCACGCAGGCCCCGGCGCCTTCCAACATCAAAGTCTCCGTCAATGAAGTGATCGTTCCCGTCACCGTCACCGATGACAAGGCCCGCTTTGTCAGTGACCTTGACAAGAACGACTTCCTCATCTACGACGAAGGCAGGAAGCAGAAAATCAGCTACTTCTCCCGCGAGCGCAATCAGCCCGTCGTCGTCGGCTTCCTCCTCGATCTTTCCAACGCCAGCCGCATGCATTGGAAAACCTACCAGGAAGCCTCTCGCGAACTCGTCTGGAACCTCCTCCCCGGTGATGAAAAGTTCAGCGGCTACCTCATCGGCTACAGCACCGACGCCGAACTGATGGTCAACACCACCCGCGACTCGGAAAAAATCGCCGACCGCATCCTCAAGCTCAAACCCAGCGGCGGAGCCGCCCTCTTCGACGCCATCTACATGGCCTGCACCCAGCGCAGCCTCGTCAAGGGCGAGCCCATCGAACCCCGCCGCGTCCTCATCGTCATCGGCGACGGCCATGACACCGCCAGCAAGAAGGGCCTCGAGGAAGTCGTCGAACTCGCCCAGCGCAACCTCGTCACCATCTACGGCGTCAGCACCGTCGCCTTCGGCTTCAGCTCCGAGGGCGAAAAAATCCTCGAACGCCTCAGCGAAGAAACCGGCGGCCGCGTCCTCTACCCCCTCCAGGGCCTTTACAAAGACGTCAGCGGCTACCTCTCCACCCCCTCCGATGAAGGTAACTTCGCCCTCAAGGTCGGCACCGGAGGCTACGCCGCCGAAATCGCCAGCGGCATCTTCCGCTCCATCGCCGCCGTCGCCGGCGAAATCACCACCCAGTACATCATCCGCTACATCCCCGACGTCGACGACCACGGCAAGGTGTTCCGCAACATCCAGGTCAAGGTCCCCAAACTCCCCAACGTCAAGATCCGCGCCCGCCGCGGCTATTATCCCGCCGCCCCCTAACCCCTTCCCCTTTTCTACCGATGCGGTATTCATAAATGTCCACCGCCACCCTCTCCACCCGCCGCGCCGAATTCTCTCTCCTTGAAGTCTGCCTCCCCGGCCGGCCCCCCATCTCCGCCGGCATCATCCTTCGCGACCCCGCCACCGGCGACTTCCGCCTCCGTCTCCGCCGCGACTGGGAATCCTTCGCCGGCGAGGAAGCCGAAGTCCTTTCCCTCCTCGCTGATGATCTCGCTTCCAAGCTCAGCGAACCCGGCGCCGAAGACTGGCTCCGCCTCTGCGAGGAGTCCTTCTCCCATACCCTCCGCCTCTCGCCCCGCGAATCCGTCCTCGCCGCCGATCTCGATAAAACCGCCGATCGCCTCTACTCCCGCCACGTCCGCCCCAATGTCCTCCCCTTCGTCACCCACCTCCCGAAATACTCCGCCCGCGTCGCCGCCGGGCGTTTCCTCGACGACAACGAAGTGGAAGCCGAAGAGTGGATCGAGACCCCCGAAAACCTCCGCCTCGACCCCGGCATGTTCATCGTCCGGATCACCGGACACTCCATGGAACCCCGCATCCCCGGCGGCAGCCTCTGCGTCTTCCGCGCCCCCGTCACCGGTTCCCGCCAGGGCAAGCTCCTCCTCGTCGAGCGCCGCGACGTCTCCGAATCCGGCGGCCGCTACACCGTCAAACGCTACCGCAGCCAAAAGACCTCCGCCGGCGAAGAATGGCTCCACGAAAAGATCCGCCTCGAACCCCTCAACCCCGATTTTGAAGCCTGGGAACTCGATAACGACCCCAATCTCTTCCAGGTCATCGGCGAATTCGTCCGCGTCCTCGACTAAAAAACCTGCGTCTCCGAGTCACACCACCCACCAGCCCTCAACTTCTCAAACTCCGCGATCTCTGCGTCTCTGCGCGAAAATTTGTTACCTACACCGTCCATTCAGGGCTGACCTCAAAGCTCAGCGAGAAGCCACTCCCCCAGCGCCACCAAGCAAAATCCCCTCCTCCTTCTGCTCCGTCCCCCGCGCAAGAACCCGAATTGCTGCTATCCTCGTTTCCAGTGCAGCATCTCTTTCCGAACGGCCGTCTCCTCCGCCTGGTACAGGGAGACATCACCACCCTCCCGGCTGACGCCATCTGCAACGCCGCGAACTCCGCCCTCCGCCCCGGAGGCGGCATCGATGGCTCCATCCATCGCGCCGGAGGTCCCGCCATCCTCCACGAACTCGACTCCATCCGCAAGAAAAACGGCGCCTGCCCTCCCGGCAGCGCCGTCGCCACCACCGCCGGCAATCTCCCCGCCAGGTACGTCTTCCACGCCGTCGGCCCCGTCTACTCCGGCGGCGGCAACAGCGAATCCCAGGTCCTTGCCTCCTGCTACCGCGCCTGCCTCGCCCTCGCCGATGAGCGCAAGGTCCAACGCATCAGCTTCCCTTCCATCAGCACCGGCATTTACGGCTACCCCCTCGAGGAAGCCGCCCCCGTCGCCATCGAAACCGTCGCCGAGTGGCTCACCGAAAACGACACCTCCGTCAAGGAGGCCATCTTTGTCCTCTTCGATGAAGCCACCCGCCGCGCCTATGAGCGCGCCCTCGCCGATGTCTGAACCGGCTGCTCTTGCCCCCGATGCTAAAATAGGATTTCCCATGCAGGTATTGCAGGCTGGCGCGCACAAGATTCTGCTGCTCGAACTCGACCCCGAACTCGTGTCCAATCTCGCCAAACAGGCCGGATTCGACAGCAAGATCGCGGATACCGATCGCGCCCTCGTCCTCGAACTCTCCGCCACCGAACGCGAAGCCCCACTCCTGCTCTTCGATGCCGCCGACCCCGGCAACCTCGGCTGGTTCTCCCGCTGTCAGTTCTACGTCGATGCCCGCACCGGAACCGTCCTCCAAACCCCGCTTCAACTCGCCAATCAGAAAGACCGCGGCGGACGCCCCCTCCCCCACACCGTCCGCGTTCAGATCATCAAGGAGCTCCCTCCCAATTTCCGCCTCCCCGGCAAACAGCCCGTCACCGAACAAGTCGTCTATTCCGTCCTCTTCAACTTCCTCCAGGCCCTCACCAACGTCGGCGTCGGCGTCTGCGGAGCAGGCATCGTCCGCCCCCTCGCCGGACGCGTCGAAGCCCCCGCCGGACGCAATTGATCACCGTCTCCGTCATCATCCCCACCCTCAACGAAGAGTCGACCATCGAGCCTCTTCTTCAGCAACTCGCCAGCGAAGCCCCCTTCGAAATCCTCGTCGCTGACGGCGGCTCCACTGACCGCACCGCCCAACTCGCCGCTCCCCACGCCGCCGTCCTCTCCTGCCCCCGCGGCCGCGGACCGCAACTCAACCATGCCGCCCGCGCCGCCCGCGGCGACGTCCTCCTCTTCCTCCACGCCGATGTCCGCCCCGCTCCATCCTCCCTGGCCGCCATCCGGCAAGCCCTCGCCGATCCCTCCGTCGCCGGCGGCAACTTCGACATCCTCTACGAAGGCAACGACACCGCCGCCCGCGTCTTCTCCTGGATCAACCGCCGCCGCTGCCGCTTCGGCATCTTCTATGGCGATTCCGGCATTTTCTGCCGCCGCCGCGTCTTCCACCACCTCGGCGGTTTTCGCGACATCCCCATCCTCGAAGATTACGAGTTCGGCCGCCGCCTCTGGAAGCATGGCCGCTTCCTCACCCTCCCCCACCCCATTCACGTCTCGGCCCGCCGCTGGCGCAAAGCCGGACTCTTTCCCACCCTCTGGGCATGGTTCTCGATTCAGGCCCTCTACCTCTCCGGCGTCTCCCCCCGCCGCCTCTCCCGCATGTACCGCGACGTCCGCTGAACGGACTTTACACCGTCCAGACCTCCCGCAGCACCCGCTCGAAATTCCCCCCCAGAATCAGTTCGATGTTCCGGTTCGAATACCCCCGCCTCACCAGCCCTTCCGTCAGATCGTAAATCTTCTTCGCATAATCGACCCCGTCCAGATCGTAACGCTTCGCTCGAGATACCCGCCCGTCCCGCCCATCCAGATCCACATCGCTCCCAATGCCCGCGTGCTCCACTCCCGCCGCCTTCACCAGGTGGTCCATGTGCCGCAGCACATCCTCCATCGTCACTTGCCTCGCCGCCCCCACAAACCCGCGCACCATCGTGATCCCCATCACCCCGCCCTTGGCCGCCATCCGCCGGATCGCTTCATCCGTCTTGCACCGCGCGCTCCCCGGCGATAGCGCCCTGCAATTCGAGTGCGTGATCAGCACCGGCTTCCTTGACGCTTCCATCGCATCCAACGTCGTGCGGTCCCCGCAATGCGAGATGTCCACCGCCATTCCCACCGCATTCATCCGCTCCGTTATCTCCACCCCATACCCGCTCAGTCCCTCATCCCGCGCATCCGAAGATCCCCCGCCCAGCCGGTTGCCCGTGTAGGTGAGTTGCGACACCCGCTGCCCCAAACGGTAAAAATGGTCCACATCCTCCACCGTCCGGAAGTGCGCCGAATTCTGCAAGCCGATCAGGATCCCGATTCTCCCCTCCGCCCGCACTCGATGGAAATCCCCCGCCTGCTCAATCCGCAGAAACTCCCCGCCGCGCGCCGCAAGAAATGCGTTCCACCCCTCCACGTCCCGCAGCGACTCCCGGTAAATGTCGCCCCTCGTATATCCCACCGCCGGGTGGAATACGTTGATCCCCGATTCCCGCAGCCTCCGGTACTCCGCCCGCCCGAATAACCCCGGCGCCGCCTCCCAGCCCATCAGCTTCCGGTAGTCCAGCGTCAACAGCCCCAGCATGTCGATCACGGTGGAACTCCGCACCAGGTCCACCGCCCGCGCCGAATAGTCCGCCGCGCTCTGCCCAAACAGCGAATACCGCCCGCGATTCACCATCGGGGCTCCCAGGCAAAACGCAAAGCCTTTGACAACCGAGCGGCGGGAAATCATGACAGCGTGGAAACCCGCCAGTTTAACACGTCTCAGCGCCACCGGGCGCAACATTTCCGCAAATCCGGGGTTTGTCACTCTGTTGTCACCGATGGAGGATCACATGCCGTTCCGCGCCGCTGCCTGTCTGTTCCTCGCGGCCACCGCCTGGGCGCAATCAAGCCCCTGCCGCACCTCCCAGCCTGTATCCATCCTGGGGTCCACCCCCGTACCCCAGGCCCAGATAGTCTACGACCCCAATCAAAGCGTCTGCTGGCTCGCCAACGCGGATCTGGCCGGAGATCCGGAAATGCGCAAGGCATTCGGAGTCAATGGAATCAACCCGAATGGCACGATGGACTACGTCACCGCCCAGAAATGGGTCGCGGCCCTGAACGCCTACCACAATGGAGCCGGTTACCTGGACCACAACAACTGGCAGCTCCCCGCCGCCCCGTTGGTGGATAGCTCTTGCGCCAATACCGGCCCCGGTGGCGGTTCCTTTGGTCCTCTGTGCTCCGCCAGCGCCCTCTCCAATCTCTATTCCCTCGGCCTGAACCTCAGCTTCCCTTCCAGTGTCGCTCCCGGCTTTGGAGCCACGGTTGCCCCCATCCATAACCTGAAGTCCTCCTATTACTGGGCGCGGGAGAACACAGGCAGCGCCGGCGGAGCCGGCAGCGGCGGACAGGAAGTCTATTCCTTCGCCGGCGGCATGCAAGGCGGAGTCACGACAAAAGACAATTACTTCTACGCTCTTCCCATGATCCCCGGCCCCCTCGGAACGCCCCCATCCTGTTCCCCCGGTGGCCCCACCGTCATCCCCTACAGCGCCCCACCCGCCGCCGGGAACGCCGTCTACGACTGCAAGACCGGATACACCTGGGCCGCCGATGCGAACCTCGCTGCCTCGAACACCTTCGGCATCGCCGGCAGCGTCTCAATCCCTGCCTCCTCCCGCGCGATTACCGCCCCATCCATCAGCGCGGGAGCCATGTTGTTCGATACGGCCACTCAGTGGATACAGGCCATGAACAACGCCCGGCGCCTCGGTTCCTCCGCCTGGCAGTTGCCCGCCACCTCCAAGGTTCTTCAGGAATTGCTCACCGATTTGAACCTCGAGCCTGGCGATAGCAGACTCATGTCCACCGCCGCCTCGGGTCCATTCACCAATCTCCAGCCCTTCTACTATTGGGGGTGCCAGCGCGGCCAATCCGGAAACAGCCAGTCCCCCTGCACCGGCTACGCCCCCTCTGATCTTCAGTGGAGTTTCAATTTCGACGCCGGATTTCAGCCCACCAGTTCCCTCATCCAACAGTTCTTCGTCACCGTTTATTACCCCGTCACTCCTCCGTCCGGCCCCATCGTCTCCCTGGTGGCCAATGCCGAAGGCGAGGCGATCACCATCGCCCCGAACACCTGGGTCGAAATCAAGGGATCGAACCTCGCCCCCCCAGGCGATTCCCGCATCTGGCTCGCTTCCGATTTCGTCAACAACCAGATGCCCACCCAACTCGACGGCGTCAGCGTCACCGTCAACGGCGAGAGCGCCTATGTTTATTACATCAGCCCAACCCAGATCAACATTCTGACGCCGCCCGGCGCACTGCCCGCCGACGCGCAAGTCATCGTCTCCAACAAGGGCGCCGCCGGTCCCCTCTTCACCGCTCTTGCTCAACCCCTGTCGCCGTCTTTCTTCGTCTCCGCCGATGGCCTGCACGTAGCCGCCGTTCACCTCGATGGAACTCTCGTGGGTCCGGCCGCCTTCTCCGTACCCGGCTATACGTACTCCCCGGCCAGGCTCGGCGAAACGATCGCCCTCTACGCGAACGGCTTCGGCCCCACCACCGCCCCCGTGGCCGCCGGAGCAACCACTCAGGGCGGAATACTGTCTCCGCCGCCGGTCATCACAGTGGCGGGCCGGAACGCCGCGGTGCAGTTCGCCGGATTGGTCTCGCCCGGCCTGTTCCAGTTGAATCTGACCGTCCCGGACTCCATTCCGCAAGGCGATCAGATCATCAGAGCGAGCTATGGGGACGCGACCACACAGCCCGGTACCCTCCTGACAATACATCCTTGATCCCGAACCGGAACCCGCCCGGATATCGCGATCCGGACGATTAATCGTCTTGATCCGGCATCGATGTGCGTCTGACCAAAGTCCCGGTCTTCCATGTGCGAGGCGCGGCCATCGATGCTTCAACCGGCGCGCCCGCGGACAACGTCGTACTTATGCTCATGCCGGCGGATTCTCTCAACCTGGTCCACACCGTCGCTAACAGAAGCTTTGCCACCGTCACCAACGGAACTTTCGAGTTCTCAGGCATCCCCCCGGGGACGTATGAGATAAAGACGGACATCCATACCATTTCTCCTTTGTTCGGCCGCGGCACGGTGGCGGTTCGCGAGAAAGACGTCGAAGGTATCCGCCTGACCCTCGCGCCTCGCGCTCAGTTGACATTGAAGGTCGCGGTGGCCAGGAGTGAACGGCCCTCCACGGAGACTGTCGACGTCTCGGCAATATCATTGACTCTCATGGCCGCCGAAGGATTTCCTTTCGTTCCGAGCGTGAGAAGAATGGATCTGTATACATTCCAGGCAGCCCACATGCCATTGGAAAAGTTCCGGCTCAATGTGTCGGGCCTGCCGGAAAAGATGTACGTAAAGTCGATCCGCTTTGCGGGCCGGGATGCTACAAATTCCGTGCTCGACCTGACCTTCGGTGGCGGGATCGTCGACATCCTGCTCTCACGCGGAGCCGGAAGGTTGACGGGCCAGGTTCGCAATGAGCAGGGTGATCCCGTCAGTGGCGCTCTTGTTACCGCTTGGGCGCCCGGTCAGGCGTTAGCCGGCAGTTTCGTTTCGGTCCGCACGGCGAACACAGACCAGAATGGAACTTTCACACTCGACAATCTCATTCCAGGTGAATACCCTAGCCAAACGATCTCGGTAGCCTCACGATCTCCCTGGCCGGCCGCGAACTTCCAACACCCCAATGGACCGCCGCCATTCCCCGGATGTATCATACGGTGGGTCCCAAACAAACCCGCTTCCCCCTCGAATAGGAGTGCCCATGGAAAAACCTACACGCCGCAACTGGCTGCAAGGCGCCGCATCGAGCGCCGTCACTCTGGCAGGAGCTTCCGCTACAGGCGCGGCCGCCCTGACAAGCACAGCCCCCGCCCTCTTGGCCGCCCCCGCCATCGCCACCCCGCTCAACCTCACCGTCAGGAAGATCGATGTCACCTGGGTCAACGTCCCCTTCCGCCCCGTCCCCGCCCGGAACCTGGTCCGCGAACTCCCCCATTGGACCGTCTTCGTCATCTACAAGGTCACCCTCGCCTGCGGTGTCACCGGCTTCGGCGAAACCATGCAGTACTACACCTGGAAAACCGTCTCCGATGAAGCCATGGCCCGCGTCCTCAACCGCAACGCCGCCGACTTCCTCTGGGACGATTCCCTCGGAGCCGGCCTCCAGCAGGCGCTCTTCGACGCCGTCGGCAAGGCCATGGGCGTCCCCGTCCACCGCCTCCTCGGACAAAAGGTGCGCGACCGCGCTTTCATCAGTTGGTGGGCCATCGACATGCCCGGCGACGATTGGTCCTCGAGTGCCGCGACGCCGCCGCCGAAGCTACACCTTCTTTAAGACCAACCCGCCCCTGGTTCGACCTCATCGACCAGTGCGACAAGATGCCCACCTCCCTCCTATCTCAGGGTCAACTTCGATTTCAACGCCACGCTCATGGATGCCGGTTTCGCGGCCCGCTATTGCAGGGAAATCGAGAAATACACCAATATCGCCATGTTCGAATCCCCCATGCCCCAGGAGGACGTGGAAGGCAACGTCAAATTGCGCGGACAAACCAGCGTCGCCATCGCCATGCACTACGGCTCTCCCCCGCCCATGACCGCTTTGAAGGAAGACGTCTGCGACGGCTTCGTCATCGGCGGAGGCTCCAATCGCGTCAAAGCCGACGCCACTGTCGCCGCCATGGCCAATAAGCCCTTCTTCCTCGAATTGGTCGGCACCGGCATCACCGCCATGTTCTCCATGCACTTCGCCGCCACCCTCACCCACGCCCTCTGGCCCCAGGTGGATTGTCACCGCATCTACACCCATCAAATGATCAAGCCCGCCATCAAGGTCGAAAACGGCAGCGCCCTCATCCCCGACGCGCCCGGACTCGGCGTCGAACTCGACGAAGATGCCGTCGCCGGATTCCGCATCGAGCCCACTCCCAAACAGTACCCCGCCCCAGGCTTGCTCCTCTCCGTCCGCTGGCCCTCCGGAGCCACCAGCTACTACGCCCACGCCGGCCAGTATTGGGACGACGTCCACGCCCGCCGCTTCCCCCTCTACCTCCGCCACGTCTACCTCGAGCAAATCCCCAACAACGGCTCCAAGGAATGGAAAGACCTCCAAACCCGGGCCCAAAAAGGCGGCTTCATGGTCCCCGGCCGCCCCCTCTAGTTCAAGGCGGGATAGGCCCCCAGCCTGGCCTCCCGTCTTCGGCCGCCCTCAACCGGCGCAATGCCGAGTGGGAAATCGAAGGAATCATTCCGCTCGACATCGGAGCGGACGGGGCCGAGCATATCTCCGATAGGGTCCATCGTTGTGCAAGAATTGGCGCATCAAAACCGCCAGCCATCCCATCTCCGACTTCCCGTTCTCGAACATCTCCATACCCCCTCGGTGGCGCGGACCTGCCGGCTTCGGGAAGGCGGCGGCGGCGGACGCGAAATGGCCGCTCCAGGACACCTGCGGCTTCGAGTTAGAATCAAATTCTGGCCCGTTTGCCGGGCGCGCCGGCAAGGGATCACTCCGGCGCGCCGGAGATATAGGCATGCAAATTCAAAAGTATTCTTTTCCCGGAGACCAACTACCATGAACCGGCGCCGGTTCGTCATTGAAACCGTGGCAGCGGGCTCGGCCTTTCAAGCGGAAGGAGGGGCGGCCCAAACTTCGGGCGGCGCGCCCACGGCGGGCTTTGCCGAGCGCGACATCACGCCGGAAATCGGCATGGAGCAGCCAGGCGGCTACTCGAAGGCATTTCACCGCTCCCTGCACGACCCCTGCAAGGTGCGGGCGGCGGTCTTTCAGGATGGCGCCGGCCGCGTCGCTCTAGTGGGCATCGACGCGCTGATGGTTCCACGAGCCCTCGTGCTCGGCGCGCGGAGCCAGATCCAGAAACGATGCGGCATCCCGCCCGAAGCGGTCCTGGTGGGCGCTTCACACTCTCACTCCTCCGGCCCTACCGGCATGGTGCAGCCCGGCGAGTACGACCACGCTTCCCCGCTGGTGCGCCGTCTGGCCTACGAGAAATCCTCGGCTGCCCATCCCGCCTACCTGCGGCTGGTCGAAACCGGGATTGTAGAAGCCGTGTGTCAGGCCGATGCCGGCCGCTCGGCGCTGCGCACTGGTTTCGCCCGGGGCATCGAGAATCAGGTTGCTTTTAACCGCCGCTTTCGCATGAAAAACGGCCGGAGTTGGACGCATCCCGGCAAGGGCAATCCGGACATCATGGAGGTGGCCGGTCCCGTCGACCCCGACGTCACCGTCATCGGCTGCTGGTCGGACGGCGGACGCTTGCGCGGCTGTGTGGTTCACTTCTGCTGTCATGCCACTACCAACCCCGGCGGCATCTCCGCCAATTGGATCTACAACCTCGAAAAAACCATTCGCGCGGCGGTCGATCCTCAAGCCGTGGTTGTGTACCTGCAAGGTTTCTGCGGCGACGTCACGCAGGTGGACAATCTCAACCCGCATGTGAATCCCGGCGCGGAAGAGTGGTGCCGCCTGGTGGGCGGACGCGTGGGAGCCGAAGCGGTCAAGCTGCTTCTGAGCATGTATCCGGCCGAGGCCGCGCCGCCGCTTGGAGCCCGCCGGAAGGTGCTGCGCATCCCGCGGCGAAAGCCCAGCCTCGAGAAAGTACGGCGCAGCCTCGATATCGTCCGTCAGGATCCCCAGGCGGCCGGACTCACCGAGTGGACATTCGCCAAGGAGACCGTCATGCTGGACGCCCTGATTGCAAAGGAGCCGGTGGTGGACGCCGAGGTGCAGGCCATTCAGGTGGGGCCCGCGGTCTTCGTGGCGGCGCCCGGCGAGATGTTCTGCCGGCTAGGGCTGGACATCAAAGCCGCAAGCCCGTTCCAACTCACCTGTCCGGTGGAACTGGCCAACGGCTGCGTGGGGTACGTCCCCACACGCGAAGCGCTTGGCCCGCGCGGCGGCGGCTACGAAACACGCCTGACAGCCTACACAAACCTTGCGCCGGACGCCGGTGACCAGATGGTCAAAGCCGGGGTCGAACTGGCGCGGCAACTCACGCCCGCTCCAATTCCGGAGCCCCCCAACGCGCCGCCGTTCAAGGCTCCGTGGGCGTACGGAAACGTCCCGCCGGAGCTTTCCTGAGGATGGACTACGACAATGTGCCGGCGGAACCCGAGTAGAAAGAAGGAAATAACCATGCGATGGATTGGTCTGGCGCTGGCGTGCGTGCTGGCGGCGTCCGCGGCCGAACTGCGGGTCGGCACGGCGGCGGTTAGGATCACCCCGCCCCAGGGCGCGGCCATGTCGGGCTATTACTATAACCGTGCCGCGGAGGGCGTGCACGATGATCTCTACGCCAAAGCCGTTGTTCTGGAAAGCGGCGGCCGGAAAGCCGGCATGGTGGCGTGCGACGTTTCAGGGCTGCCGCGCGAGATCATCGACGCCGCCCGTAGGGCGATCGACGCCGGAGGTGTGCTGCGCGGAGCCGATGTCATGATCAGCGCCACCCACTCCCACACCGGCCCGGTGATTCTGGCCGGCCGCACCCGCTACAACCTGCAAGGCGGCATGCTGCGCATCACACAGGAATATGCGGAAAGCCTCCCGGGAAGGATCGCCGAGAGCATCCGCCTGGCGGGCGCCGCGCTTCAACCCGCGAATGCCGCCGCTGTGATCGGCCGCGAACCCTCCCTCACCTTCAACCGCCGCTACCTCATGAAAGATGGAACGGTGGGGTGGAACCCCGGCAAGCTGAACCCCAACATCGTGAGGCCGGCGGGGCCGATCGACCCGGCGGTTCCCGTCGTCTACTTCGAAGGATCCGGCGGAAAGCCCCTGGCCGCCTACGTGAACTATGCGATGCATCTGGATACCGTGGGCGGCATGGAGTATTCTGCCGATTACGCCTACACGCTGAGCAAGCTGCTGGGCGCGGTGAAGGGGCCGGATATGCTGACCCTCTTCACCATCGGCTGCGCCGGCAATCTGAACCACATCGACGTAAGCACCCGCGCTCCCCAGAAGGGGCACGGCGAGGCTGCCCGTATCGGCACCGTGCTTGCGGCGGAGGTCCTGAAGGCCATGAGGCGGCTGGAACCCGTGGAAGCGGGCTCCCTGCGTGTGCGCAGTGAAATGCTGCGTCTCCCGCTGCCCGAGATCCGGCCGGCGGATGTCGAGTGGGCTCGGAAGGTTACCCCGCTGTTCGGCAAGCCGAACGCCGCGCCATTTATGGACTTGGTGCGCGCCTTCAAGATCATGGACGTGGCGGCCCGCAATGGCGAGCCGCTCGAAGCCGAGGTCCAGGTGATCACGCTCGGCAAGCGGCTGGCCTGGGTAGGACTGCCGGGCGAAATCTTCACGGAACTGGGCATGGCGATCAAGAACGCCTCGCCGTTCGAGTTCACTGTCATTGCCGAACTCGCCAACGGCTCGCTGGGGTATGTGCCGGACCGCAAGGCTTATCCCGAAGGAGCCTACGAACCCGAGAGCACCCGCTGTGGAGCCGGCTCGGGCGAAATGATGGTGGACGCGGCTACCCGCCTGCTGGTGACGCTGCACACGGCCAAAGATTGACGCGTGCGTATGCGCTATCTTGCCGCTTTCGTCTCGGGAACTGGCAGTGCGGCCGGACTTCTATTTTTCTTCGGCAACAGGTGGCTGATCCCTATGGTCGCGGAACCGGCGCCAGACCCTGGATGGCCCACTTTTGGACCGCTCTATGCCCTCTACCGCCGGATTGCTCCAGACCTGCGGGAAGCCGGGCCACAGGCCGCTCGGCGGTGGTCTTCGAGGTTGCCTGGGGAGTCGAATCGTGTTCCCGCGGTTTCGTCCCGCGGCGTGCAAGGTGGTGAGGTTGTGATCGTCAAGGATGTAGATCGCCATAACGGCCCCAACCATCGCTCGGGTTCCTGCAAGGACAGGATCAGTTAACGCTCATGATTGCGGTTGGGGCTGTTCAGGCAGCTTCCATGGGACGTTGACCCGCAAAACTCGGAGCGTTTTTCATCCTCGATATGCTCATGCTTCTTTTGCGGGCTCCGAAGGCGGAAGCCGTACGAAGTGGAATTACAGTACCTGCATTTGTTCACCATGGACCTCGTGTTTGTTTGACCGCCGGCTGTCCAAATCAGCGCCGGCAGCGTGTTCCCTGTGCTGAACAGTCTGCCCTGGGCATCTCTCGTTTGGCGGTTACGAGGGTCATAACGGCCGAGAAGTCTGCCCGCATAATCCCTCGCCTCCACGGTGCAATCGCCTTGAGTCCGTATCGTGCCGGCCAACCGGTTCTGGGCGTCACGAATCTCGTCTACCTTGGGTGGGCAAGTGGCGGCCGGGAGAGTTGCAGCCAGGAGCGCGCCGGCGAGAATCAGCCTCAGTCTCAACATGTCTATGGTCCCATGGTTCCACTCCGGCGGGCACGGCAGATGGCTGTTCATCCGTGGGGATCCGAAACCCAAGGAGCGGACGCCGGCGCGGCTGCCCATACCGTTGGCTCGGACTGCACGGTTCGGATTGCACCGGCCAGTTCCTCGGGTTGAACTCGGCCGCCCTTCTTAAACGAGCGCTGGCCCGCCTGTATGCAAACCTCATGGATTCGCGCGAAAGACTCTCGGGCCTCGTCAGCCGCCACGGTTCGTGAGGCGGCCGGAGTACCGGCGCGAGACTCGATCGCCGGAGAAGGGAAAGCCGCCAAGTACATCCTTACGTGGCGAACGTGAAGTCCGGCGTTGATCCGGACTTCGACGCTGACCGTTACCCCCACGAGCCCTTCAGCGTGATCTGGCAAAAGCCTTGAACATAACGGTCCGCTTCACCGCCGGTCAGGCCACTGCGTACGCGAGCGCGTGTAGCCCTCCAAGCCAGAGCATCCGCGAGATGCCCCATGGAGGTATCGGCCTGAGCTTCCAGACTGAGGCCTGTTCGAAATGACGCGCTGGGTGTTGGGATGGGGTGAATCCGCTAAGGTGACGAACCCGAACTTACTGAGACAAATCGCTGTGGCTGGCCTTCATGAGGCAATAGAGGCATCTGCGAACGGGATGCCGGCTGCCGGGAGCACCACTCCTCCCTATACGTAAGCGTGCTTCAGGATGATCTCCGCGAACTGCATGCCATCAACCAGGATCACCCCGTTGGCAGCCGCGAGTTTCCGGCAGGGCTCAGTGAACGAATCGGCACTGGATATGAGGATGCTGTATTCGTTCGGCGAGTTTGTCTTCATGATCAAAAGCTGCTCAACGCCATGCACATCGCCGTAATCAATCCCTGTCTTCTGCTTCACCTGCACATTGAATTGTGAAGTCACCGCGACGTCGGGCGCGATCAAGTCCAGTAGCGCGGGTGCGCTCAGTTCCATCGTAAAGACCCGATCAACGTCCCCAACGGAAGAGCGGATCGAATCGAGCGGACGTCGCATCATCGTCCCTGGTCGAAAACTGTACTGAAATGACCTTGCCGCGAAAGAAGGTCATGTACATCAGAAATCGCCAAGTCCCGATTTGCTGCCCCATGCGATCCCCCTCCAATCTGAACGTAACCATGACGCCTGGTAACCCATCGAAGCTGATCCGCTTGCCGGATATGAATGTGCCTCCGGGTGGAACCAACTCCCGGGCACCCGCCACAGAAAACGCCTCGTCAATCTCGCGCTTCGAAAGTTGGTCACCAGGCGGGATGGATTTCACGCTCACCATGGCGGATTCGAAGCCACGGCCGCGCTCGCTCACGAACTTTCTCACGATGTTTGGGCGCTCTGCTTCAAGGGGAGCCCAGCTTTCTGGGTATTCGATTTGCAGCTTGATTCCCTTGCTCTTGCCTTCGCCGTTAGCAACGAATTTCTTCTTGTATTTGGCGAATTCGGATGCCGGATGTGATCGATGGTGTGGGTCCCATATGAGAAGCGGCTGCAAAGCACGCTGTTCAATGCCGCCCTTCGCTCGCTGCCGCACCGTTGCAATGAAGTCTCTTGCTTGCGCCTCGGTCAGCGCGGGCCGGTTCAACTTCTCATTAAGGAACTTCGACATCTGCTGCTTAGTTCCTTCCCATTTGGCCGGATCGAGATCTTCCAGCGCCTTGTTCATCGCGGCGACTGCTGCCCCGAACGAACCTTCGAATTCGAACTTCGCCGCCGCAGCCGCTGTTGCAAGGGTCGGGAACTTCCGCTCGATCTGTTCGAGCGAAATGGTCTGCGCGAAGCAGAAGCCAATCGTGTGAGAAATGTCTCTGACATCATCGTTCGAAAGCTCTCGTGCTGAGACGGGTGTCACGCACGACAGGGAAGCAAGCGCCACCGCCAGACCCACCGGGAGATTCATGTAAGGCCGTCTGTTAAGGTAGTGGGATCGAGAGCCAGAGATTCTCAGCCTATCGTGCTCCTCACGTCTGCATCAAAACAGGCTGGGGCCGAACCCGGATCGGGCGATGCCACGGAGAGACGTCTGCGGGTCTGCCGGCCAGTCGGTGCGCCGGACGGGCTCTGTTCTGCATTCCACACGGTTGACCTCCGAACCGTGGAATGGCGTGGCTGCTCGCCCGATGGCCAAGCTCGTTGTGACGATGGAAAGCTGCAAGCGTGTCTAGGCGTTGCTGTCTGGCTTCGGTGATTCGCCCCGAACAGCGATTGCGGGCTCGGAGCGATAGGACTCGGCTGATGCTGGCGCGAGAGGATGCGAAGCTACGACAAGAACCTACTGAGATTTTTTCGCGATAGAACGTACCATATTCCTATGGGCTTACTCTCGTCGCTCATGCGCGCCTGGACCACGCCGAAACCCCCTCCGATCCGGAGCGTTGACTGGGTCAGCGTTCTCGCAGACCTCGTCCCTCATGTTGCGATGGGGGTCAGGAAGTCCGCGAATGAGGTCGCCGGTTTGACAGTCTCCGAGGAGTCCTTGCCAGGTGTGGTCAATGAACTCTATTTCCTGTACCTGCACATTCTCGACCGCAAGGCGTTCGCCGACCTCGACTCCCAGGAACGCGAAGCATTTATAACGTCTGTGGTGTCAGCAGTCGCTCACCGAGTAGCTACGGAACGGTGCCCGAACGACTATCAGGCGGTGTTCCATGACTTCATCGATCTGTGCGGTGAGCGGTCAGGAACGTACGGCAACTGTCGATTAGCGGCGGCCCGGGCCGAAGCTTTGGCGGGCACACTGTTCTGGGAAGCAAGTCGGTTCGTAAGCCGTGCGGCCACGCCCGATGACGACGATGCCACGCGTGACCCCATCCTGATTCTGCCGATATATGCTGTGATGTCCGGACACGTCCTTGCGTTTGCCAAGTCGTTTCTTGGCCCGGGCAGTCTGGCGTAGAGGCGTGCTCTATGGTAGACCCAACCGGATTCTCTCCCGCTGAGTTCGTCTGACTGCTCAGTTGGCATATTGCCGAGGGCAAGTGGGACGCATTGGCCTGGGCGAATCGTCAGCGTGCAGACTCCTCCTGGATGCCGTGGGCAAGCTACATGGTGATACGTTCGATGCTGCCAAAAATCGCGCGGGCGCTTGCAGCAGCGGTTGATGGCACTGCGCCGCGGCAGTTTCGAAGAAATCCAGCAGGAGTCTCCTTTCAGCGTTGCGGCCCGAGACAACATGAATGCTCTATTGGGCGGTTGGACTGAGGCAGGCAAGGCGGGCTTTGAGCAGGTATGGATGAAATCTTCCGGCCTGGATGGGACGCGCTGCGACGCACACAAGACCCGATCTGAATTGTGGGAGATACAGGGGACTGCGAGGACCGCGCCCTCGAAGTTCAGAACTCCTGATCTCCAAGGAATCTAAGATGACCTCAACTTGTAGATGAGCTTCAACTCGGTACCGGGAAAAATGGTCTCGGTGACGTTGAGCTGCTCACAAAGGTTACGGACGGCCTGGTCGTGGGCGGCTTGGGTGAGATGGTGGAGGCGCACGGTCAGAGTTTTGGTTTCCAGATTGGGAATCAAATCGACTTCTGTGGAATAGATCTGGCGCAGCAGAGCGCGGGTGTCATCGGTCCGGCTGAGCTTGTCTGCCAATAGCGAAGCCATGCTGGTTTCGGCACGATAGGCGATGAGCTTGATGGTGTCGATGAAGTGCTTGCGCTCGGTGTAACCCGCCGGAGGCACATTGCAGCCCCCTTGAGTGCACATGCTCGGTCAAGAAGAGGCCGGCTTGGGCGCCCGCCCTACCCGAGAAATCACCGCCGGAGTTACTTACAGTTCCTGGTCCCCGACTTTCTGGATCCATTCCCGCGCCCAGTCCACTGACTCCCAGCCCAGGTCCATGGCCGTGCCATAAATAATGATGCCGTCGATGCGCCCTTGACGGAGCCAGTTCAACCCCGTTTCACATTGCTTCCGCATCGTCGCAACCGGCAGCGCCGTCCACCACGGCGTGCGCTTGGGATCGTAATCGGAGGTGTAGCAGCCCAGCAATTTGCGTGATTTCGGAGCCAGTTTCTCCAGCTTCGCCAGATTCGTCTCCAAGTTTGCCAGTTGGGCCGTCTCCCACGTCCAGAGTGTGACGACATCAATCAGCCTCAAATATTCCTGGAGAGCGGGAGCCAGTTGCCGGGTATACAGCGTGACGTAGAGATCCAGTTTCTTATCGGAGCGCTTCAATTCTGTCTGGACATCCCGGACCTGATCCAGTGTGAGGCTGGCAAGCTTTCCGGACTTCCGGTTGGTGAAGAAGTCGTCCATGAAAAGTCCGGCGATGTTGGGCGTTGTCCGCGCCAACTGCAGCACCTGCCGCCGCTCCTCTTCCTGGGTTATGCCGCCCGCGCCCACAATGGACCACACCACGCGCTTCAACACCTTGAGCGAGTAGGCGTATTGCTCATAAGGCGGTTCAAACGCCTTGTACCTGCCTTCCTCGCCGAACCTTTCCACATTGTCTTTTCCGGGATATTGATTAACCATTAACAGATTCGGCGCACCCATGTAGACGCAAGCCTCAAGCGGTGTCATGACGGAGCGTTTACGGACGAAGTTGTAGTCCGCATTGACGGGATTGGCGAAAATCCAGATCCGGTCGCGCACCGTTCCCTCCCTCGCCGTACAGGCCTGGCCGAAAGAACCGGACGGGAACCCGCCGATGCCGGCCAGCGCCGCCGCCCTTCGCGCGAATCCGCGGCGGCTCATGTTCAGGACGGTATGATTCGTCGACATAACAGGCCAGTATAGCCCAGCACGCCGCGCCCTTTGCGTCTGTGCGTCCTGAAGAACTTGCCTCATACCGCTAACGGTCTTAACTCACAAACAACAATCATCCCCTCGCTCACCAGCCCTCAACTTCTCAAACTCTGCGCGCTCTGCGTCTCTGGAACACCAGGCTAAGCCTGGCTGATCTTGTGAACTGAAAGGAGTTCACCATGTAAATTGCTCATTCGTACGTGTAGCGGAACCGGAGCGGGGTGGAGTAATCCACCTGGTGGAAACCGGGGAAGCAAACCTGCGAGCCGTAGCGCAAGCGAACCCGATTCGGCCTCGTTACGCTTTTGAAGGTGGCCAGTCTGCCAGAGTTGATGAAGCCTGTTACCGGCGGGGAAGTAATGAGCAAGCACTCGTCGGGCCTTCCGGGGTGGTTGGGGACAGCGCGCAGGGAAAGATCAGTTCAGGAACCTGGGAGACCCGGCAGGGAGGGGAAGGGAGACCGGACCCAACGGCCCGAGGGAATCCATAACCGAAGGAACGGCCCTGGCCGGGAGTCGGAGAGGCCCATAGTAGCGAGGAAGCGAGTAATGACCGTGGAGCGAAGGGGCCTTACTGGAAACAGTGCTGCTGTAAGAGGGAAGGAGAGCCGATTGGAAGAAATTCCTAGCACGGAAGAATGGGAGCAGATCGAAGCCGCGGAAAACGCGACGCAAGAGAGGCTGCCAGATAGACTCTCGTTGCTGAGACAGAAGCTGAGTCAAAAGGCCAAGCAGGAGCCGAAGTTCCGGTTTTATACGCTGTATAACCAGATCTGTCGGCGCGATGTGCTGGAAGCAGCATGGGCGCGGGTGCGAGCCAACAAGGGCGCCCCCGGCGTGGACGGCGTGAAGATCGAACAGATCGAAGCGGCGGAAGCGGGAGTGCAGGGATTCCTGGAGGAAATCGAGGAGTCACTGCGCGCCAAGACCTATGCGCCGAAAGCGGTACGGCGCGTCTACATACCAAAGGCAAATGGGAAACTGCGGCCGTTGGGAATACCGACGGTCCGCGATCGAGTGGTCCAGATGGCGGCCCTGCTGATCCTGGAGCCGATCTTCGAGGCCGATTTCGAGGATTGCTCCTATGGGTTCCGTCCGGGGCGCTCGGCACACCAGGCGCTGGAGGAGATACGCGGCCAGATCAAGGCTGGGTATCAGGCGGTGTATGACGCGGACTTAAAAGGCTACTTCGATTCGATTCCGCACGGCAAGCTTCTGGCTTGTGTGCGTATGCGAGTGGTGGACCGGAGTGTGCTCATGCTGATTCGGATGTGGCTGCAAAGCCCGGTAGTAGAGCCGGATGAGAAGGGCCAACCGGGGCGGTGGAGTCGGCCGCGCAAGGGGACTCCTCAAGGCGGGGTGATTTCGCCGCTGCTCAGTAACTTGTATTTGCATTGGTTCGACAAGCTGTTTCACCGGACTGATGGGCCGGCTCAATGGGCAAACGCCAAGTTAGTGCGCTACGCCGATGACTTTGTGGTGCTGGCGCGCTATCAAGGACCACGCCTGACGGGCTGGATAGAATCGAAACTCGAAAGCTGGCTTGGGTTGGAGATCAATCGGGACAAGACGCGAGTGGTCGACCTGAAACACAAGGGAGCTAGTCTGGACTTTCTGGGGTTCACGTTCCGCTACGATAACGACCTCGAAGGGCGTGGGTGGCGGTATCTCAACGTGCAACCGTCGAGAAAGGCTCTGAAGAAGGAACGGGAGAAGCTGCACGAGGCGACCAATCATCGCCAGTGCTTCAAGCCCATCCCGGTGCTGATCGAAGAGCTGAATCGACACCTGAAGGGATGGAGGAACTACTTTGCTTTTGGATACCCGCGCCTGGCCTTCCGCAAGATCAACACGTACGTTCGTGGTCGTCTTACGCAGCATTTGAAGCGACGCAGCCAACGGTCCTTCCGGCCGCCGGAAGGAGTCAGCTACTACCAACAGATCGAGCGGTTTGGTCTGGTTCGGCTATGAGGCTGGCAGCCGTCAACTGTCTGCGCACGCCTGCGGCGATAACGTTTCCAGGAGAGCCGGATGTCGGGAAATCTGCTCGTCCGGTTCGACGAGGGGAGAGTGGGTCGCACCGCAAGTGTCGCCCTCTCTCCTACTCTACCGCGAAAATTCGTTACCTGCACCGCTCGCACCCGAAAAACAGTTCTCTCCTGTATGGATCAGTCCTTTAAGGGCCGACCTGAAAGCTCTGCGAGATCCCATAACCGTCCAACACGAAGCAACCTTATGCGTTGACTCGCTTTTGAACTTTATTTGCTCAATGAATTCAACTATTTTCCGCGCACCATCCGCGCCCGCCGGATCGCCATGGGTTACCCTGAAGCCGGATAAAGCCAATAGCCTTATCCAAATACATCTCAGCGAGAACTTCCCCATGCTCGGCTCTCTTTTCAACAAATCCCGCTCCCGCGCGCAAATTAACCGCGAAAACGCAAAACAATCCACCGGCCCCAAAACCGAAGCCGGCAAAGCCGCTTCCAGCCGCAACGCCCTCAAGGAAGGCTTCTCCGCCTCCTTCGCTATCGTCGTCCCCGAAGACCAGCCGTGCTACGACGAATTCCTTGTCAAACTCCGCGAGGAACTCCAGCCGCAAGGTGTCCAGGAAGAGGACATCTTCCGCCGCATCAGCCTCGCTTCCTGGAATATCCGCCGCATCGAAAAACTCACGCTCGCCCTCTACGAAGAGCAAGGCCTCGACCCCCTCGCCTCCGGCGACCCGGCTACCGTCACCAAATTCGAACGCTACACCCGACACCACACCCTCAATGAGCGCTCCTACTTCCGTGGCATCAAACATCTCCGGCGCCTTCAGGACTCCCGCCCCTCCATCCACCCCTCCCAGCCGGAAAGCGTCCCCGTCGCACCGCGGCCGGAACAAGGCCAGCCCCCCTCGAAGCCTCTGCAGGCCGCGGATTCTCAAAGCGACAAAACGAAGCCTGCCGGATCCCCGGATTCGCCCCCTCAAAATCAGCCGGCGAACCAAGAGGCCAGCCACGGTGGCCCCGCGCCCGGCCCGGAACAGCCCGATTCCCTCAGACCCAACCACCTCTACCTCATCCTCCGGTGAGCCAAGCCGCCTCGGAGCAACGGGCCTGATCGCGTTCGGGCCGCGTGGTACGCTCATACCATCCGATCCCGGGACACCTTGTATATAGGAGCACTCGATAACACACATGAGCGGACTCGTGCAGTACGCGCTCGCCGGCCGCATTGCCGTCATCACCATTCAAAATCCGCCAGGGGACGCGCGTTGGACCCCGGCGTGCCGGAAGGCATCCTCGAAAGCCTGAAGAAAGCGGCCGCCGGTGATGCCGCACGCGCCGTGGTGCTCATCGGCGGCGAACGCTCGTTCATCTTTGCCGCGGATACCAGGGAGTTCGCAAAGATCACTTCGATGGGAAAAGAGCCGGGCGTGGGTCCGCATCCTGTCCCCACCGCGCGAGTGGGGCAGCCCGAGGTAAAGCTCGGCATGCTTCCCGGAGCGGCGGGAATGCACCGCCTTCCCCGCCTTGCCGGGGTCGTCAAGGCGGTAGGGAAGTGCCGGTTCGGTGATTCGGTGAAAGCTCCCGCCGCCGCCTCGTTAGATCTCATTCACCGCGTCATCGCCCGGGAAGCTGCCACAAACCTTCCCTTCGATGGCGGTGGCGCGGAAGAACATATCAACGCGTACGGGTTTCCCGCCCGTCACGGAGGGCCGATGTTTCACGCGGATACGGTGGGCCTGGACAAAGTGCTCGCCCGTATCCGCGAGTTCCACGAGCGGCACGCCGCGCTGTGGACGCCGGAGCCGCTCCTCGGGCGCCTGGCCCGCCAGGGGAATCATTCGCAACGCCGCTCGCGAAGTCGTTCCGGGGCTCCTTCAACCGCACTCATCCCGCCGATCTCGCCGCCCATGCGATCCGGGAGGTGGTGAACCGTCATCGGGAACTGGACCCCGCGGAAATCGAGGACGTCATTCTCGGGTGCGGACAGCCCCACGGCCGGCAGGGGATGAACGTGGCCCGCGTGGCCTCGATCGTCGCCGGGCTTCCTATCACCGTCGCCGCAACAACAGTGAACCGCTTTTGCTCCTCGGGGCTCCAATCCGTGGCGATGGCCGCGCACCAGATCGTGAACGAAGGCGCGGACGCCGCAATCGGCGGCGGCGTGGAAAGCATCACCATGTCGCCGCGCGATTCGCAGCCTCACCCCTACGTGAATGAGCACAAGCCGGGCGTCTACATGGTGATGGGGGTGACCGCCGAGGTCGTGGCGAAGCGCTACCGCATCAGCCGGCTGGCGCAGGACGAGTACTCATTGCTCAGCCAGCAGCGCACGGCGCGGGCGCGGAACGAGGGTTTCTTCCGCGAAGAGATTGCCCCGGTGCGGGTGACGCGCGCCATCCTCGACAAGAAGACCGGAGAGGTCGCCGGTGAGGAACAGGCGACGGTGGAAGGCGACGAGTGCAACCGTCCGGACACGACGCTCGAGGGCTTGCTGAAGCTGAAGCCTCACTTCGATCCCGATAGCGGACAGGGCACGGTGACGGCCGGCAACTCCTCGCAACTCTCTGACGGAGCCTCGGCCACGCTGCTGATGTCGCGGCGGCGCGCGGACGAACTCAAGATCCCCTACAAGCTGATCTATCGCGGCTTCGCCGTCTCGGGACTGGAGCCGGATGAGATGGGAATCGGCCCGGTATATGCCGTCCCGAAGTTGCTGAGACGGCATGGCCTGAAGATCGGCGACATCGATCTGTGGGAGCTCAACGAAGCCTTTGCCGTGCAGGTGGTGTATTGCCGCGACAGGCTGGGGCTCGATCCCGCGAAGCTGAATGTGAACGGCGGCTCGATCTCGATCGGGCATCCGTTCGGAATGACCGGCTCGCGCCTGGTAGGCACGCTGGCCAACGAAATGCGCCGCCGCAACGCCCGCTACGGAGTGGTCACAATGTGCGTGGGCGGCGGACAGGGGGCGGCGGGGCTGTTCGAACTCGCCGGCTAGGCCGCATCGCGAATCATCTCGGTAACCACGTCTTCCACTTCCCTGGCCACCGGCTCCAGTTCGGGATTTCCGAACATCTTCATCAGCGCCGTCGGCAGCAGGGTAGCGATCTGATAGCCGCCGGGCACTTCATAGACGGAGATGCGGCAGGGCAGGGCGGTGGAGACGGCCCCGTTCGATTCCAGAACCTTTTTCGCCTGATGCGGGTTGCAGACCTCGTACACCATGCACGCTTTGGAAAACTCGACGCCCTTATTTTTCATGGTTTCCCGAAGATCATGGACGGTTATGACGCCGAACTTGTGCCGCGCCGCGGAATCGCGCAAAGCGGCATCGATCTGTTCAAGGCTCTTCCCGGAGTTCATTTCGTAGAGCATACTCTGAAGATGCAACGGTTCCGCCGGAGGTGACAGCCCAGGGTATCCTGAAAGTTCGGATGTCCGCCGCACTCAACGTTCTCCAACAGCAGGTGATCGCCTGCAATCGCTGCCCTCGCCTGCGAGCCTACTGCCTCGAAGTGGCGCGGAAGAAACGCCGCGCGTATCTCGATTGGGAGTACTGGGGAAAACCGGTGCCCGCCTTCGGCGACCCGGAAGCGCGGGTTCTCATCGTGGGCCTTGCTCCGGCGGCCCACGGAGCCAACCGGACGGGACGCATGTTTACGGGCGACGCATCGGGCGACTTTCTCTACCGCGTGCTGCACCAAACGGGGTTCGCCTCCCAGGCGGAGAGCCGTTCCCGCGACGATGGCTTGACGCTGCGCGACGTCTGGATCACCGCCTCGGCGCGCTGCGCGCCGCCCGACAACAAGCCTACGCGCGAAGAACTGGCCAATTGCCGTCCGTATCTCGAGGGAGAGATCGCCCTGCTCGCCGGCGTGCGCGTGGTGGTGGCGCTGGGACGTATTGCCTTCGACACCTATCTTTCGATCCTTCACGACCAGGGACGGATTACACGCAAGTCCGCTTTCGTCTTCGGCCATGGAGTGGAGCACCAAATGGGTGACGGCCTGCCCACGCTGATTGCATCCTACCATCCGAGCCGGCAGAACACCTCCACGAGACGGCTCACGGAAAAGATGCTGCGGGACGTGTTCACGCGTACTCGGGATCTGCTTGGGGATCGTAGTCCACGTTCACCACGTACGTACTCTCGAGCGTAGCCCAGCGGCTGGCCATCAGGTATTCGGCATCGGAGAGGTTGGGCAGGAAGATCTGCTCCGCGCCGCCGTTCCAGACCACGTGCTTCATGCGCGCGATGCTTTCCTTCTGCTCGCGCGCCGGGCCCACCCACGCATACACCGGTTGCGTCAGCCGGATCTCGATGATATGCCGCATTCCGGGGCTCCAGGTCATCTTGACCGCCAGATGGTCCCGCGCGATCTTGAGAAATTTCGCGCGGTCTCCTCCAGCCTCGGCCAGCAGGGCAGTGTAGACCGCCTCGCTCATCCACCACACGCCGCGGAATGGATAACAATCGAGCAGCGTCGCCATGCGGAACAGACGCCGGCCGGGATCAAGCAGCGTCTTTCTCGGCTTGCCATGAAAAGCCTTGGCCATGGAACTGAGCCCGTTTTGAAACAGGAGGCGCCGGAAAAGCTGCTCATCCTTCAAGTCTTCGTTCAGGATCATTGACCCCTCCTGCCCTGAACGCGGAATCACGGCCCCAAATCCATCACTGGCCGGTGATGGAGACATCCCTGGTCAGATTGCCGATCGTCACACGGTAGATGTTTGGACCAGCCGTGGGCCCCAGCACCACATCCACGCTGAACACCCCGGGAATCTGCGCGTCAGCGGAGGCAATGGTCCGGACACTCCCGCCACCGGACACTACCGAGACATCCGGAACAAGGTTCGGCATGGCGACGCCGGATACATCCGTGATGCGGAAGTCGAATGCGTCCTGAATCAATCGTCCCCGCCTGCCCGTATCCGTAGTGGAGAGAATGGTGATGTGCGCCGGGACATCCGACGTGACGGCGTACCAATAGGGAGCCTTGACCACCGCTCCGGTGGAAGCCGCGGTGATGGTGACGAAACCCTCGTAGGGGCCGGGCGGCATCCCGGTGGCGTCCCAGAGGAGCGGAACGTCCACGGAAGCGCCGGAGTCGAGATCCACGCTTCGGGCGCCGGGAGAGGGCGCTGAATCACCCCGCGAAGGCACTACCGCGATGGTGAATGTGTCTTTCTGCCCGCTGAGGTTTGTCAGGGTAACAGTCTTCGAGAATTGAGTGTCCGGCCCGCCCACGCCGAAACTGACCGTCGCCGGAACCGCGCTGACTGGAGAGTTCAAGGCCGCCAATGCATCAAGCACGCCGGCGCCGCCCTGCTGGAGAGTGGCCGCGCCGCCGGCTGTGGTCTGCACGGAGGCAGCGGTGTTGATGAGCAGGGAGCGGTACTGATCCACCGTCAACCCGGGTCTTGCGCTCTTGAGCAGCGCGGCGGCGCCTGCGATGAGGGGGGTGGAAAAGCTGGTCCCATCGACAAGAATGTAACCGCTCGCGTCATACATGTCCCCATTCTTGTCAAAGCTCTGCGTGGCCACGTAGATGCTCTCGCCGACGGCGCTGATCTCGGGCTTGATCAAACCGGATACGCTCGGCCCGGCGGCCGAGAAATCGGCCAGCCGGTTCGGCGGAATCGGAACGGCGCTCAATGTGAAGTGAATGGTGGCGACCACATCCCGCAAGGCCACCGCTGCCTTGATGCCGGCGCCATCCTGGTTGGAGATCATTTCCGCGGGCAGCGTGGCCGCGCCTACAGCCATGGGAATGGGACTCGGAGAACTCTCCGCGGCATACACTATCGCCGCAATCGCGCCGGCCGCCTGCGCGTTGGTCAGCTTTGCCTCGAACGTGCACGTCCCTCGCAGGATGAGCGCAATCTTGCCGTCAAGGCTGGAAGCGGGTAATGGAGAGCAGGCAAGGCCATTCTGATCCAGGGCGGACACGTCCGCCACGGAACCGGTCACCGGAGCGCCTGGAGTGGCGCCGTCGCCGTTGATCGCGGTGAGCAACCCGAGCCCGGGCACATCCACGCCCGATGCAAATGTGCGGTCATTGGTGGAGGCGCCGGCGCTGATGGCGGAAGGCGCCGTCGCGGGCGAAGAGATCGTGTTCAAGTCCGGACCGTTATTGCCCGCGGCCACCACCACAATCACTCCCGCTTGCGTAATCCGCTCCACGGCGGCTACGTCCAGGTCATCCGCCAGCCGCGGAGCGAAATCGTCACCGAAACTCAGGCTGATGATATCCATGCCATCCGCTACCGCATCATCGAGGGCTTTCAGAATCGCGTCGTCGGAGGCGCTGTCATTGAACCCTGGCGTGCCGAATACCTTGTAATTGCCAAGCCACGCTTTCGGAGCGATTCCCGTGATGGTCGCCAGCGGCCCCGCGTTGCGCACTCCGGCGGCAACCATGGCCAGGGCGGTTCCATGCCCCACGCGGTCGCGCGCCGAAAAGTCCGGATCACGGCTCGGCAGCAGGTTCACGTAACTCCGCGCCACGATCACTTTGCTGTTGGTGAAGACGGAGTCAGTATCGGCGTTCGTCTTGGGGAACCCGTTCGGCGTCGTCAGCGACGTATCGTTGAATCCCGCATGTCCCACATCGATGCCCGTATCCACGATGGCGATCTTGACGCCCTTGCCGGCGTTGGCGTCTCCAATCTGGCTCCACGCATCGGCCACCTTGTGGACAATTACCGCGCGGTCCAAAAGCAGGTGCATCAGACGCGCCTGCTGCACCCGCTTC
Organism: Bryobacterales bacterium; assembly: GCA_026954325.1. GTDB lineage: Bacteria > Acidobacteriota > Terriglobia > Bryobacterales > Bryobacteraceae > CADEFT01. The sequence continues at coordinate 10,300 of JAIXKK010000175.1, read as the reverse complement.
ACACCCGGCAACGCGGCCAGTTGCGCGGCATCCGAATCGGGTATCTGAACAAACATTGCGTTCGCCACCGTATCCACGGAACCGAGCACCTTCGCATTGTGCTGCTCCATGCGGGCGCGCATCTGCTGTTGCTGGTTCCGAACCCGGGTGCGCTGCGAAATTGCCGCGGCGCCGCGCATGCCGGTTTTCCCCGATTTGGCCACCTGCTCGGAAACCGATTCCGCGGTGAGTTCGACAATGTAGCGGCCGGGAACACGCTGCGCGCTGAGCAGCGGCGCGAGGATGAACACCATGGCTGACAGGCCGGTCAGCCGGACGAGCTTTTTCATGCAAACCTCCAGTAAGGCGCACACGGAACATCGGTTCGCCCGCGGCGTACTCGGTTCTGTGTGTCGGGAAACTCCTCCACCTAATTTTTCAACGCACCCCGCAATCTTGCGGTTTGTAAAAATTTGTTAAGGGACGGCCGCCGGCTGCTGTTGCGTGGCGCAGTGTAACGTCCCCAACCCAAGCACTAAATCTCCGCAGAAAATCGGTACAATTTCGCGGTCCGGAAACAGGCGCGCCAGCACTTGGAGCGCAATGCGGTCGGCCGGATCGTTGAACACGGGCGCGAGCACCAATCCGTTGGCGATGTAGAAGTTCGCGTAGCTTGCGGGCAGTCTCTGGCCCGCAAACATGACCGGGCGCGGCATGGGCAGTTTCACCACTTCGAGCGGCTTGCGGTCCTGATCGGACATCTTTCGCAGCAAACGGTAATTCTCGGCGAGTACGCAATAATTCGCCTCCTCTTTGTCTGTTTCCGAGGCGATCACCACCGTCCGGGGGGCAACGAATCGGGCCAGATCATCCACGTGTCCATGAGTATCGTCGCCTGCAATTCCATTCTTGAGCCAGAGCACGTGGTTAACCCCAAGGTAGTCCGCGAACAGACGCTCCAATGCCTCGCGGGACATCCCCGGATTGCGCGCCTGAACGGGACTGAGCAGGCACTCTTCCGTCGTAAGCAGCGCGCCGCGGCCATTTACATCGATGCTGCCGCCCTCGAGCACAACATGATGTTTTCCCGCCATCGGTTTGAAATAGGGCAACTTCATCCGAGCGCGCAACCGCGCCGGGATGGCGCTGTCGCGAGCGTGGTTCACATATTTCGCCCAGCCGTTGAAGCGCCAGTGAGTCATCGCCACCTGCCCGTCCTCGCGCCGCACGAAGATGGGGCAATAGTCCCTTGTCCAACTCCTATCGGTGGGAAAGCGGAAAAACTCCACTCGCTCCATGCGGGCTCCGCACTTGTCGAGAACCCCGCGCGCGGATCGCTCGGCTCGTTCATCGCCAATCAGGATTCGCACTTTCTCGGCGCGCGAAAGATAGCGCACCATCTCCCCGTACACCCAAGGTATGGGCGCGAACTTGCCCGGCCAGTCCGAGCGCTCGTGGGGCCAGGCGATCCACGTCGCTTCATGTGGTTCCCACTCGGCCGGCATCCGATAGCCGAGCGCCGCCGGAGTTTCCCCCGCCACTACCTGCTCCACCGCTGGAGCACCGGCCCGTAGGCGTCAATACGGCGGTCGCGGAAGAACGGCCAGTTGCGCCGCACCTCCTCCGAGCGCCGCGGGTCGATCTCGGCAATCAGAATCTCTTCCTGATCCACGGAGGCCTCGGCAATCACCTGGCCGAACGGGTCGGCGACAAAGGAGGAGCCCCAGAATTCGATGCCGGCATCCGATGGGCCTTTTTCGAAGCCGACACGGTTCACCGCCGCCACGTAGACCCCGTTGGCAATCGCGTGGCCGCGCTGGATGGTGCGCCAGGCATCACGCTGGGCCGCGCCGAACTCCGCCTTCTCGTGCGGATGCCACCCGATGGCCGTGGGATAGAACAGCACACTCGCTCCCAGCATCGCCGTCGCCCGCGCGCCCTCCGGATACCACTGGTCCCAGCAGACCTGGACCCCGATGCGGCCGTAGCGGGTGTCGAAATTCAGAAACCCCAGATCACCGGGAGTGAAGTAAAACTTTTCATAGTAGGAAGGGTCATCAGGGATGTGCATCTTGCGGTAGATGCCCTGTAATTCCCCATCCGCGCCGATCACGGCAGCCGTATTGTGATAGAGTCCCGCGGCGCGCTTCTCGAACAGCGAGGCTATCACCACCACTTCCAGTTGTTTTGCCAGCTTTCCCAACCGCGCCGTGGAGGGCCCCGGAACGGGTTCCGCCAGATCAAACAGCGCCGCGTCCTCGACACGGCAGAAATATTGAGACCGGAACAACTCCTGAAGGCAGATGACTTGGGCGGACCGCGAGGCTGCCTCCCGGACTCGTTCTTCCGCTTTTTCCAGGTTTTCTTCCGGGTTGGCGGAGCAGGACATCTGCACCAGGCCAACCCGAAACTTCTGTTCCTCGGTAGACGGCATAAACTCCTATTTTAGCCGCCTCTTATCCGGGACCCAGCTTCTCCAATTGCAGGGAAATGGTGCCGACGGGAAACCCGAGCCGGACACGCACCTGCACCAGCACTTTCCGGTCGTCGTCAGAGAGCCAGAGAAAGAGCCTGCCCTTGCGCTTGTAGAGAACGTCATTGAAGAGATTCACTTCGTAGCGGACTGTGTTGAAGGCGCCCGCCGGAGTGGTGATCTTCTCTTTCTCCTGCGCCTCGATCCTCGCGGAGACAACGCGCTTGCCATCGGTGACAGGCAAATGCGCCAATTGGCCGACCGGCAGCTTCAGGGAGCGCAAACGATTCAGCGCCGCCACGACATCATGCACGCAATCGGGTATGTCGAGTTCCTTTTGCAGGGCGATCGAGTTCTTCACCAGGTCGCGCTCGAGGTAGCTGAGCTTCTTCGTGTTCCGGTGATAGATGACGGAGGTTTCCCGCCGCCGGCTTCCCTCCTCGGCCTTCATGTAGGTGGTGTCCGCGCAGAAGCCGGAATCGTAAAACGTGCGGTAATCGTCGTTCACGCGATAGAGTTTCGATACCAGACCAACCGATTCCAGATGCAAGTCCGCCTGCCAGGATCCATCTGGCTGAGGAGTGCGCGTCAGGATTGCCGTGCCGGCGCGCACGAGACGCCATTCCACGCTCAATTGAAGGGACTCGACGGGCTTCGCCTGCCCATACATCTCCGGCTGGGGATGCGAAGGCGCCTGGCCTTGCACAGGCCCCAACAAAGCCGCGCAGGCCAGCCACAAGATCCAGCGATGGTTGCCGGGGCGTGTCATGAACTCATTGAGTTTGGCAGACCGGACGCGGCATTGGCAACCTTGTCTCTCCTTCCCGGGAGGCCCCAGTCAACCGAAATCCGCGTCTATGGTAACGGTAGACGCGCCACGCTCCCTTCCCGTTTCTTCCCCGGCCAATAGCCATTCACCGCAGCGTGCTATTGAGTTTCGCATAATACAGTGACAAACAGGTCAAAAAGAAAGGCCAGCGTGTCGCAGGAAGGAATAGGGCAGATTGCGCGTGTGACCGAGTCTCTGTAAGCCACGCCTGAATGCCTTGTTTGCCTCCTCCAACTGGTCCGGACACAAGTTCGCCATCTCCCTGCTCTTGATGTTGTTCCACACTTGCTCGGTGGGATTAAGATCCGGTGCATATCCGGGGAGCCATTCAATTTGTAGCCAGAGACGCTGGCTCTGCAGGAACGCTTTCATCGCCCGGCTGCGATGAGCAGGCAGATGATCCCAGATCAAGATCACCTTCCGGCCACCGACAAATCGCTTCAACTGTTTGAGGAAATCAATCAGCGAGTCGCTGTTGTAGCTGTCCGGTTTGGTACGGGAAAACAAGCGCGTCTTGGCGCCATCCCAGCGGAAACCCAGAGCCGCCGCCACCGACGTCTTGCTCCAATGGTTTCCCCGCGGTTTCAGGATCGGTGTTTTGCCGCGCGGCGCCCAACTGGTGCGGACCGACGGCTGCTGCGTGAATCCGGCTTCATCGTGGAAGAAGATCCAGGCTTGTTGGCGAGCAGCGTTTTTTTTACCTCCGGCCAGCGCACGTTCTTCCAATAGTTCACCTTTTCCTGACTCCGCTCCTTAGCTTGCCGCTCGGGTTTTTGCGGGCTCCACTGGATCGATCCCAGAATCTTCCACACATGACCCGGGTGATACTTTTGCCCGGTAATGCGCTCAATCACCACCGCCACTCGGGTCAGCGTCCAATGCTCGGCGCTGAACCCATGCGCCGCGGCGCCGCGCAGCAAGGCGGTTTCCAGTTGCTGAAGTTGCCGGGAGGACAAGCGCGGTTTACGCCCCGCTCGTCCTGCGCCTTTGAGTGCTCCGGCGCCGCCCTTCTTCCACAGTTGATACCAGCGGGAAACGCTCTGTCGGGAGACGTTGAGTTGGCGCGCGACCGATGCCAATACCGTCTGACCTTTAGCGAAAAGACGCGATGCCTGCTTGCGTCTCTTCTCTAACCAAGAGAAATCGCGAGGCTGAGGCAATGCCATATCCAATGATACAGCCAGGGAGGAGGTGTGTCACTATACAACGCGATATTCCGTCACTCTATTATGCGAAACTCAATAGTTTAATAAGGAGCAAAGGAAACCCCACACTCCATGCGCCGCATCGCCTGGCTCACCGATCCCCACCTGAGCTATGTTCCGCCTCAAGCCTCATCGGAATTTCTCGAGTCGTTGAACGGTCTCCCCGTCGATGCCATCTTTCTCGGAGGAGACATCAGCGAGGCCTCGCGCCTGCTGCTGGATCTTTCCGAGCTTTCCGCCCGTGTTCACAAACCGGTTTACTTCGTGCTGGGCAGCCACGACTACTATCGCAGTTCCATCGCCTCGGTTCGTTTCCAAACGGCGCAACTGTGCGCACGGATGCCGAACCTCACGTGGCTCAACCAGGCGGGAGTAGTGGAACTGACGCCGCAAACCGCGTTGGTGGGTCATGACGGCTGGGGGGATGGGCTTCTCGGATCGATCGGGGAAGCGGTCCCCATGAACGATGAGTTGCAGATCGAAGAGTTGACCTCGTTTGACCGGCATACTCTCTTTGCCAAACTCAATGAACTCGGCAGGGAGGCGGCGAACCATTTGCAGCGGACCCTTGCCGCCGCGGTCGAGAACTATCCGAACATCTGTCTGCTCACGCACGTGCCGCCGTTCCGCGAGGCGTGCTGGTTCGAGGGCGCGATCGCCGGGGACGGCATTCTGGCGCGCGCTGTCTGCGCCGCCGCCGGCACGGTGATCCAGCAGGTGATGAAAGACCATCCGGAACGCCAACTCACCGTGCTTTGCGGGCACACGCATAGTCCCGGCTTCGCCCAGGTTCTTCCGAACGTACAGGTATGGACCGGAGCGGCGCAGTATGGGCAGCCGCGCGTGCAGCGGCTGTTCTGGGTGCCCTGACATTTGTCATGTATTTTGTTTTATTGCTATTGACGGCCGCGGCTGTGCTTCCCGCACGGCAGGCCAGAACTCCGGCGCGTTTCGAGGAGCGTATCGCGGCGGCGATCGCTCAGGCTCCGGGCACGGTCAGCCTGTTTGCGAAGAACCTCGACACGGGACGGAGCTACGGAGTGCGCGCGGACGACAAAGTGCGCACCGCCAGCACCATCAAACTTCCCATCATGGTTGCTGTGTTCGGAGAGGTGGAGGCCGGCAGGGTCCACTGGGCGGACGAAACCACTCTCCGCGAGGAGGACAAGATCTCCGGATCAGGAATCCTGCGCGAGTTCTCCCCAGGCGACAAAATACCACTCATCGATCTGGTTCACCTGATGATCGTCGTCAGCGACAACACCGCCACCAATCTGGTGCTGGACCACGTTTCCGCGGATACCGTGAACCGCTACATGGGCCGGTACGGCCTGCCGGACACGCGCTGCCTGCGAAAGATTCTGGGAGATCGCAATCAACTCAAGCCCGCCGCGAGCGGCTTCAGCCAGGCAGGCAAACTCGAGCAAAACAAGCGCTACGGAATCGGCGTCTCCACGCCGCGGGAGATGGTGACGCTGCTCGAGAAGATCGAGCGCGGCCAGGCCGTCAGCCCCGCCGCCTCGAAGGAGATGATCGCGATTCTCAAACGCCAGCATTACACCGAGGGCATCGGCCGGCGCCTGGGGGATACGCCGTTCGCTTCCAAATCCGGGGCCCTCGATGCGCTGCGAAGCGACGTGGGCATTGTCTACTCGAAGCGCGGCCGCATCGCGATGGCCATCACTGTCGATGGCATGAAGAAGGTGGATTGGTCCCCTGACAATCCGGGGCATCTCACCATATCCGGAATTGCCGGCATCCTGATCGAGGGGCTCGCCAGCCCGTAGAAATTCATAATTTCAGCGGAACCATTCGGTGAACGTCTCGTATATAAGGCCATGCGCGACCTCCGGTACGCCTTGCGGATGCATCTGCGCAATCCGGGATTCACCGCCGCCGCCGTTCTCTGCCTCGCTCTCGGCATCGGCGCCACCACCGCCATCTTCAGCATCGTCAACGCCGTGGTTCCGCGCCCCCTTCCCTATCGCGACCCCGCGGCGCCTGGTCCGCCTGTAATACGGAGTTCCCCACATTCCCCAACGGCGGTCTGAGGCGGTTCTGGACTTCGCCTCCGGAATTTCTGAAACCGCGGCGCGACCTGAAATCGTGGTCCTCTTTGGATGCCTGTGCCACCAGCGGAATCAATCTTGGCGGAGGCCGGGAACCCGTGCGTCTCCAGGCGGCGTACGTTTCCGGCGGCCTGCTTCGGGAACTTGGCGTGCCGCCCATGATGGGCCGGTTGCTGACGCCGCGGGACGACACGCCGCAAGCCCCGCTCACCGCAGCCATCTCCTTCGGAGCCTGGCAGCGCGTCTTCGGAGGCGATCCGGGCATCACCCATCGGGAAGTGAAACTGAACGGAACACCCTGCAATATCGTGGGCGTCATGCCGCGGGGCTTCCAGTTTCCGCCCGGCGAGGTTGATGCGAGCCTCGCCCGCCCGGGCCGGGACGGATCCACGATGAAGCCAGTGCCGAACGCGCGCGGCGGGAACTCGCACGGTACGTAAACGCGGAAGGCGCCAAGGCTTCTCCCAACACACACACGTTCCATCCCAAGTTCCACCCGCTTGCCGGCTGCCCGCTCCACGATGAAGTAGTGGGAAACGCGTAGCCGGCCATGCTGACGATGCTCGCCGCGGTAGTGTTTGTGCTGCTCATCCTCCGCGGCAACGCCGCCAATCTGCCGCTGGCGCGGCAGAAGGGCGCCAGCGGGAGATCAGCATCCGCACCGCGATGGGCGCGGACTCCGGCATGCTGTCGCGGCAGTTCCTTACGGAAGGTGTGCTGCTGTCGCTGTTCGGGGCGGCGCTTGGTCTGTTTCCGGCAGCCGGCGGACCGCGGCTGATCGTGCGCCTGAATGCAGGCAGCATTCCGCGAGCGGCGGAAACCGGCGTCGACCGGCGCGTGCTGCTGTTCACGCTGTGTGTGTCCTCGGCGGCCGGAGTGTTTTTTTGGCCCGGCGCCGCTGCTGCATCGCTTTGGGAAGACCGCCGCCGAATCTCTGAAAGCCGCCGGAGAACTTGCGCTGGCCCTGGTAGTGTTGATCGGCGCCCCCAGGCAGCCGGATTCGGGAACGTCACTCAGCCTGTTGCCGGAGGCGATCACTGAAGCCGGGGAATGCCGCTAGTCCATCGTCGATGGGGGTAACCTCATCACTGGAGAGTTCGCCGAGCACACGTCGCACTTGCCTCTTATCGATGGACGGAGGTGATCGATCAGCGCGAGGGGCCGTTTCGTGACGCCGCTTTCGCCCGGCTCCAGAGCGGGATACCGCAGCCCTTCACCGGGCGCGCCAGTGACCGGCAGCACGCATACAAGCGGAAACCGCTGGTCCTGGGCAATCTCCGGGCCGCTTACGACCACGCAGGGCCGGAGTCCCGATTGCGAGTGACGGCATTCGAAAACCGGCGGCGCCTCCGAACGAGGCAACCGGCCCAAAGGTTCAACGATGAGGAGCAAGGGCTTCAGGGATGCGCCGCCGCCACTTTATGCTTCGCGACGCTGCCGGATTATCGTTCAAGCCATATTACCGGAGCAGCCCGGCGAAGGCTTTACGGCCTTCCTCGAACTTGCCGACGGCAAGAGCGCGTTGGGCGTCGCCGGTGAAGCGGAAGCTCTTGCGAATGGTGCGCATGGAGGCGTCGATTTCATCGACGAACGCGCCGATGGCTTCGGCGCGGCGGTGCGGCGTACCGTCCAGGCGGAGGTAGATGGGGCTCGTGTGGGCGAAGACGGGGAAGCCGGCATAGGTTTTGGCCGTACCGGTGACGCGCGCGGCGATCCAGCCTCCCTGCTCGATTTCGAACTCGCGTTCGAGTTTGGCTTCGCGGCCCTGGATGGATGGCTGGTCCGCGACGATGCGGCCGTCGTGGATGATCTCGATGCGGTCGAAGGGGATTCGGGAGAGGGCGCGGGCGACGACCTTCACGCGGCGGTTGGGTTGGAGAGTGGCGCCGGGTCCTTTACCGTCAACAGTGAGGTCGATCAGCGGGCCGTTGCTGACAAAGGTGCGGCCGGCGCGCAATCCGTGAATCCAGGTATCGTAGGTGAAGGCTCCCTCCACCTGAACGAACACGCGGTTGTGATCGTAGATCCACCAATCGGTCCCGCTCGAGACGGGGATTTGAAGGCCGCAGTCGAGGAGGCGGTAGTAGCGGCCGTAATCGGCGGCGAGCCCATCGGCGACGTTGTAAGCGTCCATCAAGCCGAGCGCGGCGGCGACGGGCGCTTCGAGTCCGCTGCCGTTATGGCACCAGACGGTGATGCCCCCGAGATCGCGGGCTTGCCCGCAGAGCGTGGAGAGGGTGGGATAGTCGGGCGCCTTGCCGTCTTTGCCGAGGAGCCCGGTGGAGACGGGCTCGATGGGTTTGGGGATGTTGAGGAAGAGCACGTGACCGTAGCCAAAGTCGCCGAAGGTGTGGTTGTTGCGCGCCTCCTCGCCCATGTCCATGATGGCGCCGTCGCGGGAGAACCGAGGGAGGCGTCCGACGGGGTAGCGATTGGTGATGTAGGGGGAGTCGTTGCGGATGAGGTAACTGAGGACGCTGACATCGAGGTCTTCGGCGGGCGGCACCATGCGGATGCGGTCGTCGGGATTTTCGTCGATGGAGAGGTGGTAGTGGGTGTGCGTGTTGCCGGAATACCAGCCGCGGGCTTTCGTATCGAGCAGAGGATGAACGGTGAGATCCACCTGGTGGCGCAAGCCGCTGCCCACTTCAGTGAATTCAACGGCGGCTTCGTGGCAGATGCCGCGGACGGCTTCGATGCGGTAGCGTCCGGCGGGGACGGCGACCTCATACTCGCCGCGGGCGTAGAAGTAGTGGCGGCGGTCCGGCATGGTGCGGATGGCGTTGGCGGGCATGTAGACCTGGCCCGTGCCGGACTCGGTGACGCGGAGTTTGGCGGCGATGGGGCGGCCGTCCGGGTCGCGCAGGCGGCCGCGGATAATGGCGGGCGCGGAGGTATCGGGCTTCTGGCCACGAAGCGGGGCAAGAAGGGTTCCGGTGGCGAGGACCGGAATGGAGGTGAGAATTTGACGGCGGGTGAGATGCGGCGTGTGGCCCATAGGGGCGGATTCTATCATGAGGCGCGCGGGACGGCGGATCTCGTGATAGGATAGGGCGCATTGGAGGATGACTTATGGCTCAGTGCTCCCGACGTAATTTCTTGAAGACCGGACTTGCCGGCGGTGTCCTGGCGGGATTCGGAAATCTGCCGCTGCCGGCGGCTAATGGAAAAGCAACCGATTGGGTCACGCTGGGGAAATCCGGCGTCAAGGTGACACGGCTGGCCTTCGGGACGGGAACGTTCAGCGGGCGAGTGCAGAGGGAACTGGGGCAGGATGAGTTTACGAGGCTGGCGCGATATGCCTATGACCGGGGGATCCGGTTCTTCGAGACGGCGGAATCCTACGGCGAGATGCACAAAATGCTGGGCGTGGCTCTGAAGGGAATTCCTCGTGATTCCTACCGGCTGATGTCGAAGGTGACGACGCGGGAAGGCGTGGATCCGCGGACGAAGATCGACGAATTGCGGAAGCTGGCGAATACGGATTACTTCGATATTCTGCTGCTGCACTATCAACACGTGGCGACATGGCCGGCGGACACGGCGCGGTGGCAGGATGGGGTTCAGGAAGCGAAGGTGAGGAAGGCCGTGGTGGGGTATGGAGCTTCGGTTCACGGGCTGCCTGCCTTGCGGCAATTTCCGGGGAACAAATGGCTGGAAGTGGCCATGATCCGGATGAACCACAAGGGCACGAAGATGGACGCCGAGCAGTACAACACGAACGGGTTGGGGAGCGTTCCCGAGG
>JAIXKK010000201.1 GCA_026954325.1 Bryobacterales bacterium | reverse complement strand
TCCCCACACTCCCCTGGTCACCATCCTCACCGACTTCGCCGATTACCCCCCCCACTTCTGGATCGAGCCCCGCCAGCGGCAATACCTCATCTGCGGCTCCGAAAAAGCCTGCGCCCAGGCTCGGGCCATGGGCTATCCCGGCGACCGTGTATTCCGCGTCTCCGGCATGATCCTCCATCCGCGCTTTTATGCCCCCCTCACCGTTGACAGGCAGGCGGAACGCCGTAAACTCGGCCTCGATCCCGCCCGCCCCACCGGCCTCCTCCTCTTCGGCGGCCAGGGTTCCCCCATCATGCGCTCCATCCTCGAACGCCTCGAAAAAGCCGGAACCCGCGCCCAGTTCATCGCCGTCTGCGGCAAAAACGAAAAACTCCGCGCCCAACTCTCCGCCACCCGCTGGCGCATGCCCGTCTTCGTCGAAGGCTTCACCTCCGAAATCCCCTACTACATGCGCCTCTCCGATTTCTTCATCGGCAAGCCCGGCCCCGGCAGCATCAGTGAAGCCATCGCCATGCACCTGCCCGTCATCGTCGAGCGCAACGCCTGGACCCTCCCCCAGGAGCGCTACAACGCCCAATGGGTCGAGCAGATGGAAGTAGGCCTCGTGTTGAGCAACTTCAATCGCATCGCCCCCGCCGTCGAACACCTGCTCGCCGAAGGCCGCCTCGAGCGCTACAGCAACAACACCGCGCGCCTGGAAAACCGCGCCGTCTTCGAAATCCCACACATTCTCGAAAAACTACTCACCTTGGAGCCCGAAAAAATTGGAACAAGTCACTCTCAAACACACTGATCTCACCGTTTCCCGCGTCGTCCTCGGAACCATGACCTTCGGCGGCCAGGCCGATGAAGCCCTCTCCGGGCGCATCCTCGGCGCGGCCCTCGATTCCGGCGTCAATTTCGTCGATACCGCCAATTCCTATAACAAGGGACTCAGCGAGGAGATCCTCGGCAGAGCCCTTCAGGGCCGGCGCCACCGCGTCATCCTCGCCACCAAAGTGTTCAACAAAATGGGCGAAGCCCCCGAAGACCGCGGCCTCTCCAAAACAGCCATCTTCCGCGCCATCGAAGACTCCCTCCGCCGCCTCCGCACGGATTACGTCGACCTCTATTACCTCCATCAACCCGATTGGTCCGTCCCCCTCGAAGAATCCCTCGATGCCATGGACCAACTCGTCAGGCAGGGCAAAGTCCGCTATCCCGCCAGTTCCAACTACGCCGCCTGGCAGGTGGCCCGCATGCAGGCGCTCGCTGAAAAGCGCGGCTACCGTCCCGCCGTCATCACCCAGCCCATGTACAACCTGCTCGCCCGCGGCATCGAACAGGAATACCTCGCCATGGCCAGGGAATACGGCATCTCCACTGTCGTCTATAACCCCCTCGCCGGCGGTCTCCTCACCGGAAAGCACAAACGCGATGCCTTCACCCCCGGTACGCGGTTCGACAACAACCGCATGTATCAGGACCGCTACTGGCATGACAGCATGTTCGACGCCGTCGAAGCCCTCGAAAAAATCGCCGCCCGGGAAGACCGCTCCATCATCAGCCTCGCCCTCAACTGGCTGTTCCGCCACACGCCCGCCGATTGCGTCATCCTCGGAGCCACCAGCGTCGAACAACTCACCGCCAACTTGAAAACCCTCGACGGCGCGCCGCTCTCCGAAAATGCTCTCCACGCCGCCGGCCTCGTCTGGGAAACCCTCAAGGGACCCACTCCGCTGTACAACCGGTGATACCATATCCCAGTCGAGCTATGTTGTCCCGGAGCGCCCGTTTCGCTCTCTTTGCCGCGGTACTCCTCTGCGCGCAATCGCCGCCAAGGGACCCCATGCGCCCCGCCCCGGACATGCCGCGTCCCATCCCCGCCCGCGACACCGTTTGGATCGAAGAGATGACTTGGCTCGAAGTCCGCGACGCCCTCAAAGCCGGCAAAACCACGGTCATCATCCCCACCGGCGGCATCGAGCAGAACGGACCCTACCTCGCCGCCGGCAAACACAACTACGTCCTGCGCGCCACCGCCCCCGCCATCGCGCGCAAACTCGGCAACGCCCTCGTCGCCCCCATCGTCCCGTTCGTCCCCGAAGGCAACATCCATCCACCCTCCGGGCACATGCTCTATCCCTCCACCATCAGCGTCCGCGAAGACACCTTCGAACGCCTCCTTACCGACATCGCCGAAAGCCTCCGCGCTCATGGCTTCCGCAACATCATCCTCATCGGGGACAGCGGAGGAAACGTCAGGGGCATGGCCAACGTCGCCAATCGCCTCTCGAAACTCTGGGCCCGCCGCGGTGCCACCATCCATCACATCCCCGAATACTACGATTACCCCGCCGTCAAAGCCTGGCTTGAAAAACAGGGCATTCACCAGACTGACGAAGGCCTCCACGACGACCTCGCCATCACCGCCCAGATGATGGCCGTCGAACCCGCCACTGTCCGTATGCGCGAGCGTATGGCCACCGGTAAGTTCTCCATCAACGGCGTGAACCTCGCTCCCCCCGAAAAAACCATCGCCCTCGGCCGCCGCATCGTCGACTTCCGCGCCGATATGACCGCCGCGGCCATCCGCAAACTCCTGCGTTAAACCCCTGTCTGCTGATCTCCGCCTGCTTTGCCCCCGCGAATGACGCCTTGACAGCCCGCAATCGATAGCTCAACTCGCCAGCAACTCCAACCCCTCCTCCATCGCCTCCTGGCAGCGCACACAGAAACGCGACCACGGCAGCGCCCGCAACCGCTTCACCGCAATCGATTCTTCGCACCGGCGGCACTGCCCGTACGTCCCCTCATCGATCTCCCGAAGCGCGTGCCTCACCCGCTCCAGCACCCCCGACGCCATGTCCAGATCCCTTACTACCAGTTCCCGTTCCACCATGTTCCGCGCCTGGTCAATCGTGTCTCCCCGCGGATCCGCATCCAGCGCCTCTCGCCTCACCCGAAGTTGACGCTCCAACTCCACCTGCTTTCTCCGGAGCACTCTCTGGAATTCATTTCTTTGTTCCGCCCTCATCCCTTGGAAGTCTCCTTTCTTCAACGGAAAGTCCATCGTACCCGCCGCGCCCCTTCCCTTCCTATCCCTGACTCGCTTGATCTTCCCCCCGAAATCCGGTGAGACGCTATCCAACCTGTATTCAGCCGGGAAATACACTCTTTCCTGTATGGCATTCCCCCCTTTCACTCCTCAAAATGTAGTAAAGGGGAAGGTTCTGTGTTCCGCGGCTTAACGCCCTTGTACGATTACGCGCTCACCGCCTCCGGAGCCGAAATCGGAACCGTCCTCAACTGCGTCCTCGACGGCCGCGAGTGCATCATCCGCCGCCTCGGCGCGCGCTCCCGTCTTCTCCAAACATCAATTCTTCAATCATCAAAGCGAAAGGAAGGTTAGCCGCTCATGAAGTCCTTATCCGTCCGCCTGCTCCCTCTGCTGATGCTCCTCCCCGCCTCCGCCTTCCCCCAGGAGGCACGGGACATCCTCGCCAAGGTCGCCGCAAACTACCAAAATATGAAGAACTTCCACTTCGAAGGAGCCACCATCTCAGAAACCAGGACCAAGGGCGTCGATACCACCAACGAAATCCAGTTCGTCGTCGCCTACACCGAACCCGACAAATTCCGCCTCGAGCTTCGCTACCCCACCGCCGGAAACTGGATCCGCCTCTCCGACGGAAAGAATCTCTACGATTTCCGCACCACCTCCAAAGACCGCAAGAAGGAAGACTACGACCCCTCCGATATCCGTATCCTCAAAGGTTCCCCCATCAGCGGCTACGAATTCATTGATCGCGCCGACAGCGCCAGATTGGCCGGCTCGGAATCCGTCTCCCTCAATGGCAAGGATGTCGATTGCTACGTCATCGAAGCCGAGCGGGCCGGACAAACCGTGCTGCCCGGCATGAAGGCCCTCCCCACCCGCTACTGGGTGGATAAGGCGCGCCTCATCGTCCTCCGCCAGGTGGGTGGCTCCAGGTCCGAAGACTCCGCCTCCGTCAACTCCACCGAAAACACTCGCACCATCACCATCACCGCCGCCCACGTGAACGAATCCGTTCCCGAAACACTCTTCGCCATCAACCCCGGCAAGTGAGTGGCGCGGGCGCTTGCCCGCCATTTGCGATACCATATCCCCCATAACGTCGTAACGGGTATGGTTCGTTGGGTGAAAAGTCCGTATTCCGCCTTGGCGGCCATGGCGCTGCTTTGCGTCCTCGCCTATTGGCGTTCCCTTTTTCTCCCTTTCATCTCCGACGACTACCTCCAGATCCGCCTCGCCCGCGATTTCGGACCCGTCTCCGGATGGAAAGCTCTTGCCGCCGACGCCCTCTACCGCTGCCGCGCCACCTCCCTCGTCCTCACTCACTGGACCGAACGCGCCTTCGGCCTCGACCCCTTCGTTTTCAGTTGCTCCAGCCTCCTCCTCCACATCCTCAATACCTGGCTCGTCTTCGCCTTCGGAGCCTGGCGCCTCATCGGCTGGCGCCTCTCCACCGTCGCCGCCTGCTTCTTCGCCGTCTATCAGGGCCATCAGGAAGCCGTCATCTGGTACGCCGCGTTACCGGAGCTTCTTGTCTTTTTCTTCGTCGCCTCCTCCTTCCTCCTCTGGATCCTCTGGCTCCGCTCCGGAACTTCCCTTCCCAGCCTCTATCTCGCCTCCCTCGCCGCCTTCCTCCTCGCCCTCCTTTCCAAGGAATCCGCCGTCGCCCTGCCCCCGCTCCTCGTGCTCGTCCTCCTCGCCGAGCGAAAATCACTCCGCCGCTTCTGCCTCCCCCTGCTCCCCTTCGCCGCCCTCTCCATCGTCTACTTCGCCCTCTCCTTCGCCGCCCGCCGGCATCACCTCCACTACAACGACGGCACCTTCTCCCTCCATGCCCCCTTCTACTGGATCGAGTTCCGCAGCATCGTCCGCCTCCTCTGGGTCTGGGGCTTCGTGAGCCTTGCCGCTCTCGCCGCCTGGCGCGCCTCCCATTACCTCCCTCTCCTCAAAATCGCCGCTGCCTGGGTCCTCTGCACTCTCCTCCCCTATTCCTTCCTCACCTACATGCCCTTCGTCCCCAGCCGCCACACCTATCTCGCCGGCGCCGGATTGAGCCTCCTCATCGCCGCCGCTTTCCTCACCTTCGCCAACCGCTTCCGCCCCGCCCTCGTCTGTTCCCTCGCCGCCCTCATCATCTTTCCCCACTGCGCTTACCTCTGGACCAAAAAGCAGCGCCAGTTCCTCGAACGCGCCGCTCCCACCGAACTCCTCATCCATCATGCCCGCGTCACCCGCGGTCCCATCCGCCTCCGCTGCTTCCCCTACCACATCTCCATCGCCCAATCCGCGCTCGACACCCGCCTCGGTCCCGGCCGTCAGGTCGAACTCGTCAATCAACACGCCTCCCTCGACCTCTGCCTCCTCCCCTAGCCCAACAGGCCTCCTGGCCGCGGGATTCATGCTGCCAAAACGCCTGGCCAGTTCGACCAGGAATCCGGAACCAATTCCCCCCATACGGGCCTTTCTCCCGCCGCCTCCTGTCTTTTCGGGATGCCGCTCCCCACCCCTCTCTCTCCAAACTGAGAGGCAAGGAGATCCACATGGCTGACTTCTATCAAACAGGAATCATCACCGCCCTGCACCGCCTCAGCCCCGGAGGCCTCGAACGCCTCGAACGCGAATTGGAGCGCTTCTCCAACGTCCTCCCCATCGGACTCGTGCTCCCGGCCCTGTACTCCGAATTCAAAACCCCGGCCATGCGCCAGATCGTCGACCAGCTCGCTCAGGTCCGTTACCTCAACCACATCGTCGTCAGCCTCGGCCGCGCCAACGAGCATCAGTTCCTCCACGCCCGCGAGTTCTTCGAAAATGTGCCCACCCCCGTCACCGTCCTCTGGAATGACAGCCCCCGCCTCCGCGAACTCTACACCCTCCTCGATTCGAGCGGCCTCTCCGCCGGCCCCGACGGCAAGGGACGTTCCTGCTGGATGGCTTACGGCTACCTCCTCGCACGCGGCCAGTGCGAAGTCATCGCCCTTCACGATTGCGACATCGTCAACTACAACCGCGACCTCCTCGCCCGCCTCTGCTACCCCGTCGCCAACCCCAACCTCGGCATGGAATTCTGCAAAGGCTTCTACGCCCGCGTCAGCAACGTCATGCACGGCCGCGTCACCCGTCTCTTTGTCACCCCTCTCATCCGCGCCATGCAGAGCATCTCTCCCAACGTCCCCTTCCTTCAATACCTCGACAGCTTCCGCTATCCCCTCGCCGGCGAGTTCGCCATGCGCCTCAACCTCGCCCGCGTCAACCGCATCCCCGGCGATTGGGGCCTCGAGGTCGGCGTCCTCGCCGAGGTCCATCGTAACTGCTCCCCCAGCCGTACCTGCCAGGTTGACCTCGCCGATAATTACGAGCACAAACACCAGGACCTTTCCCCGGACGACGCCTCCAAAGGTCTCCGCCGGATGAGCTGCGACGTCGCCAAGTCCCTCTTCCGCACCCTCGCCGGCGAAGGTGTCGTCCTCGGCACCGATCACTTCCGCTCCCTCCGGGTCCGCTATGTCCGCCTGGCCGAGGACACCATCAACCGCTATTACGCCGACGCCATGCTCAACGGACTCGACTTCGACCGTCACGCCGAGGAACTCGCCGTCGCCACCTTCGCCGTCAGCCTCCGCCAGGCCGCCGAAGAGTTCACCGCCGACCCTCTCGGCCTCCCCCTCATCCCCAATTGGAACCGCGTCATCGCCGCCTTCCCCGATTTCTTCTCCCGTCTCGAGCAGGCCGTCCACCTCGATAGCCTCCTCTCGCCGGCGGAGGCGGCTTGACCGCCTCATGCCGAGCGATCCCACCGGCCTCCTCCCCGCGGAAGCCTTGAGCGCGGTCACCTCCATCCGCTCAGCCGACATCGTCATCGGCATCCCCAGCTACAACAATGCCCGCACCATCGGCCATGTCGTCTACGCCGCCCACGCCGGCCTCTCCAAGTACTTCCCACAGTTCACCGGCGTTATCGTCAACTCCGATGGCGGCTCCCGCGACGAGACCCGCGACATCGTCCTCTCTTCCCGCTTCCCCGACGCCCATGTCCTCATGGTCTCCACTCCCCTCAAGCCCGTCCACCGCCTCTCCTTCCCCTATCACGGCATCCCCGGCAAGGGCAGCGCCTTCCGCCTCATCTTCCAAATGGCTGAATCCCTCGGCGCGAAAGCCTGCGCCGTCGTCGATTCCGACCTCCGCTCCATCACCCCCGAATGGATCGAACTCCTCGTCCGCCCCGTCCTCCACAACGGCTACGACTTCGTCGCCCCTTACTACCACCGCCATAAATACGACGGCACCATCACCAACAGCATCGTCTACCCCCTTACCCGCGCCCTCTATGGCCAGCGCGTCCGCCAACCCATCGGCGGTGATTTCGGAGTCTCCCGCGATCTTGTCGCCCGCTACCTCTCCCGCCAGGACTGGGAAACCGATGTCGCCCGCTACGGCATCGACATCTGGATGACCACCATTGCCGTCGCCGAAGGCTTCCGCGTCTGCCAGAGCTTCCTCGGAGCCAAACTCCACGATGCCAAGGACCCCGGAGCCGACCTCAGCGCCATGCTCCACCAGGTCGTCGGCAGCGTCTTCGCCCTCATGCAGGAATATTCCGGCGTCTGGAGCACCCGCTCCGGCAGCCGCGATGTCGACCTCTTCGGTTTCCGCTACGATGTCGGCCTCGACCCCGTCGAAGTCAACCTCGACCGCATGAAAACCGCCTTTCGCAACGGCTGCGATCAATTACACGAAATCTGGGCCATCGCCCTCCAACCCGGCACTCTCGCGGCAGTCCTCCAACTCGGCCGCGCCGTCCCCTCCCAATCCCCTTTTCACCTCGAGGACCCCCTCTGGGTGCGAGTCATCTTCGAATTCGCCTGCGCCATCCAGCGCAAGCCCATCGAACGTATCCACCTTCTCAAATCCCTCACCCCGCTCTACCTCGCCCGCGTTGCTTCCTTCGTCGAGGAAACCCGCAACATGACCGCCTCCGAAGTCGAGCAGCGCATCGAAGAACTCTGCCTCTCCTTCGAGGAAGACAAACCCTATCTCGCCGCCCTGTGGGCTGGCAAACCCCTTCCCCCGCTCTCCCCGCGCGAGCCGCAGCCGGCGCCGCCGGGTTTGGAGGTTTCAAAATCATGATCCGTACATTGCAGGAAGTATTCAACCGCGCCGTGGAGAACCTCTACTTCCAGGTCACCACCTATCTCCCTCCCCTCCTCGTCGCTCTCTTCATCCTCCTCGTCGCTTATGCCCTCGCCCGCTCCATCCGCTGGCTCCTCCTCCGCGCCTTCAAGGGCCTCGCCGCCGACCGCTTCCTCGAAGAAAGCGGACTCTCCTCCCTCTTCGCCCGCGCCGGCCGCCTCCGCGCCGCCGCCCTCCTCGCCGCTTTCGTCTACTGGACCATCTTTGTCATCGCCGCCCTCACCGCCCTCAATGTCTTCGACACCAAGCTCACCTCCCAAATCGTCGAAGGCGCCGTCTTCCTCTTCCCCAAACTCCTCGCCGCCGGAGCCATCCTCCTCGCCGGCTTCTGGCTCGCCCACTATTTCGGCCACAGCGTCCTCCTCTGGGCCTGCAACGAAGAACTCCCCCGCCCGCGCCTCCTCGCCTCCATCACCCGCACCGTCATCGTCTTCGTCTCCGTCGTCGTCGCCGCCGATGCCCTCAACTTCGCACGCAACGTCTTCCTCGCCGCCTTCATCATCCTCACCGGTGCCGCCGCCCTCGCCGCCGGCCTCGCCTTCGGCCTCGGCGGCCGCCGCGCCTTCGAACACTACCTCGAACGCCGCTCCCACTCCGCCGAATCTGAAAAATCCTTCTTCCAACACCTCTAAACGCCACAACAGGCCGCTGGAAGCCAACACCCTTCCACCGGCATGCGCGCGGCGAGTGCTCCATGGCCTTCCAATCCGCTACGGAACACTCTCCATCAGCATGAGATCGCTGCCGTTGCCATCAAGTTGCGAAAACAACAGAAAACTCTCGTCCCGTGAAACCGAAACCCCTATGGATAGGGGCTTGGAGAGCGTAGTGATCGTTCTCGTGGCCCCGGTTGCAAAATCGTAAAAATACAAGGACTTGCTCGGAGGATCTGTCCGATCTCCCATCTCGCCGAAGGATACAAACACACCGTAATAAATCCCGGTCTTGGAAATGTCGAACGCCAGTAGACTCGCGCGATCCGTTACGAGGCGTTTCTGGCTTTCGTCCGGAACGTTATCCCTCAGTGGCAGAAGCCATAAGCGTCCGTCTTCGGCCGGGAAGTAGGAAAAGAACTTACCGTCGGGCGATTCCCGCCCCCCAATTCCTCCGTTACGAGTCACTCGTATCTCTTGCCCTCCGGAACGCGGCTTCTTCCACACGTCAAACCTGCCGTCCCGCTCCGAAGAGAAGTAGATAAACTTTCCGTCTGCGGACCAGGCGGGCAGTTTGTTCTTCCCCGTGTTCGTCATCCTTCTAGGAGAACCCCCGCCGGCGGGCACAATGCAGATATCGAAACGGTCATTAAAAACCGTGTCGTAGGCAATCAGGCTGCCGTCCGGTGACCATCGCGGCGAACCGGCGAAGCCCTCATGATAATTGGTGAGCTGGGCCGGCCGTGACCCGTCACTGTCGGCCGCCCAGATCTGCTCCGTGCCTGACCGCGTGGATGTGAAAGCGACATGACGGCCATCCGCGGATAATGCCATCGACCCGTCAAACCTGGAAGAGGAAATGAGCCGCGCCGGAGACCCACCGGATACTCCCGGCCCATGGAGAGGAAGCCTCCAGATATTCGCGTCGTAGGTACCCTCGGCGTACACGAGTCGTCCACCTCGCGACACGGCGGGCGCAAAAGCGGAGTGCCCGGTATTGGGAATGGGCAACGGATCCTCACTCCCGTCGGCGCGCACTCGCCACAGTGTCCCCGTACCGGCGCTCGTATGCCGCTGGAAAACAATATATTTCTGATCGGGGCTCCATGCCTGCGGCCTCAGATTCGTCGCGCCTGCTTCGCGAGTCAGCGGCCGGGGCGTCCCTTTCGGTTTCAATCCGTCAAGATCGACGGCGTATAGCCTCCCGGAACGGGTGAACGCCAGTTGCCTTCCGTCAGGCGAGAAGGCCGCTCCGCGATCTATCCCATCCTCGGTGGGCCGCTCCAGCAGTAGCCGGGATTCCCCGGTTTCCAGGGAAATCAGATACAATCCCGGAACCGGCGCGCCATCGTCCCGCACCGCGAGCCACTTGCTGTCACTGGTCCAGGCCAGGGTCGGTCCTGCGTACTGGCCGCTGAACACCGTCTCCCGGACTTTCCGCTCTACCCCGCCAAGCGCCGGAACTACGTAGACGTCACCTTGGAAATGCGCTGCGGTTCTCCGAACGAAGGCGATCCAGCGTCCGTCCGGTGACCATGCCGGGGCATCATCCCGTGCCGGGTCCGATGTCAACCTCAGCGGTTCTCCCGTGCCCACTACCTTGACATAGATATCGGCGTTGTTTTCCTCGGGGCCATCCCATACGAAG
This sequence comes from Bryobacterales bacterium, assembly GCA_026954325.1. GTDB lineage: Bacteria > Acidobacteriota > Terriglobia > Bryobacterales > Bryobacteraceae > CADEFT01. The sequence goes on along the minus strand of JAIXKK010000201.1, from coordinate 5,047 downwards.
GCCACTTGAGTTCCGTCGGGCGAGAATGCAGGCATGCTCTCTGAGCCCGTGTAGGAAGTGATTGGAACCGGCACTGCTCCTGTTTTCAACGCACTGGCGCTCCGGTCCCATGTTGCGATCAGAACTGAGGCACATAAGCCGAGGAACGCTGCAACCACCCAGAGCGTCACTGGTCTTTTTCTGGAATCTACTGGGATGGAAACTGAAACCTGCGCGGGCGCTGCATCAGCCGGCAGCCCCGTGGAACCGTCGGGGGAAGGAGCAGTGTGCGGGTGTCCACTGGTGTTGGGCCCGGCGAGTTCAACCGGGCCCACAAATCGATAGCCTCGGCGCGCCATGGTCTCGATGAAGCCAGGCGTCCCCGCCGCATCGTTGACAGCCTGCCGGATTTTTGCAACCGCGGTATTCAGGCTGTGCTCGAAATCAACATGAGTGCCGTCCGGCCACAGCTTCTGGCAAAGTTCCTCGCGTGTAACAATTTCGCCACGACGGTCGAGCAGCAGGGTAAGAATTTGGAATGGTTGTTCCTGCAACTTTACACGAAGGCCAAGTTTCTTGAGTACCCCGGATGTCCGGTCCAGTTCGAACGCGCCAAATCGAGCTTGGCTCCAACGTGGTTCGTCATCGGCCATCGGTCGTTGATTGTAACACTCGACGCTTTCCAGGAAAATCCGTCAATGTTCTTTCAATTCCTCGACGTGCGGCTACTGCAGCCGCGTTGCGCGGTCAGTCCACGGAACAGACGACGACCCGGGCATGGAAGGCCCGGCGCCGTTTCTCCATGCTTGCCTCATGCCAAAGACCAGAGCAAACACGAGTCCAATCCTGCGCCGCATACGAGCCGCTTCCCTTTCACTAACTGTGGGTTTTTCCAGCGCCGGGCCTAACTGGACCGCCGCCCGCAAGAACTGGTGCATACACTTCACAATCTCGCCGCGGTTTACGATTCGGGAAGGCGGAACAGGGGCTTGCCTGCGCCCGGCGATCTCGAAGTATCGGTGAGCAGATCTTCGGTCCGGAGCACGTGGTCCTGACGTGTGCGCTGGTTGCCGAATCAGCCGCGTGTCGTCACCTGAAGCGAACGGCGGAGGACGAATACGCCCGCGCCCTGTGGCGGAAAGACGCACGGCCGGATTCCACAATTGAAGCTACCCCTCGTTCGCAGCCCGAACCAGAGAAGGCGTTCACAACCAATTCACTTTTTTTACAACCCGCTCCCCTACAGCCACTTGCCGCCCGTCCAGCGCCGTTTCGAACCCCGTCCCACACCGCTCCGCCTGCTACTCTCTCACCAGGAGTGGCACACACCCCCTCCCTGAAAGGAACCCGCAATCATGTCCACCGCCGCCCAGTCCCGGGCCGATGCCGCCCGTGCCAATGGAGCCATGTCCCACGGCCCCATCACCCCGGAAGGCAAAGCCCGTTCCTCCCGCAACGCCGTCTCCCACGGCCTCTGCGCCAGGCACGCCCTCGTCCGTCCCGAAGAACGCGAAGAGTACCTCCAACTCATCGAAGGTCTTCACAATGACATCTGCCCCGAAGGTCCCCTCGAAGCCATGTTCTTCGATCAACTCGTCCTCGCCGCATGGAACCTTCGCCGCGCCGCCGTCCTCGAAGCCCAACTCTTCGAACAGGACGGCCGCCGGGACCTCCTCCTGCTCGCCGAAAACCCCATCCTCCAAAAACAAATCGACCGCATCCAGCGCCACAAAGCCGCCAACCGCCGCGACTTCAACAACGCCTACCGCGAACTGAAGCTCCTCCAGAAAAATCGTGTGATCCGGCAGCAATCGCCCGAGGCCGTGCCCGAAGACGCCCCGCCCCTCGCCGACTTCACCGCCTATACAAAACGAACCCAAGCCCCCATCCCCGAAGCCGCCGCTCCGAACCCCGCCACCCAGCCGCCGGCCGCTCCCGCCAAATCACCCACCTCAAGCGAGGCTCAATAAGTATGGCCGCACATGCTTCTCCAGAATCTCGCGCACCGCGCTCCGCTCCTCTTCCCGCAAAGCCGTCACGTAAGGAGCCCCCGTAGCCCGCTCGCAGATCCCCAGCCACCGCAGCGCCTCGTCAAAAGCGCCCCAGATCGACCCGTATTGGAAGATCTGCCACGCCTCCTTCAACTCCCGCTGCCGCTCCCGCGCCTTCTCGATGTCGCCCCCGCGGTATGCCTCGTACAACTCCACCGCCATCCGCGGGCACACATTATGCAGCCCGCCCACGCACCCCTGGCACCCCATCTGCAACGCCACCACAATCAGAAACTCGCTCCCCGTCAGAATCGAAAACTCCTCGTCGCCTTGCATCAGCGTCAGGATGTTTTGCAGATTCACGCAATCCTGATTGCTCACCTTGATCCCGCGCAGGTGCGGCGTCCGGAGCCGTAATTTCGCGATCGTCTCCGGTTGAATCGGATTTTTCGTCAACACCGGATTGTCATACAGGTACAACGGAATATCCACCGCCGCGGCAATCTCCGAAAAGTACGCCATCAGGTGATCCTGCGTTGCATAAAAATAAAACGGCGGCAGCATGCTCAACCCGTCCACCCCCTGCGCCGCGATCTCCTTCGCCATCGCCACCGCGCGCGACGTCGATGTTTCCCCCAACCCGCCGATCACCGGCACGCGCCCGTTCACCGCCTCCACCGTCGTCGCAATCGACCGCAGTTGCTCCTCGCTCTTCAGAAAGGCGAATCCGCCCATCGTCCCGTTCGCCAGAATGCCGTGCACCCCCGCGTCCACCAGGTAATGCGCCAGCCGCGTCAATCCCGCCGTATCCACTCGGTCATTCTCCTTGAGCGGAGTCCCGATCGGCGGCACCACACCATGAAGTTGCATAATGCACTTCATTCTATCTACTGTCGACAGTCTGTGCAATCCGCTGCTACCATATCTCTCATGCCCACCGTCTCCCTCGGCGAAGGAAACACCCCCCTCGTCCCCAGCCTCCGCCTCGCCGCCAAACTCGGCCTCCGCCGCCTCTTCTTCAAACTCGAACTCTGTAACCCCTCCGGCTCCTACAAAGATCGCTTCATCGCCGCCCAGCTCTCCCACATGCTCTCCGCCGGAGCCCGCGCCTGTGTCGCTACCTCCTCCGGCAACACCGGAGCCGCCCTCGCCGCCTACTGCGCCCGCTACGGCCTCACCTGCTCCATCATCGTCAATCAGAACGCCCCCGCCGGCAAACTCGCCCAAATGCAGGCCCACGGAGCCCGCGTCCTCCGCGTCCAGGATTTCATCTCTTTCCCCGATGTCACCCGCCAGGTCTTCGATACCCTCGAGCGCTTCTCTCAACAGGCCAGCGCCCCCTTGATCGTTTCCGCCTACCGCTACTGCCCCCAAGGCATGGCCGGAGTCGAATCCCTCGGCCGCGAACTCGCCATCCACCCGAATCTCCGCCACGTCTTCGTCCCCCTCGGCGGCGGCGGCCTCTACTCCGCCGTCTGCCGCGGCCTCCTTGGCTCTCCCGCCCTCGTCCACGCCGTCCAGCCCGAAGGCTGCCTCACCACCGTCGCCGCCTGGCTCCGCGGCGATGACGAAATCCGCCCCGTCGAAAGCGCCACCGCCATCAGCGGACTAGCCGTCCCCTTCGACATCGACGCCTCCCTCGCCCTCCGCCTCCTCCGTGAAAACGGAGGAGCCGCCTACCCCGTCTCCGACAACGAGGTCTTCCAAGCCCAGCAACTCATGCTCGAACTCGAAGGCATCTACACCGAACCCGCCGGAGCCACCGCCCTCGCCGGACTCCTCCGCGCCCTCCAATCCGGCCAAATCCAGCCCGGCGACGACACCATCTGCCTCGTCACCGGACACGGCTTCAAAGACCCCGCCTCCATCACCGCCGCCGCCGCCCGCCACCCCGGCGCCCTCCTCCCCCCATCCGCCCTCCTCGCCACGCTCCAGTCTTCCTCTTAGCCTTCAACGTACCCTCCAACCCCCACCCCGCGCCTCTGCGCCCAGGCGCCCTGCCGTGCGGCTAGCACCTTTACATTCTGTCGACAGTGTGCTAAGCTCCCTCCATGTTGGTTAGGGTATTGCTCGCTTGCCTTCTTTCCCTCCCCGCCGCCGCTCAAAACACGACGGGAACCATCTCCGGTCTCATCACCGACCCCTCCAAGGCCGCCGTCCCCGGAGCCGAAGTCACGGTCACCAACGAAAACACCGGCCTCCGCCGCACCGTCAAAACCAATGAAGACGGCGTCTTCCGCATCCCCTTCCTCCCCATCGGCGTGTACTCCGTCCAGGCCAAGAAGGAGGGCTTCCGCTCCGAGATTCAAAAGGACATCCAACTCGAAATCCTCCAGGTCCGCACCGTCGATTTCACCCTCCAACTCGGAGCCGTCAGTGAAACCGTAACCGTCGAAAGCACCTCCCCCCTGCTCGAAGCCGAAACCTCCCAGGCCGGCGAAGTCATCAAGACCGAGCAGGTCACCAACCTCCCCCTCGGCCGCCGCAACTTCATGCAACTCACCTTCCTCGCCCCCATGGCCACCCCCGCCACCCGCGACTTCCGTTCCACCGAAATCGGCCGCGGCGCCGCCGTCCCCGCCAGCGCCGGCCAGCGCCCCGAGCAGAACAACTACCAGATCGACGGCATCGACAACCGTGAGAACGGCCGCAGCAGCTACGCCATCTCTCCGCCCGTCGACTCCATCTCCGAATTCAAAGTCCAGACCGGTCTCGCCCCCGCCGAGTTCGGCAAGGGCGGCGGCACCATTGTCAACGTCGTCACCCGGAGCGGTTCCAACAACTACCACGGCTCCGCCTACGAATTCCTCCGCAACAACGCCTTCGACGCCCGTCCTTACTTCTCCTCCGCCAAGAGCCCCCTCAAACTCAACCAGTTCGGCGGCGCGCTCGGCGGCCCCATCAAAACGGACAAGCTATTCTTCTTCGGCAACTACGAAGGCCTCCGCCAGCGCACCGCCGGCTCCCCGCCCCTCTACCGCGTCTTCTCCGATAACGAGCGCGCCGGCATCTTCTCCACCGCTGTCAAGGACCCGTTCACCGGCATCCCCTTCCCCAACGCCACCATCCCTCAAAGC
>JAIXKK010000150.1:8609-15740 GCA_026954325.1 Bryobacterales bacterium | reverse complement strand
CGCTCGTCGAGGTCGATGACCAGAGCCAGTTCCTGCCGGATGGGTTTGAAGGCGCTCATCACAGCAATCCCCGTGCGGCAAACGACATGGCCTGGTTGCCCGCCGCGATGAAGTGATCCAGCACCCTGACGTCCACCAGCGCAAGCGCGGACTTGAGGGCGGTGGTCAACGACTCGTCGGCGCGCGAGGGCTCGGGCATTCCAGATGGATGGTTGTGGGCGAAGATCACCGCCGCGGCGTTGCGGGCAAGCGCCTTCTTCACGACTTCCCTGGGATAGACGCTGGTCTGCGTGAGCGTGCCTTGGAATAGCTGCTCGGCCACGATCAGGCGGTTTTGCGCGTCCAGCCAGAAGCTCCAGAACACCTCATGTTCCAGATGACCGATCCTCGAGCACAGGAACCCCTGGACGGCTTCCGGCGAGGAAAAGCAAAGGTCCTCCACCGCCATCCGTTCCAGGATGCAGCGCGTGAACAGCTCTTTCGCCGCCCCGACAGCGGGGTGGGCGACATAGGGCACGGGCTGCTCGCCCAGCGCGGGTTGCCGCGGACGGCAGTAGCCGAAGATTTCGGCGAGCGACCTGCCCGCCAATGATCGGGCCAACTTCCGGCCCACCAGCATCGCCAGCAGATCGGTGTTGTCCATTGATTCGAGATTCATGAGTGCCTCCTCAAATGAAAAAAGGGGCACCGCTCCCCAACCGGGGAACGATGCCCCGGTTCGGGATGAATGACGCAGCCGCGCGAATCACACGGCCGGTGTGCGTACTGCCTGTGCTGCGACTTCCGTTGCCAGAGCGATCGCCTGGCGGACATCGTCCATCGCCTCGCGACAGATGAACCCGTCGCCGTCCTTGTCTACCTCGATGAGGTTGAGGGCGGCCAGGAGCGCGTCGCGCTGCCTTACCAGCCTGACGATGTCAGGGCTCGGCCCGCACAGCACCTCCTCATCGATCAGACGAAGGGTGAGCCTGGACTCGGCCTGGCCTTCGCTCGTCGATACCAGCTTCATCTTCGCCAAGATGTGCTGGCGATGCCGTTCGAGTTCCTCGTCACTGGCCTGGTCAAGCCAGTGAATGAAGTTCTTGATCGCTTCTTTGTCCACGTGCTCCTCCAAAGAGAAATCCGCTGGAGGCACACGTCCCCCGCCGGGGAACATGCGTCCCCAGCGGGGTTGTCAAGGCATCGGGTCACCCCGCGCCGCTCAAATGCTGTTTGTTTCGAAAGGCCAGCTACCTTCTTCTGCTCGATGGCGTAACCACCAAGCTGGACCCTGGTTTCCCAAAGCACGCTGTTCAATGCGCTTTGGGAAACCCCTCCCGCCTTGCGACGGGAGAAATTTCTTTCAGTTGCAGCGGATTCGAACGGTCTCGCCCCATGGGGCGGGCAACATCCCTGAGGTATCTCCCCACAGCACCGGATAATCCGGGGCCGACTCGGGGAAATACCCTGCCATGTCGGTCAGATAGACAAGGCAGGACGGGTTTAGCCCTTCATTGGCGACCCACTCGAAGACCGGGCGGAAATCCGTGCCACCGTACCCCTTGGGGTTGATAGCGATCGGCTCGCCACGCTCGAAAACGTCCACCCCGTGGATCTCCGCGTCGCAGTAGACGACGTGCACCTGCTCGGGCTGCACTTCGTCCGCAATGGCGTTGATCTCCTTGGCGAACTGGTTGACCGTCAGGTCGTCGATACTGCCGGACGTGTCCACCGCGATCACCATGGGTGGCATGCTCTCCGCGCGAAGAGCCGGCATGTACAGTCCTGCGTACAAGTACCGGCTGTTCGGCTGCCGCCACGAGTAGTCATGGCTTGCGCTCGTCTGGACGAAGCGGCGCAGAATCGAGCGCCAATCTCGTGGAGGATTCTTGATTTCCTCGACGAGGCGCTGCATCCCTGCCGGCAAAGTGCCCATCGCTTCGGCCTGTTTGGCAGCATTCAGGACCGACGCTGACCAGTCCGCCTGAATCTCCGGGGTCTGATCGGCTTCGCAGTCGGTGACTTCGCCACACTCCGATCCGTCGGGTCGTGGCGCTTCGCCACTACCATCCCGATCGTCCTGGGTATCGTCACCCGAATCGTCACCTTGGGCGGATTGACCGCCTTGCCGGCCGCCTCCGCCCTCCGATGAGTCCTCTTCTTCCCGTTGCTGATCCTGTGCCTGCTGCACCAGCCTTTCGTAGATCTCTTCCGCGCTCATCCCCTTGTACGCCGAACCATCCAGCGCCCCATCGGGCAGCACCAAGCCCGCATCCGTCACGATCGGATTGATCGCGAGGTCGCACGCCTGATTCCACACCTTGGGATCACGGTTACCCCGGCGCCAGGCGTGACCATTGGCGCAGTGAAGCACCTCGTGGGCAACGACCCCGACAACCTCGTAGCGGTTCAGGCTCGATGCGTACTCCGGGTTGAACCAAAGCTTGCGCCCGTCCGTACGGAGAGTCTTGACCGAGCGATCCTCGATCAGATCAAGCTTCAGGGAGAGCACCCCGAAGAAGGGATGATCCAGCACCAGGTTCCTCCTGGCCGCGGACACATACTCTTTCGCCTTCATGAAATTTCCTCCTGAGAATGCCGCCCCGCGGACGGGGCGGCGGTTTCGGGCGACGCTCAACTCATGTAGGCATCCATGATGGAAGAGATCTCCTTGGCCTGGGCGGCGACCCTGGCACGCAGAATCGCGTCGTCCCGCAATGCCTGCGGCTCATGCACCGCAAGCGCTTCGGCGCACGTCGCGCCGATCTGCTCGAGATTGCGGTCGCCCGTGAAATTGAGCTTCGGGATCAGCTCGACGATCGACTGGAGATTGCTCACCAGCGTGTCGTGGAAGCGGCCCTCCGGGTTGCTGAGCCGAATCACCATGTTGTCGACCGCATGGCGCAGCCGGTTCCAGAGGTCCTGATTGGCGTTCGCGAACTCATGCTGCAGCCGTTTCTCGATGTCGCGCTGGATCCGCGCCACCTCCTCATCGGCCAGCGCAACGCGGAAGTCCTCGGCGGCCGGCAAGGGGAGCGTTTCGAGCTCGATCAAGAATCGGGTGCGCATGTCCTCGACCGCCGGATAATCCATTTCGTTGAACATGCCGTTCAACAGGACACGTGCATCTTCCTTTAGGATCGGATACTCCCGCAGGAACTCCTCGACCAGCATCGCGTACTCGCGCTTGAACCGCCGGACCCCTTCGGCGAAGTCCTCAAAGTTGGCCGCCGGAAGGATCCTCTGCCCTTCTTTCGACCATGGCAGGGTGTTCTCGTAGTAGAAGGTGCGCAGTTCGCGCCCCTTCTTGTGAACGGCCTCGTACGATTCGGCATTGCCCGGAAGCAGGTGCTTGTTGAAGCGCCCCGCATCGGGCGTGGCGGCGTGCTGTTCGGCAACCTCGATGCTGATCTTCCGGTCGTATTTCCTGGCCTGCCAGCCGCGGATGGCGAGGCCGACCAGCATCGCTTTCTTAGAGAGATTGGGGATCATGTGCGACTCCTCAATAGAATCGCGGGTCCCTGACCCTTGCGGGGTCAGAAGTCCCGCAGGGTTGGATAAAGGTCAATCAGGCAAGGAAAGACTTGCCGAGGTCTGTGAGCACCAGACGCGTCCAGTCCGGCGTGTCGCGTACCGATGGCGTGAGGCGGTTGATGTCCTTCACCATCATCACGGCAAACTCGGACTTCCCGTCGTCAAACAGCCGCTCTGCGTACCGGAAGATCCGGCCGCAGTTGGTGTCGCTGGCGCGTTTCGCCAAGGCGGTCGTGACCGCCCAGAGCAAATCGGGCCGGCCGGGAATCGGCGCATTGTCCGGGTCGAGAATGATGCTGTCCGGATTTGGCAGCTTGCTCCGAACCATGGTCAGGAAGCCGCGAAGCTCGATCGCTGCGCCTTCGCCGACCGCGCCGGCGAACGCTGCGAATTCGAGATCCTCCGCCAGCCCCAGTTGGATGGCCTTGCCCGCATATTCCCAAGTGCGGGGACACGGAAAGTTCTCCATGTCATCCGCTTTCTTGGTGTCTTGCAGGTGCAGCAGATTCGGACGGAACCGGATGAACGAGATGAGCTCGGGAGGCATGTCGGCCCCCAGCGCCCACTCGCACCAGTCGTCGACGGACGTTTCCACTCCGACCACGGCGCCGAAGCGCGAGATGACCGGAGAGAGAATGCCTGAGACGCCGGCGCGATCCGAACGGCGATTGGTCGCCGCGACGAAGGTCACGCAACCCGGCAGCGCGTGCCCATTGACCTTGCGGGCCAAGAGCAGCTGCATGAACGATGCCTGAACCGCCGGGCTGGCTTGACCGAGGTCATCCAGGAACCAGACCGTCGGCGTCGTCGCCTTGATCGCCCTGGCGAGATCGCCAAAGGGCAAGAATGTTGCGCTCTCGCCATCCTTGCCGGGCCAAGGGAGGCCCTTGGCGTCGGTGGGATCGGCCACGACCGGATGCGACAGGATCACGTCGTAGCCGGCCGCTTTCGCCGCCTGCTCGACGATCGATGACTTGCCGACGCCGGGGGCACCGGTCAGCAGGACAGGGATGCGGGCATCGATGTACCTGCCGACAAAGTTGGCCGCCTGTTGCGGCCGAATATATGCTGTTGCCATGGAAGCTCCCAGTAAGAGCTGCGGAGCTTCCCCTTTGCAGGGAGCGCCCCGCAAAGGGTTGGAAAATTGGCCGGCTGGATCGCCCAGAACGGCGTTGATTGCTGCTTCCCCTTTCGGGGCGGCCAGCTACCGCATCTTGCCGACACCCGTACGGTGCGACTCGAATCTGCCTTTTCACAGCGCACCGCATGATGCGCTGGGAAAAGCCCCGCCTTGCGGCGGGGCGCCGTTACTGCCAGCCCGCTTCCGCGATGCTTCGCGCTGCGTCTGCGAAGGGGCCGCTGAACGTCACGGTCTCTTCTCGGACGAGCATCCGGCCGACCACGGCGATATGCTGACGAACGCCAATGTCGTGATTCCAGCGGTCGCGCATGTACTCGCAGTAATCGCCCTCGAAGCCGGCCGGCGGCGCGAACGCCGAGGCCGCTCCCGGTTCGGTGTCGATGACGCCGAAGTCGATGATTCCGTACATGGCCTCATCTCCTTCAGGCGGCGCAGCGCATGACGCGCCCCTCGATGAACCTCAGGCTGGGAAACCCGGCCTTGCCATCCCGATTCAGGATGTCCAGCCAGTCCAGCGACTTCTGGCCAGGCCGAATCTCTCCGGCGGGAACGATTGCCGATGCCTGGATGCCCATCTCCCAGAGCCGTTGGACAAGCTGCTTTGCGGCCTCCTGTCCATGCCCCTTGGGGTGCTGGTCGGTGGGCCGATCCTTGTCCGCGAAGACGAGAACCCGCGTCACCGAGCCCGGTGGGACAAAGTTCGCCAGCAAGAGCGCGTTGATCGCGCACCATACCGGCAGTCCCGTGCCCTCCATGACGGCCAGAGACGTTTCCAGCCCCTCTGCCACTACCATCACCTGGCTGTGCGCGTCGGTGAGCCGGATGGCGCCTCCGACGATCTTGCGATCTTTCGGATAGGCCATGAGCTTCTTCGGCGACTCGACGGGCGCCTTCTGCCCGTCCGATGTCAGGTAGGTCCGATGAATCGTCACCGGGTCGCCCTGGGCTCCGGATACCAAGCCGATGATCGCCGGAAACTCCCCGATCCTCTTCTCGCCCTCGTAGTACGCCAGAGCCGGATGAAAGCGAAGGGCTTCGGGTGGCGAGATCGAGATTCCCCGCCGTGCCAGATACAACCTGGCCGGCTCGGCGTCCCGGTTCGAGATCGGGGCCGACTCGTTCCAGACCCGGTTGAGCGACTGCCGCAGCTTTTCGTCGTCCTCGCCCGCCGCCGGCTCCGGCTTCGTCACCCGCCGCGCAGGCCTCGCCGGGCGAGCCCCTATGCGCAGGTAGTCAGCCACCGACTTGAGCGTGGTCGAGTAGCGCCAACCGTTCGCCCACATGAGCGTCGCGATGCCGTCGGAATTGATCCCGCAGGTATTGCAGACGCTCCCGCCGGTTTCGTCCACGTCCTTGAAGACGCGAAACCCGTCCTTGCCGCCATGCACCGGGCAGGGCACATGCCGGCCGACGCGGTCGAGCCCAGCTTGCAGTTGCGGTGCGAGGGCGCCGAGGATGCCTCCCCAGCGCCCATGCGCTATGCGTAACACCTCATTCTTGAGGTCGTCCAACTCCTCCTTCGTCATGGTCCTCTCCTGGCAAGCCCCGGAACGGGGTGAAAGAAAAACCAGCGCGAGGAGGCTCCCCGACCGGGGGATGACCTCCCCGGCTGGGGTCCAACGATCGTTCTCAGTTCAGAACGGCCCGTCGTCGTGAGTCTGCTTGGCCTTCGTCCGGTCTTTCGGCGCCAGCTTCGGCGTGTCGGGTTCGGGCTTGGCCTTGCCGCCGCTCGGGAGCATCTTCATGCCCTCGGCGATGACTTCCGTGGTGTATCGGGTCTCGCCCTCCTTCTCCCAGGAGCGGGTCTGAAGGTGGCCTTCGACGTACACCAGGGAACCCTTCTTCAGATGCTCGCCGACGATCTCGGCGAGCTTCCCGAAGAAGACGACGTTGTGCCATTCGGTCCGCTCGTGCTTCTCGCCGTTCTTCTTCCAGGTTTCGCTGGTGGCGATGCGCACGCGGGCGACGGCTTCCTGCTCCTGGGTGTAGCGAACATCGGGATCCGCGCCGAGAAAGCCGATCAACTGCACTTTGTTCAACATGGTGAAACTCCTTTCATTCATGAAACGAAAATGGCGGTCGCACCATGCCCCTGACGGGAAGCATGACGTTCCCGCCGTGGTTATTGAGTCGTGGGCTACCGCGGCGCCTCCATGCACTCGCCGGCCATGAAAGCAACCCATTGGGCAGCCTTGGCGTAGCTCGGGAAGCGGGCATGGAGCTCATCGCTGACGAAGACGGCATGCGTGTAGCTGCCTTGCCGTTCGGCCGCGATCTGCATCACCGGCGCCTGGTACTTCGGATGCGTCCAGAGCACCTTGCGGGACGCCGTATCCATCAGCCTGACGATGCAGTGATCGAGGATGCCGTTGCCCCACGCTTCGCCGCTCGCAAGGAGAAGCGGCACCTTGAAGATGCCGCACGAGCGGGCGACGATGCCCACCACGTCGTTCTCCTCCAGCCAATCGCGGCCCGTC
>JAIXKK010000150.1:6917-7844 GCA_026954325.1 Bryobacterales bacterium | reverse complement strand
TGACTTTCGACCTTGGTTGCTTGCGCACCCGCGGCCTCGGCCTTGGTTTCCTGGGGCGCCCGTTCCGGCTTGGCATCCTCCTTGCCGTCGGCGTCTACATCGCCCGTCTCGTCGGCGACAGGGGCATAGTTGCCCTCGATGACGTCGTCGAGATCCAGGTTCTGCGCCCTTCCCTGCTCGTTCGCCGCGTCCATCGCCAGGGCTGTGGCCAGTTCCGGCGACTTCGGCAGGAACTTGCTCAGGCGACGGATGACCGTTTTCAGGCCCATCGCAACGAAGTCGGAATCCCAGACGGATTCCTTCTTGTATTGCTTGGCGCTCTGATAGCCGCGGCTGCCATCACGGATCTTCTCGACCTCCTTGCGGCTCATCGCCACGAAGGTACGGGAGCCATCTTTGAAGACCGCGACGGCGTAAAAGCCGGCCACTTCGCCGCGCTCCTCATCGGATGCGGGGAAGCCACCAGGGGCGGTCAGCGGTTCGTGCTCCAGGGAACGCTCCATGCCGAGTTTCAGCATGAACTTGTCGTTCACGCGGACCTCGTGCGCATAGATGTCCTGGACCAGCCCCGACTGCCGCGCCAGCTTCATGAGACCCGTGTAGCCAGGAATGAGCTGGCACTGCCCCTTGAACGGGACCAGGTGCGCCTCTCCCATCAGCCCCACCTCCAGCCCCAACTGCGAGGACTGGATGACCGCCGCGAAGACCGACCGCGGATCGCACTCGGCCAACTTCGGCGTCATGCGAAACGCCGTCAAGGCGATGCGGGCCATCCGGTCGGGGTTGATGTGCCGGGGCAATGCCCGGGCGATCTCGCCCTTGAACTTCTCCAGCATGGCCGGAAAGCCTTGCGGCTGCCCTTCGGCGGGCGTGTCGCGTTTGATGTTCTTGAGAGCTTGAAGTGCTGCCATGTCGTGACCTCCATCG
>JAIXKK010000150.1:3847-6781 GCA_026954325.1 Bryobacterales bacterium | reverse complement strand
GGCCTTGTGCCGGTTGCACATCACTTCGGCCGCCTCGATTTCCGAGTCGACGTAGTCAGGCCTCCAGATCGAAGTGGGCCGCCCAGCGCGGCAGGTTGATCGTCTCGATCTCCCCGTTCGGCTGGTAGCCCGGCCAGTTGTCGCGCTCTCGGCACCACTTCAGGAGCTGAAGGCCGCCGCGGTACTTGGCCCGCCCGACTTCGATGACCTCGTCACTCGCCTTGTAGGCCGCAACCGCGTAGGGCGCGTCCTTCTCGACGGCGATGAAGTAGAAGGGAATCGTCCTGCCCGTCAGGGTCTTGAACCCGTCCTGGTAGAACGCTGCCTGTACGTCGTAGCCAAGCGTGGCGATGGCGCGGGCGAAGCCATCGGCGCCGGCATCGCAACACGTCTTCACGTCCACGATGCCGGTGATGCGGTCCCCGTCCATGGCCAGAAAGTCCGGGCGGCACTTGCACTCGACGCCGCTTTCCGGATCGATCCAGAAGCCGGACATCTCGGCCAGGCCATGGCAGAGCAGCTTGTCGGCGCCGGCGTGACAGCGCACGAGGTACGCCATCGACTGAATCGCCTCCATCTGCTCGGCGGTCAATGCGGTCTTGCCGGCGTTATCCGCTTCCCAGGCTTCGGCCGCAGCCTTGCCGTCTTTGGTACGACGATCGAACTTGGGCGCCACCACGAAGGACTGCCCGAACCGATCCGGTTCGAGCAGCGCCGTGTGAAAGGCCGTTCCCAACTGCATCGCCGGCGTCGGTTCGGGTGGATGGGTGACGTACTCCCGGTAGTGGGCAGGCGAGCGCATGATGCGCACCAGCCCGGAGTGGCCCACAGCGGGATGCAAGTGGTAGTGGTCAGCCGGCATGGACAGCAGGCTGATGTTTTCCATCTTCATAGTGCCTCCTTTCGCCGGAGGCACCTACCCCAAGCCGGGGCAAATGCCCCGGCCGGGGTTGATGAATGCTGACCCAGTGGCCCAGTTCAGCAGCTCGATGCTGTTTGTTTCGGAAGGCCAGCTACCTTCATGCCCCCTGGCAAAGCCAGTGGGGAGCAATTCCGCTTTCCCGAGCGCACTTCAGAAAATGCGCTGGGGAAAGCCCCGCGGTCTGCGGGGCGCGTGTTCAAGCCGCACACCGGCCGATCCCGGATTTCCTCAAGGCGTGGCGCAACATCTTTCGCGTATCAGGCGCGGTGCAGCCGGCCTGAAGGCGCCGATGCAGTTCGCACGCCAAGGCAAAGGGGATCGAGCGGTACAGGCGCTTCAGCAGGTGATTCGACATGGCGGCGGTCTCCGGGTATCAACGCAGCCCAATCGCGCGAACGATCGGGCGGCTGATGACGATCCCGGAGAAGACGCACATCAAGAGGATCACGAATATCATGGCGACGCTCCTTGCAAGATTGGTTGATCGATCCCGCAGGAGTTGCCAGGCTTGATACGCGCCCGTGGCAACCCCGCAGGCCGGAAGCCTCTCCGTGAAAAGGCCTCGGGCCTGCGGGATTCCCACAGGCGAGTTGCACTTCTGGTTACAAACCCAGCGCCCGGACGATCGGACGGCTGATGACCCAACCGGAAATGCAGCAAGCGATAATGACGGCTGCCATGATGCCTCCACAAAAGAAAAGCGGAGGCACCACGGTCCCTTGCGGGAGCGTGATCGCCCCCGCAGGGTTGAAAAGAAGGTGGAACCGGACTTGAACCTTGGTTCGCCGTGAACGGCTAATTCCTGCCGACCGGAACATTCCGTCGACGAACGATTTCCCCGGCCTGGTTCCTGATTGACTACGCCACGACCTCGAAGGTCGCGGTGTCGCATGACGCCGGTGTTGCGGCGCCTTCCGCTTTCACCTTGCTGCGACGCTTGCGCGTCTTGGCCTCCTTCGCCGGCATCGGCTCCAGCGTCGGCATCGGAATGCCACGCCGGATGAACGCCGGGATGTCGTACTTCGACCAGTCTTCATCGCCGTCCATGCGGACAGCCATCGGCCTCACCTCCGGCATCCGAACAACACTGGAGACGGCGCCGGCTTTCGGTGCAGCGAACGCGATCACCAGCTTCCCGACTTTGCCCACTCCCCGAAACGCGAGATGCGCCGAGCCCAGCAAGGCCATGACAAGCAGAACCTTTTCCATCGTGCCTCCTTGAAGAAAGTCGCGGAGGCACCACGACCCTGCGGGCGCATGATGGCCCCCGCAGGGTTGAGAAACCGGCCCGCGGAACGCGGGCGGGAGACGACGCCCTTCCGGGGCGGCATCTCAATCAGGTGATCCTTTGTCGCAGGTTCACGGGGCGCGCTGCCTCAACGCCGTGTGGCGGAGGTGTGACGACACGCCCAATCCGTTGCCACTATTTCCCGCGGCCGGGTTGGGCGCCGTGGCCCCTTTGACTCGCCGCCGCGCATGGCACGGTCGGCGGATTGGATGCTGCTTGTTTCGAGCGGCCAGCTACCGCTGCATCGAAGGCGTTATGCACTTCGTATGATGACGGAAATTCTATCCGGCCCTGCCGCAACTGCAACTGCCAAACGGCGCGTTTTGGTGCGCTTTTCAGCCGTGGTTTCCCTGGCTCCCTTGCGTAGCATGGTTCCCTATCCATCTTTCCGGGAGGTTTCCATGCCAGGCGCCGCGCGGGACAACGCCAAGAGCCATCCCTACTTCACCCAGAAGATAAAGCTCCATTCATTCCATGCGCAGCAGGCATTCGATCGGGGCTTCGAGCTGTGCGCCAACGCCATCTTCTCCCTCTCGGTCGTGCTGCGCATCATCGGCACCGACGAACAAGCGCACGAAGTCGAGGGGCTCGTCGACGAGCGCCTGAACAAGATGTTCGAGGACATGCGGAACGAGGCTTCCCGCCTCGATAAGATGGCCGAGGCGAACGGGATCGAGTTCAAGGGCATCGATTACTCGCACCCCAAGGAAGTTGAGGCGAAGAT
>JAIXKK010000150.1:0-3837 GCA_026954325.1 Bryobacterales bacterium | reverse complement strand
GGATCGAGTTCAAGGGCATCGATTACTCGCACCCCAAGGAAGTTGAGGCGAAGATCACCTCTCCCCGCGCCGTGCGCTACGTGGGCCTGATTCGGGAATTCGACGGCCTGATCGCCAAGCTCGATACGCTGTGGCTGTCCGGCGTAATCGGCGACGGCGCCTATTCGCGCAGCATCTACGAGTGGAAACGCCGACTGCTCCGGCTGGCGGGAGGCATACGGTCGATCGCCGGACGCGCGATGATCGCAGCGCGCCGGAAGGACGTGCAGGGCGACACCAAAGAGGTCTCTGATGACGCCACCAGCGGCGAAGAAGCGCCGGTCGCGCCCGCTGTGGCAGCAACTTCCTTCGCTAACGACTGATCAAGGCCTTTGTGGCCCAAGTTTTACACCGTGTCGGACCTACTCGCTGACCAACCAATAGGCCTTTGATGCGCCGCCCTGCCGCGCATAATTGATGGAAACACCATGAGTCGGCAAGGTGGGCCCCAACCAACGAGCGTCGGATGCCCGGCTGAACGCCGACCACAGTGAATCCGTGCTTGGTCGCACGCACGGTCCCTAGCAGTTCTGTCAGCGCTTGAAGGTCGCCACGTACAAACGCCGAAGGCGAAGCATGACGCCGATCCATGCGGTCCTCCACGTGAGCAAGCAGCGTCGCCACGTCGCAATAGAAGACTGATTTCACAAGTTGACCGGCGACCTCGTACACATCGCCTACTCGGCCACCGCCCGGCGGTCCGCCCGCCCCTTTGCAGTGGTACAGGGCGACATCTACCTCCCCCGTCGGCGCAGTGGTCACGGCAATGTAGTCCGCCGCCTCCCCGGTGCGGTGGTCATAGAAGAGAGCAACAAGATTCGGGAGCGCCAACAGGTACCGCTCCAAATGCTCCTGCACTGTCAGCTGCCCGGCAAGCTCTTGGCGTTTCCGGAGGGCGTCAGCTGACCCATTGTTCGACACGAATTCAACCATCACATCGCATCCGGTCCAATCGAGCGCCTCCGCGTCGCCGGGGGCCAAGGCGGTCACCTGCAGCTGCGGCGCAGCCATCAGGTTCATACCTTCAAACGACGACTTGTCCGCCGCGTAAAACATCGGCGGGTGGTCGCACAGCCAATCTGGAAGAGGTATCCAGGAATCGGCCGCCGACTCGACCTCAACGTCGGGTTCGCCTTCTAACAAACTGACCATGCGGCCATGTCCAACAGCAAAGCGCATCCGTACAGCTGCCTCATCCGAAATCATCGTGAAGCGAAGCTCGTGCTCGTCCGGTTGGGACTCGAAGTCCGTCAGTTCCCATTCCGTTAGCCGTCGGTAGATGGCCGGCGCCCCCGGCGCTGGCCGGTAACGGACCTTTGGATTCGCCTTGAAGCCGGTCTTCGGCCAGGTCGCGGCAATGACAACATCCGGCAGCCGCCGCAGCGTTGTTGCCGCTCGAATGATGTCGAGATGAGTCTCCGCGAACGGGGCGTTGCCGACTAGGCGGCCGTTCAGCCGCTCCACCCAGTCTAGGAACTCGGCCACCGTCAGCCGCTGGTTGCTCCAGATGCGCGAGCTGCTGCTCGCCCCAATGGTTTCCTTCTCTTCACCGTCGATTCCACTACCGAAGAAGTGTCCCTGGGAGTACGCGCGCCCGTCTCCGGCCGTGACCGCCCGTTCAGCGGCGGGGCCCGTAAGTGTGCGATACGTTTCTCCTTGGGAGTTGAAGGTCGTGTTCTTTAAGCCGACGTTGTAGAAGCGGACCGATTGGAGTCCAGCGCGAGCGCGGCTCGTTTCCTCGTAGCTCAACGTCCTGTAGTTCTTGTCGCACACCTTGTCCATCAACCCCTGGTAAATCCTCTCGGTCCTGCGCGTCGAGCCGATGTAGCAAAGCTGCGAAACGGGGAAGTAGATTAGCAAGAACGCATCATGGCGAACATTGACGAGTACATCCGACGTCGCCCAACTGGGTGGGTTCTCGTCCGCGGTCAAGATGAGGGTGATGGTTCCATCCTCGGAGGACCACTGCTTGACCACTCGGAGCTCCCTGCCGACCGTATCACCAATCAGCGAGAAATCCGGCGCCTCTGAACAGCGAAAAACCCGCACGTGGGCGTAGAGCTGGAGCGCCAGCGGCGAAACCGCCTCATAGTCAGATTCTGCCAACCGCTTGACGGGAAGCCGCTCGAGCATCGCTTGCTCGTTCGCATCGCCAGCCAACTCCGCCTGAGCGGCCTCATCAATCATGCGCGCCAGGTCCACACCCTCACGAAGCAAGGACCCCGTTGCGTCTTGAACCCGGGACAGCGGCGCAATGAGCGTCGCTTGGCCGGTCGTCGCGTCGACGCGGGCAAAACGGCCGATGAACTGGATGGTCGGCACCAACGAGCGGTGCGGCGAGTGCAAGGCAGCAACCTTCAGCTTCGGGAAGTCATATCCCTCCCCGAACATGTCGACGCAGACGATTCCTTGCAGTTCGCCACTGACAAGACGGCGCTCGCAATCGTCCTGCTTGCGCTTGCTGAGCTTGCTGTCAATGGCCTCGACGCTCACACCAAGCTGACGGTAGACCGGCACCAACGCTCGCGCCGCATTGATAGTCGCAGCCCGCACGAAAAGACGATGGTCAAAGCCGGCCTCAGTGTCAGCACGGAGCTGGTTTACTGCCGTATCGGCGATGACCTTGTCCACATGGTCGTCGTCCAGAGCATTCTCGACAGGCGCAGCGCGAAACGCTACCGGATGGAACGCCCCCTCATCCACCGCTCGCATGACCGGGTACCGGTAGACCAATTTGCCTGGGATGACTCTGCCATCCCGCCGAAACGGCGTTGCCGTGAGAAAGACGAATCGGGCCTCCTTGTAGTGCTCAAGGTAGGCTGCCCATGTCTCCGCTGGCGCGTGGTGTGCCTCGTCAAATATGACCAAGTCGAACAGGTCACGAGGAGAACCGGGAGCCATTGAAGGTGACGAACTTCCCGGAGTTGAAACTACCACATCTTGCCCAGCCAAAGCCTCCCAGTCCGCCTCGGTCGCCGGGCGACCTTCGTGCCTCAGGACCAACGGATTGGGGACCACTTGCGTGATGGCCCCAATGCGTCGAAGCGTCGAAAGCTCTCGGAAGTGAGACGAGACCTGCCTGCGCAGAGCATCCGAGGGTTCGACGACCAGAACGCGAGTCGGCGTCATCAAAAAGGGCAAAGACATCATTACGGATGTCTTGCCGTAGCCCGTTGGAAGGCAGACGATTGCCGGGTCATCATGCACGGAAGCGTGTGCGAGCACGGCATGCAACGCGCCAAGCTGACCCGCTCGGAACCCCTGGTTCGGCGTCGTCCCCTGAACGGTCAGATTGAGCGAACCCCTATGCTGTACGAAGAAGTTCGGCATGCTGCTCCCTGTGCTTGCATTTATAAACAAAGCATAACCCAGAGTCGTTGCTCACCGCAGATGTCGCGGTTTTTCCTTTCCGTTGACTACCTTGCCAGACTTTCACCCATAACACATGCGAGGCAACGCAGACACTGATTCCGGTGGATGCGTTTAACGGGTTGCCGCCGCACCGGCTGTGCTCTACACGCGTGACATGCAACCGACCGTACTCTACTGAACGACCCATCGACAGGCCGTATTGTGGCGACGCAATCGAACGTCGGCTTCGGGGCCTCCCACTCGCTCGGTCCCATCACCGGACCGAATTTGCAGGACGAAGCGGATTTGCAAATCAAGCCGGATTGGACCCGGTGGCCACGAGTGACCGGAACCCGCAGGAAGTCGGGTTGGGCAGGAAATGGTCCCGAAGTGCGCGCTTTTGACCGGTGAGAATGCTATGGGGACGGGCTAGATTATTGGCAACAC
>JAIXKK010000164.1 GCA_026954325.1 Bryobacterales bacterium | reverse complement strand
CGGCCATGCTGGGCGCGCCGCGGGTCAAGGACGTGCGGGGCTTCTCTGATTTCGGCTACTCCTACGTTTACGTCATCTTCGATGAAGGCGCCGACATCTACTGGGCGCGCTCGCGCACTCTCGAATATCTATCCGCTGTTCTGCCGCGCCTTCCCCAGGGAGTGAAGACCGAACTCGGCCCGGACGCCACCGGGCTGGGGTGGGTCTTCCAATACGCGCTGGTTGACAGCAGCGGAAAGCACAGCCTCGCGGATCTGCGGTCGCTCCAGGATTGGTATCTCCGCTACCACCTCAAGGCGGTCCCCGGCGTGGCGGAGGTGGCTCCGCTGAGCGGCTTCGTGCGCCAGTATCAGATCAAGCTCGATCCGGTCCGGTTGCAGGCCTACGGCATTCCGATCGGCAAGGTGCTGGACGCCGTGCGCGCCGGGAACAACGACGCCGGGGGCAGGCTGATCGAATTCAGCGGAGCGGAGTACATGGTGCGCGGGCGGGGCTACGCGCGCTCGACGCGGGACCTCGAAAAAATTGTGCTTGCCACGTCGGCTTCCTCCGTGCCGGTCCGCGTGAAGGATGTGGGGGAAGTGGCGCTCGGCCCGGACATCCGCCGCGGCGTCGCCGACCTGGACGGCAAGGGCGACGTCGCCGCCGGCATTGTGGTGATGCGCGAGGGGGAGAACGCTCTGCGCGTCATCGACCGCGTGAAGCAGAAGATCCGCGATATCTCGCCCGGCCTTCCGCCCGGCGTGCGAATTGAGACCGTCTACGATCGCTCCGGCCTGATACTGCGCTCGATTGACAACCTCAAGAGCACGCTCGTGGAAGAACTGGTCATTGTTTCGCTTGTCATTCTCATCTTCCTGTGGCATATCCCGAGCGCTCTCATTCCCATCATCACCATTCCGGTGGCGATCCTTATCTCATTCATTCCCATGCGGGCGATGGGGATTACGTCGAACATCATGTCGCTTGGAGGCATAGCCATCGCCATCGGGGCCATGGTGGACGCCGCTGTCGTTGTCGTCGAGCAGACGCACAAGAAACTGGAGGAATGGGAGCGCACCGGGCGGCGGAAGGACTACCACCGCGTGGTGATTGACGCGGTGAAGGAAGTGGGCGGGCCGAGCTTTTTCGCGCTGCTGGTGATCGCGGTTTCCTTCCTTCCGGTGCTGTCGCTCGAGGCGCAGGAGGGGCGCCTGTTCAAGCCCCTCGCCTACACGAAGAACTTCACCATGATCGTGGCGGCCATCCTCGCCATCACGCTCGACCCCGCGCTGCGTCTTCTGTTCACGCACATGAAGAATTTCGAGTTCCGTCCGCGATGGCTTTGCCGGGCGGTGAATGCCGTGCTGGTGGGGACGATTCATTCGGAAGAGACACACCCCATCAGCAGGCTGCTCATCCATGTCTATGAGCCGGTCTGCGCGTTCGCCTTGCGCTGGAAGTACGTGGTGATTCTCACGGCGATCGCGCTGGTGGCGGCCACTTATCCCGTCTATCAACGGCTCGGCTCGGAGTTCATGCCGCCTCTTGACGAAGGCTCGCTGATGTACATGCCATCCACGCTGCCCGGCATTTCCATTGGGGAAGCGGAACGGCTGTTGCAGGCGCAGGACCGCATTCTGATGAGCTTTCCGGAAGTGGAGCGGGTGTTCGGCAAGGCAGGAAGGGCGGAGACGGCGACCGATCCGGCTCCGCTCTCGATGGCGGAAACGACGATCCTGTTGAAGCCGAAGAGCGAGTGGCGCAAGATCCCGACGTGGTATACCGACTGGGCTCCCGAGTGGGCGCGGCGGATCTTCCGCCGCTTCACTCCGGATCACATCTCGACGGACCAACTTATCGACCAGATGAACGCGAAGCTGAGTTTTCCCGGGGTCAGCAACGCCTGGACCATGCCCATCAAGAACCGGATCGACATGCTCACCACCGGCATCCGCACGCCGGTGGGCATCAAGATTTACGGCGCCGACATTCATCGCATCGAGAGCCTCGGCACGCAGATTGAGCGGATGCTGCAAGACGTCCCCGGGACGCGCAGCGTGTTCTCGGAGCGCACCGGAGGCGGCTACTTTCTCGATTTCGACTGGAAGCGCGACAACCTCGCGCGCTATGGATTGAGCATCGACGATGCGCAGATGGTGTTGATGTCGGCAATCGGCGGGGACAACATCACCACCACGATCGAAGGCCGGGAGCGCTACCCGGTGAACGTACGTTATTTTCGCGACTATCGCAGCAATATCAGTGAACTGAGCCGGGTGCTGGCGCCCGTGATGGGCGGGCGCATGCAGATCCCCATTTCGCAACTGGCCGATATCCGCGTGCGCAGCGGCCCGGCCATGCTGCGCGATGAGAACGGGATGCTGAACGGCTACGTCTATGTGGACGTGGCCGGGAGGGACATCGGCGGATACGTGAACGAGGCGAAGGAACTGGTGCGGCAGAAGCTGAGCATGCCCGCCGGGTACTCGCTGGTGTGGAGCGGACAGTACGAGGCGATGCAGCGCGTACAGGAGAAGCTGAAGGTTGTAGTGCCGCTGACGCTGTTCCTGATTGTGCTGCTGTTGTATCTCAACACCAAGTCCGGCGTGAAGACCGCCATCATTCTGCTGGCGGTTCCCTTCTCCGCCGTGGGCGCCGTCTGGCTGCTGCACCTGCTCGATTACAACATGAGCATCGGCGTTTGGGTGGGGCTCATCGCGCTGCTCGGCGTGGATGCGGAGACCGGGGTTTTCATGCTGCTCTACCTGGACCTGGCCTACGATGCGGCGAAGCGGGAAGGGCGTTTGAACAGCCTGCGTGATTTGCAGGAATGTATTCTTCACGGGGCGGTGAAGCGCATCCGGCCGAAGTTCATGACCGTGGCCACGATGTTTTTCGGTCTTGTACCCATCATGTGGTCGGACGGCGCCGGCGCCGACGTGATGAAGCGCATCGCCGCTCCGATGATCGGCGGCATCTTCACCTCCTTTATCCTCGAACTGATTGTTTATCCCGCCGTGTATGAGGTATGGAAATGGCAATTCGAATTGAAGCGCGCACTGGCGCGTGGCTGATGGCGCTGCTGGCGGTGGTTCCGGCCGCGGGGCAGCAGGGCTACACCTATCAGGTGAGACACGAGCACTGGCGCAAGTTCTGCGCCGGCACGCTTACTGTATCCGCCGAGGGGGTGACCTATGCCGAGGCGCCGGGCAAAAAGAAGAAGGAACTGCATCACTTCACCTGGAAATATCCTGACATTCAGCAACTGTCGATTGGCCGGGGGCGGCTGACAGTGCTCACCTACGATGACGTACGGCTCAAATTCGGCGCGGACCGGGAATTCCGTTTCGACCTTGGCGAAGGCCGGACATTCGAGGAAGCGTACCCCTTGCTGAGCAAACTGGACCAGCGCTTTGTCGCCGAGTTTCCGCTGGCGGTGGAGAATCCGGAATGGAGCATACCGGTGAAGCATCTCTACCGGCTGGGCGGTTCGCAGGGTGAGTTGCTGGCAGGCGCGGACCGCATCGTGTATCGCACGGCCAAGCCGCGGGAGTCGCGAACGTGGCGGTTCGAGGATATCGAAAGCATCTCGACAAGCGGCCCGTTCTCTCTGACTCTCACGACCTTCGAACGGTCACGCGCCGATTACGGGAGCAGGAAGGATTTTCACTTCCAGCTCAAAGAGGCAATGCCGGAGGCCCGTTTTCAGGCGTTGTGGCGGAAACTGGAGAGCTTCCACACATCGAACGCGCTGGCGAGGACCCAATGAGGAGACACGGCCCCTTCAGATGCGGTTGAACTTCTGAATGGTTTTCGTCAGGCTCTTGAACTGTTTAATGAACGGCACCATTTTGCCTTCGCGGTCATCGATTTCCTGCGCGGTCTTCAGAACCTGCGCGGCTTTGTCCGAGGGCACGACGACGACGCCGTCTTCCCCGGCGACGATGATGTCACCCTTCCTGATCTTGACTCCCGCGCAGGTTACCTCCTCATCCATGGAGACGCTGATGTAGCGGCCGACGGAGGTGGAAGGGGCGACGCCTCTGGCGAAAACGGGCAGGCCGAGGGCGCGGATCTCGGCCAGGTCGCGGACGGATCCATCGGCGATGATGCCCGCCATGTCGCGCGCCTTCGCGGTGGTGGCCATCAAACCGCCAAGGGCGGCAATATCCAGGCCGTTCTCGAGCACAATGACGCCGACCTCACCGGGTTTGGCATCGTCAATCATGGCGACGGCGTGCTTGGCGGCATTCCGCGGGGTGGACTGCCCTTTCGCGGCGGGGCGTGCAAAGGCAGTGCGAGCGCGGCCGACGACCCTGCCGGGGGCTCCGGCGATTCGGGGACGCATGTCGTGGGACATGAAACCGGGATGGCCGACAACGGTATCGACGGCGTCGGCCACGGAGGCGACAGTTGTCTTCTTGAAACCCTCAATCAGCGGGTCCGCCGAGACGGCGGTTTTCTTTGCCGGCTGGAACCCCATCAAGATTGCCAGCGCGAAGGCGCCGGCGCTCACTCCTATCCACTTTTTCCAATTGCGCATGAAGAAATTCTCTCCTTTCACTTCGTGGCCATGGTCACAGGATACAACTCCACCGTCCAGCGCCACGATTCTCCCGGTTTCAGGGTGACTAAACCCATCTTCGTATGAAAGGAGTTGATCGCGCCGACCCAGGGTTCGGGGCTGAAGTATCCGTCCTGGGCATCGCCCCAGAGGTTGAATTGAAAAAACGGCTGCCGGGGCAGGCGCCGCGCGCTGTGTTTGATACGCAGGCGAAGCCCCTGGGGATCCGTGAGGGACAGGACCGGATCGCCCGTGTATCCGCCGAGGGGAACGGCCTGTTTCACCGGAAGCGCGCCGAGAACGGCGGCGGGGAGGAAGGCGGATTTGATGGTTGCGCCGGTGGGAAGGTTGCGGGCATTCTTGACGAGTTGGAAGGCGGCCGGGGTCTCCAAACGCATCCGGGACGCGTCTGAACCCGGGAGGAACGGCGTGCGGAAGGTCATGTGGTTGCCGATGGAAAAAAACATTTCGGCCTTGTTTTGTATGGAAGCGCCGATGGTGTAGACGAGGAAGAGGCGCCCCTCGGCCAGGCGGTATTCGACGCCGAGCCTCCAGGCGAAAGGATAGATCTTCCGGGTTTCGGCCGAGTCCGCCAGCGACAGAAGGGCACGCGCTTCGCGCCTGTCCGCGTGAGTCACGTCCACGGTCCAGGGAAAGTTTTGCGCGAAGCCATGAAACGGCATGGTGTAGGCTTTTCCAGCGACGCGGTAATGCCCGGCCTTACCGTTGCCATCCGCGCCGGCCTCGCCGACGGTGGCTCCGGTGGCGGGCCAGAGCAAGGGAGCTTTACCGCGCCATCCTTCATGTGCCGCGTAGTCACAGGCGCGATAGAGCAACTCGATCCACCGGCCGTTCCAGCGGTAGCGGAGGCTGCACAATTCGCCCCCGGCGCGCGGGGAGACGGAAGCTTCGACGCCGGCATCGGAATCGGCCAGAACAAGGAGCGGGTAGGCGCCAGGGCGCTGTTGTACGGTATAACGCTCCGCGGCCCACACGCCCGCGGCCAGCAGCGCGAGGACAGTGAAGAGCCGCGGTGGCATGTTAAGGTACAATCGTAACGTTTTCCTCACCATGCACACCAGGCGACTCTCGACGCTGATTCTCGGCATCTGGACAGGCCTAGCCGTTGCCATGATCTTCGTTGCGATCCAGAACTTCCACGGCGTGGATCGTTTGCTGGACGCCCCGTCAAGCGCGGCCAAGCCGCCGATTGATTCTCTGGGTCACGACGGCGCACGCACGCTGCTGCGCTACCAGATTTCCGAGCTCAATCGCTTCTATTTCGATTGGTACGAAACGGCCGAGATCGCGCTTGCCGTTTTCCTGACCTTCAACCTGCTGTTTGCCACGAACGGAAACAAGGCAATGCTGCTGTTGTGCGGTTCCGTGCTGACGCTGCTGTTGTTTCAGCATTTTTGGCTGACCCCGGAGATTACCTATCTTGGCCGGCTGATCGATTTCGTTCCCAAGGATATACCCTCCGCCGCGCGGTCGCGGTTTTGGAGTTTTCATGCCGCTTACTCCGTGCTGGAAATCGTCAAGATCGCGCTGCTGGCAGCCATCGCCGTGAAGATGCTGGCGCGGGGCGACCGGCGGCGGAACATGATTCGTCCGTCGGACTTCGTCGAGGAATCCTACTTCGAAGTGCGCTGACATGAGCGTCCGGGGATTGTTCGTGTTCCCGTGCAATCTGATTTAGCGCGAAGCGGTAGTTTCGGCGGTTCCGAACCATCTTGCGGACGCGGACCGCGCCGCGATTCTTACCGGCTATCCATCATTGCAGCGGGCAATTGGTGAAGACGCAAGCTATTGGGAGCCGTCGAAGGGCGGCCGCTTGCGGGTTTATACTTGACGCATGGCTGGAACATACAAGATTACGGAAATCGTGGGCACCTCGCCGGTGAGTTTTGCCGAGGCTGTGAAGGCTGGGGTAGCCGAAGCCGCGAAGACGCTGCGGCAGTTGGACTGGTTCGAGGTGGTGGAGCAGCGCGGACGGATTGCGGATGGCTCCGTTCAGGAATTTCAGGTAACGATCAAGGTGGGATTCAAGCTGGAGCGTTAACCGGTGCGGGGACGCTCGCTCAATTGCCGATGATGGAACCGTTCGGGCCGCGCTTGGGTCCGAAGTTGCCGTCTTCCAGGCTGCAGGGGTATTTGGCCGCGGCCTTCTCGTTGACATCGATGCCCAATCCCGGCGCTTCGTTAATGAAGAGATAGCCGTTGCGGATGGTGGGAGTGCCGGGGAAAATCTCGCGAATGGCGTCGCCATGCACCACCGAGCCCTCCTGGATGCCGAAGTTCGGCGCCGCTAAATCCAGATGGCCGTTGGCCGCATGGCCGACGGGAGACAGATCGGCGGGAGCGTGCCACGCGGTACGTATGGCAAACCACTCGCCCAACAAGGCTAACTTCCATGACTTGGTGAAACCCCCGATAGCAGGGACGTGGATGCGAATGAAGTCGATGAGGCGGCCGGTCACCAGGCCGACGTATTCCTGCTCACTGACGAACTTCTCGCTGGTTCCGATGGGGACGGTGGTGACCTGGCGGAGATTCTTCAGGTATCCGATGTCTTCCGGGTAGAACGGATCTTCGAGGAAATATGGGCGGAAGGGTTCCAGGCGCTTTGCCAGGCCGATGGTGGACTGGGGCGGCAACTGGCCGTGCAGATGCTGAATCAACTCGACTTCTTCGCCACAAGCCTTGCGCACGCCTTCGAAAATTCCGGGGATCTCGCGCACCCACTCTTCGGGATCGATCACCACGTTGGTGGGCATGCCGGCGAGGGCGGGGGTTTCGGGGACCTTCCTGCCTGAGTAATTGAGGCGAACGTGATGGAAGCCGCGTTCCTGAGTCTTCTTGACGCTCTCCGCCATTTCGGCGGCATCGCGTCCGGAGGCATCGGCGTAACACTGGATAGCGGACCTGGTCTTACCACCCAACAACTGGTAGACAGGCATTCCCGCGCGCTTGCCCTTGATATCCCACAGGGCCATGTCAACCCCGCTGAGCGCGTAATTGTGAATTGGTCCGGTGCGCCAGAGCGTGCTGACGTGCATGGATTGGAACAAATCGCTGATCATCTCGGGATCTTTGCCGACAATGAACGGCCGCAGATACTTCTCGATGACGGCCGCGACGGCGGCGGGCCGAAAGACGAATGAAGCACAACCGAGACCATACAATCCGGGCTCACTGGTTTCCACCTTCGCGATGACCAGCCGCTGCATGAACGAGAAGGTTCCGTTGGCGTATGGCGGGTTCGTCAGGATCACCTTGACATTCGTAATCTTGAGCGGCGGCAGCCCTCGCGTAGCCTGCCGGTAAGTCTGGGCAGCCGCGCTGTCGCTTTCCGGGATGCCGACCGCTCCCGCCGCCAGCCCTAAACGAGAAATGCATTCACGTCGATTCATGACCACATCCTATGCGAGGTCCGGACAACCGGCAACCACAGACTATTATTCAACCGAGCAGCGGCTTGATCACATTGCCGTGGATATCCGTGAGGCGGAAGTGGCGGCCCTGGAACTTGTAGGTGAGCCGGAGGTGATCCACGCCGAGGCATTGAAGGATGGTGGCGTGGAGGTCGTGGACGTCCATGGGGTCGCGGGCGATGTTGTAGCTGAAGTCGTCGGTTTCGCCGTAGGTGAGGCCGGGTTTGATGCCGCCGCCGGCCATCCAGACGGAGAAGCAGCGGGGGTGGTGATCGCGGCCGTAGTCGCTTTCGGTGAGAGTGCCCTGTGAATAGACGGTGCGGCCGAACTCGCCGCCCCAGACGATGAGGGTGTCGTCGAGCATGCCGCGCTCGCGGAGATCGGCGATGAGGGCGGCGGAGGGCTGGTCGGTCTGCATGCACTGTTTGGCGATGTCTCTGGGGAGGTTGCCGTGCTGGTCCCAGCCGCGGTGGAAGAGTTGGATGAAACGGACGCCGCGCTCGGCGAGGCGGCGGGCGAGGATGCAGTTGGCGGCGTAGGCGCCGGGCTTGCGGGCATCGGGGCCGTACATTTCGAAGATGCGTTCGGGCTCTTTGGAGAGATCGGTGAGTTCGGGGACGGAGGATTGCATGCGGAAGGCCATCTCGTACTGGGCGATGCGGGTGGCGATTTCGGGATCCTGGTAGTCCTGGAGTTTGAGATGGTTGAGCTTGCCGAGGTCATCGAGGAAACGGCGGCGGGCTTCGGGTTCGTAGCCTTGGGGGTTGGAGAGGTAGAGGACGGGATCGGCTCCGGCGCGGAATTTGACTCCGGCGTACCTGGTGGAGAGGAAGCCGCTGGACCACTGGCGGTCGGCGAGGGCTTGCGAGCCGCCGAAGCCCTGGGAAACCATGACGACGAAGGCGGGCAGGTCCTGGTTCTCGCTGCCGAGTCCGTAGGCGATCCAGGAGCCGATGCTGGGGCGTCCGGCGAGTTGGAAGCCGGACTGGAAGAAGGTGACGGCGGGGTCGTGATTGATGGCGTCGGTGTGGAGGGATTTGATGAGGCAGAGTTCGTCGGCCACCTTCCTGGTGTGGGGAAGGAGTTCGCTGAGCCACATGCCGGACTTGCCGCTTTGTTGAAACTTGAAGATGGACGGCGCGGTGGGGAATTTGGCCTGGTAGGCGGTCATGCCGGTGAGCCTTTGGCCCATGCGGACGGATTCGGGGAGGTTTTCGCCGCGAATCTTCGAGAGGTTCGGCTTGTAGTCGAACAGGTCGAGTTGGGAAGGGGCTCCGTGCTGGAAGAGATAGATGACGCGCTTGGCTTTGGGGGGGAAGTGGGGGAGGCCGGGGAGTCCTCCGGTGGGGGACGTAGCGGCGGCATCGGAGTCGCGGGCGAGGAGGGAAGCGAGCGCGGCGACGCCGATGCTTCTGCTGGTTTTTGAAAAGAAATGGCGGCGGGTGAGGAGGAGACGGCCTTGTTCCTGAGGGTTCATCGGTTCACTCCTTGGTGATGGCTTCGTCGAGGTTGAAGATGAGGCTGGCGACGGCGGCATAGGCGGCGAGTTCGCGTGGGGCGATGGAGGGGTCGGGTTTGGTATCGCCTTCGCTGAGGTAGGCCTGAATGCGATCGGGCTTGCCGGCGAAGTAATCCTCGTGGTAGCGGAGGTTGTCGTGAAGGACGGCGGCTTCGGCGGGGGAGGGTTTGCGGCCCATGATGAGGCGGAAACCGTAGGCGAGGCGGGAATCGGGGTCAGGTCCGCCTTCCTTGATCATGCGCCGGCCGACGAAGCGGGCGGCTTCGACGAAGGTGACGTCGTTCATGAGATTGAGGGCCTGGAGCGGGGTGTTGGTGCGGTTCTCGCGGACGACGCAGGTTTCGCGGAGGGCGGAATCGAAGTTGGCCATCATGGGGGGAGCGACGGTGCGTTTCCAGAAGGTGTAGAGGCTGCGGCGGTAGAGATCGGGTCCCTTGCTCTGCACGTAGTCCATATCCTGCATGACGAGTTCTTTCCAGAGGCCGGCGGGCTGGTAGGGCTTGACGGAGGGTCCGCCGAGCTTCTCGCTGAGGAGGCCTGCTTCGAAGAGGGCGCTGTCGCGGATCATTTCGGCGTTGAGGCGCTCACGGGGGCCGCGGGCGAGGAGGCGGTTATCGGGGTCGCGCTGGAGGAGTTCGGGAGTGTCCTTGGAGGACTGGCGGTAGGCGGCGCTCATGACGATCTCCTTGACCATCGCTTTCATGTCCCAGCCGGTGCGGATGAATTCGGTGGCGAGCCAATCGAGGAGTTCGGGGTGAGAGGGCCATTCCCCTTGCACGCCGAAGTCTTCGGCGGTTTTTACGATTCCGGCGCCGAAGATCATCTGCCAGGTACGGTTCATGATGACGCGGGCGGTGAGGGGATTTTTGGGATCGACGATCCATTTGGCGAGGCCGAGGCGGTTGTTGGGGACGCCGTCCGGGAGAGGGGGGAGGACGGCGGGAACGCCGGGATCGACCTTTTCGCCCTTTTTGTCATACTGGCCGCGCTGGAGGATATGGGTCTCTTTGGGGATGGGACTTTCGGCCATGACCATGACGGTGGGGAAGGTGCGCTCAAACTTTTCTTTCTCGAGTTTGAGTTCGGTGAGGCGCTTCCATTCGAGGCGCGTCTGTTGGGGGGCGACGTTCTCGAGGAAGTACCAGCGGAGTTGGCGCTGCTCGGCTTCGGTGCGCGAGGATTGGGGCCCGGCGGCGATTTCGTTGAGGGATTCGCCGAGAGCGAGGGATTCGATCTCATCGGGGGAGAGGACGGTGGAGTAGATGCGGACATCGTCGATGCGGCCGCGGAAACGTTGTTCCGGGCCGTTGCCGGCTCCGATGCGGAAGGGCACGGAGAAGGAGCGGCCGGCGTTGCGGAAGGGGCGGTAGAGGGTATCGAGGAGGACCCTGACCTTGGCGGGCTTGCCGTCGAGGTAGAGGGTGAGTCCTTCGGCCATGCGGGAGCCGGTATAGGTGAGGGCGACGTGATACCAGCGTTTGGACTGGATCTTTTCTTCGGTTTCGTAACGGATGGCGTCGTCGGCCCAGTTGTTGGTCATGGTGACGAAGAGCCTGCCGTCCTGGAGATGGATGCCATAGCCCTTACCGGTGGGGGAATCGGACTGGCGGGTGAGGATGCTGCACGGCTGATCGCCGCATTCGGAGGAGAACCAGCCGGAAACGGTGAAGCGTTCATCGATGTCGAACTGGCCGGCTTTGGGGATCTCGAGGTAGGAATTACCGTCGAAGGCAACGGCTTTGCCGATGCGGCCGGGGACGATGGAGGGGTTGCCGGAGTGGGCGGGGAGGTTGTCATCGAGGTCCCAGGCGGCGTCGCGGAGGGTGACGGGGGACCAGTAGGCCGGAGGTTGGGCGGCGAGTTGTTGTTCCCAGGAAGACTGGGCTTTGGCGGTGGCGGCGGCGTGGCGGGCCAAGGCGGCGCCGGCGGCGGAGATTTTCGCATCGATGGCCAGTAGCTGGCGCTGTTGTTCCTGAGTGGGGGCGGGAATGAGAGGGGGAGAGTTGCCGTATTTCATGGCGCGTCCGAGTTCGGGGACGTTGTTGAAGTAGGCGAAGAAGCGGTAGAACTCCTTTTGGGTGAAGGGATCGTACTTGTGGTTGTGGCAGCGGGCGCAGCCGAGGGTAACGCCGAGGAAGACGGCGGAGGTGGTTTCGACGCGATCGACGACGTATTCGACGGCGTACTCTTCGGGGATGATGCCGTCTTCGGTATTGGCGCGGTGGTTGCGGTTGAAGCCGGTGGCGATGACCTGATTCAGGGTGTGGCGGGGAAGGAGGTCGCCGGCGATCTGTTCGACGGTGAACTGGTCGAAGGGCTTGTTCCGGTTGAAGGAATCGATGACGTAGTCACGCCAGCGCCACATGACGCGCTCGCCGTCGAACTGATAGCCGTTGGTATCGGCGTAGCGGGCGGCGTCGAGCCAGCGGATGGCCATACGTTCGCCGTAGCGGGGCGAGCGGAGGAGGCGGTCGACGACTTTCTCGTAGGCGTTGGGGGATTTGTCGGAGAGGAAGGCGTCGATTTCGGGTGGTGTGGGCGGAAGGCCGGTGATGTCGAGGGAGACGCGGCGGAGGAGGGTTTCGCGGCCGGCTTCGGGGGAGGGCTTGAGGCCTTCCTGTTCGAGACGGGCGAGGATGAAGCGGTCGATGGGGGTTTTGGGCCACGCGGTGTCATGGACGGCGGGCGGATCGTAGCGGACGGGGGCGAGGAAGGCCCAGTGTTTTTGCCACTTCGCGCCCTGGGCAATCCAGGAGCGGAGAGTGTCGATTTGCTTCGTGGTGAGGGTGTGGCCGGTGGAGGCGGGGGGCATGCGCAGGAATTTCCTGTCGGTGGTGACGCGGCGCATGAGTTCGCTGGTTTCGGGGCTGCCCTCGACGATGGCGTGGCGGCCGCCGGCGAGGCCGGCTTTGGCGGCGGCTTCGCTATCAAGACGGAAGGGGATGTGCTTGGCGGCGGCATCGGGACCGTGGCAACCGAAGCAATTGTCGGAGAGGATGGGGCGCACGTCGCGGTTGAATTCGATGGACGGATCGGCGGCGAAGGCAGACAGAGAGAGTAGGAGGAATGCACCTGCTTTATAGCCCATGAGAGTTAGTCTCATTATATAGTTGCCTCTGGTGGGGTGGAAGGCGGGGGATTTCGAGTTTTGGCGGAAGCGCGTTTGATAGACTGAAAGCATGGCGGACCAAGCAGTTGCGGCGAAGCAACCAACCGCGCCGGTATCCACGTGGGTTCCGTTAGTGATCCTGGCGTGGCTGGTACCCGGCGGGGGGCACTTCTATCTGAAGAAGACCGGACGGGGGATTCTGTTGGCGGCGGCGGTTACGCTGACGTTTCTGTTCGGGATCATGATGCGCGGGGCGATGTTTCACCCGATGACGGGCGATCTGCTGACGACGATCATTTATTGCGGCGGTTTTGTGGGCGACATGGCGAGCGGGGTGCTGTACCTGCTGACGTCGTGGCTCGGTTACAACCAACCGGAGGTGGCGGGGCATGTTCATGATTACGGGACGAAGTTTCTGGTGGCGGCGGGATTGATGAACGTGCTGGCGATGGTGGATGTGTTCGAGATCGTATCGGGGAGGAAGGACTGATGCCGAAGGTGAATTTATCCCACTTCGAGGCAGCGCTGCTGTTCGCCCTGTTTACATCGGTGGTGTTGGGCGTGGTGACGAAGAAGACGGATAGGGAACGGCTGATGTATGGGCTGCGGTCGTTCGCCTATTTCGTGGTGGTGATGTTCGCGCTTGGATGGCTGATGTATCTGGGGCACGGCTGAGCGCGCCCCAGGATGTGGGCGGAGGTTAGCGGCGTTCGCTCGAGGGCGGGACTAATCCGTTGAGGCGCATGTAGGTGACGATGTTGCCGTAGTGCTCATTGTTGTGGGCGGAGTTGAAATAGAGCACGTTGAGCTTGGAACGGTCGCGGCCGAAGAATTTGACGGTTTCCCGGGCCTGGGCGTCGGTTAGGGCATCGTAGGCGGAATCACAATAGGCGAAGGCTTCCTTGACGGCGGCGGTGAGACCGGCTTTGCTGCTTTTCGATTTCTCGATTCCGAGAGACTTTTTCTCACCTTTGACGGGCGAGCAGAACAGGTACTGGGCATCGGAAATGTGGCCGATCAACTGGGCGAAGGAACGGACTTCGGGGGTGGGTTTGTAGCTGTACTTGTCTTCGGGCATCTTCTCCGCGGCGCGGATGATGTTGTTGCGGATGCCCTCGTAGAGGACCTTGTTTTCGTCGACGAGCGGATTTTGGCCGAAGAGCGCGCCGCCGCAGAGAATTCCCAGAAGAAGGGAGGCAAGTTTCATGTTTGATCTCCTTGTTGGCTTATTGTGCCATTGGGAGGCCGTGCGCGTACAGGCGGCGCGGAGAATTTACATCGGGGGTTAGCCGGCGCACTCGCCGCGGCCGAGTTGGAGCGAGTAGGAGATTTCGTCGCCCCAATCCTGGTAGAGTTCGGGGAACAGTTCGGCGGGCTTGGCGAGGTCGGCTGTCATTTTCTTGAAAGTGTCGACTTTCGAGCGCATCACGTAATCGCGGAAGCGCTCGCCATCGAGGCGGTTGGCGACGTAGTGATCGAGGACGCGGTTCAAGGCTTCGGGGGCGAAACGGGCGGGGATGCTCTGGACGGCCAGTCCGAAGCGCATGATGCCCTTGTCGTCGTAGCCGCCGCCGAGAAGCATCATGTAGTAGGGGACTTCCCTCCCATCGATCTTGCGGGCATTGCCGTAGAAGCCGATATCGCCGATCCAGTGCTGGCCGCAGGCGTTGGGGCAACCGCTGGAGCGAATGCGGAGTTTGCGGACGAGGCCGTCGGGATGATTGCGGAGCGAATCGCGGAGAGCCGCGCCGAGGTTCATGGTTTTTGTGAGAGCGAGGTTGCAGGAGTAGGCTCCGGGGCAAGTCACGACGTCTTCGATCTCGTTCGCGCCGGCGTCATGGAGACGGAGCAGTTTCAAGGCGGCGTAGACGCGGTGGAGATTGGAGACGGGGATGAAGCCGAGGATGAGGTTCTGGTCGATGGCGACGCGGATGCGGCCATCGCCGGCGTCCTCGGCGAGGCGGGCAAGGCCACGCATCTGGTCTCCGGTGAGGTTGCCCTGTTCGACGGTGACCGTGACGGCGGCATAGCCGGGATGCTTCTGTTCCTGGACATTGGTTTCGAGCCAGCGGTCGAATTCGGGATCGGGGCGGCGGGCATCGATGACAGGGAGTTGGGCTCCGGAGCCGAGGGGAGGCGGGGTGGAGGCGAATCCGCCGAAGCCTTCGGGGATCTGGGTGGGAGGCGTGATGCCGCCGTTTTTGAGGATGTCCTCATATTCGGCTTCGATGGTCTGCTTCACCCAATCCCACCCGCGCTCCATGATCACGAACTTGAGGCGGGCTTTGTTCTTGTTGCCGCGGTTGCCGTGCTTGTTGAAGAGGCGGATGATGGCTTCGATGCGCGGGATGAGATTTTCGACAGGGAGAAATTCATCGAGTTCATAGGCTTCTCTCGGCATGGGGCCGAGGCCGCCGCCTACAACGAGACGGAAGCCGCGCTTTTCGACGCCGTTTTCAACGCGGATACGGGCAGTGAGGCCGGCGTCGTGAATGGCGCTGATCATGGGGTCGCTGTCGTAGCCGGAGAAGGCGATTTTGAACTTTCGGGGGAGGCTGTCGGTGAGTTCCTTGTGGAGAAAGGCGAAGGCGGCCTGTTGCGCGTAGGGCCGGACGTCGAAGATTTCGCCGGGGAGGAGCCCGCTCATGGGGTCGCCCGTGACGTTGCGGACGGTGTTGTAGCAGGCTTCGCGAGTGGTGAGGCGGGCGTCGGCGAGCATGTGGAGGACATCGGGGACCTTGAGGAGGGGGATGAAATGATACTGCATATTCTGGCGGGTGGTGAGGTGGCCCTTGCCGCCGCCGAACTCGTCGGCGACGCGGGCGAGTTGGCGCAACTGGGAGGCGAGGAGGGTACCGCCGGGAATCTTGGTGCGCACCATGTGAACGCCGGGTTGGCGCTGGCCATAGATGCCGCGGCGCAAGCGCTGGGCGCGAAACTGGTCGTCGGTGATCTCGCCGGCCAGGAATTTGAGGGCGTAGCGGCGGAACAGTTCGATGTCGTCACGGACAGTCTGGTCGTAGGCAGCCTCGATGGGGGAAGCAGCGGAAAAGACAGGCGCTTCGGTGGTAATCTCCATATTGTCTATAGAGATTACCATAATTTGAAAGCCCGTGCAATCGGTGTCTTTTTTTCCGTTTCATCGTTCCGCCGCGGAGAGCGCCGCGAGGAGCATTTTCCAATCGAAAGATGAGCATGAAATCGGCTCCGCTCGACCGAAGGGA
>JAIXKK010000204.1 GCA_026954325.1 Bryobacterales bacterium | reverse complement strand
CCGCCGGAATGAACGGCTATCTCGCCAAGCCCCTCAACCCCACCACGCTATTGCGCGTCGTCGAGGAGTTCGTCACCCAATCCCGGAATCTCATCGATGCGCCCGCGCCACGGGATGGCGAGTGGAAAGAGATCGATGCGGCCGGCGCGGACCCTGACATCCTGGCCAAACGTCAACGAACCTTCCTGCAAGCCACTCCCCCTCTTGTGGAACGGCTCCACGCATGCCTTCATGAACCGGATCTGCCGGGACTCATCGAGGAAGCGAATCAGCTTTCCCTTTCCGCCGAAAGGATCGGGGCCGCTCGCGTTGCCGAAGCCGCGCGCAACCTCGAGCAATCCGCCGTCGCAAAAGACCTGGACGCCCTCCGCAAACATCTGGTCACCGTGGAACAGGAACTCGACATTGCCAGCCGTGGCCTTACCCGCTCGCTGCAAACCGCTTATTGATTCGCCGCGCTCATCTCGATCACCGATTTCCCCATTGCCCCCCGGTTTGCCAAGTCGCGCAACGCCCGTGGCGCGTCCTCCAATCCATACCGGCGCCCCACTACCGGGTGAATCGTTCCCGCCCGCCACATCTCCACCAACCTGGCGTGCGTCGCCTGAAGATACTCGGGGTGCAAACTGGTCCAGTTTCCCCACACCGCGCCGGCGACTGTGATGTTCTTCAGCAGCAGACGGTTCGCCGCCACGGTGGGTATGCGCCCGGACGCGAATCCGATCACCATCAGCCGGCCACCGGGGGCGGTGCATTTCATGGAAAGGTCAAACACGTCACCCCCCACCGGATCATAGATGACCTCCGCTCCTCCCCCGGTGATACGCTTTACTTCGTCCACCCAACCCGCTTCGGAATAGGAGATGGCCGCTTCGGCCCCTTGCCGGCGGCAAAATTCGAGCTTCGCCCCGGTGCTCGCCGTGGCGATCACACGGGCGCCCAGCGCCTTCCCAATCTGTATCGCCGACATCCCCACCCCGCTCGCGCCCGCATGCACCAGCAGCCACTCGCCCGCCGTCAACTGTCCTCGGTCCACCAGTCCGAACCAGGCTGTCTGGTAGACGATCGTCATTGCAGCCGCCACATCGAAACCCATCCCATCCGGAATCGGCAAAATCCTCGCTTCCGGACATACCACCTCCTCCGCAAAGCAGCCGAAGGAATGCAGCGCGATCACACGGTCTCCCGCTCGCACCCTCTTCACTCCCGCCCCCACCGCATCCACAACTCCCGCCGCTTCCGCTCCCGGCGTGAACGGAAACGCAGGCTTCGCCTGATACTTCCCCCGCACCAGCAGCAAATCGAAAAAATTCACTCCCGCTGCCCGCACCTTCACCCGGACTTCCTTCTCCTTCACCTCCGGAGAGGGAACCTCCGCCAACGCCATCTCCTCGGGTTCGCCGAATCCCAAAACATGCCACGTGCGCATGAGCGGCAGTGTACCATTGCCGCGGGCTGTGCCAGGATCACGCCTCTATCCACCACAATCCGGCAGGGTTTGTGCGGAGTTCATAGGTATAGTAGAGAAGAACATTCATTATGGGCACCTTCCGCGCATTCGTTCTACGCCAGACCGGCGGCCGGTTTTCCGCCGCCTTCGAGGATCTTCCCCAGGATTCGCTCCCTCCAGGCGACGTACTCATCCGCGTCACCCACTCGAGCCTCAACTACAAAGACGGGCTCGCCGTCACCGGAAAGCCGGGCGTCGTCCGCACTTTTCCCATGGTCCCCGGCATCGACCTCGCCGGCACGGTTGTCGAATCCTCCTCTCCCGCATTCACCGCCGGCCAATCCGTGGTGGTCACCGGATGCGGCACCAGCGAAACGATATGGGGCGGCTATGCGCAAATGGCTCGCATGAAGGCCGAACACGTCGTCCCTCTGCCGGAAGGACTCACAATGGTGCGGGCAATGGGCGTCGGCACGGCCGGATTCACCGCCATGCAATCCGTGATGGCCCTCGAAGCCCACGGCCTCAAACCCGGCGGAAAGCCCGTCGTCGTCACCGGAGCCGCCGGGGGTGTCGGAAGCGTCGCCATCGCCATCCTCGCCAAGCTCGGCTACACCGTCGTCGCCTCTACGGGGCGCGCCGAAGAGGCCGGTTACCTCAAATCCCTCGGAGCCGCTGAAATCATCGGCCGCGAAGTCCTCTCCGGCCCCGGCAAACCGCTCGACCCCGAACGCTGGGCCGGAGCCGTCGACAGCGTCGGCGGCGACACCCTCGCCGGCATCCTCCGCACCCTCGCCATCGGCTCCAGCGTCGCCTCCTGCGGCCTTGCCGGAGGCCCCAAGCTCAACACCACCGTATTCCCCTTTATCCTCCGCGGCGTCAACCTTCTCGGCATCGACTCCGTCCGCGCCTCCAACGCCACCCGCCGCGCCATCTGGCAGCGCATCTCCGCCGATCTCCCCATCGATAAGCTCGATTCCGCCACTCACACGGCCCCGCTTTCGAGGATCCAGGAACTCGGCGAGCAGATCCTCGCCGGAAAAACCCGCGGACGCACCGTCATTGATGTGAACGCGTAATCGGCTAAGCTCGTTGATGGAGGAGATGATGCAATACGTTCTCAACGAAGTCCCGCCGGACGCCCCCATCCGCATCGGCTCCGGGCATGACTTGAGCGATGAGGAGATTCACGCCTTCTGTCTCGCCAACCCCGATTTGCGCATCGAAGTGACAGCCGAAGGAGACATTGAAATCATGCCCCCAACCTATGCCTCCACCGGCTACGAGAACAACGAAGTCGCCCGTCAGTTGGCAAACTGGGCAATTCGGGATGGCAAGGGCTATGTCTTCGATTCGAGCACCGGGTTTCGCCTGCCGAGCGGCGCTCTCCGCTCCCCGGATGTCTCCTGGGTCTCCCGTTCCCGCCTCGCGGCATTCACCAGCGAGGAGAAGAAATCCCGGTTTCTCCCCCTCTGCCCGGACTTCGTCATCGAACTCCGCTCCGAATCCGACAAACCTTCCCGTCTTCAATCCAAGATGAACGAATGGACCGCCGCCGGCGCGCAACTCGGCTGGCTGATCGATCCCACACGACAGGAAATCCACATCTACCGCCCCGGCCGCCAACCTAACATTCTCCGCAAACCTGCGACGCTCAGCGGAGAAGCTCCCATCGACGGCTTCACTCTCGACCTCGCGCCTGTCTGGAGAGGGCTTCAACCCTAGCCTCACCCCACCAACTGCTGAAACAACTCCTCCAGCCGCGCGGCCGGATCCTCGCAAATACCCCCATGCACCGGTGACATCTGGATAATCGTGCTCCGCGGCGCCGCCAGCCACTGGAATCGCTCCCTCAACGACAGTCGAGCAATCGGCCCGGCTTCCGCATCCCCCTCGCAAACACGCCGGATCGCCTCGAGGTGACGGCATACCAGATCCACATCCACCGAGGGCGCCAGAGCGCGCAACCGCGCCTCATTGATCCCCACCCGAGCCGCCAGAAAACGGCGAGCCTTCGAAAACAGGATCACCCCCGCATTGAGAAACTCCTCCCGCTCCACCCGCGGCACCACCCGCACCACCGTGTAATCATACGAGGCGCGCGCGGGCATTCTGTGCCTCCTCGATGAACAGCGGGGTAGCCTCCAGCCGCGTCAGGAAATACTCCACATAGCCGGCGCGTTTCGCCTCCGGCGTTTCTGCCCCCTGCTCGGGAGGCAGCCACTCATCCGGCACCTGTCGCAGAATCTCTTCCAGCACGCCCCGCGTCAATCGTGGCCGCAACCATACATCGGCATCTTCCAGACCCGCGGCCCAAGGCAGCAGCACATGATCGCGAATCAGCGGAAACCGGCTCCGCGCCCGTGTCTCGAGATCATTCCAATCGTGATGAAAGTACAACGCCGCCCCGTGGTCAATCAGGTACAAGGAACGGCGCCAGCACAAGAGATTCGGATTACGCGCCGTGCGATCCACGTTCGTGATGAAGGCGTCGAACCATACCGTCCGCGCCGCCAGCACCGGATCCACGCGGTCGCGCGCCGCCGGATCGAACATCGCCGACCCCGGCAGATAATCCACCGCCAGATTGTTGCCCACGCTCGCCTGCAGCAGTTCGCGAATCTCCGGATCCCCTTCGTTGCGGCCGAGTTCCGTGTCTACGGAAGCGAACACCACCTCCGGCACCGGCAATTCCAGCACCCGGGCGATCCCGGCGCAGATCAATTCCGCGGCAAGCGCAAGAACACCCTGCCCCGCGCCGCGAAATTTCAGAACGTACAGTCCGAAATCATCCGCCTCCACGATCGCCGGCATGGATCCGCCTTCGCGCAGCGGCGTCACATATCGGGTCGCGGAAATGGCGCGGATCATGCCCGATCTCCATTATGGCCATCTACGTTGTTGAATTGACAATTCATAAATTTTATCCGGATAATATTATTTTACCCGGACAAAACAAAGAAAGCGACTTCCCGTGAACGAACCACCCGTAACCTCCTGCACCGCCTTTGCCGGCGTCCGCCGCATCGCCTCCGGCCCCCTGCCCGAGGTCGCGCTCGCGGCCAAGCACCTGCTCGATCGCGACCCGCAGGCTCAAATCTTCATCTTCGATGACGTCACAAGCCGGTTGATCGAACTCGATTTTCGAGGCACTCCCGCTCAAGCCCTGGAGCGCATCGCCGGCAAACCGCCCGCTGCTTCCGCGCCCGAAACGGAGCCGCGCCGCCCGGGCCGCCCCAAATTGGGCGTCGTCGCCCGCGAAGTCACTCTCCTGCCGCGGCACTGGGATTGGCTCGCCACTCAACCCGGCGGCGCCTCGGTGGCCCTCAGAAAACTGGTGGAGCATGCGAGAACCGCGAACGCGGAGAAAGATCGACTTCGCCGTGCCCAGGAAGCCGCCTACCGTTTTCTCTCTGCCATGGCGGGCAACGAACCCGGCTTCGAGGAGGCCATCCGGGCCCTGTTCGCCAATAACCCGATCCGCTTCGAGGCGATGGTCGAACCGTGGCCCGCGGACATCCGCGACCATGCTTCTAAACTGGCCGCCGCGGCTTTCCCGGCGTCCAAACCATGAGGTGCCGCTAATGCTTTCCAAGGACGAAAGAAAAGAAGCCATCAGGAAGTTCAAGGAACGCAAGCCGCTCCTTGGCATTTTCGCCGTGCGCTGCGCGCCCACCGGCCGCCTCTGGATCGGCTCCTCGCGCAACCTGGGCGCCGCCAAGAACCGTATCTGGTTCTGCCTGAGCCACGGCAGCCACTCCGGCAAATCCCTTCAGGAGGAATGGAACACTCACGGAGAATCCGCATTCCACTATGAGGCACTGGAAAAACTCCCCGATGACGTCCATCCCCTCGCCATCAGTGGCCTGCTTCAGGAAAAGAGGAAGCAGTGGATTGCCCAAACAGGTGCTGAGCCGCTATAAGACCGGGCGCCCTATGCCGCCCGCTCCCCCCGCACCACCCACATCGCCGCCAGATACAACACCCCACCGAGAATCAAGGTCTGCTGCAATCCCAGATACAACCCGAAGAACATCGACAGCGCCGACCCCATCACGCTCGACGCCGCGTTCAGCGACCACGCCCACCGCACCGATGACTGGTGCCGTTTCTCCAAATGGCTCAATCCCGTTGGAAACGGCATCCCCATCACGAAGCCCGCCGGCGCAATCAATACC
The DNA here is from genome assembly GCA_026954325.1 of Bryobacterales bacterium. Lineage (GTDB taxonomy): Bacteria > Acidobacteriota > Terriglobia > Bryobacterales > Bryobacteraceae > CADEFT01. The sequence goes on along the minus strand of JAIXKK010000204.1, from coordinate 10,218 downwards.
ACCGTCAACGGCACTTTGACCCACAACGGCAACCCCACGCCCGCCGCGATGATCGGCCCCACCGCCAGCGCCAGCGCCACTACCAGCACAGTCACCAGCCCTAAAGCCTTCATCCACCGCTCCCGCGAACCTGTCAGCGCCTTGCGGCTGTAGTAACTCCCCAGCCCGCTCGAGAGCAGCATCGAGAAAATGATCACCGTCAGCGCGTACGTCGGGTGCCCCAAAAACAGCACGAACTTCTGAATCAGCGCCACCTGGATCAGGATGTACCCCACACCGATCGCCACGAAGTACAGCAGGAACCGCCGCACTCCCTTCTCAGCCGGCAACCGCGTCCCCAACAGCAGCGGCGGCAGCGCCAGCGTGATCACCGTCGCCAGCAGGCTCACCCCCACCAGCCCGAACAGCAACGGCACGGCCCGGTTGATCTTGTAATCCGCCGAAAACTGGTAGGCGTTCTTGAGAAAGTCCACCAGATCCCCCGGCTGCACCGTATAGAAGAAAAACGGCCGGTTATCGCTCACCGGCGTCACGTCGTACTGATAGCTGCGATAAAACTGCGCCGGATCCTTCGCCCTCAGGTAATCGGAAAACGCGCTCGGAAACGGCGTCCCCGGCCAGTACACCGGAGTCAGCCCCGCTGAGCCGATCTGCGCCACAATCGCCGGAATGTTCTCCCGCGGAACCGGCTTCCTGGAAATGATCACCGTATCCGTCGCACCCCACTTGTTGAGCAGTTGCGTATTCTCCCGCCCCACCAGCACATGCCCGGCGATATCCGTTTCCCCTAATCGCAGCAGCGCCACGCGCGCCAGCGACAGCAGCCGCAGCGATTCGCGCGGCGGCTCGAACCCCCACCTCGTGAACGCCAGAATCCCGTCATCCGTCAAGTGGCTCAGGTAATCATAGAACGCGTCCGTCGTGTAGAGATTGTTCTCCGTCAGCGCGAACGCGCCCGCCGCCGTCGACGCCCACGTGTCCACCAGCGTTGCCTGGATGATCTGGTATTTTTCCTTGCTGCGCCGCACAAACCCGCGCCCGTCCTCCACAAACAGCCGGATCTCCGGCCGGAAGTACAGGTAATGGCTCATCCGCGGAAACCGCTCCCTCATGATCGTGTTCGCGATGATCGGATTGATTTCCACCGCCGTGATGTCTTTGCTGCCCGACGCCAGCGCCCGCGCCACGTCGTACCCGCCTCCCGCGCCGATCACCAGTGTTTTGGCGTGGTGCTTCAGCCGGTAGGGCAGCGCCGGACCCTGCGTCAACAGCCCCTGCCGGTCGCTATCGGAAAGGTGATCGAAATCGTAATTGGCGATCCCCGTCGCCGCATCCGCGTCGATCACAATCGAGTTCGACTCCTTCACCAGCCCGATCCGCGAGAAACTGTTCCACTTCACGAACATCTCCGGCGGCAGTTCGCCCCCTTTCGCAAAGCGCACCTCCACCACCGGCTTCTTGAAATTCAAAATCACCAGCGAAGTCAACGCCAGTGCGATCAGCACCGCTCCGGCTCGCCCCTGAATCCGCCCCTCCAGGTGAAACCAGATCGCCCCCGCCGCCGCGAACAGCACTCCCGATGTGATCAGCGTATTCGGCCCGCCCAGAAAATTCAGAAACGGCACCAGCAGCAGACATCCGCCCGCCGCCCCCAGCAGATCGAAGAAATACACCCGGTCCACACGCTCAATCGTCTCCGCAATCGCCATCGCCACCACCGCGCCCGCAATCACGAACGGCAGCGCCGACATGAAATAGACCACCGCCAGCGTCAGATTGTCGAACCCCTTCTGCCGCGTCAGCAGAAACACCAGCGACGCCGGCACGAGAATCGCATTGCACGTCGAAAGCAGCCCCAGCTTCGAGAACACCTTCCCCGTCTTCGACGCAATCAGGTAGCTCAGCACACCCCCGGCGCCCAGTCCGAACAGAGCGATCGAGATGGCCAGGAATGCGAAATGGTAATAGAACACCACCGAAAAGATGCGCGTCAGCGACAACTCGAGAATCAGGGAAGCCAGAGTGGTCAGTGCAACGCCCAGGTAGATTTGAGCCCAGTTCAAAGGCTTGTGGGGAAACGGAGAATCGATACGGGGCAAGTATCTATCGTACCGCGAGCAGCAGTTCCCCAAGCCGCGCCGCCGTCCGCTCGAACTGCCGTCCCCTCGCAGATTCGCGGCAAGCCGCGCCCATGCGCCGGCGCCGCTCCTCATCCCCCAATAGCCGCGCCAGCGCCAGCCGCAATCCAGTCACCATCGCCGCCCTCTCCCTCAACTCCACCATCTCCCCCAACTCCGGACGCATCACCTCCCGCGCCCCCGCATGGCCCAGACACACCGCCGGCACGCCCGCTGCCAGCGCTTCCATCAGCGTCAGCCCGTAGCTCTCATGAACGGACGGGAAGGCATACACATCCGCCAGCCCGAAAAACGCCCGCTTGCGCTCCCCCGTAACATGCCCGGGAAAAAATGTTTTCACCTTCCGCAGCCTGCCGGCGAGCCTCCGCAGCCGCTCCAGATGCCTCCGTCCCTGCATGTACGCCGCCTCGCCGCAGATCATAGCCGCCACCGGCCTCTTAGGAAAATCCACTTGCTGCTCCCACTCGAGCAACGCCTCCAACAGCAGATCCTGCCCCTTCTCCGGAGAGATACGGCTCAGAGCCAGCACCACCAGCGCACCCGGCGGCAGCCCGAACTCCGCCCGCAGCACAGCCACCTCCGCGTCACCCGCTTCCTCGGCCGGCGTCACCCCCCAAGGCAGCACCGCCACCTTTCCCGCAGCCTCCGCCCCATAGCAGCGCTCCAGCACATCCCGCATCTCCCGCGATGGCGCAACCAACAAACGCGAATGCCGCACGCTATCCCGCTGCTTGTCCCAAATCAACCGCAACACATCCGGCACGGGCACGCGCCGCATCCGTTCCAACCATCGCACCGTTGTCTCCGGCTTCACCCAATCCCGCAGATACATCCTGCTCACGTACGCCACCACATCCACGTGATAGATAGTTACAATGCGAAACCCGGCCTCCGCCAGGCGACGGAAATCCGGCCCTTCCGACACGTCGTTGCTCAGCACCACCGTCTCCCGCGGATCGTGCCGCAATACCTCTTCCGTCACCGCCGCCTCGAACCGCCGGCAAAACCGCGCGTACTCCCATTCCGAATACCGCACCAGGTCCGCCCCGCCCGGAGCCTTCGCGCCCAGCACATCCGGACCCAGCACGCGCACGGTAAACGGCTGCGTCCGCCGCCACTCCTCCATAAGCATCCGGCAAATCGCCGCCCCGCCCCCCAGCGGCAGCGCTTCGCCGCCCTCCACTCCATGCGCCGCTGTGTAGAGAACCCGCAACCCGTTATTCTACGTTTCCGGTAAGATGGAACGCGCATGAACCGAAGGAACTTCCTTGCCACCCTCGCCGCCGGACTCCCTGTCACGACGCTCTTCAACCGGCCCCTCGTCGCCCAGGCCAAGTCCCTCAACCTCAAGATCAGCGGCCTTCGCACCGTCACCGTCAACGCCGGCAGCGTCAACTGGGTGTTCTGCAAAATCGCCACCAACCAGGGCATTACAGGGCTCGGCGAAGGCTCCATCACCAGCAAGGAAGCTACCCTCGGCCAGGCCATCATGGAGCACGAGCGCTACCTGCTTGGCAAGGACCCCGCCGACATCGAACTCCTCTGGCAGGCCATGTTCCGCTACCCGCGCTGGCGCGGCGGACCCATCCTTAACAGCGCCATCAGCGCCATCGAAATCGCCCTCTGGGATATCCTCGGCAAAGCCCTCGGCGTGCCCGTCTACAAACTCCTCGGCGGAGCCGCCCGCCGCCGCATCCGTCTCTACAAAGACGTGGGCGGCGCCGGTGTCGAGCAACTCGTCGCCTCCTTCCAACAGGCCAAGTCCGAAGGATTCACCGCCGCCAAATCCGGATTCATCACCATCCGGAACGAACTCGTCCGTCCCGCATTCGCCGTGCGCGAAGCCGCCCGCAAGCTCGAAGCCGTCCGCAAAGCCGTTGGCGACGATTTCGACATCTGCATCGACGCCCATGGCCAGCTCACCACCGTCATGGCTGTCGATTTCTGCACCCGCATCGAGGAACTCCGCCCCTTCTTCGTCGAAGAGGCCACACAACTCGAGGACCTTGGCGAACTCGAACTCCTCCGACAAAAAACCAAAGTCCCCCTCGCGACCGGAGAGCGCTCCTTCACCAAGTACGGCTTCTCCGAATTCTGCTCGCGCCACCTGGTGAATTACGTCCAGCCCGATGTCTGCCACGCCGGCGGCATCCTCGAACTCAAGAAGATCGGCGTCCTCGCCGAAACCTACCGCGTCGAAATGGCGCCCCACAATCCGCAAAGCATGGTCAGCACCCTCGCCTCCCTCCATGTCGACGCCACCACGCCCGCCAGCACCATCCAGGAGTACAATCCCAATCGCCAGCAATGGGTTCAGGATCTTTTCCAGGGCTACGCGCTCCCCGTCAAAGACGGCTTCGCCGCCCTCCCGGACCGCCCCGGCCTCGGAGTCGATCTCGATGAAAAGGTCGCCGCCCAACATCCCTACAAGCCCGTCAACCGCCCCCACTTCGTCTTCGAGGACGGAGGCGTCGCCGACCATTAACCGAACTCGAACCCCGCCAGCCCATAGATCATGGACCCCGCCGCCAGCGCCATACCCGCGGCGTCCCCGCGATACATCCGCATCAATCGCCGCACCGGAGCAAATCCCGCCTCCCGCGCCACCCGCGCCGCCGCCTCATGCTCATCGCACAAGTCCCACGCCGCCGCCTCCCCCGCATGCCGCTCGAGAAACGCGCCCAGCAACCGCCGCGCCGTCTCCTCATCCCGCGCCACGCATGGCCCAAAAAATCGCGCCAACCGCCCCGGCCGCGACATCGCATACCCGCGCCCTGGCGCCGCATAGACCTCCTCCCCCTCCAGACTCCGCAGCAGCGCCGAGCGGTCCGCCCCGAACGCCTCCCGGTCCAACTCGAAATCCACCTCGCCGCCCAAGTCCTCCGCCTTGCCGGGGAACGGACCCGCGGGCCGAATCCATCGCCGCACCGGACGCTCCTCCACGAAGCCCAGCCTCGCGTACACCGGACGCCCCAAGTCCGTCGCGTCCAGCTTCACACACCGCACCCCCCGTTCATCGCAGTAGGCGAGCGCCTTCCCCAACAACTCCCGCGCGAATCCCTTCCCGCGCTGAGCCTCCGTCGTCAGCACCATCCCGATCCACGCCAGCCGCTCGGCATACACCAGCGCTGTAGCGGTTGACACCAGTCGGCCCTCCACACGCTTCCCAAGGCACCCGTCCGGCGTAAGCTCCAACAGCCTTTGCCAGTCGCGCACGGTCTGGTTCCACCCGGCTTCATTCGAGAGGACTAAAGCCTCATTCTCATCAAACGGAGGTATCATCGGCGAATATGCGCGATGGTACCATTAGCCGCCGTACGGCGTTGTCGCTGCTCGCTTCCGCCGCCTGGGCGCAACAGCAGATCCCTTACCGCGATTACTCCCTCTGCCTCCCCGGCTTCCTGCGCCACCTCGCCGCGGAGTCCGTCAAGAAACGCAACGAGGCCATCGCCCAACTCACCACGCCGCAGGCGATCGCCGCGCGACAGCAATGGGTGCGCCGTACCTTCTGGGAGATCAGCGGCAAGCCTCCCGAGCGCACCCCGCTCAACGTTCACACCACCGGCAGCTTCACCCGCTCCGGCTATCGCGTCGAAAAAATCGTCTACGAAACCCAGCCCGAACTCTTCGTTCCCGCCAATCTCTACATCCCCACCGCGGGAACCGCGCCCTATCCCGGCGTGCTCTTCCAGATGGGCCACTCGCTCAACGGCAAAGCCGCCGTTGTCTACCAGAAGTGCTGCCAGGGCCTCGCGCAACTCGGCTTCGTCGTGCTCGGCTTCGATCCCATGGGCCAGGGCGAGCGCGCCTACTACCCGCGCCCGGACGGTCCCCTCACGCGCCTCCGCTCCGCCGACGATGAGCATACCGTCCCCGGCCAGCAACTTCTCCTGCTCGGCCTCTCCGCCACCTGGCTCCAAGCCTGGGATGCCGTCCGCAGCCTCGATGTCCTCGCCTCCCATCCCCTCGTCGATCCCAAACGTCTCACCTCCACCGGCAACTCCGGAGGCGGCACCACCACCATGTTCCTCGCCGCCGCTGATGATCGCCTCGCCGCCGCCGCTCCCTCCTGCCCCAACACCGAGAACTTCGCCTGCGAGGATTTCAACCCGCCCGGCTCCACCGACGACGCCGAGCAGGATTTCGCCGGCTCCGGAGCCCTCGGTTTCGACCGCTGGGATCTGCTCTACCCCCTCGCCCCCAAGCCCCTCCTCGTCCTCGTCAGCGCCAAGGACTTCTTCGGCACCTACTCCCCGCGCTACATGCAAAACGGCCGCCAGGAGTTCGCCAAACTTGCCGCTGTCTACCGCGCCCTCGGCAAGCAGCAGCAGATCGCCTGGTGGGAATCCCCGCTCCCCCATGGCCTCAACTACTCCGCCCGCATGCAGATCTACCACTGGTTCCGCCGCTGGCTCCAGGACGAGCGCACACCGCTCAACGCCGAACCTCCCGTCAACCCCGAACGGGACGAAATCCTCTGGGTCACCGAAAAAGGCAACGTCGTCCGCTCCCTCGGCAGCACCCGCCCGCTCGATCTCGCCCGCGCCCGCCCGCAAACCCCGGCCGGCCTCAAACAGTTGCTCCAACTCGAGGAAATTCCGACGCGCCCGCGCCGCGTCAGGATCGCCGAAGCGCCCTCGGAAGGCTGCGCCATCGAAGCCATGGAAGTCGCCACCACTACCCATGTCTGGGTTCCAGGCTGGGTCTTCCACCCCCCGAAATCGGAAGGCGTCACCATCCTCCTCCACCCCTCCGGCCGCAACGCAAGTTGGGGAGAAGGCGGCCTCTGCCACCAACTCGCCCAGTCCGGCATCACCGTCTGCGCTCCCGACCTGCGCGGCATCGGCGACCTCACCGCCGAAGCCGGACGCGGCGCGCTCCGCTACACCCTCCCCCACGCCAGCGAGCATGACTACGCCTGGGCCGGCATCATCCTCGGGCAAAGCCTCCTTGCCCAGCGCGTCACCGACCTCATTACACTCATCCGCACATTCCCGGGCCCAAAAATCACCCTCGCCGCCTTCGGCAAGATGACCGTGCCCGCCTTGTTCGCCGCCGCGCTCGAACCCGTGGAAAAACTCTACCTCGCCGCGGGCCTCGCCTCCTATCGTCACCTGCTCGAGGTCGAGGAGTATCCACACCCCTTCGCGAACTTCCTCCCCGGCGTTCTCCTCCACACCGATCTGCCGAAAATCGCCGCACCCCTGCGCAACGTCACCGTAGCCGGACTCGTCGATGGCGCAGGGAAACCCCTCCCCGCCGCCGAGGTCACCAAGCTCTACCCGAACGCCACCGTTCTCCCCGATGCCGCCTGGACCGCGGAACGCCTCTCACGGCTTTAGCCATTCGTCCAAATGCTCGCGCACGAACTGGTCGTCGGTCAGGTGCGGATATGCCTTCACCGCGCAGCAATCTCTTCTATCTGCCAGGATGTTTTCATCGTTGTCCATGCGTTGCGCCTGGCGCCAAGCACCTCAAAAGGTGCTTAAATGAGACAGACGCCATGCTCGACATCACAAGAGACATCCAATCGCTAACAACCTTCCGCCGCCGCTCAGGCGAATTCCTGAAGCAACTGAAGAAGAGCAAGCGACCCGTCGTACTGACCGTGAAGGGGAAAGCAGCGGCCATTGTGCAGGATGCAGCCGCCTATCAAAGACTGCTGGATATTGCCGCGCAGGCTGACGCTAACGAAGGCATCCGCCAGGGCCTCGCGGACGCGAAAGAGGGAAGGGTCCGGCCCGCGAGGGAGTTCTTCGCGGAATTTGAATCCCGGCATGACATACCGCGTTAACCTGAATTCCGAAGTTAGAGATCCTTTCGCGTCACTATGACATCCTTTTGGTGCGCTCGCGACTGTCAGGTCTGAAGCACCGGATCGGACTTCGGCGAAGTTGGAAATTCACAGGCCAGGATCTTTTCCAGCAAAGGGATCCGCGTTTTCAATCCACCCCAGCTTGCGGACAGATGGACAACCACGCGCCGGCCGGCACGGCCGAGGATCGCGCCGCAGGTGAGAACTTGCGCACGAATCGTGGCCGGCTCCCGATAACTTGGCAATCCGGCCGCCCGTTGGAACTCGGCCAGAAGATTGAACAGCAGCAGCACGGAACGAAATGCGGCTTCCGTGGCGAAGAACTGTTTCATGCAGAAGCCGTGGGCGCCCAAGTCATGCTTCAACTCGGCAATGCGATTTTCCATGTCGGCCCGTCGATTGTAGTCGCGCCAGATCTCCGCCGGCTCGTCGGCGCAACTGGTGACGAAGATGCGGAATGTATAGCCGGGCACGTCGATCAGTTTGCGTCCTACGCTGGCGCGAGCTTCGCGGATTTCTTCGCGAATTACCACGAAGCGCCGTTCCACGCTCCAGCCGAACAGCTTCAAACGGAACTCTCCGACGCTATAGTGCTCGTCCAACGCGGTCCACGTTTCCACTCGCTGCGCGGCGCGCTTTACCCACTTGGTCATTTTGGCGACTACAATGTAGGGCAGGTCGTGCTGTTCCAAATAGTCCAGCAATTGGCCGTCGAAGAAGCCGGAATCAGCCCTCAGCAAGCGGATCTTCTGGCGCTGTCCCCACATTGCAAGAGCTTCTTTGAGAAATTCCTCCGCCCCACGCGCGGTTCCGCAGTTGCCGCTGCGGAGCCAGCCGTGGAGGAGGAAGTGCGCTTCCCCCAGCACCGCCAGTAGCGGATGATGACTGGGCCGCCCGCGCCGGCGCGGGTTGTGCCCTTTCAGCGAGCCTTCCTGCTTGCCGTAACGCTCAAACACGGTCGAATCCATGTCCAAGGTGTAGCCCTCAGGACGCAGCGGCAGCCGTTGCATCTGCCACTCGGTCATCGGCTCGAAGAAGCGCTGGATCTCGCCCATGCCAAACTTCCGGAACAGATTGCAGATCGTGTCATCCGTAGGAAAACGCTTCATACCCAGCAGCGCATGCAGCGCCTGGTCACCACGCAGCAGACCGGCGTGAGCAAAGCGCTTCGCGCCTACCAGCACGGTCATCAGAAATGCCATCCACGTGATCGCTGGCTCGATATGATTCGGCGAATTCCACCTGACGGGCAGGTGACGGCGAACCTGCTCCACCAGACCAATCTTCTGCAGATACGTGATGAAAACCGCGACCCCGCCGAAGGGGGTCACCGCTCGTTGGGTCTCACGCAGGATCACACGCTCGCCAGAGAGCAGAGCAGTCATTTCCCGCGGCACCGGTTTGTCCGACGTGTTTGCTTCCACTCCTCTTTATCGCAAGCATTTACGTGCCAAGTACACTTCAGCTTCGGAATTCAGGGTTAACGTCACGCCCCGAGCCGAGCGCGACTTTGCACTCCTCCTTGACGCGATAAACGCAGCGTATTCGGCCACGGCCCGCAAATGGTACATGGGCTTGCGGGAAGCTATCTTCAGCCTCGAACGGCAGCCGAACCGGTGTCCGGAAACACCAGAGAATTCCAAACTTCGTCATCTACTCTATGGCCGTAGGCCCCATGTTTACCGCGTGATCTACCGCGTCATAGAGAGCAGCAAACAGGTAGATATCCTCCATATCCGGCACGGCGCACGTCAGAAGTTCAAGCGCTCAGAGGTAAATTACCGCTGAACGCCTCTCACGGCTTTAGCCATTCGTCCAAATGCTCGCGCACGAACTCATCGTCCGTGAGGTGCGGATACGCTTTCACCACACGATCAATCTCTTCCATCTGCCCGCGTGACAAGCCTTCCTTCGGATCCAGGCACCATAACCCTTCGAGCAGTCCCTGCCGCCGCAGTATCTCATGGATCCCCGCAATGCAGCCGTGAAACGCGTTCGCCACGTCAAATAGCGCCGCGTTCGCATCCGTCAACTGCGCGTTCAACGCGAGAATCTCCGCCGTGGCGCCCGCTCGCGTTCGCTCCAGCAACTCCACCGCCCTCCTCGTCCACACCGCCCATTGCCCCAGCAGCCCGCCGCAAATCCGCACTGTCGTCCCTTCCACTTCGAACGGCGTGATCAGGTCGGCCAGAATGTTATCGTCGTTGCCCTTGTATAGCGCCACTTCGGCCGCCCGTCCCGAAGCCGCCACCGCCCGCACGACAT
>JAIXKK010000188.1 GCA_026954325.1 Bryobacterales bacterium | reverse complement strand
GAGCTATGGCGAACTCTGCCGCCTCACTTCGGTACCCATTGCCGGCGGTGAGTGCCTGACAGCGGCGTACGAATGGCGCGTGTTTGTGGAGCAGGATTGCTTCGATATCGGCCAGCCGGATGCGTCCTTTACGGGAGGGCTCGGCGAATTCCTTCGGGTTGCGGCCATGCTGGATGCGCGCGGCCGGGGCATCGCGACTCACTCGTGGGGGGCCGCCGGTTCGTTGATGCAAAATGTCCATTGCGGATTCGCCGCGCCCAACACGCGCATTCTCGAGGTGGCTCCGGACTTCGCCGGGCTTCATGCCGATCTGCTGGACGGCTCGTTTGTGATGCGGGACGGGTACGTCCTGCCGCCCGATCGCCCCGGCCTGGGCATCGTGCTGACAGACGAGATCAAGGCGCGCTACCCGTTCCGTCCGGGGTCGGGGGAATTCAACAGCGTTCCGGGAAAAATTCTGCGCGATTGAACCATACCATGCACCGTATCTTTATCGATGTTCCCATTCATGGTCCCGGCCTCGCGGCCGTCACCGGCTTGCCGGGTACTGTGGTGGATGCCTACGAGCTGCCGGAAGAGCGCTCCCGCGATCTGCCTTCGGAACGTATTCAGGATGCCGATATCCTTTTCTGCACCTATCCGCCGTCGAATTTCGATGCCATGAAGAATGTGCGCTGGATCCAGCTTGCTTCCGCCGGCTATTCGCAACTGTTCGGCCTCGATCTGGCGGCTCGGGGCATTCTGGCATCGAATGCCCGCGGCTGTTTCGACGTCCCCATCGCCGAGTGGAATCTCGCCATGATGGTGAACCTGGCGCGTAATCTACGCCAGATGATCCGCAACCAGGAAGGGGCGGTGTGGGACCGGCGGGCCGTGTTCCAAACCGAGATTCGCGGTATGACGGTGGGCATTTGGGGATACGGAGGCATCGGCCGCGAGACGGCGCGCCTAGCCCGCGCGCTCGGCATGCGCGTGCACGTGCTGACGCGGAGGGGAGTGACGCCGCGGCATGGCGTATATGCTGTTTCCGGCTCCGGCGACCCGGACGGCATCTGGCCGCATCGTGTGTTCCGCTCGGGCGAAGAGGCGGACTTTCTGCGGGAACTCGATTTTCTGATCGTGGCGACGCCGTTGACGCGGGCAACAGAAGGGCTGATCGGCGAGCGGGAACTGCGCGCGCTGCCGCGGACCGCCTACGTGCTCAATCCGGCACGGGGGCCGATCATCCAGCAGGCGGCGCTGCTGCGGGCGTTGGACGAAGGCTGGATCGCAGGCGCGGCGCTCGATACGCACTACGCGTATCCTCTGCCGCCGGATCATCCGCTCTGGCGCTACGCCAACGTGATCCTGACCCCGCACATCTCGGGCTCGTCGCTGAGCCAGCACTTCGCCGGAAGGCTTTGGGATATCTTTGCGGCGAATGTGAAGCGGTTCCTGGGTGGGGAGCGGCTGATGAACCTGTTGACAGCGGAGCAGTTGGCGGGTGGTTGACCGATTCCATGTTAAAGACGTGCAAGCCGGTATCGGCGCGCGCCGCGACTCCTTCGAGCCACCCGCATGGGAATAGTCCCGTTCACGGTCTCCAGATGGTCTGCCCCAGAAAATACCGTCCGAACAAATTGAAGTAATACACCGTCAGAATTCGCCCGTCGTCAAGCTGCATCGATTCCGGATATCCAATGTCCATATTGAGAAAATCCTTGCGGATGCGCACTTCGCTGTCGATTTTCCAGGTTTCCCCATTGTCCTCGCTGAAGGAAGCGCGGATGCCGCCTGGGTCGGAATGGATTCCTGATCGCAGGCCGTAGGTGCAAAGCAGACGCCCGTCGGCCAACTGCATGAGGTCCGCCGGGTGGCCGGTCATCGGTGATTGGCGCGCGGGTTGCCAGGTCTTGCCGTCATCGTCGGACCATGTCGTCCAAATCCCCTGGGCGGGGCCCTGGTTGCGGACAGCGGCAACGATGCGCCCGCTCCTGGTACGGACGATGCCGGGTTCCTGGAAGTGCCCCAGTTTGCCGCCCGGGTCTTCCGCCATCGTGGAAAGGTAGCTCCAACTCTTTCCCTGGTCCGTCGACCGCAAAATGACCGCGGCTTGATTGTGGATGTCGCCCCGGACGTTGTATCCCATCACGGGCATCAGCACGGATCTCCCCAAGTCTTCCCCTGGTCGCGGGAACGCAGCATGATGACGTCGCCATCGCGGGCGATGTGTTCGGTGGCCTCGCGCGCCGTTACCAGCAGATCGCCGTTCTTCAGACGGATCAGATGGGCGGGATGAAGATGTCTCCACCCATTCGTGTAGATGACGCTGTGCCGCATTTCCCGCGACTCCAGAAGGGAGTTGTATTGATTGGCGGCGAGCACTTCGGTAAGTTCGCCCAGACGCGTCACGTCGCGCTGCAACTGGCGGACCTGTCCGGCCAGGGATTGCGGGGTCTCCACCAGCGTATCGGTCCGCTCTTTCACCATGAACCAGCCGTTCGGCCATTCGGGAAAGGGTTGCAACTCAACCTCCAGAGTTGCCGGCTGCCCCGCCGTCACACTGGAGGCAGGCACGCGCAGGCGGTAGACGCCGCTATCGCCGTTGAGATAGAACTGGCGCTGCGAAGCGGAGCACGGCCATTCCGAGCGCCGCGCCTCGTAGCGAAGTTCGAAATCGCCATTGCGCCAAACGCGGTCGCGAGTCTGGCCGGTCTCGAATTCCACGGTTGGAGTTCCGTTGACATAGAGGCGCGCCTTCGGCCCTCGCGAAAGTTCCGCCGGCAGCACGGAACTCGCCGCGATGAAGGCGAACTCGGTTTCCTGTTTCACGGGGACGTGCCCGGTTTTCCACTTGAGGCGGCCGCCCGGTCCGGTGGTCCACCACGGCTTGGTCATGTGCCCGCGCGCCGGACCACGGAAGTCCAGCGGAGCAACGCCGGGGCGGCTGTTCGCGCCGGGCGCCTCCAGAATGGAGGCAAAACCTTCCACTTGCTGGGGAAGTTGCGCCTGCAAAGGCAGGGCGGTGAGGAGGAAGAAGATCGTTTTCCGCATGATTTACCCACGGCGAAGAAAGACAGAGCGCCCCATGGTGTTGAACCTGGCTCCACGGTAGTTGTCCGCGGGGGCGTTCGAAGTGGTGTACACCACGAATAACTCGCCCGGCGCCACTTCGCGGACACCGGTATACGCCATCGTCACGGTATGAGAAACCGGCGTCACCGCGCCCCACGATTGCCCGTGATCGGTGCTGAATGCCAGGTAGTTGCCGTGTTCGCGGTAATCCGGCTTATGCCCGAATGACATCACCAGAGTGCCGTCCCGCATCTCGATCAGGTCCGGATCGGCGCCGGCAATCGGACGCGACCTTCCAAAACGGCTGTAGGTCCATTGAAGAGGATAGGCGCGGGTCCACGTCCGGCCTTCGTCGTCCGATTCACACTGGTAGACGGGATTCTCGCGGCCCGTGCGCATCTGGCAGACCAACCGGCCGGCGCGCGGCGCGTGCTTCAACCGCGCCAGAACGGGTTCGCAGAATCCCTCCTGCTCCACCGGATCAGAGGCGATGGTGGACACGTAGTCCCAGTGATTGCCGCCGTCGCGGGAGCGCAACAGAAACGAGCGCATCTTCATCATCTTCGGCGCATACTCCGTAGCCATTTTGTCGGACTCGAAGTGACCGTACGCCGTTGCCAGCAGATCGCCGTTTTGCAATTCGATAACGGACCGCCGGACGTACATGCGGGAGATCGGCTCGCCGCGGTCGTCGTAGCTGTGGATTTCGGCGTCCGGCAGCACGAAGCTGTACTTGTGCGGACCTTCCAGTGTGCGAAAGCCATCCTTCGAACTCCAGTAGCCGGCTTCGAAACGCTTGTTTCCCACGTGTTCCGCGTGGACATCGAACAGCAGAATGCGCCCGTCGCGCAATTGCACCGATGAGCCTTCGGTAATGGGGCCTCGCCCGTATTGCTGGTTGAGTTTCCATTCCTGCCACGTCTTGCGGCCGTCGAAGGATCGGGCGGTGTACAGAATGGGGTATTTCCCGCCTGGAGGCCAGCCTATGTGGCCGAAGAGCACCGTGGTTCCTTCGCGGGCTTGGAACAGGTAAGGCCAAGGCACTCCCGCGGCTACCAGTTGCTCGGGCCCCAACTCAATTCGAAGGGAGGGCTTCGCCGCATCCGCGGCAATCAGCGGCGCGCCCGCCAGCGTGGCTGCAAAGGCGCGGCGGGTCCATTGCGTCCGTTTGTACATAGCCCCTCAGTTTACTCGACTGCCGTCAAGCGAAGGAAACGCCAAGTTCGACGGAGACCACTTTAACGGCGCCCGCCGGGTTCCGGTTGTTGTTCAGCACGGTGACGAAGTTCCACCCCTGCCGGATTACCGACGAATCGAACTTGAACTCCCATGCCGTGACGGGAGCGGCGAACCGCGTGTAGGGGCCGGCCGGGAAGAGCATGTCGCGAGTCTGGCGCGATTCGAATGTGGGCCAGGCGCCATTGAGGCTGAGGCCCAGGCGCGTGGCTCCCGGCGGGTTTTCCAGCGCCACTTGGACACGGAGCGTCCCTCCGGCTTGTTCATCACACATCGTCAGGCGGAATTCGCGGCGGTTCCGGGGTTCGATCACGGCTGGAATCTGTTCCGGTGTTTCCCACAGCATGGAGAGCCGGCCTGATGGCGATGACAGGCAGTAATGCTTTTCCTTGCCGCGCAACGCGGAGAGATCGTGAATGCCGCGCAACGCGCCATAGTCCGCGCGCAGACCGGGGATCTTCACCTGATCGGTGCAGAAGAAATTGAACTGCTCGATGCCGTGCACTCCCATAGAGAGTTTGCCGGCGGCGTTCGCGCGCAGCATGGGCGCGCTGGCGGACATGTAGCGGACGCCGGGATTCGGATAGGGGCGCCTGTCCGGTATTCGATGCCATGTCCGGAGCATGGCCGGGAATCCAGTTCGGGGCATCCTCCACTACTCCATGGAAGACGACGTCCGGACCCAATTCAGCGCGCAACTGTTCATAGGGGATGTCCCAGGATGTCTGCCAAAAGTTGGAGAATCCAATGAAATCGACAAGGCCATCACGCACGATGGCTTGCACATCGAGGCCGCGGTTGCGCAGGTAGCCGAGGTTGGCCGGAATGCGAAGGCCCAGGGGCAGCGGTTTGCCCGTGATGCGCGCGCGGCTGTCAGCGAAGGCGCGAACGTCTTTGAGCCAGGAGGTTACCAGGCGACAATCCGCCTCGGTTGCGCCCGGTTCGAGGATGTGGGGATCTCTGAGCCAATCGAGTTCCAGGCCTTCAAATCCGTAATTCTCCAGATATTCCCGGATGTGGGAAAACATGAAATCGCGCACCGGCTTGCGGGCGTAATTCAACGCGACCCAGTGCGCATTGGGCGGATCAGCGGGGTCGATGGCCTGCCCGCCGAGGCGGTTTGCCGGATCGCGAAATGCTTTGCAGTTGAAATGGCTGGCGGCGTCCTCCACGCCATGCGTGTCGTTCATGCGGACGCTGACCCACGGGGCGATCTGCCTGCGCCGGCAGGCTTTGACGGTTTCCGCCAGCCAGTCCACACCCGCCTCGGCCAAATCCAGGTAGAGATTGTGGAAGCGGACCATGTTGTCGAGAAAGGCATCCAACTGTTCGGGCGGCACATGGGTGGCGCGGGCATGAGCCCGGAAGAAATCGCGGTCGCCGCGGCGGTAGCCGTCGAGGATGGTTTCCAGCCGCTTGCTCGGGTACCAGGCGACCTGCGCGTTGGGATTGGAAAGAAATGTATCCACGCCGGAATCGGCGAGCAGATCCACGTAGCGGTGAATCGCCCTGGCGGTGTAGGGAAGCCCCTCGGGCTGCCAAAGCTCGGGGTTGTAGAAGTACACACAACTATCGCCGGTGAAGAGGTTGCGATGTTTGTCGAGTTGACGAAGCCGCCGGGAGGAGTGACCAAAGACCGCGGACCCGGCGCCGCGGAGAAGGTCGCGACGGTTCACGGCTTCCACAGGATGGCGCGGGCGGAAGCGCTTGCCGGCGTATTTTTCGAATCATCCACCTGGTAATAGAGCGTGACCACCCGGCCCTTTGCGGCTTCGACGGAACTGGGGTAGCCGCAGTCGCCATTGGGCGCGTCATCCGCAAGGACGATGCTCTTCGAGTTATCCCACTTGCGGCCGTCCGGGCTGATCATGGCATGGACGCCTCGTGGCGCGTTGCGCTCGCCGAAGACCATCAGCACGCGGCCGTCACGGAGTTGGATAAGGTCCGCCGGGTGTTCGCTGTCCCTGGTCACTTGCACGGGGTTCGACCACGTCCGCCCCTGATCCGCCGACTCGGTGACGGCAAGGTGTCCGCCTTTCTCCGAACGCAGGGCAGCGAGCAGGCGCCCATCGCGAAGCCGCGCGATCCCGGTTTCGTTGTAATGCTCGCCCAGCAACACCGGTTCGGTCCATGTCCTGCCGCCGTCCTTCGACCGGAAGAGATAGCTCTGATTCCCGCGCGCATCGAAGAACTCGAAGTAGACAGCCATGAGGACCGTGCCGTCCGGAAGCTGGATAATCTTGCCGTAGGGAGAAACGGCGCCCTTGCCGGCGTAGAAGTTGTGGATGTTGGCATCGCGCACCGGTTTGGACCATGTGCGCCCGTTATCCTTCGAGAAAACCAGATAGACGCCGTCGAATATTCTGTCGTTCCTGCCGCCTTTGAAGCGGTTCCCGGTTTCGTCGTAGCCCGAGGCGATGGCATAAGCGAGGACAACGGTTCCATCCCGCAACTGCCCCATGGCCGGGTTCCGGTCGTCGAACTCCTCATCGACGGCTGTCCAGGGCGCGGACCATGTCTTGCCATGGTCCGCGGAGCGGATGAGGTCGAGCCTGCCCTTGACTCCGATGTGCGCGGCGCCTCCGCGCACGACGGCGAGAACATCGCCGTTCTTCAGACCGATGGCCACGGGGAAATAGCCGAGACCGCGAGTGAGGATCTGGTGTGGGTAGTCCGCGGCGCAGGCAGCGAAAGCCGCGAGGAGTAAGAGATGAGACGGAAAGCGCGAGTTCACCGTCCGAGTATATCGCTTCTGATCCGCGGTTCAGACAGTAGAATAGCGCGCCGGCACGGTTAGTATTACTGTACTACTAAATCTGCGTTTCTTTGCCTGCCGCGAAGATTCTTAAGCGGCCTTGGCCAACTGGTTCAGTTGGTTGACACTGGTCCGCGCGGTGGTCAGGACGGCGATGAGGATGGCTCGCCCGCGTGATTGATCGCCGTCAGCAGATCCTTGTCCTCCGACCACGGGCGGAGTCCTCGAACCGCACGTCCGGAGTAGGTGGTGGGCCGTTGAATGCCGCTCGTCAACTCTTCCACGCTCCGGCTGTCGTCTACCTTGGCCAGCGCGTTCAGTAACCGGTCGTTGGCTTTCTGCGACACCACCGCTCTCCGATGCAGATCGGCGATCCCCTTTCTCATCGGCCTCCATTGCGGATCGTCCTCCGGCCCGCCTTCCTTCGGCCGACAGGTTCGGAAGTCGCTTACATCGTTGAGCCGCCGTGCATACCTTCCTTAACCCCTATGACATGGATGGATACCGCCCGCGACAATAGCGGCTTCTGTGGCCTTGGCCTCTACGCCGGATGAGTTGCTTCATTTCGCTTTCTCGATGGTAACCTTACCAAACTTCCCGACGCTTCCGGCGATTTTGGACGCGTCGCCGACGATGACAATGGCGGCATCGGAGGGAGAGAAATATTTGGCGGCAACACGCTCGATCTGATCGGGCTCGACGGAGCGAACGCGCGTGACGTAGGTTTCAAGGTAGGCGTTGGGCATGTCGTTGATGCGGAGGCTGGCGAGCTGGTTGGCAACACCGGATTGGCTGGAAAGCTGCATGACGAAGATACCGTTGATGTAGTTCTTGCGGTCAGTGAGTTCCTGGGTGCTGACGGGCTCTTTGATCATGCGGTCGAGTTCGGCGAAGACGGCTTTCAGCGCCGGCTCGATGACATCTTCGCGCACCTGGGTGTTGACATTGAGGAGTCCGGTGTCCTTATACGGCATGTTGTGGGCGGAGGCGTCGTAGGCGAAACCTTGCTTCTCACGAATGTTGTTGAACATGCGGGAACTGGCGCCGCCGCCGAGGATGTTGGTTCCAACGAGGAGCGGGAAATAGTCGGGGTGGCGGCGGCTGACGGTGATGTGGCCGATGAGGATGTCGACTTGTGCGGATCCAGGGCGGTCAATGAGGGTGAGGGAGCGCTGCGGTTTGGGGAACTCTCCACCGGGGGCGGGGGGGACGGACTTTTTGGGCCAGGAGGCGAAGCGGGCGCGGATGAGGTCGAGCGTCTGCTGCTGGGGCGGGATGTCGCCGACGAGGATGAGAGTGGCGTTGGCGGGGGTAAGGAGGGTGTCCCGAAATTTGAGGAGGTCTTCGCGCTGGATGGCTTTGATGGCTTCCGGAGTGGGGAGAGTGTGGGCGTAGGGATGAGCGCCGAAGACGACGGCGCGGAGTTTTTCCCCGGCGAGGGTGGAGGATTGGGACCGCTCGAGGGCGAGTTCCTGGACGCGGTTCTGCTTGCGAAGGTCAATTTCGCTTTGTGGAAAATCAGCATTGCGGACAATATCTGCGGCGAGGTCGAGGAGCTTGGGGGTATTTTCGGAGAGAACGCTGCCGGAGACGATCAGGGAATCGGGGCTGTCGCCGGCGCTGAGGGAGCCGCCGATGGCGGCGAGTTCCTCCGCGATCTGGCGGGCGGTGCGGGTGGGGGTGCCGGCTTTGAGGAGGCCGGCCACGGTTTCGGCGGCGCCGGAACGGCCCGGCGGGTCAAAGCGGGAGCCGGCGTGGAAGGCGATACGGAGGGTGACGAGAGGGAATCGCTTATCCTCGACGAGGACCACCCCGAGGCCATTGGGGAGCTTGGATTCGACGGAAGCCGGGAGTTTGTAAGGCTGGAGCGGAGGGGTTTCGGGCGGCTTCGTGCGGTCGAGGGTCTGGGCGAAAGCGGCCGTCAGGAACAGGCCGGCGGTGAGGAGACGGGCGATCATTTCTTTCCCTCCTTAGGGGCGGGGATGACTTCGAGGACGGACATTTGCGTGGGCGTCAGGTACTTCTTGGCGACGGCCTGGATCTGAGCGGGAGTGACGGCGAGGTAATCGTTGAGTTCGGTGTTGATGAGTTCGGGCTTGCCGTCGAGCAGTTCGTATTGGGCCAGGAGCGAGGCGCGGGTCATGGTGGACTGCAGCCCCTGGATGCGTATGGAACGGACGGTGGCCCGGGCGCGGTCGAGTTCCCTGGGATCGACCGGGGTGGTGTGGAGGCGGGTGATCTCTTCCTCGAGTTGAGTCACGATCTGTTTCGCGGTGAAGGTAGGGTTAAACGTAAGGTTGATGCCATAGATGCCGGGTTCTTTATAATCCGAGGGTTGGCCAAACGGCCAGCCGAGGCTGGCTTCGATATTGAGGAGAGATTGTTTGCCTTTGACGAGGTCGAGGTAGAGACGCGAGCTTTCGCCCGTTGTGAGAATCATGTCGAGCATGGCAAGGGCGTAGAAATCCGGAGAGCGGCGCTTGGGACCGGGGTAGGCGATGGCGGCAATGGGGACGCGGGCGAGCGGGTCCTTATAAGTCTGCCAGCGGGATTCGGTTTGGGGCGGTTCGCTGAGGTCGGGAGGCGTGGGCTGGGGTTGGGAAGGGATGTCGGAGAAATAGCCTTCGATCAGCTTCTTGGCGGCGGGAATCTGAATGTCGCCGACGATGGAAAGGACAGCGTTGTTGGGGGCGTAGTGGGTCTTGAAGAACGTGGCGACATCGCCGGCGGAGGCGGCGTTCAGGTCTTCGAAGGAGCCGATGATGGAGTGAGAGTTGGACCAGTTCTTGTAGGCAAGGGTGGGGAAGACGTCGACGATGGCGGTGGCGTAAGGCTGGTTATCGAAACTGAGGCGGCGCTCCTGTTTGACGGCTTCCTTCTGGTTGGCGAGGTTCTCTTTCGTGATGGCGAGAGAGCGCATGCGGTCGGATTCGAGCCAGAGTGCGACGGCGAGCTTATTGGATGGCAGGACTTCGAAGTAGTCGGTGTAATCGGGGTGGGTGCTGCCGTTGAGGAAGCCGCCGTTCGATTCGACTTCGCGGTAGTGAACTCCTTTGGGTGCGTTGGCTGAACCCTGAAACATCATGTGTTCAAAGAGGTGGGCGAAGCCGGTGCGTCCCTTCTCCTCGGAGCGGGCCCCGACGCCATAGATGACATAGACGGCGACAACGGGGGTGGCATTGTCCTGGGAGAGGACGACGCGGAGACCGTTGGCGAGTTGGAATTTTTCAAAGGGAATGTTGACGTCGCCAGCGGGAAGCAGGGCGGAGGACAGAAGGAATGCGCAGAGGGTGGTGAGTTTCATTCGGGGTTACGATTTTGGTTGAATCAATTTCTCGAATTTGCTGAGTGGCAAGGTGTTAGCTACATCAGCAGATGTCAGCCAGCCGCGCCGGGCCATGGAGACGCCGTAACGAATATTGAGGAGGTGGCGTGGGTGGTGAGCGTCGGTGGAGATGACGAAGCGGGCTCCGAGGGATTTGGCCTGGCGAATCAAGGGCGCGGAGATATCGAGGCGCTCCGGACTCGCGTTGATCTCGAGAAGGACATTTCTGCGGGCGGCTTCGCGGGCGATCTTCTCGAAATCGAAAGGGAAGGGATCGCGGTGGAGAAGGACGCGACCGGTGGGATGGCCGATGGCGCGGATGTGGGGACACTCGAGAGCGCGGAGTAGACGGTCAGTCATTTCAGGTGCTTCGATGTTCATGTGGCTGTGGACACTGGCGATGACGAAGTCGAGTTCGGCGAGGGCGTCGCCGGCGAGGTCCATCGTGCCGTCGCGGCGGATGTCGCATTCGAGGCCGGAGAAGACCCGGATGCCGAGGCCGCCGTCCTTGCGGATCTGGCGAACCTGGCGGGCGAAGTCGACGGCGCGCTTTTCGTCAAGGCCGTTGGCCATGGCGAGGGCCTTGGAATGGTCCGTGATGGCGAGATATTCATAGCCCAAGTCGCGGCAGGCCGCCGCCATTTCTTCGAGAGACGCGCGGCCGTCGGTTTCGGTAGTGTGCATGTGGAGGTCGCCGCGGATGTCCTCGGGGCGGATGAGGCGGGGAAGAGTGTGGTTGGCGGCGGCGTCGATCTCGCCCTGGTTCTCGCGCAGTTCAGGAGGAATCCAATCGAGGCCGAGGGCTTCATAGACGGACTCTTCGGTTTCACTGGCAACCAAGGTGTTGTCATCGACCCGGTAGATACCGTATTCGTTGAGGGTGAGGCCGAGTTTGAGAGCGCGGGCGCGGAGAGCAATGCTGTGCTCCTTGCTGCCGGTGAAGTACTGGAGAGCGGCTCCGTAGTTTTCCCTGGGGAGGGCGCGGACATCCACCTGGAGACCTTCGAGGCCGAGGCGGGCGCTGGCTTTGTTTTCGCCGCGGGCGAGCACTTCATGGACTCGGGGGTACTTTACGAAGGCGTCGAGCGCGGCGGCGGCTCCGGGCCCGGTGACGAGGATGTCGAGATCGCCGACGGTTTCCTTGCCGCGGCGAACCGAGCCTGCGGGCGTGATGGAGTCGATCCCGGCGAGTTTGGTCAGATAATCCGCGAGTTCGGCGGCGACGTTGGTGGCGAAGCTCAGGAGGAAGCGGCCGGAACTGCGGCGGTACTGGGCGATGGAGCGGAGGACCTTTTCCTCGAGTTTGGCGCCCATGCGGGGGAGGGTCCGGAGTTTTTGCTCCTGGCAAAGCTTTTCGAGGCCGTCGATGGTGGAGACGCGGAAGTGGTTCCAGATCAAGGCGATGCTTTTGGGGCCAAGGCCCTGAATTTTGAGGAGTTCGAGGGCTGTGGGCGGGTAGCGGGAAAGCAGGTCGTCGCGGCGCTCGAAGGAGCCGCGGGTAAAGATCTCGTGGAGGACGGCGGCAAGGCCTTTCCCAATGCCGGGGATGTCGGTGACCTTGCGGTCCGGGTCCTTGAGGATGTCTTCAATGCGCTCCGGGTAGCTTTCGATGGCGGCGGCGCCGTTGCGATAGCTGCGGATGCGGAAGCCGTCCTCGGCGGCAATTTCCATGAGGTCGGCGGTCTCGTTGAGAAGCAGGGCGATTTCGCGGTTCTCCATAGAATCTACCGCTTACGAGTATAGAGCATGGGCTATTTGCCGGCACTGAGGAGATTGGCGAAGATGCGGAAGGCTCCGGGGACGCCGGCGGGGAGCTGGCGGAACCACGAGTATCCGGTGTACATGTAGATACCCTTGCCGTATTTCGTGTAGATCATGCCGCCGGGGAGCCAGTCTTCACCGGGGTCGTGGGAGGAGAAAAGGGAGTGGTATTGAGAGTCGAATTTGGAAGCGAAGTACAGGCCGCGCTCCTGGACCCAGCCGTCGAAGTCCTTTTCGGTGATCTTGTTGGGGGATTGGAGGAGCGGGTCGTTGGGATTGGCGAACAGTACCGGAGCTTCCTCGACGGTGACGCGGTCGTGGGAGAGCTGAATGGGATAGGGGCCGATGTGGGCGGTGGTTTCCGAGCGCCCGCGGAAGTCGTCGAGAACGTTGTATTGGACGATGAAGGTTCCGCCGTTGCGGGTGTAGTCGAGGAGCCGCTGGAAGTTGGCGCGGATGGCGGGACGGGTGTTGAAGACGCGGACCCCGGCGACGATGGCATCGTAGCGGGAAAGGTCAGCAGAGGCGAGGTCGTCGTCAGAGAGGAGGGTGACGTTGAGGCCAAGCTGGCGGAGGGCATCCGGGACTTCATCGCCCGCGCCCATGATGTAGCCGATGTTCTTCGCGAGGACTTTGATGTCGGCCCGGACGAGGCGGGCGGTGGCGGGCGGAAAGTTGGATTGAGGGGGAATGTGGGAGTAGTTGATGTCTCTTTCGGATTGCGAAATCTGGCGGCCCTGGAACTCGGCTATTGCGCGTAAGGTGGCTTTCGAGTTTTCAGAATGTGGTTTGATTGTGAACGTTAGCGTCGTTTGCTGATCTTTTTCCTGAAGCGAAAACGGAAGGGAGGCAGGGGTGATGGTCCAGCCGGGCGGGGCTTCGAGGCGGACGATTCCGCCGGCTTTCGGTTCGTTAGCTTTCACGGAGACTTGGACGGTACGCGGGGATGGATTGGGGAAGAGGTACGAGTCCTCCGAGAGGTCGATGACAACGGGCGGGACGATGAGGAAGGGGCGGGTGAGTTCCCCGCGGACGTGATCGCTGTAGCGGTGCATAACGGGACGTTTGACGGTAAATTCCGCGCCGTTGATGGTGAAGTGGACGTCGGCAGTGAGGACGGGGGCATTCTCGGGGCGTCCAATGAGGCGCTGGTCAGTAACGGTATAGAGTGCGCCGGATTTGGGTTTGGCGAGCCAATAGGGTTCGGTGTAGGGGGCGTCGGAAGGAACCTGCCAGGTGAGGCGCTGCTCGAGAGGTTGATTGTAAATGAGTGGAATCGCGGCGGATGTGGTCTTAGGAGAATCGGGCATTCCAGTGAGTTCGGCTCCGAGGAAGCTAACCGGGATAGGGAGGCGGCTGACGAGGTTGAGGTTGATGCGGGCCGTGGAGCCTGGGGTCGTTTCGTAATTGCCGGCGGAGGCATCCACCCAGAGGCCGGCGCAGAGGGCGATGGTTTCGTCGAGGTCGCGGAGTTTGCGGGTGGCGTGGGGGTCATGGATGGCGGCGATGAGAAGACGGGCTTTGAGCAGAAGGGGCACAGTCTTTTCGGGATGGGCTGGTTGGAAGGTGCGAATGGCTTCCTCGAGGATGGGGCCAACCTGCGCGCCTCCGGGGAGGCGGTTCCAGGTGGTGTCGATTCCATCCATGAGGTCCTTGGAGGCAGGCTCGCCGGCAATGACCGTAAAGAAGTTGGGAAGGGAACCGCGGCGCGCGGCAGTGCCCATGCCCTGCGACCTGTGCTCGGAACGGCTGAGAGCGGCGATTTCGCCGTAGGAGAGGCCTAGAAACGGATTGAACTTACCTGCGTCAACTTCCAGTTTATTAGGGACTTTCGCGTTTTCCTCCTCCTGCCGGCGATTGAAGGAAAACATGTTGAACAGGAGACGCCTGGCCTGCCATGGTTGGACGCCATACTGGAATTGCTCGGGGAAGCGCTTGGGGTCGGCGGCGGCGAAGAAGGCTTCCTTGCCGAGGATGGCGGAGGATTGATGCTGGCCGTGGCCATCGCGAGGGGTGCCGGAGAAGCGCAGGATGATGACGTCGGGACGGTAGCGGCGGATGATCCAGACGACATCGGAAAGGACCTTGTCGCGGCCCCACTTGGCGAGGGTTTCTTCGGCGGTTTTGGAATAGCCGAAGTCGATGGCGCGGGTGAAGAACTGCTCGGCGCCGTCGATACGGCGTGCGGCGAGGAGTTCCTGTGTGCGTAGAAGTCCTAAATAATCGCCTTGCTCGGCGCCGATGAGGTTCTGGCCGCCTTCGCCACGGGTAAGGGAGAGGTAGGCGGTGCGGAGGTTGCGGCCTTCGGCGAAGTAGGCGAGCACGGCGGTGTTTTCGTCGTCCGGGTGGGCGGCGATCATGAGGACATTGCCGACCGTGTTCAGCTTGCGGAGGTTCCATTCGATTTGGGCGGTACCCGAGGATTGGGCATGGATCGCGAGACCGGGATAGAGAAGGAGGGAAAGGAGAAAGGGCGTCCGAAGTTTCATATTTTTGTGAACCAGATGGCGGGGGCTCCGTCTTTTATGTTAGTGGATGTGTTCAAGAGGATGCGTAGAGGATGAGAGGCGATGCGAACGGAAATGCATGCAATGGCAAAGGCAGCCGGGGCATTCTGGAGCCGGTTGCGGAGTAATGACGAAGATGAGGCGAATCCGGGGGTTGGGCTCGCGCTGGGTGGCGGCTTTGCCCGCGGGGTGGCGCACATCGGGGTGCTCCGCGTGCTGGAGCGGGAGCATATCCCGGTGCGGTTTGTGGCGGGGGTGAGCGCCGGATCGATTGTGGCGGCCGGCTTGGCCGGCGGAGCAAACGCCGAGGACCTGGAACTGGTGGCGCGGAGCATGAAGTTCAAGGATCTGGCTGGATGGCGGTTCAGCCTGTTGGGGCTGGTGGGGAGCGAGCGGATGGAGGGCTTTCTGCGGCGGGCGTTTCCGGTATACCGGTTCGAGGAGATGAAGATCCCGCTGGCGGTGGTGGCGACGGACCTCAAGACAGGTGAACCGGTGATATTCCACGGGCACGGGGAGGTGTTCCATCCGGTGCGGGCCAGTTGCTCGTATCCGGGGTTGTTCCATCCGGTGAAGTATGAGGGGAAGTTGCTGGTGGACGGCGGAATCAGCATGGAGATCCCGGCGGCGGCGTTGCGGGGCTTGGGCGCAAAGCGGGTGGTGAGCGTGGTGCTGCCCGCGCCTCCGGTGACGGCGGATCCGGGGAGCATGTTCGGGGTGGTGAACCGGTGTTTCCAGATCATGCAGCAGCGGACGGAGCAGTTCTGGCGGTTTCAAAGCGATGTGGTGATTGCGCCACGGGTGCAAGACGTGGCGTGGGACGATTTCACGCAAGCGGGGCGGATGATCGAGGCAGGGATGGAAGCGGCGGAGGCGGCGCTGCCGCGGATCCGGGCGTTGACGAGGCATGCGGCGGTGGGGGGTTTGCAGGCGGTGAGCGCGAACTGAGCTACTCGCCCATCGTTGCATTCGCGGACTAAGGAAGCCCCGGCGTTTTCAGCGCATTCTTCAGATTCAGGTTACGGATGAGGCGGGAGAGATAGTTTGGATGCAGTCCGAGGAGTTTCGCCGCGGCGGCATGGCTCCCACCCGCCTTCTCGATCGCCGAGAGAATCAGTTGCTTTTTCGCCTCCACCAGCGCCTGGTGGTAGCCCCCGGGGGAGATGCCCGGCGGAGCTGGGC
The DNA here is from genome assembly GCA_026954325.1 of Bryobacterales bacterium. Lineage (GTDB taxonomy): Bacteria > Acidobacteriota > Terriglobia > Bryobacterales > Bryobacteraceae > CADEFT01. The sequence continues at coordinate 126 of JAIXKK010000188.1, read as the reverse complement.
CTTCAAGCAGAGCCTCCGGCAGGTCTTCGGGCATCACCGTCTTGGCCGATCCCAACACCACCGCCCGCTCCATTACGTGCTCCAACTCGCGCACGTTGTCTGGCCAATCATACGCGGTCAGGTAGG
>JAIXKK010000025.1 GCA_026954325.1 Bryobacterales bacterium | reverse complement strand
ACTACTCGCCGTATCTGCAGTACGACAAGGCGCTGGCCGAGGGAGTTCCCATCGCCACCGGGGTCATTGAAGGCGCCTGCCGTCATCTAATCGAGGACCGGATGAATCTGACCGGAGCGCGCTGGAGTCTAACGGGCGCCGAAGCGGTGCTGCGCCTGCGCGCCCTGCGCTCCAGTGACGACTTCGATGCCTATTGGAAGTTTCACGAGCAACAGGAATACCAACGCCACCACGCTTCCCGCTACGCCGATCACTGCGTGCCGGAAACCGTCCCTCCGGCTACTACCTCATCCCCGCGTAGCGGTCCCGCACTCAAAATCGTCAGCAGAAAAGGAGACTCGTAGGCCGCTCCCGCGCCACCCACGAGACGCCCTCATGCCCCGAGAGTCGGAAAATCCAAAAGAGCCGCACCCAACCGGAACACAGAGACGACCAGCGGTGGTTTTGCGTTGGTATATGTAAACGCCCCATTGTGCGGGACTGAGCAGAACCCGACGCCCTGCACATGTGCGCCGGGGACATCGGCTACGCTCGGCCAAGCCGGCGACCCCAGCAAAGGTGGGTTTAACAACAACGGGCAAGGCCCACCCGTGAAATTGGACGACACTGGAATACGGAACTGTGCCGCAGCACTGGGGTTTCCAGAGGATGTCCTCCGTGCGCAGGCGGTGGCGCATGAAACTGGCCACAAGCTTTCACGATTTCACTATAGCCGAGGGGTGGACTACGTGTACACAGCATATAACTGCTTGTCACCACCGGACTGCACCGGCTTTCCAGCGATTGACCCGTCACAATTCGCTCTGGATGCAGGGAACGCATCGTACCTGTATCTCCTGCGGACGGATTATGAATGGCCGGTGGGTACTGGCCAGTTTCGCACTGAGGAGAAGTTGTGGCTAGTTGGGTTACTAACTGGAAACGTAGATTCCACATACTACCGGTTAGGCAACATTTCAGGCTATGAAAAAACACTGGTTAGGATGCAAAGTGCGGTCATACCGGCTGCTCCTTTCCGCATTGCCACAACGGCACAGACCGGATGGCTAATGGATGCGTTCCCCACTCTCTCCGTGATCGATAACGGCGCGGCAAGAGTTAAGCTTTACAGCGACTTTCAGTTCCATCCGGAGTTGGATCTACCGCTTCTCTGCGTCAAAGCAACCTGTCCTTAGGGAGACGAGACATGCGAATGATTTCAATTGTTCCCCTGTGGATTATCTCTTATACGATCGCGCTATCCGGCCAGATGCCGTCCCACGGGCCACTGTACAGTGAACAGGCGATGCAGGCGATGAAGGAATCTGAAAAGGCCTCTATCACCCTGCAACTCGACAAAGCGATCTACCTTCCAGGCGAGGCTTTCACGCTGACGCTTGTAGTATACAACCCGACAACTTCTGTTCTCCAGATTCCTGACCCGTTCGATTCCCGGGCTGCGACCTTCGATCTGTGGAGCAAAGAGCAGCGTTGGAAGGCGCTGTATGGCTCGGAGTGGGGTCCCGCGAGCCCATCACCAAATGTGATGAGATTCCGTATGGACGCCAATCCTCCCATTCTGGCGATTCCCGCCGGACAGAGCATTACGAAAACGTTCGCCGTCGGCGATAAACCGGCGAATGATAGCTTTTGGATGGAAGCCGTATCAATTTATCCCGGGCAGTATAGGATTGCCCTCAACTATCCGAAAGCTCCATACGTGGAGTATAGGGTTACCCCAGCCACATTGGAGGCGAAATTCCGTGTGTCACTTCAAGGGACAGTATCCTGGAAAATTCCAGGCATCCTTCTCCCGGGGATGAATCCAGTACAGACCGCCCGGCGTGCCACAAACATTGCGGCTCTGGCCGGCGATGGAGGCCATTGGATAGTGGCTACGAAGAACCTGTCAACGCGCGGGTTGCGGTTAGAGCCGGGAATGGAATTCGATACGGAGGCAGCCGGCGGCCTAAGTCCGCTTATCCGCGTGGCCCAAAGCGCCAATCCAGTCGTGTCGCTCTCCGGCGTAGCGGACGCAAACGACAATATCACCATCGCGTGGACGGACTCGGCGGGAAAGACGAGTTCCGTGCGTGTGGACAAGGACCGGAAAATCATTCCGGCGGGCAAATAGCCAGATTCGTTCGCGGGAGGTATCGGAAATGCGCACAACAAACCGCATGCTGCCTGAGCAGGCGGCCATTTTGCCGGTCCTGTTGTTGTTGTTGGCCGCGGATGGACGCGCTCAGATCGGTTTGGGAACCGGCGGGTCCGCAGGCCCTTACGGCATCATCAACGGCGCGGTGACGGATGGAAACGGCCATAACCTGGTTGGAGCGACGGTGACACTGGCCGGATCGGCCAATGCAACACAGCAGACGGACTCGGCGGGCGCTTTCACGTTTCCCAACCTCCCCGCGGGGGGCAGCTATACGATCACGCCGGCGAAATCGGGATACGTCATTACCCCGCCGTCGCTGATCGTGCCGTATCTGGTGGGCGGGCTGTGGTTCGAGTTCCGGTATTGCACGAGCATACTGGCATTGATCCAGAACATACCCTACAACGGGGGCACGAGGTATCCGACGCTGTTTACGCCATCCGGGTGCGCGTGGACGGCGCAGTCCAACACTTCGTGGGTGAACGCTTCGCCCGGATCCGGCATGGGGTACGTGGCATTGAATGTGAGCATCCCGACGGCGAACACTGCCTTTCCCGTGCCGCGGACGGGTTCGGTGTCGATTGCGGGACAAACGACTCGCTTCACGCAAGCGCCGTCATACCTCGATACGTCGCTGCAGTTTCAGGACGTCAACTATTTCGATCCCATGTATAACATTCAGGGGGACTACGGGTTCGGCAATTACATCGGGCTGACGAAGTATTACCTGGTGACAAACGGATGCAGCGCGGGAAGGTTCTGCCCGGGCGACGGGCTGACGAGGGAGCAAACCGCGGCGTTTCTCATACGAGCGATGCTTTATCAGGCGGGGGATTGCGACTCGAGCGATCCGGGGTGCGCGGTGACCTGTAAACACGGATACCCTTACGATGCGGCAAACACGTGCGGGTTTCAATACCCTTCGTCGCCGTACTACTCGGATGTGAACTCGAGCAATATTTTTTTCCCGTACATCCAGAAGCTGAAGGAACGCAATCTGGCGGTGGATTGCGGAGCGTATACCTACTGTCCGCAGAACCTGGCGACACGGGCAGTGATCTCGCAGATGTTGATTCGCGGGAAGTATGGGGCCGGCTTTTCGTATGCGCTGACGCCGTATTTCAATGATGTGCCGGTAAGCGCATCGTACTTCACCTACGTTCAGAAGATGCGCGAGCAGGGGATCTCGGGAGGGACGACGGACACAACATTTGATCCGGGGGGAACGCTGCTGCGTTTCCAGATGGCCGTCTTTCTGATTCGAGGGTTCTTCACCGCGCCATGACTGCCGGGTGGGGCGAGGCGCGGGCGTCGCGACGGTGGTTTGGCGGGATTCCGCGGGAACGGATCAGATGTTGAGTCGGAGGAGTCTTGCATTCATCCTGTACTCAGCGATGCGGCGCGCGTGCGCCCTGTCCCGCGCCGCTCTCCATTGCTTTCCGGACAGAACAAAGACAAGCGGTAGGAATATGCTCACAAATATGCTCGGGAGCATGGCCGCAACGAACAGCATATCCCGGCGATCCATGTGACAGTCTCCTACGAACAGTTTACACCTCCCCAAGGGCGATAGAGGTTTACAGGTAGAACGCGGCCGTGCCGGATGGCTGCCCTTCTGATTCGGCATGAGGGAGAAGCCGACATCTCGTACAGCCGGCGCATCCTGGACATCGCCGCGATTACTCGGATAGAGGCGACAGCGACTTCGCCGCCAGCAGCCTTGGCAAGCCGTTCCAAGTCCTCTATATCGCTTGTGAGAATGACGGCGTTCTCGCGACTGGCTATCACGGCCACGGCGGCGTCCACCACATCCGACGTTCTAGTCTAGTCATGCCGAGCAACCGCCCTGCTTCGTGGGCCTCGCGCTCGCCAAGAGGAACAATCGCACACCCGGCCAAGAAGCCGGAGTTGGACTTGGCGTGGGGATCGTCACCCGAGCCGCGACCGGCGCGGGAACTAATCTAATGGAATAAGGCCGAACAGCGGCGTCGTAGACGGCGGTCTTCACGCCGAACGCCGGATTCTTCGCGTGGCCCGGATCTGCGCTGTCACGCCGCGGCGCGCCTCATCGATCTCCTCCCGGCTGAAACGTCCATGCTCCATTTCCCAAAGGCGAATCGCCGCCAAACCAGCCCGCCGCCGGAGTGCTTCGCGTGCCGCGGTGGTCATCCAGGCCGAAACGCTCACACCCTCGCGCGCGGCGGCGTTGACAATGTCTTCGTGAATTTCCGGGTCTACGGTTATCGCGAGCTTCGGTGAAGGGTTCCCGCGCGGCATATGACCATCCTACTGCTGTAGGCGCTACGGGGCGAGGCGGCAGAGGGGGTCGCCGAGGACGACGGTCATCCAACTGAGGGAGGGGATGGCGGTGTAGAAGCTTTCGGCGAGATTGCGGCCTTTGAGGTACGCGGGGAAGAGGTAGTCGGGGCGGACGCTGTTAGAGAGGAAGGGTTCGAAGACGTTGCCGGAGGCGGCGGTGGCTCCGTCGCGGATGTAGTCGGCGGAGAGGGATTGGGGGCTGCCGTGGAACCATTTGGGCTGGTCCTTGGCGTTCCAGGTGCCGAGGGTCCAGGCGCCGGGGGGAGGCTCGAAGGTGCGGGCGTTGGTGGAGACGAAATCGGTGGCGATGGCTCCGGGGAGCCATTGGAAGCCGAGGAAGCGCTGCTTGCGCTGGGAGTCGTTGGAGCCCCAGGAGGCGTAGCCGATGACGTCGCGCTGGCGGTAGACGACGGCGGAGGTTTCCTCGAGGAAGACGCGGCCGGCGGGGAGGCGGATGGCGGCGTCGCGGAGCCATTCATCGCCGGTGGCGTCGCCGGAGGAGCGGAGGTCGAGGACGACGCGGCCGCGGTTGACGGCGGCGAGGGAGCGGTCGATCATGGCGCGGACATCGGAGAAGTCATAGGCGGCGAGACGGGTGACGAGGTAGAGGGGGAATTGTTTGCGGTCGAATTTGGCTTCGGGCTTGCCGAACATGGGGTTGGGGATGAGGCCGGGGAGGCGGTGAGGAGGGGCGTGCATATCGGCGTAGAGGAGGGTGAGTTCGGAATCGACGGAGGCGGCGTCGGCGCCTTTCGGGTCGCCGGATCCGGTGATGGCGAGAGGGACGCCGAGGGTGGTGACGATGTAGAGGATGGAGTCCTGGAGGTGGTTGCGGGTGAGGAAGCGGGCGATGGGAGCGGCAATTTGCCGGTCATAGACCTGGCGCGGAATCTGCTCGCCGGGGGTGGTGTGGAGGTAGACGACGTTCGATTGGGGGATGTGGCGGGCGCGGGCGTAGTATTCGGCGATGGATTTCGAGACGGGGGATTGCCGGTTGGCGACGATGAGTACATTTTCCGGCTTCTGCGCCCGGGTGGGGAGCACAAGGGCGCAGGCAAGGAAAAGGAGGCGGGAGCGCAAGGGGCCTACTTGAGGGATTTGAGGTACTCGACGATGGCCTCGGCGTCGGCGGGTTTGAGTTTGTAGGCGGGCATGGGCGGATCGGCGGCATGGCCGCGGGGATTGAGGCCGGTGGTGAGGAATTTGGTGAGACCGGCGGCTCCCCAGCGCTCGAAAAGGCGGCTGGAGGAGGTGATGTCAGGGGAGGTTTTGTGCCAGCCTGGGACGGGATTGATGGGCTGGAAGTCGAGGACGGCTCCCTTAAGCCATTTGTTTTTATCGAGCTGGCCGTTTTCGAGGCGAGGGGTATGGCAATCCTGGCACTTCGCGGCCTCCTCGGCGAGGTATTTTCCGTAGGCCGCCTTATCCTCGGCGTAGAGACCATGCGGGAAGAAACAGGGGGAAAGCAGGGCAAAAAGGAGAAGTAGGCGCATTCTACCCGATGATATAATCTGGGTCAGTTCAGCCGCAACGAGCGCCTGCCGGAGAATCGCCGCGGCCTGAGAGGTCATGGATCTGGATCAATTGCACACGTTTTTGGAGATCGTGAGGCTGAAGAGCTTCTCGAAGGCGGCGCAGACGTGTTTCCGGACGCAGCCGGCGATCAGCGCGCAGGTGCGGCAACTGGAGCAGGAACTCCATGCGCCGCTGTTCGAGCGGCTGGGGACGCGGATCAGCCTGACAGCGGCGGGACGGATCTTCGCGGATTACGCGGAGCAGATTCTGGAGTTGCGGCGGCGGTCGCAGGACGCGATTAATGAACTCGAGAGGGCGCCGCGGGGGGAACTGTTGATCGCGGCGAATGAAGCGACCTGCATCTACGTGCTGCCGGAGGTATTCTCGGAGTATAAGAAAGAATTTCCGAATGTGCAGTTGCATGTGGACCGGAGTTATGGATCGCGGGTGGTGGAGGCGGTGCTGGACAACCAGGCGGACTTCGGGATCACGCAACTGCCGGTGGAGGAGAAGAAGCTGCAAGTGGTGAAGATCCACTCGGACGAGATCAGGCTGATCCTGCCGTGCGGCCACGCGCTGGCGCAGAAAAAGATGGCGACGTGCCGGGACGTGGCGGCGTATCCGCTGATACTGCCGAAAAGCGGGACGACGCGGAGCCGTTTGAATGCATGGCTGGAGCCGGTGGAGGACCACATTCAGATTTCGATGGAACTGGACTCGACGGAAATGCTAAAGAGATTCGTGATGGCGCAATTGGGGGTGTCGTTTCTGGCGGCCTCGAATTGCGAGGAGGAAGTGGGAGCCGGGAAGCTGTGCACGGTATCGCTCGGCCCGGAGCCGATGATCAGGCGGCTGGCGTTGATTTACCGCAAAGACAAGGCGCTATCGAAGGCGGCGCTGGGATTCATCGAAGTGATTCTGAAGCACGCCGGGGGGCAGGCGGGAAGGCCTGTGGCAAGCGCGTGAGGGTGACATGGAACGGATAGTACAGAAGTTCTCGATAGTCTACATATCCCGCGGGGAAAAGACGGAAGTATTCCATTCCGTAGAAGAGCTACCGGAGGAGTTGAAGAAGCGGATAGCGCGGACGGCGCGGGGATCTCAGGTGGAGACGCTGCTGATTGCGAATGAGAAGGGGCGGGAGATGCTCCAGACGGAGGGGTGGGGGAAGAAGGAAGAGGCGAGGGGTGGGCGGCTGACGCCGCGGATGAGGTGGGCGATACTGGGGCTGCTGGCGAGCGGGGTGGGCGCGCTGCTGGCGTGGGTGGTGCGGCTGCACTGAGAGTTTTCCCCTCATAGCGGCGGGGGTTCGCCCGATGAGGGGGGTATGGAGAGACGCGTCGAGGCGAGGCAGGCTTCTCGAGAGACCGCGCTGGTCAAGAAGTTGAGCGGGAGCGAGGAAGCGATGGAAGCCGGAGTGGCGGACATTTCGGCGCGCGGGCTGAAGCTGCGGGTTCCGGTGAGGATGGAAGTGAATACGCCGGTGAGCGTGCGCATGGGGGACCGGATCCTGTTGGGGGATGTTTGCTATTGCCGGGAGGCGGAGGAAGTGGTGGGCGGTGCTGACGCAATCGTCGCACGAAGCGATCCGGAACCTGATGAAGCGGTTGCTCGAGGCGGAAGAAGCGGGCGCGGGGTTACGAAGCCGGGTCACCTGATGGGCGAGTAATCGGTGGCTTTGTAGAGGGCGATCCGGATGACGCTCGAGATCTGGCCGCCGCGATCGATGGATTCCTTGCGCGCCTTGATCCATTCGGGGTCGGCGGCGAAGGCGGTCCAGGCCTTGTCGCGGGCGTCGAGAGAGTCGAAGGGGATGAGGTAGGTGAGGTTGGGGCGATCGGCTCCGATGATGGTGGAAGTGTAGAGGATGGGGTGGACGCCGACGCGGTGGAAGATGCGGATTTCGGGTCCGGAGAAGCGCTCGTGGAGAGCGGCGAGTTGGCGGGTGGTGGGGGAGTGGTAGGTGCGGAGTTCGAAGATGCGCGGGGATTTCGCGGCGCCGCTGATATCGGGGGAGTAGGGGGTGGCTTCGAGGAGGGAAGTGGAGAAGGTTTCGTAGGGGGCTTCGTCGCCGGCTTCCCAGGCGGCGAGGGCGGCGCGATAGGCGGCGTTCTCTTTGCGTTTGGCTTCGGCCTCGAAGTATGCGGCGATGGAAGAGTGCCCCTGAATGACGACCACCTGGGGCATGTGCGGGGCGATCAGGCCGTCAAGAATGATGCGCGGGCCGGAGAAGGATTCGAGCGAGCCCTTGAGGAAGGCGTGGATGCGTCCGGTTTGCGAACCGTTCTTGAGGAGATATTGATCGAGCTGGTAGTAGCGTGTTTTGTGCGTGGTTGCGGCGCCGGCGAGCAAGGCTGCGCCTCCCGTGGCGGTAAGAAATGTTCTACGGTTCATCTGCGATACCCTCAGATTAGTTGTTATGCGGCGCATGGCGCTCTTTCTCATGTGTGCCTGTCTCGCGGCGCAATACCGCGTGCCTGCCGGCAATCGCGCCGCGATCCGCCGGCCGGGAGCGGAAAGCATCCTGCCCGGGGGACGGATGATCTCTCCGCACGGCAAACAGTTCCCCACCGGACCCGGGCCTTTCGGGTTGGCGGTGAGTCCGAGTGGAAAGATGATCGTATCTATCGACGGCGGGAATGGCAAGTGCTCGCTGACGATTCTTCAGCGGGAAAAGAACAACAGGTGGCGGACTTCGAGCATCGAGGTGGGGACGGAAGGCGGCGGAGCGGCGTTCGCGGACGAGCGGACGGTTTTTGCTTCGGAAGGCAAGTGGGGCCGGGTGCGGATGGTGGATGTGAAGAACGGGCGGACAAAGCACATCTATCGGTTAAACCAGGGCGGCCGGTTAAACCAGGGCGGGTATACGGACAGCAATGCGGGCGACATGGGGTACGACGCGGAGCGGGGGCTGCTGTACGTGGTGGACCGGGCGAATTCCCGGCTGGTGGTGGTGGATGCCAAGAAGAAGCGCGTGGCGGGTTCGGTGAAGGTGGGGCGGATGCCGTTTGCGGTGGCGCTCGCGCCGGATGGTAGGCACGCCTATGTCATCAATGAGGAGTTTGATTCGGTGGCGTTTGTCAACGTGGAGGATGCGGCGGCTCCGAAGGTGGAAGGGTTTGCGCGGATCGGCGGGGGGCGCCGCCCGGCGGGGGTGGTTGCAACAAAAGATCGCGTTTATGTTTCAGACGCGCGCAACGATTCGGTGACGGTTGTGGATGCGGCGGCGCGGCGGGTGGTGGGAGAGGCGGAGATCCGGATCCCGGAGATGGAAGGGTTGCGGGGGGTGATTCCGGCGGGGATGGCCTATCATGAGGCATCGGGCCGGATGCTGGTGGCGGAGGCGGGGATCAACGCGGTGGGGGTGATCGCGACTCCGAACCATCATGAACTGGCGCGGCGGTTCGCCTTCAGCGACAATTTTTACGCCGGTTCGGAAGTGAGCACGGATGCGTTGTGGCGTCACCTGGAGAGGCACAAGATCTCCTTCCGGAATTTCGGGGAGGGACGCGAGGGGTATGACACGAGCATCCCGGATCAGTATCGGGCGACGCGGTTTATCGCGGAGATGGAGAAGATGTACGGAAAAGGGGGCCGGGTATTTCCGCGGCTGATTTTGATGCATCTGCCGAATGATCACATGGGGAAGGCGCGGCCGGAGGATGGATACCCGTTCGAGGCGTCGTATGTGGCGGATAACGATTATGCGCTGGGGCGGATTGTGGAGTACCTGTCGAGGATTCCGCAGTGGAAGCAGATGGCGATCTTCATTACGGAGGAAGATGCGCGGGGAGGCGTGGATCACATCGATTCGCACCGCACGGTATTTCTACTGGCGAGCCCGTACGCGAAGAAGAACTATGTTTCGCACGTGAACGCGAGCTTTCCGGCGATGTGGAAGACGGTGTTCGGGATTCTGGGGCTGCCGCCGTTGAATCTGTATGACGCGGCGGCGGCGGATCTGTTCGAATGTTTCACGGAGGCGGCGGATTTCACGCCGTTCGCGCTGCAACAGGAGAACAAGGATTTGTTTGATCCGGCGGAGGCGCGCGACGGGCGGACGGGTGTCTTACAATAATATCCTCATGGCAAAAGAATTTTCGATCACACCGAAGGGCGTTCCTCATGTGGAAACGAAGCACCGGCGCATTGCGACGGCGCTGCCTGCTCCGGAGACCGTACCTTTTTTGGAGTCGCTGCACCGGACGGAGTTGCGGGCCATGCAGGGCCAGCCTCCGGTGCTGTGGGACCGGGCGGAGGGTTTCCAGGTTTACGATCCGGCGGGAAACCGGTGGATCGACTGGTCGTCAGGGGTGCTGATCACGAACGCGGGGCACAGCCATCCGGACGTGGTGCAGGCGATCCTGAACCAGACGCAGAAGCGGATGATCGCCAGCTACATGTTTCCGAACGCGGCGCGGGCGGCGTTTGCGGAGCGGTTCTCTTCGCTGCTGCCGGAGGGGCACCGCAAGGTGTTTCTGCTGTCGACGGGGTCGGAGGCGGTGGAGTGCGCCATCAAGCTGTGCCGGACGCACGGGATCAGGGCGGGCGGGCGCGGCAAGAACGTGATGGTGAGTTTCGAAAAAGCGTTCCACGGACGCACGTTGGGCGCGCAGCAGGCGGGCGGGATTCCAGGGCTGAAGGAATGGATTGTGAACCTGGATCCGGGGTTTGCGCAGGTTCCGTTTCCGGACGGGTTCCGGACGACGGACACGTCGTTCGACTATTTTCTGAAGTGTCTGGATGAACAGGGCATCGGGGCTCCGAACGTGGCGGGGGTGATACTGGAGACCTACCAGGGCGGGAGCGCGGCGTTCGCGCCGAAGGAGTACATGCAGAAACTGCGGGAATGGTGCACGGCGCATAAGATACTGCTGGTATGCGACGAAGTGCAGGCGGGGTTCGGGCGGACAGGGACGATGTGGGGCTTCGAGCATTACGGCATCGTGCCGGATCTGACGTCGTGGGGCAAGGGGATTTCGAGTTCGCTGCCGCTGGCGGCGGTGGCGGGGCGGGAGGATGTGATGGACCTGCATCCTCCGGGGAGCATGAGTTCGACGCATAGCGGGAACCCGGTGTGCTGCGCGGCGGCGCTGGCGTCGCTCGAGGTGATTCTGAAGGAGAACCTGGTGGAGAATTCGCGCCGCATGGGCAATCTGCTGCATGAGCGGTTGAACCGGATGGCGTCGAAATACCCGCGGATTGGATGGGTGGCGGGGAAAGGGCTGGTGGCGGGCGTATCCTGCGTGAGGCCGGGCGGGAAGGAACCGGACGGCGACCTGGCGTGGGACGTGGTGGAGCGCTGCTATCACAAAGGCGTGCTGATGTTCTGTCCGGTTGGTTTTGGGGGAGGGACGGTAAAGATCTGCCCGCCGCTGGTGATCACCGAAGAGGCGCTCGAGGAGAGCCTGGGTGTGTTCGAGGAAGCGTTCACGGAGGTGGTTGCGGAGCATGAGGCGCGGCAGGAGACGGCGGCACGATGAGCGCTCCGCAGGTGTTGCTGGTGGGGGCGGGGATGATCGCCCACGATCAGATTCTGCCTTCGCTTTACGAGCTGCAGCGCAGGGGTGTGATCGGAGAGATAACGGTCTGTTCGCAGCACGGCAAGTCGATTACGGCGCTGGAGCGGAATGAAGGAATCCGGCGGGCGTTTCCCGGGCAGAGTTTCCGGCGATTTCCGGCGGATGATTCCGGGCCGCACAAGGAGTTGTACGCGGAAGTGGTGGGGCGGCTGCCGCCGCGGCAGATCGTGGTGGCGGCGATTCCGGATCAGCTTCACTACGAGGTGGTGATGACGGCGTTGCGCAACGACCAACATGTGTGCTGCGTGAAGCCGCTGGTATTGAAGACGGCGGAGTCGCTCGAGATCGAGCGGGAGGCGCGGGCGCGCGGTCTGGTGGTGGGTATCGAATACCACAAGCGGTTTGACGACCGGAGCCTGCTGGCGCGGCGGCGGTATAGAGAAGGGCTGTTCGGCGAATTCAAGCTGGGCACGGCGCGGCTGATGGAGAAGTGGTATTACCGGCATTCGAATTTTCAGAACTGGTGCACGGTGGAGAACTCGGATGCGTTCACGTATATCGGGTGCCATTACGTGGACCTGGTGCACTTTGTGACGGGGTTGCTGCCGGTGTCGGTGAGCGTGTATGGAATACGGGACAGGTATCCGAACGGGAAGGAAGGGTTCCTGTGGACGGACGCGCGGGTGTTGTGGCAGAACGGGGCGTGTTTGAACGTGCAGAATTCGCTGAGCTTTCCGGATGCGGCTCCGGGGACCAATACGCAGGGGATTTCGATGTACTTCGCGGGAGAGGGGTGCGGGGCGTGGCTGGAGCATTCGGATCAATACCGGGGGCTGCGGTACAGTTACACGCGGAATCCGGGAGGGGCGGGAGCGACGCAGTTCGCCGAGCCGAGCACGGAGTATTTCCAGTATCTCGATTTAGGGGGCAAGGGGCTGGTGCCGGTGGGGTATGGATACCGCTCAGTGGATTACATTGTGCGGCAGTGTATCCATGTGGAGCGGGAGGCGGCTACGCTCGAGGAGCGGCAGCGGCTGCTCGAGGAGATGGATGCGGCGGGCGTTATGGCAACGCCGGGAAATTCACGCTACAACGAACTGGTGACGGAAGCGGGGCGGCTGTCCATCCTGAATGGAGGACGGGAGGTGGCGATTGAATACGGGGATTCGCCGCGCGTGTATTTCCGGCATTGAACGCGTTACGGCACTGCTGGCGGTGCTGGCGCTGTGCGCGGCGGCGCTGCCGGCGGGGGGGCCGGGGTTTCGCTCGAAGCGGCAGTTTGAAGAGCACTACGCCAAGCACGGGGCGGAGTTCGGACACGTCAGCAAACAGGAGTACCTGAGGCTGGCGCAGGAGTTTCGGGATGCGCCGAAGGGCGGAGCGATTCTGGAGGCGGTGCGCGCGGATGGGGTGATTACGCGCTTTGAGCGGAAGAAGGGATGGTTCGGAGCGTTCAATCCGGACGGCACGATCCGGACTTTTTTCATTCCTACGGACGGGGAGCGCTATTTCCGGCGGCAAGCCAGGCGGCCGGTGAAGTGAAGGATTTATGACTGACGCGGAAGTGAGGACATTTCTCAAGGAGAATGAATATCCGGCGCACCTGATCGAGGGCGGCAAGAAGGGGCTGATCGAGAAGTGGGAGCAGGTGGTGGCGCAGGTGGAGCGAGGATATTCGCTGGGGCTCGAGGACTATCGCAATGATCTGGACCTGCGGGCGCTGATCAGCAGGCTGGGCTTGCAGGCGGAGGTGGAGGCGGCGGACATCCGGTTTCGGGGGATGCTGGTGTTCAGCGAGCAATCGGTGTGGGATTGCGAGGACAATCCGGACGCGTTCTGGCTGTTCGGGTATCCGCGGAACGCGGCGGGGGATTTGCTGGAGGATTTGCGGGGGGAGGGGTTCGTGGAGTAGGAGGCGCGCGGGGAACAGTCCTGGCGATTTTCAGAATCTTTCCAGGTATTGTACGAGACAGCTCGGTTTTCGGGGAAATGTTCTCAGCGCAATGCCTGAGCCACGGGCGGGTTGGACCCGTGGCTCAGGTTTGGGGTTAGCGGATGGAGATGGCGGAACCGTTCCCGAAGACGAGGTTGCCGCCGCCGGCGTCGACGGCCACGGCGAGGTTACGGCCGGCGCCGGGTGTCGTGTTCTGCGGGATGTCGAAGGTGACGACGTAGACTCCGATGAGGTTGAAGGCGTACTCGGCGGAGACGACGTTGACACCGGCGTCATTGACACCGACGATCACGGAGGCGTTGACGATCATGCCCGTGCCGCCATAGGAGTTGGTGGTGGCGGGGGCGTTGGTGCGGCCGAGTCCGGTGACGAAGACACGGGCGCGTTCGCCGCGGCCGATGGGATTGTCGGGGGTGACGAAGGATCCGTCCATGCGAGTCACCACGGCGTAGCGGCGTCCCTGCGAATCGGTGCTTTCGAAGATGCCGGGAGCGGCGGAGGCGATGGTGATGTTGACAGAGGCCGAGGTGTTATTGGAGGTCACGGTGACCGGCAAGGTGGCTCCCTCGACAGCCTCGAACGGGACCTGAACCGCGACGGTTTGCTGGCCGCCGATGTTGGCCACCCAGAAGATGGGGGCGGAAACGCCGCCGAAGGCGACGGAAACTCCGGCGAGGGTAGTGGGCCGTGGACCGAAGTCGAACTGCGGCAGCACGTAGCCGTTCACCGATGGGGCGATGTTGGTTCCTGTAATGGTGGCGATGCTTCCGGGAGCGATGTCGGTGGAGCCGGAAGCCGCATTGCGGATTCCGCCGGCGGTGAGAGTGGGGCCTAGCGGACGAACCGTGAGCGTCCAGCTAACGGTGTTGTTGCCGAAGGAGGCGGTAATGGTGACGGAGCCGGGAGAGCTTCCGGCAATGACGCTGACGCTTGCGTTCCCGGAGGAATCCGAAGTGGCGGATGTGGAGGAGAGCGTAGCGGAACCGCTGTTCACCGCGAAGGTGACGCCGAGGCCGGGGACTGGCTGGCCATTGGCGTCGGTGACGCGGGCGACCAGCGGAGAGCCGAAGGCCTGATTCACAATGGCGCTCTGGCCGTCGCCCGACACCTTGGTGATAGAGGTGGCGGTGACGTTGATGGTGGCGGTGAAGGTGTAGGCGGCGGCGGTGGTTCCACCCTGCGCGGTGACGCTGATTTTGACGGCTCCGGGCGTGGCTCCCAATTTCACGAGGGTGGAGACACGGCCCAGGCTGTCGGAACGGCTGATGGTATTCGCGAGGGTAGCGCTTCCGGAAGCGACGTTCCATGTGACGGGGACGCCGGGAAGAACATTGCCGTAGCCGTCTTCAACGCGGGCGAGAAGAGCGTTAGGGAGGGTCTGGCCGGGATTGCCCTGCTGGTTGTCGCCCTGAAGGACAGTGATCTTGCCGGGGAGGCCGGGAGTGACGATGAGGTTCAGAGTGGCGACGGAAGATCCGCCGGCTCCGATGGTGACCTGGGTCGCGCCGATCTTGTTGCCGAGGGCGAGGTCACAAGTGGCCAGGCCGGAGGTGTCAGTGAGTCCGGTGGTGGCGGTGCAGGTGGCCGATGGGCCGACGGTGGGATCGAGGCCGGTGGACACGCTGACGCCGACATTGGGGATGCCGAGGCCGAAGCCGGGACCGGCTCCGGCAGTCACGCGGACCTGGATAGCGCTGGAGATGGTAGTGCCCGCCTGTCCGGTGATGGTGTCGGTATTGGCGGGCTGAAGGATCTGCACGGTGGGAAGCGGGGCGACATTCGCGCCGAACTGGTTCGGGATCACCGTGACATAGAAGTTGACGGAGTTGACGCCGGAAGTGGCAGTGATGGTGGACTGGGCGTAGGAGGTAAGCTGGTTGGGCCCGAGGAAGGGGGCAATGAAGGTGTTAGTGGACTGCCCGAAGTAATCAGTGAAGGTCTGAGTGGAGGCGAGGTTGCCGCCACCGGAGGAGATGTTCCAGTTCACGACGGCGTTCGGAATGGGGTTGCCCAGGGTATCGCGGACGACGATGGTCATGGGGGAAGGGGTGATGGCGGTTTCGCGAATCACCTGCCCGTTGCCGCTGACGATACCGATGCCGCCGGTAGGACCGACGGTACCGCTGCCGACCGTGAGATTGAACGTGGTGGCGACGGTGATGACGGAACCGGCGGTGGCGGTGACGTTAAAGGGGCCCAAGGTGGAAGGCGCGAGGACGGTGGTTTGGGCAAAGCCATCGGCGTTGGTAGTCGCGGTTTGGGGATTGACAAGGGCTCCGGAGGCGAGGGTATTGAAGGAGACCGGCAAATTCGCGATGCCGCGGCCGTTGGAGTCCACCGCTCTCACAACCAGAGGCAGCGAATTGGTGGAGGGATTCACGAACTGGTTGTTGTTGTAAGTGATGACACGGGAGATGGAGTTGGTGCTGGAGGGTCCGGCGAAAGAGAGCGGACCGGGGATATTCGAGAGGGGGAGGGTGCCGGAGAGGGTGTTCGTGGAAAGATCGATGCGCGCCACGGTGTTGCTGGTGCTGAAGGTGAGGTAGAGGA
>JAIXKK010000114.1 GCA_026954325.1 Bryobacterales bacterium | reverse complement strand
GTGAACTCCTTTCAGTTCACAAGATCAGCCAGGCTTAGCCTGGTGTTCCAGAGACCGCAGAACTGGTTGATTGGAGCGTCATGGCGACTTCGACAAGGCGGGTGACGCGGAGCGTTGTTCACATCCTGGCGACAGTTTCGACGATGGCGTCGCCGTTGCGGAAGAGTTCGGGTCTGATTTCGGCTCCGATACCGGGGGCTTCCGAAGGGGTGAGATATCCATTGAGCGGCACGGGGACGTGGTTGAGGAAGTAGGGATACTGGTGGGTGTACTTCCAATAGTTGGTTTCCATGATGAGGAAGTTCGAAAGGGCGGTGCAGACGTGGATGGAGCAGAGATAGAGGAGAGGGCCGCCGCAGGTATGAGGTGAAGTGGGGATGAAGTACGTATCGGCCATGTCGGAAATCTTCTTCGCCTCGGAAGGGCCGCCGCACCAGGTGAGATCGTACATGATGACATCGCAGGCCTTACGTTCGAAAAACTCGCGATATTCATAGCGGCCGGCGAGAGTTTCGCTCATGCAGATGGGGACGCTGGTTTCGGCGGCGAGGCGGGCGTAGCTATCGGCGTTACTCATGAGCATGGCGTCTTCGAGATACAGGATATGGAAGGGTTCGAGGGCTTTGGCGATGCGCTGGGCGCTGGGGAGGTCGAACCGGCCCCAGCAATCGACTGCGATGTCCATCTTGAGCCCCACTTTGTCGCGAATCTCGCGAATCCAGCCCATTCCGTTCTCGAGGGCCTCATTGGAGAGGTAGTGATCGGGAGCGGAGAAGGGATAGATTTTCATGGCGGTGATGCCGCGGTCGAGGAGGAACCGCGCGATCTTCATGGTGTCGCGGCCCATCTTCATTTCGTTGATGGCCCAGTAGTCGGTGGTGGTGTTGTAGACGCGGAGGCGAGGTCTGGTCTTGCCGCCGAGGAGGCGGTAGAGGGGGAGACCCGAGGCCTGGCCGAGGATGTCGAGTTGCGCCATGTTGACGGCGCTCAAGATGCGCATGTCGGCTCCGCCGGCGTTGCGCATGGCCATGCGGTGGTAGAAGGCGCGCCAGATGCCGTCGATGTCGCGGGGGTCGCGGCCGAGGAGTGTGGGCGCGTAGTCGCGGAGCGCGCCGATTTCGCCCTGATGGAAGGGATAGGTTTCGCCCGTGCCGGTCAAGCCGCGGTCAGTATGAAGGCGGACCCAGCAGAATTCCGCCCCATCGGATCCGCCCGAGCCGCCGCCGATGTGGATGCCTTCACGAAAGGTGACGGCATCGACCCGGGTGATTTTCATCGGCTGGGTATTGTCGATGGCGGATTGAAGGGAATGAGGGATCAGAGCGGCGCCGAGGGCGGCTGCCGATTTGAAGAAGGTACGCCGGGAAGGATTGCGCATAGTGGATGCTCGTGGCGCCGGGTGACGCACGTCTTGTAGCCTAGTCCAAACGGACCCGGACAGTCCAGCGCACGTAACCGGCGCGGTCAGGCATCAAGCCGCGCGGGGCGGCAAGATGGATGTCATACGCAGGACCCTTGCGCGGCAGCAACCGGCCGCCTTCCGCGGCTTGCGCCCGCATGGGCGTGAACAGACGTCCGTGGTAGGGATGGTCCGGCAGTCCCTCCACCACGGCTTCGAACGCACCGTCGCGGAAACCGCTCTCGATCAGCCGCAGGTTCCGGCTGCTTTCGCCTTCGAGGAGCGGTTCCCAGTCCATGTCCAAGGCAACGCCATGGCGGTATCGGACCACCAACACGCTACGGCCGGCCAGGCGCACGCTAGCGAGCGCGTGTACGTCGCTGCCGTTGTCCTCGGCGTGGAAGGGCACGGGAGCGCCGTCCTGGGTTACCGAAAGGATCCGTGATCCCGCCGGCAGTGCGGGTGCGAACCGCAGCGTGACGGGGTCTCCTCCCGTGAGGTCCAGGCGCGCGGTGAATTCGCCCGGGGCCTGTTCCAGCCGCAAGGCGAGGCTCGCGCTTCCGTACGGCAGGCGCCGCAGGGAGGCCGCGGGCCATGCGGGGGGCATGTGCGGAGCCAGTTCCAGTTGCCTCCGGGGCACGTTCAGGTCCAGGCCCAGCACTCCCTGGACGTAGCCTGGAATCACCGTCATTTCCGAGAACATCTGGTGCGGGACGGCGTTGTCCAATATCCGGTAGCTGGCTCCGGAGAGCGCCTCGGGCATGAAGCCGCGGGCGCCGAAAGCGCGCAGGCGGACCATCGACATCCAGGTGCGGTACGCCTGTGCCGCGTCATGGTAGCGGTAATGCGCCAGCATCGGTCCGGCGGTGAGAAACGGCCACACTGATCCTGTTGAATAGGAGCCCTCGGCGTAACGCGGATCCTCGAGCGACATGTTACGCTGGCCCCAATCAGAGAGGAAGGCGGCGGTGGCGAGACGATGCAATACCGCTTGCGCGCGTTGCGGAGGCAGGCTGCCGAAGAAAGCACTGTAACCGGCCATCGGATTCAGATAGGTGACCGGACGTCCCGAGTCATCCAATCCGAAGTTGTAATAGTTCAGCTCAGGGTTCCACAAGATTCGCTCCAGGGAAGCAGCGGCGCGTTTCCGGCGTTCCGCGCATCCCGGCATGAGCGCCCGCTCCCCGGCCGCCTCCGCCATTTCCTCCATCGCGCCGAGCGCGGCAATCCACAATCCGGACATGCCGGCATCGAGGGCAAAGCCGGCCGTCTCGATGGAGCCCCACTCGCCGCGTGGGATTCGCGGCAAGCCATCGGAGGTTCCGGCCAGCGAGGCGGAGTAGGCATAGGCCTTCTTTAGCGAGGGCCAACTCTCGCGCAGGAATGCCAGGTCGCCGGTGAAGCGGTAGAAGTGGCGAAGGGAGAGGATGTACCAGATGGAAGAATCGGGGTGGATGTAAGCGAATGGGTAATCGCGGAACCAGTCGATGAAGCCATCGCTCTGAGAGACCTCGTGCGGGATCTTCCCATCCTCGCGCTGGTACTTACGAATGAAGCGGAAGGCGGCTTTGACGCCTTCCGCTCCTCCGTAGGCAAGAGACGCGAATGAAGCGGCGGCAGGCTCATCGAAGAACCACGCATACATGGGCCGGGTTCCCGTTCCGGAAGAGCCATAACCCGAAACATAGCTTGTGCCCACGCGCGGGTTGCGCACGCGCAATTGCTCGAGCGCCACGCGAGCCCAACGCAGAGCCTGATTGACCTCGGGATCCGGAGATACGAACTCCGTGCCGGAGGCTTCCATATCAGCGAAATACCGGCGATGCTCTTCGTACAGCCGCGGGAGGTTTCGCAACAATTCGCCGTAAGTGGCGGCGGGATCGTCGATGCCTTTCACGCCGGCGGCCGTGATGATGGGGATCAATCGACGCCGCGCCTCATCCTGAGTGACGCGGAGTTCGATCACCTCGTGCGGGTGCTGCCCGGTAAGATACGCGTGGTATCCAACCGCCGAGGAACTCACCGCGGCCGGCGAGCCGACCAGCGCGGAAAGACGGCCTGACGGTTCGGTTATCCGCAGCCACTTGCGCTTGGGATCCCAGCCGGCAGTCTGCCCTCCCGCCGCGGCGGGCCACATCAGGTTGAGATCCGGCCTGAAGCGGGCGTAGATGCGCAACGGCGCGGCGGATTCCACCTCGAGCAAAATGACGAACCCGGGCTGGTTCCGGGGGGTGAACAACGTTTCCAGTACGGAAAAACGCTCCGCGGCATAGCGCAGTTGCACCATTTCCGGCCGCACCCGGACGGCGCGAACGATCTCTTCGCCGGGAAACATCCGGGGATCGTCATCTGATTGGAAGACCAGGTTGAAATCGTGAAAAATCTTGATGGGGTACACCCAGCCCTCGAGGCGGCCGTTCTCGAAGCCCCATACGCCGCCGCGCTCTCCCACCGCATTGAGGAATCGCCATGGATTGACGGGGCCATTCAGTTCGGGCGGTTCATGGCTGAAGGCGAACTTCGGGACTGCCTGGCCATAGGCGGACGAGAGGGCGGCAAGAAAAAGAGACACGCCTCGCATCAGGATTCGAGACCGGGTGACCGGCCCTGGTAGAGTTCGGCGCATTTCAAAAGCCCGAACGGAATTGTAACAGCCCGCCGCTTCAGGAGGCGAATGTTCCCGAGCGGGCGCGCCAGTGGGCAGCCAGGCGGTAGACAGCGGCGCCGGCGCCAATGGTGCCGATGGCGACAAGAGAGATCCAGGGTTGGAAGAGGATGCCCCAGACGATCATGGCGAGGCCGGCGACGACGTAGGACGCGGGAATCAGCGGATAGAGGAAATTCAGCGCGGGGAGGCGCCGCCAGCCGCTCCGGCGGCGAAACACGAAGACCGAGGTTACGGCGAGGACACTGAAGATGGTGAGGCTGAAACCGATGTAGGTGAGGAGATTGGGGATCCGCGTACCGGTGAAGAGGATGGCGCAAGCGCCCTGGCTGAGGATGGCCACGACGGGGGTGCGCCACTTGGGGTGCAGTTTGCCGGCGGCGGAGGGAAAGAGCCCATTTAAAGCCATGGCATAGTAGACGCGCGGGCCGATGGTGACCATGGCGTTGACGGCGGCCATGAGAGAGATGGTCATGAGGACGCGGAAGATGGCGGCGACTTCGTCTCCGAAGAGATAGTGCACGGAAACCTGCCCGACCGCGATGACGTTCAGCAGTTCCGAGGGCGGGGCGGCATAGAGGAACACCACATTCAGCCCGAGGTAGAGCACGGCGACGCATGCCGTGCCCATGGCGAGGGCGCGGGGCAGTGTGCGCTCGGGGTTGCGGAGTTCCTCGGCGACGTAGGTAGCGGCATTCCAGCCGCTGTAGCCCACCATGACCCAGAGAAGCTGAATCAGGAAATCGACGGGAAGGGGCCGGACGGAGGTACGCGGCGCCGCCTCGTGGAAGTGCTCCCACTTGCCGGCTCCGAAGAGCAATCCGGAAGCAATGAGAATGATGATGATGGTGATTTTGGCGAGGGTAAGGGCGTTCTGTACGCGGGATGCGCGCTGCAATCCGAAGCAGTTCAAGAGAGTGGAAGCCGCAATGAGGGTGGCCGCCGTCAACTGCTCGGGGCCGAACTGCAAGGGGAAGAACGCCGGTCCGACGGTGACGGAGTAGCCGCCCGATATGGGGAACACGCGGGCGAAGTAGTAGGCGAAGATGAGGGCGTTGGTAGCGATGGGCGCGGAGAAGCCGGCGAAGAATGACATCCATCCGGTCATGAATCCCCAGGCTTTGCCGTAGGCTCGGGTGAGGTAGACGAATTCCCCTCCGGAACTGGGGAAGTTGATGCCGAGTTCGGCGTAACTGAGCGCGCCCGCGAAGGCGAAGGCAGCGCCCATGCACCACGCGGCGATGACGAGCGATGGCTTACCAAGCGCGCCCAGCATCAGGCCGGTGGCGCCGAATATGGTGGCCCCGATCATGTTCGAGATGACCATGGCGGCGGCGCTCCCCGTGCCCAAGAGCCTGGGGAGGGCCGTGTCGACACTGGCCGGCGGCGTGCCGCGCATGTTCGGGAGACCTAGCGATCCACACGGGGGGCGGGGACCGGCACGTCCGTCCGCTGCTCCTTCATTCTGCGGTTGCGCATGTCGCCAAGGAACTGTTGGGTGTAGCGGCGGTTCAGGTCGATGGTGGCTACCGCGGCGGTTCCGCGCTCGCGCGCCCAGGAGATGCGCTCGCCGTCGGGATCCATGATGTAGGTGGGGTGGTCATAGCCGCTGGTGATGAGGAAGATCCGGTTTTCGATGGCGCGGGCTTTGGCGAGGGTCTCATCGCCGCCCCAGATGGGGAGCAGGATTATTTCGGCTCCCTGCGCCGCGAGCGCCTTCGCCGGATCGGTATAGAAGACGTCGTAGCAGATCATCAGGCCGATTCGTCCGAAATCGGTATCGAAGACGGGGTATTCGTTTCCGGGAGTGAGCCCGGCTTCATATTCCTCGCGCGGAAGGTAGACCTTGCGGTACTTGCCGGCCAAGCGTCCTTCGCGGTCGATGAGGACAGCGGTATTGTAAACGGCGGGGCCTTCCTTCTCATAGAGTCCCGCGACGATGTAGGAGTGGCGTTCGCGGGCGAGTTTTCCGAGGCGCCCGGTGGTGGGACCGGGAACAGGTTCAGCGACCTGGACGTAGGGGATTCCGGTGCCGACGACGGTCATGCCCTCGGGAAAGAGGATGATGTCCATGGGGCCTGGCGCGGCCTGGTCGAGCGCGTTGATGAAGCGCTCGACGTTCTCTTCGCGCGACTTGAGGCGCGCGGGGCGGAGATTGATGGAAGCCACGCGGATCTTGCGTTCCCTGGGCGCGGAGACGGGATCGAGGCTGACGTCATCCCACCACACCGTGCCGCCGGGAGCATTGCTGAGGAACAGTTGGAGGACGGCGGAACTGGCGCGGTCCGGCGCGGGGATGTCGAGCCAGGTTTTCGTCCATTCGCCTTCCTGCTTTGTTTTGTAGATGTAATCGGGCTGCCCGGCGCGCTTGCCGGCGGCATCGCGCCAATCCACGCGCGGGACGATCTGCCAGGTGGGATAACGAACGCCCTGGGATTTGTAATAGGCCGTGAAACGGTACCATTTGCCGGCTTCAATGCCGCTGACGGTGTGCTCCCAGCCGCCGTGAACGGCAATGTTGCTGTCGCCGGAAACGGCGAGCGATCCCTTGCCGCCGCGCGTGACGGTGTGGTCCACGTAGGCCCTGGGGGCGGTTTGTTCCCTCTGGCTCCAAACACGCCAGGCGGTGGTTTCGATGCGCGCCGGTTCGGCGAAGGCGGTTGAGGCAACCAGGAACAGGAAGAGTTTCACGGCTCAGGAGTCTCCTGCGGTTATCATACTGTAGCCGCGCCGCGCGTAATCAAGGCCGCTGAAGAGGGTGCCCGCGGCGGTAGCGGCAATGGCAACGGGCACAACGGCATTCGGGAAGATGCCGGCGGCGGCGGAGAGGATCACGCCCCCGGCAATGATCTGAATGGTGGTGCTGATTTTGCCCGCCATGGAAGGGGGGAACCGAGTGCGTCCGCTGCGCGCGTAGATGACGGCCGCGCCTGCAAGAATCACGGCATCGCGCCCGAAAATGAGCGCCACCAGCCACCACGGAACCACCCCTGCCATGCCGAGGGCGATGTAGCCGGCGGACATCAACACTTTGTCGGCGAGAGGATCGAGGTAGGCGCCGGCGCGGGAGTGCCAGGACATTTTCCGAGCGAGGAAGCCGTCCAGGAAATCGGTGAAGCCGGCGGCCAGGAACCAAAACAGACCTTGACGGAAGTCGCCCCGCGCCACCATTGAGGCGCAAACGGGAGCAAGGGCGATGCGTAGCAGACAGAGCAGGTTCGGGAGGCGCCGCATAGGGACGAGGCGGGCGATTGTCAGGCCACGACGTGAGCGGCTTTCATGGCGAGTTGATCGTAGGTGATCAATTCGTACAAGGAAGGATCGGACATGATCTTGGCCACCAGGGCGGTGTGCATGGCGTGGCCCGCGCGTTGGGCGATGACGTGCCCGAGCAGGGGTTTGCCGATGAGAGCGAGGTCGCCAATGAGGTCGAGGGCTTTATGCCGGCAGGGCTCGTCGGGGTAGCGCATGCCGCCGGGATTCATTACACCGCCGGGTTCGAAGCAGACGGCATTCTCGAGGTTTGCGCCGCGGATGAGCCCCATGTCGCGCATGGCGTCGAGTTCCCAGGAAAAGCCGAACGTGCGCGCCGGGGCGATATCGTCCGCGTATGCTTCCGGGGTTAGTTCCATTTCGAGCGTTTGATGGCCGACGAGGGGATGGTCAAAATAGATCTGGCAGGAGAGGAAGAAACCATCGGCGGGGAGGATGGAAATGCGCTTACCTTTCGCCTCGACCGTGACTTCGCGGCGGATGCGCAGGTAGCGCTTACGGCGGCGAAAGACGCGGATCCCCGCTTCCTGAATGAGGCGCACGAATGGCTCGCCGCTGCCGTCAAGGATGGGCACTTCGAGGTTATCGATCTCGACATAGGCGTTGTCAATGCCCATGCTGTAGAAGACACTGAGGAGGTGTTCGGTGGTGGAGATGAGCACGCCCTGGCGCATGAGGCTGGTGGCGTAGCTCACTCGGGCCACGTGGCGCCAACTGGCGGGGATGGCGAAACGTTCGAGATCCGTGCGAAGGAAGACAATCCCCGTCATCGGGGGGGCGGGCAGAATGCGAATGCGAACCGGAACACCATGATGCAGCCCAATCCCCTCTGCGTCGACAGGGCGCTGGACGGTGGTTTCAAAACGCAAAAAAGCCTCCGGGGCCCAAGGAAGTGATTATGTCACAACAAGTTACGCTTGTCACGTGTATCATTTTTACCACAATTCAAGCTTCGCGGTGTGTCCGCTACGCCTCTGGGGTATCATAGGGGGGTCATGCCCGCGCCCCGGCTTTTCCTTATTGACAGCTTCGGATTCATCTTTCGCGCCTATCACGCGCGGGCGCGAACGCCGGCGCCTCCGATGCGCACCTCGGGCGGGCTTTCGACGGAAGCGGTGTACATTTTTCACAACATGGTGCGGCGGCTTACAACGGCGCACAAGCCGGATTACATTGTGGCGGTATTCGAGAGTGTGGGAAAGACGTTCCGCGAGGAGTCCTTCGCGGAGTACAAGGCCAACCGCACGGAGATGCCTCCCGACCTTGGCGAGCAGATTCCCTATATACGCCGGATTCTGGACGCGCAGCGGATCGCGGTGCTGCAATCGGAGGGGTTCGAAGCCGATGACGTGATCGGCGCGATTGCCAAAGCGGCGGCCAGCCAAGGCGTGGAAGTGGTGATCGTGTCGAGCGATAAGGACATGCTGCAACTGGTGAACCAGCATGTGCGGATGCTGAACCCGATGAAGGACGATGCGATCTACGACGCAGGCGGGGCGACCGAGTTCATGGGAGTGACCCCGCGCCAGATTCCGGACCTGCTGGCGCTCAAGGGGGATGCGATTGACAACATCCCGGGGGCTCCGGGGATTGGGGACAAGGGGGCCAGGGAGATCATCAACCGGTACGGGAGTGTCGAGGAGGCGATCGCGCACGCGAGCGAAATAACGAAGCGAACCCAGAGGGAAAGCCTGCTGAATCATACGGAGCAGATTCTGTTGAGCAAGAAGCTGGCAACCATCGACACGTCCGTGCCCGTGGAGTGGAAGCTGGAGGACTGGGCGGTGCAGGTTCCCGACGAGGAACGGCTGCGATCGCTCTACCGGGAACTGGAGTTCTTCAGCCTGCTCAAGGAACTGGGGCCCGCGGAGGCGGACTCGGCGGGGGACTGGGGAGTGCTGGAGGGGGCGGAATCGGTTGCCCGGTGGCTGGAAGGAATGGACCCGCGGAAACCCGTTGGGATTGCGCTGTCAGAGGCTGCCGAAGGGGAGTTGTCACTCGAGTCAATGCTCGGTATTGCGCAAGAGGCAAGAAAAGGGAGGGCCGTTCCGGAGCGGCATTTTCCGCAGGCCGAGGCGATGCTGGGGAATGCCGGGCTGCCGAAGATTACGCATGATTGGAAGTCGCTGCAAATGGCGCTGCCGAAGCACCGGCTTTCCGCCGCCGGGGTGGAACGGGACATCATGCTGGAGGCGTTTCTTCTGAATCCGGACCCCTCGGCGGCGAATCTCGGAAAGCTCTCGGAGCGCTATCTGGACCGGCGGTTGAGCGGCGCGGTGGAGCAGCAGGCGGGATGCATGGTGGCGCTCGGGGAGTTGATGGGCGGGCAGTTGGCGGCGAAGCCCGAACTGGAGAGGCTGTATAGAGAAGTGGAGATGCCGTTCACGAGAGTGCTGGCGCGGATGGAGACGATCGGCATCCGGATTGAAACCGCGCAGCTTGGGCGGCTGTCGGGGCGGATGGACACGGAAATCCAGAGGCTGACCGCGGAAATCCACGAGATGGCGGGGCATCCGTTCAACATCAACTCTCCGCAGCAACTGGGCAAGGTGTTGTTTGAAGAGATGGGTCTTCCGACGCCGGTGAAGTACGGCAAGGGGAAGCAGGTTTCGACGGCGGCGGATGTGCTGGAAGACCTGGCGGAGGGGTACCCCATTGCGCGGAAGGTGCTCGACTACCGGCAGCTTGCGAAGTTGAAAGGGACCTATGTCGATGCCCTGCCCCAACGGATTGATCCGGCCACCGGCAGGCTGCACACTTCGTTCCACCAGACGGGGGCCGCCACGGGCCGCCTGTCGAGTTCGGATCCGAACCTGCAAAACATCCCCATCCGCACGGAGTTGGGGCGGGAAATTCGCGCGGCGTTCGTGCCGCGCGAAGGCTGGAAGATGCTGGTGGCGGACTATTCGCAGATCGAACTGCGGCTGCTCGCCCACCTTTGCGAAGATCCCGTTCTGCTGGACGCCTTCCGTTCCGGGCAGGACATCCACACGCGGACGGCGTGCGAAGTGTTCGGGGTGAAGCCGGAGGAGATGACGGCGGACATGCGGCGGATGGCGAAGGCGGTCAATTTCGGGATTGTATACGGACAGACGCCGTTCGGGCTGGCGGCGCAACTCGGCATTTCGCGCCAGCAGGCGGAGCTTTACATTCTGAATTACTTCGAGCGCTATAAGGGGGTGAGGATCTTCATCGATGAGACGATCGCGGAAGTGCGGCGGACGGGTGTTTCGAAGACCATGTTCGGACGCGAGCGCCCGATTCCGGATATGCACAGCCGCAATTCGAGCGCGCGGGGATTCGCGGAACGGACGGCGGTGAACACACCCATGCAAGGCGGAGCGGCGGACCTGATCAAGATGGCGATGCTGCGGATCGACCGGCGGATGGAAGAGAAGGGATGGCAGACGCGGCTGCTGCTGCAGGTGCACGACGAACTGGTGCTGGAATCGCCCAAGGAAGAGGTGGAGGAAGCCGCGGCGCTGGTGAAAACCGAGATGGAGAGTGTGCGGGAGATGAAGGTACCGCTGCTGGTGGAAGTGGGAATAGGAGACAATTGGCGCGATGCGAAGTAGCCGGGTGGTGGTGATCGCGCTCTGCCTTGCCGGCTGCGGCGGAGCGCCGGAGGCCAAGAAGGCGGCCGGGGCTGCGAAGCAAGCACCGATGCCGGATACGTATCGAGTGAAGCTCGAGACGGGTAAAGGCGACATCGTCATCGAGGTGAAGAAGGAGTGGGCTCCGCGGGCAGCGGAGAGGTTTTACGAACTGGTTGGGGTTCACTATTACGACGGCTCGCGCTTTCATCGCGTCATTCGGGGGTTCATTGCCCAATTCGGGATTGCGCCCGACCCGAAGCAGGGGGAACTTTGGCGCGAACTGCGTATGGCCGATGAACCGGTGAAACTGAGCAACAAACGCGGCACGGTGAGTTTCGCCCACAATGGGCCGAATACGCGCGCCGTGCAGGTTTTTCTCAACTTGCGCGATAACTCGCCGCTCGACAAGCAGAGCTTTCCTGCTTTCGGGAAGGTGGTGGTGGGAATGGACGTGGCGGATAAGCTGACATTTCTCTACGGCGAGCTTGCGCCCAAGGGCTCGGGGCCCGATGGCATCAAGGCGGAGTTGCAGGGGAATGCCTACCTGGAACGCGACTTCCCGCGGCTTGATTCCATCCGGAAGGCGTCGGTGATCCAGTAGATCAACATCCATGGCGCTATGTGCCGCCATGGGTAGCCGCGGGGAGCCGGATCTCGACTTCCAGGCCGGTGGGTATCCGGTTGCGGCAACTCACGGTGCCTTGGCAGGCTTCGACGCAGCTTTTCACGATGGCCAGACCGAGACCCGTTCCGCCGGTGCGCCGGTCTCTGGAGTCCTCGACGCGATAGAACGGGGCGAAGATCTGCTCGAGGGCTTCGTCGGGGATTCCGGGGCCGTTATCGGCCACCTTGATGACAACGTCTTTTCCGGCTGAGTTCGCCGAGACCTCGATTTTGCCTTCCTGTCCCGCATAGCGCACCGCGTTGCGGATGAGGTTGGACAGAGAGCGGTTGAGGTAATCCGGCTCGGCGGTGACTTCCAATCGCGGATCTGCTTCCACGTGGACGGGAGTGCCGTTGGCTTCGCGGTCGACTACGCGTTGGATGGCTCCGGCAACGTTCACGTTCGACAATTTCACTTCCGCGGTCTTCATGCCGGCCTTCGAAAAAGAGAGAAGCTCATTGACGAGGCTGGACATGTCCGCGACTTCCTCGCGCAAGTCGGCAATGGAGTTCGCCTGCGAGCCCCGCGCCTTGCGTTCGAGAATCGCCAGGGCCAGTTGCATGCGCGCCAGGGGGGAACACAACTCGTGGGCGATGTCGCCGAGGAAACGCCTCTGACCCTGGACAAAGCCTTCGAGGCGGGCGGCCATGCGCCGGATGGCGGTTCCCAACTGGCCGATCTCATCTCCGCGGCTGGTGGGGATCCGCACGTCAAACCGGCCTTCGGCGATCCGTTCGGCGGCCTGCTTCATCTGTTCGATGGACCGTTTGATGCCGCGAATGAGAGGCAGCCAGCAAAGAAACGAGATGAGGAGAACGGCGGCGGTGGCTCCGAGCCAGGGCTTGGGGTCGAAGAAGAACGGGTTGGTCAGCAGTCTGGGAGAGGAGATGAGAATCGTACCCCGGACGGTTTCCGGCGATGCGGGACCGCGGAGGGGGATACGCACGCCGACCCAGTACATGTCCGGGTTCCCGGTAACGACCAGAAAAGGCGGCGAGGAAGGAGGGAGGGCGGCGGGTTCGCCGGCGGGGGGCAGGGGGAGTGCGGGCAAACGACCGCGGAAGCGTCCTCTCCTCAACCGCTCGCGCACTTGTTCGGGCAGATCCACGTCCGGTCCGGCCACTTGCTCGCCTTCTCCGCGAAACAGGTAAAAGGTGACGCCGTGGGCGGCGCTGTTGCGGGCCAACAGTTCGTTACGCTTCGACTCTTCGGTGTTCTCCAGTTCGAGCGCCAGCAGACGGGAGACGGAGGTGATGCGCTCACGGGCGGGGGCGAGGAGGAAGGACTCGAGTTCGAGGCGCAACTGCACGCGGACGAAGATCCCAAACACAATCACGATGAGCGTGAGATTCAACAGCAGGAGCAGGAGGATCTTCGTGCTGAGCGAAAGGCGGCGTTTCATGATTCGATCTCCGGTCCGGGCTTTCTCATGCGGTATCCGGCCCCGCGAACCGTTTCGATGAAACGGGGAGTCTTCGCGTCGTCGCCGAGTTTTTTTCTGAGCGACGAGACGTGCACATCAATGGAGCGGTCAAAGGCGTCGAAGCCGCGGTCCGCCACGGCGTCGAGCAACTGCTCCCTTGTGCGGACGCGCCCCGGGGCCCGGGCGAGGGTGAGCAGGATCTGGTATTCGATGGGGGTCAAGTTCAGCGGTTTGTCGCCGAGAGCGGCCGAACGGGCCGCGGGATCGATCCACAACTCTCCTGACTGAATAGGGGCTTCCGCGGCTTCCTCGGCGACGGTGACGGCCATGGTGGACCGGCGGAGGACGGCGCGAAGGCGGGCCAGCAGTTCGCGAATGGAAAAGGTCTTCGGCAGATAGTCGTCGGCTCCGATCTCGAGGCCGGCGATGCGATCGGCTTCGTCGCCGCGGGCGGTCAACATGAGCACGGGGACATCGGATTTGCGCCTCAACTGGCGCAGGACTTCGAGGCCGTTGAGGCCGGGGAGCATCACATCGAGAATGATGGCGGCGTAGGATTCGGACAAGGCGCGATCGAGGCCTTCGTGGCCAGTGTGGGCCATCTCGACGGTATATCCGAGCGGCTCCAGGTAGTCGTGGACCAGACGGCAGAGTTTCACGTCGTCGTCGACAATCAGGATCCGAGTGAGGATCACTTCCGCGGGGATTGCCACACCTTGATGATATCTTTCCTTTTGGCGGGAAGGGAGCGGGCAGCGCTGTCAACAAAATGCCGGGACTATTACTTTTTTGCCGGGCCGGGATTACCACCCGAGGGAAAGTTACAGGCTCAAGAGATTCGGTTGGGTGGGTTGATTGGAGGTCCTAAGGCAGGTTTTTCAACAGGTTGGACGATCTTTTGCGGAAACTTGGAGAGGAACAACCTTACTCTCTTGAGCCTTCCCTTTTCTTCATACGCTGTAAGAAAAGCAATCCGTGTGCCAAACCGTAAATCATTGATTTTAATAAAAAATGACTGGAAAGTCCGGAGTCGGGATTCCGGTAATTCTTTCCAGCCGTTTCTTTCCGACCCGGTTGTTCCAAAATGGAACAGATCTATCTTCCGCCGTTGCCCAGGGGGACGGTGCTGGGAGGGTGCGACACCTGCCCTTTGCGAGCCTCATCGATAGAGATGTTGTAAATCTCTATGGTCGTACCCAACGCCTGGTCCATCGCCACCCTGGCCCGGCTATACGTACTGAGGGCGGTCACCTCGGTCCCCTGCGCGACGGCGAGATCCCGTTGCGCCTGAATTACAAGGAAGATGGTGGAAGCGCCGAGGGCATACTTCTTCTGCTCGGCGCCCAAGGTCTGTTCGGCGAAGATGCGAGCTTTCACGGCGGCGTCGTATCCGGCATGGGCTTGCTGGAGGCCGATGAGGGCATTCTGGACGTCCACGCGGACCTGGTTCAGTTGCGCCTGCGCGCGCAGTTCCTGCTGTCGAAGGGAGAGCAGATCGTTGGCCATATCGGCGCGCGCCTGGCGATTGTGCAGGGGGATGGTTAGCTGGAACTGGACGTTGTAGTTGGGGAAGTTACGGGCGAAAATCTGCCGCAACACGCCGGAATAGTCGCCCACGAAGAATGGATTGGCAACCTGTACGAAGCCGGGCACGCCGGGCACGGTGATGAGACTGGCGTTTCCGGAAAGGCCGTTGTTTCGCATGGAGGCGGTGACATCCAATTGGGGTTTCAACTGGCTCTTGTCGCCTTCCAGGCGGATCTTGGAGGACAACACGCTCAGCCTGGTCTGTTCGAGATCAGGGCGCTTTTCGAGAGCGACGTTTACCAGGTCCTGGATGGGCTGGATCTTCTCGGTATCGGGCATCCTAATAGAATCAGTGGTTACGATTCGCGCGTCGGCGAGCGACGGGCTGGAAACGCCCGTGCGGCTCAAAGCGTTCTTGAGGATGGTTTCCTGCTGGAGGACGCGCGTTTCGGAGACGGTCAAATCCTGCTGGTTCCGGGCGACCTCGGATTCGGCGCGGACGATTTCGATGGGCGCGAGGGTGCCGATCTCGACCTGCTTTTTGTTGTCGCTGAGCAGTTTCTCCGCCAGCGCCAGCGCCTGCCGCTTGACGCGGGCGTCCTCATTGAAACTGACGAGGTCCCAATAAATGTTGACGACCTGGGAGACGGTGGTGATGACCTGCTGTTTGAACAGCAGTTCCGAGGCGGTGATTTCGTTGCGGGCGATGCGAATGTTGCGGTTGTTAACGGCCCTTCCGAAGCCGCGGAGCAGGCTCTGGGTCAGCGTGAAGCCGAGGTTGCCGGTGTAATAGGGGTTGATCTCGGCGCGGGGGACGGTGGAACGGACATAGCTGTTGTTGAAGTCGACCGAGACGCTGGTCCCGGTGAGGAATCCCCTCTGGTAACTGAAGAAGGGCGATTGGTTGCGGACGGTGTAGGCGGGTACGCCGGTGGCAAAAGAATTCGAGTTGATGTTGGTGTTATGAAAGAATCCGTAGCCCGTCACAATGGTGGGATCGAGGATAGGGATGGTGGTGCCGGTCTGAGAGAACACGAATCCACCGGCGGAAGTGGTGCCCGCGCTGGTGGCTCCGGCGCCGGAAACCGCGGTTCCCAATCCGCCGGTGGAAGCGACCTGGTTACCCACGTTGGTGGTGGTTGTGCTCAGGGTGGTGGGGATACCGCGGATCAAGCCTCCGGCACGAGCGCGCAACAGTTCGGTCTCCGCGATGGGGATGGAGTAACGTTGGATCTCGAGGTCGAGGTTGTTCTCGAGCGCGAGGGCGATTGCGTCCTGTAGAGACAGGTAGATTCTACCGGCGCGGATGAGGGATTCCAGGCGGCCGGAGTTTTGCAGGTTGATAGGGGCCACATCCTGATACTTGTATTTCTGGAGCCAGCCGCGAAGGCCGCCCATGCTCAGGCCGGGTGAGTTGGTGGGCTGCGGAGGGGGAGCAACGCCGGGCGTTTGTTGGGCGGAGAGCGCCTGCGAATAGAACAGGACCCACGCGGCGAAGAGAGCAATCGGTTTATTCATGGGAGAATTAGTCCTCGAGCGAAAAGGCACAACAAGACAAACGTGGGAACGCGAGACGGAGTTCCCAATACTACATGGTACATCAGG
>JAIXKK010000122.1 GCA_026954325.1 Bryobacterales bacterium | reverse complement strand
GCCAGTCGACAGGAATGGCTTCGACACGTTTCTTGCCGCCAGCCATAAAAGTGAGGGTCCAGAGTGGATGACCGTCCCCTTTAGCGCAGTGGCAGGACGGCTTTCCGCAACGGCGGTGAGAAAGAGAAAGCGAGCCTGGAAGGGCATCACTGGGGACTTGGAAGCGAGCGATGAGGAGGCGAGCGCGGCGGCGGAGGCGGGAGGCTTCGGGGCCGTGAGGGGTAGGAGAATCGCTATCGGAAGACATCTGCTAGTAATACTACTATCAGATCGACAAAACAACAAGACTTCCCGCAAATGTTTCTTACAGCGATCGTCTCATCCTCGGTGGTGTTACTCTTCCCAGACCTTTCCAGTCGGAGCGTCGCCGAAGGACGAGTTTGCGGTTCAATAGCCGGTTCGGCCCTTATTCCCCAAAACTGTTAAGCACCCCGGTCGTGTCCACCGCGCACGTCTGCGTCAAAGACGTGGTGCACGTACGGGAACACAGCCTTCGAATGCAACTCTCCCCATTACTTTCGCAATTGTGATCGGTCGAGCGTGAACATGTCGAACCCATGCCGTTTCAACCCTCTCGATCGAGGTCATCGGCTCCCGCGTATCGTGCGCCAACCCCACCGAATCGGCGCCTTGTGCCGTCATAGGCGCGATCAGCAGAGACAAAACTTCATTTGGCAATTTATGATGTCACGGCCGGAGTCACCGCTTCAGATGGATTGGCCGCTCCTGCTCGGAGCAATCCGGAAGCGGAATCACGGAATAGTAATTCATCCCGTACCGGAAGGCCCGGTGTGGAGCTTCCAGGCATACCTCGCCGCGCCGCGCCTCCACGCGCCGCCATACTCCGCGCGCCGAGACTTCTTCATCCAGCCGTGGAAAAACATCGCGCGTTAACTTCCACACCATCCCAGCCGTCAGACACACGATCAATGCCGCAGCCGCGGCCTGCCCGAATCGCCGCGCCGTCATCCACGCCGCCGCGCCCGCCGCCGCGCCAAACGGCAATACATACCATCCATCGATGGAACCGAGCGCTCGGCTGCTTCCTGACGCTACCGCCACGGGAATTGCGGGAGCGAGTGCCGGCATCATGCCCACCAGGGCTGCCCCAATCGCCAGCGTCCACTCCGGACGCCGCGCCTGCGCGAGCGCCGTGCCAAGCAACGCACACAGCGGCGGCAGCAGCGGCAGCATGTAGCCCGGCAGTTTGTTCACGCTCGCCGAAAACACCACCAGCGTGAACAGCGCCCACACCCAGAGAAACCACGCGAAGGGCCGCCGCGGCCTTCGCAATAGCGCAAGCAGCGGGGTCCAGGGAAACAGCAGCCCCAGAATCACCGGAACGTAAAACCAGAACGGCTGCACGTGCAGCAACTCCGAAGTGAAGAAGCGGCCGAAATGGTGCTTCCAGATGAAGTCCACCAGAAAGGCTCTGCCGTTGGCTCCCACGCAGAGTGCATACCAGGGTACGGCCACAGCCAGCGCCGCCGCGGCCAGACGCCACAGGTCGAGCAGCCGTTTGCGCCCGAACCAGACAAGCGGCGCCGCCAGCGCCAGCGGCACCAATCCCTTCGCCAGTATCGCCAGCCCCATCCAACACCCGGCGTACCACAACCGTTCAGGCTTGCCGTCCTCCAGCCATTCCGCGCTCATTAGCATCGCCGCCGTGAAGCAAGCCGTCATCGGAACGTCTGTCACCGCCACGTGGCTATAGACCAGCCATCCCGCGCACGTTGCTAGCATCGCCGCCGCCAGGCCCGCCGCCCTGCCGCCGATGCGCCTTCGCAGCAGCACGAAATATCCCGCCAGGAAGGCAACGCTCATCAACGCAATGGGAAGGCGCGCCGCCCAGTCCCCCGGCGCCCCCAATTTCATCGCCGCCGCCATCATCCAATACAGCAGCGCCGGCTTTTCAAACCACACCTCTCCCCATAGCCTCGGTGTAATCCAATCGCCGCTTGTGGCCATCTCTCGCGCGATCGACGCGTAGCGCGGCTCATCCGCCCCCAGCAGTCCAACGGAATCGAGCCCATGGAAGTACAGCAGGTAGACAATCGGAAGGACGAGGAGATACCTCGCAAAACGCGGCACGCTCTCAAGTATAGCGGCCTCCGTATAATGGAGTTAATCATGTCCATAACGTGGGTGCTCGCGGCATCCCTGTTCTTTCCATTGCCCGCCCGCGCCGCCGCTATCTGCGACTGTAACCCCGCGCGGCCTGAGACCATGCGCCCGCGGCAGTGCAGCCTCTGCGCCGAGGCGGAAAAACATTCCACTGAGGATGTGTTTTTTCTCAAGGACATCAACCCCCGCAAACCAAACCGCTGGCTCGCCCTTCCCCGCGAACACGCGCCCGGCCGGCATGATCTGCACGACATGCACCCGGCCGCGCGCATCCGTCTATGGAAGGCTGCCATCGCCAAAGGCATTGAACTCTTCGGCGAAGGGAACTGGGGTGTGGCCTACAATGGTCCGACGGTCCGCACACAGTGCCATGCCCACGTCCACATCGGCAGGTTCATCACCGTCGCCGAACTCGATTATGGCTTCATCGTCGTCCATCGTCCGGAGGAGATTCCGGCGCCTCCCAACGCCGGGATTTGGGTTCACCCGGCGGGCAAAAAGCTCCACGTGCATACAGGGGAGCAAATCACGGAAACTGTTCTAGTGAGGTAACTGCATCGAATGAGCACCCTTGTTGAAATCGCACCGCCGCCCACGGCGCAAAACGCGGTGATTCATCTTCATCCCCGCGACAACATCGCCATCGCCCGCGCGTCTCTCCCGGCCGGCCAGGAAATTCAGGTGGACGGGCTCCGCCTCACCCTGCTCGATCAGGTCCCCATGGGCCACAAGGTTGCCCTGGAGGATATTCCTGCCGGCGGCCGCATTGTGCGCTACGGACAGGATATGGGCGCGGCCCGCGTCAACATCAAAGCAGGCCAGTGGGTGCACACGCACAATGTCGCCTTCGAGGAACTCACCTTCGAATATGAGTTTCCCGCCGGCGAAGCGCCCTACCCCCCGCCCCCCGCGAGGATGCCCACCTTCCTCGGCTATCAACGCGAGGACGGCCGCGCCGGCACCCGGAACTACATCGCCGTCGTAGCCGCCAGCAACTGCGCCGCTCACACCGCCGAACTCATCGCCGCCAGCTTTGCCGGGGAATCGCTGCCCGAAAACGTCGACGGCATCGTGGCCTTCCCCCATGGTGAAGGTTGCGGCCACTCCATCGGTCCGGATACCCAGCAGTTGCAGCGCACCCTCGCCGGCGTGCTGCACCACCCCAATGTCTCGAGCGCCATCATTCTCGGCCTCGGCTGCGAGGTGAACCAGATCGACCATTATCTCGGCAAGAACGCCCCCGATACGGACCGGTTGCTCGGATTCACGCTGCAGTCAAGCGGTGGCACCCGCGCCACCGTGGATGTCACCCGCAAGGCAATCGCCGCCATGATCGAGCGCGCCCACGCCGAAAAGCGCGTCGAACTGCCCGGCTCGAAGATCGTCCTCGGCCTCAACTGCGGCGGCTCGGATTCCTTCTCCGGCATCACCGCCAACCCGGCCCTCGGCATCTGCTCCGACATGCTGGCCGAAATCGGCGCCACCGCCGTGCTCGCTGAAACCACGGAAATCTTCGGCGCCGAGCACCTGCTGGTGAAGCGCGCCCGCAACCGCGAAGTGGCCGAAAAGTTGCTCGACATCGTGCGCGGCTACAAGCAATACCTCAACCGCTTCGGAGGCAGTTTCAACGACAATCCCTCGCCCGGCAATAAAGAGGGCGGTCTCACCAACATCCTCGAAAAATCGCTTGGCGCCGTGGCCAAGGCGGGTTCGTCTCCGCTCATGCAGGTGGTGGATTACGCCGAGCGCATCACCTCCCCCGGTTTCGTTATGATGAACACCCCCGGCTACGATCCGGTCTCCCTCACCGGACTCGCCGCCGGCGGCTGCAACCTCATCTGCTTCACCACCGGCCGCGGTTCCGCCATCGGCTTCCCCTCCGTCCCCGTCGTCAAGGTGGCCACCAACGTGCCCATGTACAACCGCATGCGCGACAACATGGATATCAACGCCGGCCGCATCGCCGAAGGCCAGGCCACCGTTGCCCAAGTGGGCCGCGAGATCTTCGAGATGCTCTTCCGCGCCGCCTCCGGCGAACGCACCTGCGCCGAGCGTCTCGGCCACAAGGAGTTCGTCCCCTGGCGCATCGGACCGGTGATGTAGCCTTGCGCGCCCACGAAACCTCATTCCGCGTCCGCTACGCCGAAACCGACCAGATGGGAGTGGTCTATTACGCTAACTACCTCGTCTGGATGGAGGTCGGACGCGTCGAATTGTGCCGCTCCCTCGGCATCGAGTATCGCGACATGGAGCGCGACGATGGCGTCCTGCTCACTGTCGCCGAAGCCAATTGCCGCTACCTTCAGCCGGCCCTCTATGATGAGGAGGTGCTGGTGGATACCTGCCTCGAGCAGGCCCACCCGAAAATGGTGAAGTTCGCTTACAAGATGCGCACTCGCGCCGCCAAGCGCCTGCTCGCCACCGGCTACACGAAGCACGTCTTCTGCAATCGCGAATTGAAGCCTACGCGCCTGCCTGAAAAATACTGGCCGCATTTCGGCATTCGCAAATAAACCTGCCTGGGACTTTCCCGTCCTTAAGGTAGCGCGGACAAACTCGCCCGAAGCCGCTACCAAAGGAGAAACAACCCGGATGCACCGCAAACTTCTCGCCGCCATGTTCGCGCTCACCACCGCCCTGTTTGCCCAAGGCCCTCAACCGCCGCGGCAGCCCCAAGGCCCACTGCCCATTGCCGAAAATCTTTGACCCACTCCGGATTTGATATACTTATGAGTTCATGGCAGCCTTGGTCCCGCATCATTCCCACCATCACCGCGGTGCTCGTGTGCGGCGACGGGCTGGGTTCTAATCAGTGAACCGGTAACTTCTCGAAGTCAGCTAGCCCGCCGCGGTTCGGCGGGCTTTTTATTGGTGCACGCAACATGGATTTGGATTTTTCAAAATTAGATGGCTTGATCCCGGCAGTGATTCAGGATCATCTTTCGGGCCGCGTTCTCATGGTCGGCTTTATGAACGAGGAGGCGTGGAAGAAAACCGTCGAAACCGGCTTCGCCACCTTCTATAGCCGTTCGCGCTCCAGGCTCTGGCTCAAGGGGGAAAGCTCCGGCCATCGCCTGGTGGTCAAGGAAATCACCACCGATTGCGACAACGATTCAGTCGTCATCAAGGTGGAAGCCCTCGGTCCCGGCGTCTGCCACAACGGCTACGAAAGCTGCTTCTACCGCAAGCTCGAGAATGGACAATGGGCCGTCACCGCCACGCGCACCTTTGATCCCGGCAAAGTATACGGAGGCTGATGTTTTGAAACTGAAGTTAGGAATTCCCAAAGGCAGTCTGGAGAACGCAACCATCGATCTTTTCCGCCGCGCCGGCTTTAACATCACCACCTCGAGCCGGTCCTACTTCCCTGCTATCGACGATCCCGAAATCGAGTGCATGCTCATCCGCGCGCAGGAAATGGCCCGTTACGTCGAGGACGGCATCCTCGACGCCGGGCTCA
The DNA here is from genome assembly GCA_026954325.1 of Bryobacterales bacterium. Lineage (GTDB taxonomy): Bacteria > Acidobacteriota > Terriglobia > Bryobacterales > Bryobacteraceae > CADEFT01. The sequence goes on along the minus strand of JAIXKK010000122.1, from coordinate 10,790 downwards.
CGGGCCGCGATTGGGTCGAGGAGAACGAAGCCAGCGTAGTGAATGTCGCCGACCTCATCTACGCCAAGCAGAGTTTCGGCAAGGTCCGCTGGGTTCTCGCCGCCCCCGAATCGTCGCCTTTCCAGAAAGTGACCGACCTTCAGGGCAAGACGATTGCCACCGAACTGGTGGGCGCCACGCGCCGCTATCTTGCCAAACACGGCGTTACCGCCAAGGTCGAATTCTCCTGGGGCGCCACCGAGGTCAAGCCGCCGGTTCTCGCCGACGCCATCGTCGAAGTCACCGAAACCGGCTCCTCTTTGCGCGCCAACAAACTGCGCATCCTCGATGTCGTCATGGAGTCGAACACGCAACTGGTGGCCAACAAGGAGTCCTGGGAAGAGGAGTGGAAGCGGTACAAGCTCGAGGATATCCGCATGCTGCTCGACGGCGCCATCAACGCGCTCGGCAAGGTCGGCCTCATGCTGAACGTCCACAAGAGCGACCTCCAACCCGTTCTCGCCGTGCTGCCCGCATTAAAGCGGCCCACCATCTCTCATTTGAGCGATGACGATTGGCTGGCGGTGAACACTATCCTCGAGGAAACCACGGTGCGCACCATCATTCCCCGCCTGAAGAAGGCCGGGGCGCAGGGAATTGTTGAGTATCCGCTCAACAAGATTGTGATGTAGCCATGATCCGGATTCTCGAAGCCAACCAAACCGGCAAACTTCTTGAGCGTCGCGCCGCGCGGTTCGAAGAAGCGGAAGCCACCGTGCGCCCCATCCTCGAAGCCGTACGCAAGCGCGGCGACAAGGCCCTGGTCGAGTACGCCCGGAAGTTCGACGATCTCCGCGGCGCCGGCGTGAAGATTCCCAAAGAGCAGTTGGACCAGGCCGCCGGGGAACTCGATCCCGAATTCCGTCACGCCGTCAAGACCGCGTCCTCCAATATTCGCGGCTACGCCCGGCTTCAGTTGCCGAAGCCTTTCCGCAAAGCGCTCGCCCCTGGCATCCGCCTGGGCCAGATTCTTCGTCCACTCGATTGCGTCGCTGCCTATATTCCTTCGGGACGCTATCCGCTGCCCAGCACGCTGATGATGACGGTGATCCCGGCGCAGGTCGCGGGAGTGCCCAACATCGCCGTCGCCTCCCCTCGCCCGAACCGCGAGATCTATGGCACTGCCGCGATGCTCGAGGTCAACCAGGTGTTCCAGATGGGCGGCGCCCATGCCATCGCCGCCTTTGCCTTCGGCACCAGGACCGTACCCAAGGCGGACCGCATCGTCGGTCCGGGCAACATCTACGTCGCGGCGGCGAAAAAGCTCCTCGCCGGGGAAGTCGGCATTGACTTTGTCGCCGGCCCCACGGAAATCCTCATCATTTCGAACGAAGGCGACCCGCGCTGGCTTGCCGCCGACATGCTGGCTCAAGCCGAGCACGATGTGGACGCCGCCGCCATCCTCCTCACGCCTTCGCGCCGCCTTGCGCAGGTGGTGGCCCTCGAAATCGAGAGGCAGCTCGCCGATCTCTCCACTGCCAGGGTCGCCCGCAAAGCCATCGACAGGAACAGCGCCATCATCATCGTCAGTTCCATGGAGCATGCCGTGGAACTCTCCAACGAATTCGCCCCCGAACACCTCAGCATTCCCGAAATGCGCCTTCTCGACATGGTGAGACACGCCGGCAGCGTCTTTGTCGGCCCCAACAGCCCCGAGGCCGCCGGCGATTACGCCGCCGGCCCCAATCACGTTCTGCCCACCAGCGGCGCGGCCCGCCTTCGCGGAGGACTCACCGCCGCCGATTTCGTCAAGGTCATCTCCGTCCAGGAACTGAACGGCGAGGCGCTCCGCCGTCTTGGCCCCTCCATCACTACGCTGGCCCGCGCCGAGGGTCTCGAAGCCCACGCCCGCAGTGTCGAGGTGCGCCTTGGCAAGTGACGTCTCGACGCAACTCCGGCCGCGGGAAGCCGTGCTGCGCATGGCGCCCTATTCGCCGCCCACCGGCGGACGCGCGGGAAAGCTGCGGCTCGACTTCAACGAAAATACCGTCGGCTGCTCTCCGCGAGTGCTCGAATACCTCAAGGAACGGCTCAACCGGAACATCTTCTCCGTCTACCCGGAATACGCCGAAACGCGCGAGGCGCTTTCCCGCTTCTTCGCCGTCGAAGAGCCGCAACTCGTGCTCACCAACGGCACCGATGAAGCCATCCAGGTGCTGGTGAATACCTACGTCGATGACAACGATGATGTGCTGGTGCTTCACCCCTCCTACGCCATGTACCGCTTCTACGCCGAAGTTGCAGGCGCCGCCGTCCGCGAGCTTCCCTACCGCAAACAGGATCTCGCGTTCCCCCTCGAGGAACTGCTCGAGGCGATTCATCCCGCCACCCGCGCCATCCTGATCGCCAATCCCAACAACCCCACCGGGACGGGCATCGGCCTTGCGGAAATCCGCCGCATCCTCGACCGCGCGCCCCATGCCGCCGTCCTCATCGACGAAGCCTACTTCGAGTTCGCCGGCGTCACCGTCCTCCCGTTCCTTGCCGAATATCCGAACCTCTTCGTCAGCCGCACGTTTTCAAAGGCGTTCGGCATGGCCGCCATGCGTTTCGGCTGCCTGCTCACGCAAGCCGCGAATGCCGCCTATCTGCGCAAAGCGCAATCGCCCTACAGCGTGAACCTATTCGCCGCCATTGCCGTCCGCGCCGCCATCGAGGACACCGCCTACGTCTCCCATTACGTCTCTGAAGTGCTGGCCGCGCGTGAGATGATCTACGCCGGCTTGACCAGATTCGGCATCCCTTTCTATCCGAGCCAGGCCAATTTCGTCCTCTTCCACGCCGGCGCCCGCGCCATCGAAATCCGCGACAAACTCCGCGCCATGGACGTCCTCGTGCGCGACCGCGGCTACGAAATCGAAGGCTGCGTCCGCGTCACCGCCGGCACGCGCGCCCAGACTCAACGCTTCCTCGATTGCCTGGAGCAGATCTGGTGATGGCCCGCGAACTGATCGTTTTCGACATGGACGGTGTGCTTGTCGAGGTGACCGAGTCCTATCGGGAAACCATCCGCCGCACGGTGGAGCATTTCACCGGTAAGCCGGTCACCTGCGACATGATCCAGGCGTACAAGAATGCCGGCGGCTGGAACAACGATTGGGCCCTCTCCCAGCGCATGGCCGCCGACCTCGGCGTGGATCTCGAGTACCAAACCGTAGTCGATCACTTCCAGAAGCTTTTCCTCGGCAACGGGTCCGACGGCATGATCCTGCGTGAGAAATGGATCGGCGGCGAAGGACTCTTCGAACGCCTGTCCCACAACTTCGACCTTGCCATCTACACGGGCCGCCCGCGCCATGAAGCCGGCCTTACACTGAACCGCTTCGCCCCCAATGTTACGTTCGATCCCTGCATGACGGCGGATGATGTCACACGCGGCAAGCCTCACCCCGAAGGCCTCGAGATAATCAGGGGGCAACGGCCCGGCCAGCCCATCTGGTACATCGGCGACACCATGGATGACGCCCGCTGCGCCCGCGCCGCCGGCGTTCCCTTTCTCGGCGTCGCCAGCCAGGCCCACTCGACGCGCGCCGAACTCCTCGCGCTTTTCCAGGCCGAAAACGCCGTCGCCGTCCTCGACGACATCAATCAACTGGAGGCCTTCTTTGCGAACCGCTAAGCTCGAGCGCAACACCAGGGAAACTCAGATCAAGGCAGCCCTCAAGATCGAGGGCAAGGGCCGCTATGACATCCGCACCGGCGTCCGCTTCCTCGATCACATGCTGGAATTGTTCACCAAACACGGCGGTTTCGACCTTACGCTCCACGCCACCGGCGACCTCGACGTTGATCAGCACCACACCGTCGAAGACTGCGGCATTGTGCTCGGCCAGCTATTCTCGAAGGCCCTTGGGGACCGTAAGGGGATCAACCGCGCCGGTTATTTCGTGCTCCCCATGGACGAAACGCTCGCGGTCGTAGCCGTCGATCTCGGCGGGCGTCCCGCGCTCGTCTACCACGACGGCGTCAAGGCGCGGCTGGTCGGCGATCTCCAGGCGGAACTCGTTCACGACTTCTTCGACGGCTTCGTCAACAACTGCGGGGCCAACCTCCACGCCAAAGTCCTCTACGGCCGCTCCAGCCACCATAAGATTGAAGCCATCTACAAGTGTTTTGCCCGCGCCATGAAGTATGCCTGCTCCACGGACCAGCGGTTGAAGGACCAACTGCCATCCACCAAGGGACTGCTATGATCGGCATCATCGACTACGGGGCAGGCAACCTGCGCAGCGTGCAGAACACTCTCGCCCAAATCGGCGCCGCCTACCGCATCGTGCACACACCCGAGCAACTGCGCGCCGCCTCGAAGATCATCCTGCCCGGCGTGGGCCACTTCGGCCAGATGATGCGCGCGCTCGAAATGATGGAGATGCGCGACGCAATCCGGAAGCACATTGAAATCCGTGTTCCGTTCCTCGGCATCTGTCTCGGCCTGCAAGCCATGTATGAGGGCAGCGAAGAGGCTCCGGAGCTACGCGGGTTGGGCATCCTTCAAGGTTGCGTGAAGCGGTTTTCCGGCAATCTCCGCGTTCCCCACATGGGCTGGAATGAAATTGCTCCCCGCGAAGGCTCCGCGCTGCTCCACAATCTCGGCCCTCATCCCTACCTGTATTTCGCCCACAGCTATTACGCCCCTGCCGGCCCGGCCACTGCCGCCACCTGTGAGTACGGCGTTCCTTTTACCGCCGCCATTGAAAGCGGCAACCTCTTCGGCGTGCAGTTCCACCCGGAAAAATCGGGTCCTCTCGGCCTCCGTATCATGAAGAATTTCACGGATCTTTAAGCCATGCTTGCCAAGCGCATCATTCCCTGTCTCGATGTTACGGACGGACGCGTCGTCAAAGGAGTGCACTTCGTCAATCTGCGCGACGCGGGCGACCCCGTGGAACTCGCCGAGCGCTACAACCAACAGGGCGCCGACGAACTCGTCTTTCTCGACATCACCGCCTCGAGCGACCATCGCGAAACCATGGTGGATGTCATCGCCCGCACGGCCCGCAAGGTCTTCATCCCTCTTACCGTGGGCGGCGGGATTCGTACGGTCCTCGACGGGCGCGGGATTCTTCTCGCCGGAGCCGAGAAAGTCAGCGTCAACACGGCCGCCGTTCGCCGCCCCCAACTGATTGTTGAACTCAGCGAAGAGTTCGGGGCGCAGGCCGTCGTTCTCGCCATCGACGCCCGCCGCCGCCCCGGCGGAGGCTGGAATGTCTACACCCACGGCGGGCGCACCGACGAAGGCATGGATGCCATCGAATGGGCGCAGCGCGGCGAAGCAATGGGGGCCGGTGAAATCCTGCTTACCTCCATGGATACCGACGGCGTGCGGCAGGGCTTTGATTGCGAACTGACTCGCGCCGTCTCCCGCGCCACTCGCATTCCGGTCATTGCCAGCGGCGGCGCGGGCAAGGAAGAGCATTTCCTGCGCGTCCTGACCGAGGGCGAGGCGGACGCCGCGCTCGCGGCCTCTATCTTCCACTACGGAACTTACACCGTGAACGACCTTAAACAATATCTTGATAAACACGGAATTCCCGTGAGGAAACTCGTGTGATTATCCCCTGCATCGATCTCATGGGCGGCAAGGTAGTGCAACTGGTGCAAGGCCGCAACAAGGCGCTCGAAGGCGGAACCGCCGATGAAATGCTTGCCCGCTTCGCGGCTTTCCCGGTCATCCAGGTCATCGACCTGGACGCAGCCATCGGCGGCGGCGGCAATGATGAACTTGTGGAATATCTCGCCGCCCGGGCTTCGACCCGCGTGGGTGGCGGAGTGCGCACGCCGGAGCGGGCGGAGAAGCTTCTGGCTCAAGGGGCGCGCAAAGTGATTGTGGGTACTTCCGCTTTCCAATCCGGCGGCGTCAACCATGACCTGCTCTCCGCCATCGCGGCCGCGGCCGGGCGTGAACGGATTCTTATTGCTCTCGATTCCAAGGACGGGCGCATCGTCGTAAAGGGTTGGCGCGAAGCCACGCAACTCACCGCCGAAAGCGTGATCCGCGATCTCGAGCCCTACTGCGGCGGCTTCCTCTGCACTTACGTGGACAAGGAAGGCATGATGCAGGGCACCGATCTCGACTGGTTCCGCCGGCTGCGCGCCGCCACCGCGCACGAGATCACCGCCGCCGGAGGAATCACCACCTACGAGGATGTAAGAGAACTCCGGAAGATGAACATCCACGCCGCTCTCGGGATGGCGATATATACGGGCCGCCTCGACTTGGAGATACTGGCGTCGATGAACACTCCCGTGTGCGATAACCGATAAAGATACAAATATCCGCTTAGTAACTACTCCTTCACTTAGGAATATACTAACAGTACGTGGATGTATCAGTTATTCCACGCGACTATTTTTTAGGAGAACTTACAAGTGGATCAACAGTACTGGGCATGGTTGAACACGGAATGGAACGCCGGGCGCCTCACCCGCCCCGGCATCGCGCTGCAGGACTTCCGCAATCATCCGCGCACCTTCCTCAAGACGTACCCGCTTCAGAACAACTACGACCCGCAAAACGACGGCATCTTTCGAGCCCACATCTTCAACGGCGCCGCCGGACAACGTCCGGGCTCCATCCTCAAAACTCAAAACATGCACACCACGGAAAGCTTTACCATCCAGGCCGCCGCCGGCCAGCTTGGCGAAGGCCATCCATTCTGGCTCCACGGGTTGCACACCGGGCAAAGTAATCTGGCGCCCGTCTGGTATCTGCTCGATGGCGGCGGACCCGATATCATGCTTACCGCCAAGCTCACCGGCTGTACGTTCATTGCTAGACCGGCGGCCGGCCATCCCCCGGGCTGCGTCGAGATCACCCACTTGCAGCCGAATCAGGAGACCGGCGTTGCTCTCAACACCAGAATGAACGTCCATGGCCAGCATGCCTACGGCCGTCTCCGTTACGACATCAGCATCCGCTCCATCAATGTCATCGGGGTCCGCCAGAACGGCGCCTGGAAGGTCTACGCCCAGAAACTGGAGAAGCAGAACCTCGCCATCCGCAGCGTCACGCGCGTCTTCCCGCCCGAGTAAATCCCGCCACGCGCTCTTTTCGCCGCGGAAACGCCGCAACGGCATGGAACGGCGAGGGAACAACTTCCGGCCTCCATGCGTATCCATTGCTGGAGGCCAGATCCATGTATTGCACGCATTGTGGGCAAGAGACCACTGAGAAGGCGAACTACTGCAGCGCCTGCGGGTGGGTGACCCCCGCCGGAGAAGCGGTCCGGCAGGCGAGCGGCTATGCGCCGCGGCGGCTCTTTCGCCTTCCTTACGACAAGAAAATCGCCGGCATCTGCTCCGGAATCGCCAAGTATCTGGATATGGATGTGACGATGGTGCGTATTTTCGTCGTCGCCATAGCCTGCGTGACAGGCTTCGTGCCCGGTATCATCGCTTACCTCATTGCCTGGTTCATCATGCCGGTGGAATCCGAACTGCCGCGCCTTGCGAGTGAGCAACCCGCCCATGCAAAATAGCTGATCAGCGCCAGGATTCGTCAAAGAAGCCGGCGGCTGTTACTTCGCCCTTGGCGCTGAGCACGGCCCAATCGCCCAGCCGGGGGAAGAGAAGGGCGTTGGTGCCGGTGAGGTCCTTGGGGCCGAACGTGTAGCCCGAATTCAACACGACATAGCGTGAAGTGTCGAGCGGATTCGGGTAGATGGCCACCAGGAGTTGGTTCTCGCCTTCAAAAGTCTTGCCCGCAATCTTGATCTTCCTTGCATTCCAATCGAAGGGAAGCCGCGGCAGGAGCTTTCCGATCAGCCGGTTGGACTTGGCATCCCCGAAAAGAATGAGGTTGTAATTCCGAATGTCGTCATCGGTGACCTCGCTCTCATTCTTTATCGGGATGTCCGCCCGGAAGTACTTGTCATAATTGGTGCGGAAGGTTTCCAGCCTCTCGAGCGCCAGCGGATTGCCGCCGTTTGGGCGGACGCAGAGGAAGGGCTCGAAGAAGGCATCGTCGATGGGACCCTGAAGGGCGTGGCGTTTTCGGAGCCCCCCTGGGTTCGTCTCGAACGGCTTCCACCTGCCCTTGACCAGCGAGAACGTGGAGGCCCTTTTGAAGGATTGGCCGTCGATGGTGACTGCCGCCGGCTTTCGCAGGTGGAGGCGGGTGACGCCCCTGGTGGCGATCTTCACGCTATCGCCATCGCGCGAGGCGTCCACTTCCCCGCGCGTGTAGTGCCGGCTGAGGCCGTCAATGCCGATCCAGCCGCATTCCCCATAGCGGGTGGTGTAGGTGAGGAAGTGGATATGATCGCGGTCCCGGGGGGTAGCGAGCGCCTTAGCGATGAACTCCCCGGATTCTTTCTTCTTTTCCGGATCGAATTTATGGCCGATGGGCGGACCCACAAGGAACAGAGCGCGAAGGCCGGCCGGGTCAAATTGCTCCTTGGCGAGTTGCTCCTTGATGTTCACCGAGGCCTGAAGCTGCGGGTCATTGATGCTGCCGTAGCCCACGGTGGGGACCATCAGGGCATTGCGGGCGTAAAGGTACGCGTCGTAGATGGTCCAGGCCTGCTTCTGGTAGTCGGGGGCATTGGGGAGCTTGGCATAGCGAAGCGTTTCACTGAACCCGGCTCCGGCTTCGATGGCGGCCCAGCGGGTGGGGTAATGGAGGCCGATGTGCCAGGCGCCCGCGCCTCCCATGGAGAAGCCGCGGAGCACGATCCTGTCCCGGTCGATGGTGTAGTTGCGGAGGACGGCATCGAGGGCTTCGAAAACGTCCGTTTCCCCGGCCCAGCGATAGGCGTTGTTAGTGCGGCCGAAGACATGCAGTTCGATGCGGCCCGGGAGCGGGGTCACCGGCTTGCCCCATTCGGCATCGGCGAGGAAACTCACCTCATTGAGGCGTTGATTGCGCCCGTGAAGGACGACATCGAGGCGGATGGGCGTGCCGCGCCGGTACGTCTCCGGAACGATCACCATATAGGGCTGAAAGCTGCCGTCGATGCGGGAACGGTAGCCTCGGGCAACGCGGCCGGCGGCATCCGGCCAGGAAGGATGGCCGGCCTCGAGTTCCCTGGCGCGCGCCTGCCCGGCATTGAGGACCTTTAGGGTGTTATCGTAATACGCCCTGGTGAGGAACTCCTCGGGGTGGCGAAGAATCCATTCCCCGGCCTTGAAGTAGACCGCCACGTCGGCCGACACGTCCGGATTGGAGAACGAGAGCGAAGGGGGCCTGGCAAGGTGGGTCTTGATGGCCTCGAGTTCCGCGCCCGTGGGCTTGTAGGGCGCGGGCGCCGGCGCAGGAGTGAATTGAGCGAAGGCCGAGGCGGCAAGCAAGGGTAGGATGAACTTCATCTGGATGTGTTAGCCGTGGCGGATGACGAGAACGTCGCCGTCCTTAACAATGTACTCTTTCCCTTCGAGCCTCAGCAGCCCTTTTTCTCGAACGCCCGAATAGCCTTTGAGGTCCACCAGGTTTTTCCAGTTGACCACCTCGGCGCGGATGAACTTCTTTTCGAAATCGGAGTGAATGGCTCCCGCGGCTTTGACGGCGGTGGAGTGGATGGGGATGGTCCAGGCGCGGACTTCCGTTTCTCCCGCCGTGAGGAAGCTCATGAGGCCGAGGAGCGTGTAGGTAGCGGTAATGACGCGATTGAGGCCGGGACTCGAGAGGCCGTAGCTCGACATGAGCTCGGCGGCCTCCTCGGCGGTGAGTTCCGCCAGTTCCGCTTCGATCTTGCCGCACACGGCGGTCACGGCGGTGTGCGCCCGCGAGCCGAGTTTTTCCGTGTAAGCCGCTTCCACCCCGGCCAGGTTAGGGGCGCTCTCTTCCCCGGCGTTGATCACATAGAGCATGGGTTTTTGCGAGAGGAACTGGAAGCCCCGAATGCGCTTTTCCTCATCCTCATTGAGCGGCATCTCGCGGAGCGGCTTGTCGGATTCGAGCGCCTCCTTACAGCGGATGAGGATCTCATACTCGTGTTCGATCTCCGGGGACTTGAGCTTCTTGCGGTCCTTTTCCAGGCGCTCGATGCGCTTTTCGACGACAACGAGGTCGCTGAGGATGAGTTCAATGTCGACATCGTCGCGGTCGCGCACCGGGTCAATGGAGCCTTTTTCATGGGGTACGGTAGGGTCCTCGAAGATACGGAGCACGTGCGCGAGGGCGTCGACGACGCGCAGGCTGGCGAGGTATTGGGGGTCGCGAAGGGCTTCCTTGCTGATGGCCGGGAAATCGACATATTCCACCACCGCCTGGGTGATCTTGGGCGGCTCGAAGATGGCGGCAAGGGCCTCAAGACGGGGATCGGGCACCTTGGCGATGCCGATGTGGGTTTCCATGGAGCCGACGCGCGTGGCCTGGTGAACGCCGGTGAGGATGGTGAAGAGCGATGTCTTGCCCGTCATGGGCAGGCCGATGATTGCGGTTCTCATGAGGATGTGTGAACTTCTATTGTGACAGGGCGGACGGGCGCGAGGTGGACACAGCGAGAGGAGTGTTCCGAATGTTCCGAATTGTTCCGAAGTGTTCCGCGCGAGCGCTTGGAATGTGCGGCCGGCGGCGGCGCCCGTCTTTTCATCTGGACGCCCGCCAGCACCAGTTTCCTGAACAACGTCCCTCCGGACGTGCTGGTGCGCCGGTGGGAGGAGTATCAAAAACGGAATCGGCCGCATAAACCAGAAAACTGGAAAGGCGACGTGCAGTGGCGCGGATTTTATCTCAGCGCAAGGCGTAAGTATTTGAGGAATTGGTAGCGCTAACGGGATTCGAACCCGTATTTAAGCCTTGAGAGGGCCTT
>JAIXKK010000193.1 GCA_026954325.1 Bryobacterales bacterium | reverse complement strand
CGAGAGCTTGTTGTCTGGCGATGCGCTTCCGCGACCGAGAGGATGTTTTGTCGAGTGCATCGGTGACAAGCGTGCCCAGCACGCGAGAGTCTAGCGGGGTCGCCCGGGCGATCCAACCACGCCGGCTCCTAGCTTGGTGTGCTCAACAAAACATGCATGACATGAACCGTTCGACTTCCGGCGAGGTCTCTAGGCTTTCAACCTAGCGAGATGGGTCCGACTCCCATACGGTTCGCCAGGTTTATGCGGGTAGACAAGGACAAGGGGCGTCCAGCAGCCTTCCAAGCTGATGACCGCGGAGTTCGACTCTCCCTACCCGCTCCAGCGCAATGAGTCAGAAGCTCAACTGGTTGAGCGGCGGTCTCCAAAACCGCAGGCAGGGGGTTCGAGTCCCTCCTGACTCGCCAAGGCTTCGCTCCTCTAGCTCAGATGTAGAGCGGCCGATTCGTAATCGGCAGGTCACCTGTTCGACTCAGGTGGGGAGCACCAGGTTGATGAACTCTCCCACCGCTAAACGCCTTGCGTCGTTGTAGCGGGGGTTTCGCGGGTCACAGACTTTGACTTGGCGCGTTGCCGCGCCAGCGGTTTCGGTCTCGCCGCCACGCCCGTCCCGGGCGTGAGCGCATCAATCAGTACGACCAATGCGCTGTTCTTGTCGCGCGGCGCCGTATGCCCGCAATGCGGGCAGGCATGCACCCGCTGCGCGAGCGTCTTGGGAACCACTTCCCAACAGGCTGCGCAGCGCTGCGACGGTTTTATCTGGCGCGTTTCGCTCAAATGGAATCGCGTGCCAGCCTCTTCCGCTTTGTACGCGAGCATTTGATGCGCCATGCCAAACCCGGCCGAGAGAATCTCCCGGTTGAGTCCGGCTTTCTGCCGGACTCGCCGGCCGGGTCGCTCGATCGACCCTTTGGCGGTACGGCTCATGTTTTTCGGTTGCAGCTGTTCGGTGGCGATCAGCGAACAGGCCCGGACCAGCTTCGCCGTTTCCTGATGAAGAAATTCGCGGCGAAGATTGGCAATCCGATCGTGCAGACGAGCTGCCTGCATTGAAAGGCGCTTGTACCGGGCCGAGCCTTTCCGTTTTCTGGCCCGGGCCCGCTGAAGGGCAGCCAGCCTTGGCAGTTCTGTCCGGGTCCAGCGCGGGTTCTCGATCGTGCTGCCATCATCAAAGGTCGCCCATTGCTCGATACCCAGGTCGATGCCGCGGCATTGGTGACCGGTGCGCTCGCGCGCACAGGTTTCTTCCGGCACACGCAACGTGATCGAGGCGTGCCATTCGCCGGAACGGCGAACGATGGTTAGATCATTGGGCTTCGCCTCGGCAAAGCGATGTTTTCCGCGCAAGCGAATGGACATGGCGGCCTCGCCCGACCCCAGACGTAACGTGCCGCCGCGAACACCCTGCTGCATGAGCTTCCAGCCCGCCGGATCTGGATAGGAAAAGCCGGCAAACCGGGCGGCTGCCTTGAAACGCGGATAGCCCGGCTTCTCGCCGGCACGAACCCGGCGGAAGAATGCCTGAAAGGCAAGATCGAGCCGGCGCAATGTCTGCTGCAGGGCATGGCTGCCCAACTCGACCAGTTCCGGCCGGCAGTCCTTGATCTCGGGCAGCATGTTCTGCTGATCGTAATACGAGATCGATCTGCCAGCCTTCTGCCAGGCTTCGATTCGTTCCTGCAGCGCAGCGTTGTAGAGCTCGCAGTGAAGGCGGGTCCAAGCCTCCAGCCGCGCAAGCTGAGCGGCTGTCGGATAAAGCTTGAAGGTGACCTTGCGACGCTGCATCTTCTCTAAACGCCCCTTGTTTCTATCCGTTGACCGAAACCCTTAAACCGCCTGCTTGACCCGCCTCCTGAGCCGCTGGCGTTGCCTGAAGATTTGCTTCGCAAATCAGTCGGCACTAGGAGGGGGAATGCGCAGGCATTTGTTCAACAAGGAAGGGAGGTGATCAAGTGCATCACAAGCGGGGAAAGAGGAAGAACGCTCGAGCCGGGTGCTTGATGTGCAAGCCCAACAAGATGAACGGCTGGGCAAAAAATGCGCGTCTTGGCCACGCCGGCTTCGGGAAAATCCGTCGCGAGATGGCGGCCAGCGACGACATGAAGGAGGGCGTATGAAGTGAAGCCTTCCGCCACGGCGCCAAGCGCGCCCTGGCGAAGGACCCCGAAACCGCCGACATACTGCCTGCCACGCACGGCTGCAGGATCGGCTGAGCAAGGAGAGGCAACGATGAAGCGAAAGATGTCGGCCCCGCGCAATCCCTTCGTCGCGGTGGCCAGGTTCAAGAAGGCGGGCGCGCATGGCAAGAGCAGCAAGGCTCTCCGACGCGCCGAGAAGATGGAACTTCGGGGGTGTAGCTCAAGGGTAGAGCATCCGGCTT
>JAIXKK010000142.1 GCA_026954325.1 Bryobacterales bacterium | reverse complement strand
AGTTCCTCGGAATGCCCGGCGGGCTACTCGCGACTTTTCAGTAAACTCCCGCTAGAATAATTGAGCCTACATACCTTCAGCCAGAATGAAGGTGCAATGCTCGCCTCGACGTCCTCACTTTTCTACGTATACGTCTTGTCTCCGCCGGTCTGCGAGTCCCAATACGTCGTAGGATCGGTGAAGAACTCGCCCTGCCTGCAGAGTGGGCGCATCGCTTCTTCATTGACTTTGATGCCCAAGCCGGGCCCCGTCGGAACGGGGATGAAACCCTTAACCAGAGGTCCCCTGCGTCGGTTATGTCTTTGTGCCATGCCGGCTGCGGCTGGTGCCATTCCATGGCGAGGAAGTTTTGGCAGGCGGCTATCGCGTGCGCGCCGGCCGCGTAGCCGATCGGGGTGGCGTTGCTGTGGACCATCATCCCCACCGAGTACTTGGCCGCCATGTCGGCGGTCTTCTTCAATTCGAGACAGCCGCCGATCACCAGGTGATCCGGGTGGATATAATCGACTGCACGCGCTTGACAGAGCGGTTCGAGCGATTCCACCAGATAGGCGTCTTCGCCGGTCAAGGTGGGCACCCGAATCGAATTGGTGATGAGCTTCCACTCCTCCACCCGGAACCACGGGACCATGTCCTCCAAATACGACGGAGTGACCCTCTCCAGCGCGTTAGCCAGCTTGATGCAACTTTTCGCGGTGAGGTGCCCGAAATGGTCGTGACCCATGGGAATGTCGGCGGCGTCGCCCATGGCTTCCTTGATCGAAGCGACGTAGTCGGCTACGAGTTCACATCCCTTGTCGCTGATCTCCAAGCCCTGATAGTAGTTCTCGGGGCCTTCCCCAGGTTCCCCGTTATAGCCTGCCGGCGCAAACATCGTGCCCCGCTTGCCTTGGAGGATGCGAGGTACGCCCAAGTCCATTTTGAGCATCGTGAACCCCGCGGCGACTCTCTCCCTGTAATCGGCGGCGATGTCTTTGATGTTATCCGAGCGCGAGTTACCCTCCGTGTACATGCGGACCTTGTCGCGAAATTTCCCGCCAAGCATTTGATAGATCGGCACGCCATAAGCTTTGCCGGCGAGATCCCACAACGCGTTCTCAATCGCGTTGACGCCGCTCCCCCGACGGTTATACGCGCCATGAATCTTGATCTTGCGGAAGATCTTGTCAACGTTGCAGGGATTCTCGCCGAGCACTCGGGCCTTATGCGTCAGTACGTAGTTGGGCTGGGGGCCGTCGCCAATCGTCTGGCCGTAACCCGAAATTCCCTGGTTGGTGTCGATTCGGACGATGATCGTGCCGCCCGAGGCCCCTCCCGTGCCGGGAGTCGCCGGAGGCAACGGTCCCCTGCCGCCGCGAGCGCCCGCCCGGCCCGCGGGCGACTGGCCTCCCGGCCCTCTCAGAACGGCGATGCGCATGTCAGTGATTTTCAAATCCGAAGGAATTGAATTCCGGTTGACATTCTGGGGATACGCTTCGAGGTCAGCCAGGAGGCCAAGCCCCGCAACCGCCGCGCCCCTGCTCAGAAGCGAACGTCGCGACATTGCGTTTTCTTTTGTGGACATCTACTCTCCTTTCCGTCAGCAAGATCCAGCCACGTGTGGAACCGGTCCATTCTCTCACCACATAAGGTATACGAAATTGAATTCAGAAGCAGATGCTCACCCGCCTCAAGCCCGGTCCTCAACCCAGCCTTCACCGGGAACCCACCGAGCCGCTTTGCCGGCGGTGATGTCGACGAGTGATTCCGCGTCCTCTTCCGGCAGGCCGCGAATCCATTCCTCAATGCCTTGTTCGGCAAAATCGGCGCTCTCCGGATGCGATATCTGTAATGATCGGCGGAGTTCGGCATGCCCGTGGCGGTCCAGTTCCCGTCGAACGGCCTCGGCGACGAACTTGGCGCGGCTCTTCTCACGCCGGTCCATATCTCGAAGCAGGTCATCGTTCAGGGAAGCCGTCACGCGCGTTCCACATTCCCCATCTTCGTACTCCCGGTATGATCATACCGCCCGCCTGAGCGGCCGGCTAGAGATACTGGGGTAAGAACGGCCCGCCGGCGGGCCATACCACCGGACGCGGCAAGAACGGCCATAGTGGTGCAAAACAGGGAGCCGGAACAGGGAGCCGTCGCACTGCGCTGCCGCCCGTGCTACGGTGCTGTTCGCCTGCTTCCTGCCGGTGCGCTACGCCGCGAAAGTGGATCCAATGGCGGCGCCGCGGCACGAATAAGGCCGGATCGCGGCTCCGTAGAACAGCCTAAGGCAAACGTGCCCGCCGGATTAGGGATAACTCGTCTGGGAGCTTTCGCGTCTCTCCCCCATACTGACTCCACAAGGGTCATGAATGCTCCCGCTTACGTGGACGCGCTGTTCCCGGCAGCCGAACTGTCGGACGAGCGCGCCTCCATGGTGAAGAAGGGCTACCTTTGGTTCATCGCGTCCATGGGCTTTTCCTCGGTGGGCGGTTACTTGGGCGCGTCGACGGAGGCATGGGTCCGTCTGTTTTCCGGCGCCGCGGGATGGTTGCCGGCCGTGGCGCCGGCATACCTGGCGCGATGGTGCTGAACCTGGTGTTCGGCTTCGGTTGGGCCGCCTTCGCCGTGGCGCTGCTCACGGGGACACTTGGAGTGGTCCTGCTGGTCACGGCGACTTCGGATCTGCCGCGCGATCCGCGAATCGACAATCCGATCCACGCGGGTCTGGCGCTGTTCGCGGCCACGTTCAATATTGCCGTGTCGATCGTGCAACCGGCGCTCCGCGTTTCAAGCCGCGCACGCGCAGCCGCCTAGCCGAGTCCTTTCCGAAACCGCGCGGCGATTTCCCCGGCGCCGGCGCGGTTCCAGGTTTCGTTCACCTGGAGCGAGAACCACTCGTTTGCGGGATCGCGCACGGTGATGCCGGCCAGCAGGAGGCGCTGCTGGTAGACGAGCGCGTTGACTCCGCGCACGCGCATCCGGAAAATGTTGGCGCCATTCGCGATGCGCGCGACCTCGAAGTTCTGATCTTCAGCAAGCGAGGCGATGACCGCTTCCGAGGTTTCGACGGCTTTCCGGTAACGGGCAGAGAAGCCTTCGAAATGATGCAGGGCTACGGCGGCAAAGGGCCACACTTCATTCAAGCCGCCGCCGAACATACGGCGGATATGATACGTGTTCTCGAGAAGCGCTTTCGGCCCGGCGAGGACGGCGCCGCTGGCGGCATTGAAATACTTGTACGTGGAAACGTACACCGTATCGAACAGAGCCGCATATTCCTTCACCGGGATTCCCGTGTAGGCGGATTCGAGGAAGATGCGCGCCCCGTCCAGATGCGTTCCCACATGGTGTTCCCGCGCCCAGGCGGTAATCTTCTTCATTTCGGAAAAATCGAACCGCTCCCCCTGGCGGCGGCGCACGGGCGACTCGATTTGCAAGGCTCCGATGGGTACGGCGACACGGCTGCCGGCGGCGCGTGACGCGGCCTGTTCCACTTCTTCGAGAGTATAGGTCGCCTTGCCGGGAGCGAGCGGAATCATGGCGAGCCCGCTCAGGGTTTGGGCGCAATCCCCGCAATCGTTGTAGAGGTGCGACTCGGCCTGCATCAACACGCGGCGTTTTTCCCCGGCGAGCAGGCGTACCGCCAAATGGTTCGCAAGTGTACCCGTAGGCATCCAGACGGCGTACTCCTTACCCAGTTCAGCGGCGACCCTCCGCTCGAGTTCGCGGACGACGCCTTCGCGCGAATAGCTGTCCTTGTGGAGGCTTCCGCCGGCCGTCAACCGAGCCAATTGGGCAGCATAATCGGCGGCAGTGTGCGGAATGCCGTCTCCGGCGGCAATCACCTGACGGTCTTCCGAGGCTCTGGCGGGCGGCGCGGCGGCGGCCAATCCCGCGGTGACGGCAACAAAATTTCTCCGCTTCATCGCGGTCCAAATGGTACCATGTTTGGTCTATGCGAATTGCAGTTGCCGGGCTTGGATTCATGGGGATGGTTCACTTGAAGGCCATCCGGAATATCCCTCACGCCACACTCGCCGCGGTGGTGAGCGAAGATCCGGTGAAGCTGTCGGGAGACCTGTCCGCGATTGCGGGAAACCTGGGCGGACCGGGCGAAAAAATGGACTTCTCGAACGTGGCGCAATACACGCGGATCGAGGACTGTCTGAATGACAAGAATGTCGACGCCGTGGACCTCTGCCTGCCGACGCATCTTCACGAATCGGCGACTACGGCGGCATTGCGGGCGGGCAAGCATGTGCTGGTGGAAAAGCCCATGGCGCTCGATGGCGAACAGTGCGCGCGCATGATTGCGGAGGCGGAGAAAGCGGGAAAGGTCCTGATGGTGGCGCAGGTGCTGCGGTTCTTTCCAGCCTACCTCGCCTTGCGGGATGCTCTGCCTTCTCTAGGAAGCGTGCGCGGCGCTTTATTCCGGCGCCGCTGTGCCGGACCGGCTTGGGCGAAGTGGCTTGCTTCGAAGGAGAAGTCCGGGGGAGGCGTGTTCGACCTGGTGATTCACGACACGGATCAGTGCATTCAGCATTTCGGGCTGCCGGAGTCTGTCTCGGCCACAGGGTATGAGGATCTGGCCGGAGGCATCGATGTGATGGAGTCGCAACTCTACTACGCCAATGGCATGGTGGCGACGGTAAGCGGCGGCTGGCATCACCCGAAGGCGTATCCCTTCTCGATGGAATACACCGTGGTCTGTGACGGCGGCACGGTGGAGTATTCGAGCGCCGGACGGCCGCCGGCGCTGTACCGGGCAAACGGCGAACACGAAGAGTTGCGAACGGAGGAAAAGGACGGCTACCAGGCGGAAATCGAGTATTTCCTCGATTGCGCGGCGGAGAACCGGCAACCGGCGATTTGCAGCCCGAGGGATTCGGCCGCCGCCGTCCGGCTTACCAAACTGCTTTCCGAGGCGAGGGCAAGAAACGGAGAAAAGATCAAATGTCAGCTTTAAGAGATCTCGAAATCGGCGCCATGATGTGGATGGTGCGCGACACGGTGGCGCGCATCAAATCTTTGGGGGTGCATTGCGGACAGCTCGGCGTGGCAGGCGATGTGACGCTCGATTCGGCCACGGCGCAGGCATGGAAGGACGAACTAAAGAAGCAGGACTTCACGCTCGTCACCTGCTTTGCCGGGTACAACGGCGAGAGCTACGCCGATATCCCCACCGTGCAGCGCACCGTGGGCTTCATTCCTCCCGAAACCCGCGCCGAGCGGGAAGCGCGCACGCTCGAATTGAGCGATTTCGCCGCCGCGCTGGGAGTGAAGAGCATCGCCTGTCACATCGGTTTTGTGCCGGCGGACGAAACACACCCCGACTATGTGGCGGTGAAGGCAATGGTGCGGCGCGTGTGTGACCATGCCGCCAGGAACGGCCAGACTTTCGCCCTCGAAACGGGACAGGAGCCGGCCGAAACCTTGCTGCATTTTTTCAAAGATGCCGGCCGGCCCAACCTCGGCATCAACTTCGACCCCGCCAATATGATTCTGTATGGAACGGGCGATCCCATCGAAGCCCTGGGAGTGCTGGCAGGGCATGTGATCAGCGTGCACGCCAAAGATGGGGACTGGCCGCCGAAGGATGTGCCTGGCGCGCTGGGGACGGAACGTCCGCTCGGACAGGGCGCTGTCGGCATGGAGCGCTTTGTCGCCAAACTCAAAGAGATCGGTTACAAAGGCCCCATGAACATCGAACGCGAGATTGAAGACATGGAGCAGCGCTACGCCGACATGGCGATGGGCGTGAAGTTACTCGAGAAATTACGCGCCTGAGGCGGCCGCGGCGTTCGCTTCCGCGGGTTTGCGCGGCTGCGCGGGACGGATGATGTCGATACTTCCCTTGAAGTACGCTCCGTCGTCAATGATGATTCCGGCAGTCTTGATGTCGCCCACGAGGCTGCCTTTGTCCTTGATGGCGATTTTCTCCGATACCTCTACGTTTCCCTTTACGGAGCCCAGGATCAATACGTCGCGCGCCTTGATGTTGGCTTTCACCTTGCCGTTGGGACCAACGGTCAGAGCCTGTTCGAGTACAAGCGCGCCATCGATTTCACCATCCACGTACAGTTCCTCGGCGCTGTGGATTTCGCCTTTGATCTGCATGGACGCGCCGATGACAGCCGCCGTGCGTGACGGACCTGCATGTACCGCTGAACCCGGGGTGCGGGCCGGCGCGGTGGACGGACCATCGTCGCCGCGTTTATTCCACAAGGGATTCTCCTTTCGTCCTGTGTTCATTCCACGCTAATGAGCACACCAAGGGCCAACGCGGCGGAGGCGGAGAAGAGAGAGGAAGTGACAATCCAGCTTACTCACCGGCGCGAACCGGAAGGTGGATTGAGACCATAGTGTAATGGGAATAACTTACGACCACGCCCGCGCGGTGTAAGTATTACCGCGCTTGCCCGGTAAGAATTTCCGCCGCACGCGACATGGTTGTTGAAACCCAACGCCCGCCATACGGCATGTGGTTTGCTTACATGAAAGGAATGACGGATTTGTGGACCCGGCTGGAGGGCGCGCCTCTTACCGCGGGCTTTGAACTAAAACGTTTGCTGGGTGATGACGGAAAACGAGTGTACTATCTCACGAACCGGAGCGGCCCCGAGGGCGAAACCGCTGTCATCGCCGCCGTACCCCAGCATTCCGAACAGGCGGAAGAACAGTTGCGGCGATGGAAGCTCGCCTCCCCGCTGTCTCATCCGAATCTCATCCGCGTGTTTGAAGCCGGATGGAGCGAAGCCGATGGAGTGCCGCTCGCTTATGCGCGCATGGAGTGCCCGGATGACGACCTGGCCACGCTGCTAAGCGAGAGATGCCTCACGCTGGTGGAAGCCGATGAAGTGCTGCGCGCGGCCGTTGTAGCGCTCTCTTACCTGCACGAACAGTATCTCGCGCATGGCGCCGTGGAACCGGGCAACATCCTGGCGGTGGGAGAAACCATCAAGTTATCGATCCATGATGTGTCATCCCCTCATGGAGACAAGACACTTCAGCAGGACATACGAAACCTGGGCTTCACTCTGTACCAACTGCTGACGCAGCACAATGACAGACAGCTTTCCGAACTGCACTCGGTGGCCGAGCCGTTTGCGAGTATCATCGACGGAGCCATGCGGAAGGGATGGTCGCTGGCCCGAATCGCAGCCGTGCTCGAGCAGCCGGAACTGCGGGAAGAGGAACCGGCTCCGGAATCGATGGGGGATGCCGGCGTCCCGCTGTTGCAAAGGGAGGAGTTCCGCCGGTGGGGGATGGTCGGTCTTCCGGCCGGCGTGGCGTTGCTTCTCGTCATTCTGGCTTCCCGCCATTCGAGCGCGCCTTCGAAGACAGCGCAGCCGGCTCCGCCGGTCGCCGCTCAGGCAGCGCCCGTGGTGGAGGCGCGCACCTGGAACGTGGTTGCCAATACCTATGGCCATCGCAAGGACGCCGAACGCCGGGCACGGGCCATCGAACGGCGGTGGCCGCAATTTCATGCACGGGTCTTTCCGCCGTCGGGCAATGCGCGAACGTACATGGTGGTGCTGGGCGATCACCTGACGAAGCAGGAGGCGCTGCGGCTTGAGAAGGATGCCCGCGCGGCGGGGATCGGCGGATCCGTCACAGCGCGCGAGCCGGCCCCTTAGCTACCTTCTGGTCCCGGGAATCTCCACTCTCGTCTGATACAATCCTTTTCCGGCGGTCACGTACAGAGTTTTCATGTCCGGTCCGCCAAAGGCGCAGTTCGTGATGGTGTCTTCGGGGAGGGCGATAAAGCGGGTCAGCCTGCCGTCCGGCGCGAAGACGTGGACACCGCACCGGGTCTTCAGTGTTTCACTCGAGCCCCTGCGCTGGTGCAGTCCGGCGGCCGCGTAGAGATTACCCTGAGTATCGATGCACATACCGTCCGCGCTGCGTCCGGGATAGAAATCGTGGAACACGCGCATGTCGGCGACCGTGCCATCCGGCTGCAAATTGTATGCCCGGAGCATGCGCGCCCCGCCCTCGGCCGGGTTCGCTTCCACCAGGTACAGCGTCTTGTCATCCGGTGAGATCTGAATTCCGTTCGGCCTCTGGATTTCGGGCTTGTAGAGGATGCGCGACAGCTTTCCGTCCGTATCGATCCGATAGACCGCGCCCCCCGGCAGATCGGTGAAATAGAGGCGGCCCTTGGCATCCATGGTGATGTCGTTCGGGCTCACGAAAGGCTGGCCGTTGTAATTATCGGCGAGCACTTCCACCTTGCCGGTCTTCATGTCGGTGCGGGTGACGCGGGGCTTCGAATCCTGGTAGAGAGCGCCCTTGGAGGGCGCGCCTTCGCAGGCGAGCAGGCGGAACCGGTCATCGAAGAGGAGGCCGTTGGCGTTGTTGCTGTGTTCGCGAAAGACACTGAGCGTGCCGTCCGGAGCCATTTTCATGATGCGCTGGTTAATGGTTTCCGTGAAAAACACGTTTCCATCGGCATCGACGGTTGGCCCCTCCGTGAAGGCGGTGATGGCGGCGGCGGTTGCCTCCACCTCGGGTGGTTCGGCCGCAACGGGCGCCTGCCGGCGGGCGCACGCGCCGAGCAGGAGGAAGACAGCGATCGAGGCTCGTTTCATCCTGCCCATGCTACTGCACACGGTGAGGTTGGGCAATAATTCCTGTATGGCTTTTTTCTTTCTTCTCCTCGCGGCTCCGTTACTGCGCGCCCAGCCGGCGGTGGACATGGAGTTCTACCACAAGCTGGAAGACGGCAAGCAGGCCGCGGAGATGATGCCGCGCTTCTTGAGGGCGCGCGCGCAGGTCTATTTTGACGGACGCGCGAAGCGGGTCGCGGCAACCACGGATTGGGCGGCCTACAAGCAGAATTTCCGCCAAGCCTTCGTGGCCGCGCTCGGCGGGCTTCCGGAGCGCACGCCGCTCCATCCGAGCGTCACCGGAGTGATCGAGCGCGATGGATATCGCATCGAGAAGGTGGTGTTCGAGAGCCAGCCGAAATTTTTCGTCACGGCGAATCTGTATGTTCCCACTACGGGCAAAGGGCCGTATCCGGCCATCCTGTTTCCACTGGGCCATGAACCAGGCGGGAAGTCGCACTTTGCCTGGCAGATCGTCATCTCGAACCTGGCCAAGCGCGGCTTTGTGCTGCTGGCCTGGGACCCCATCGGACAGGGAGAGCGGGTACAGCTTTGGGATGAAGACTTCCAGGCATCGAAGGTGGGGGCTTCGACGACGGAGCACACCATCCAGGGGATACAGAGTCTGCTGGTGGGCGATGCACTGGCGCGATATACGATCTGGGACGGCATGCGAGCGCTCGACTATCTGCTGTCACGGCCGGAGGTGGATAAGACACGCGCCGGCATCACCGGCAACTCGGGCGGCGGCACGCACACCTCCTACATCGGCTCCCTCGATGACCGCATTCATGTCGCGGCGCCTTCGTGCTACCTGACGAACTGGCGCAAACTGCTGGAGACCATCGGACCGCAGGATGCCGAACAATGCCTGCCGGGCTGGATCGCCAAAGGATACGATCATCCGGATTTCATCTACGGGTTCGCGCCGAAGCCGTTCGTCATGCTGACCGGCATTCGCGACTTCTTCTCGATCGGAGGCGCGAGAGAGACATACGCCGAGGCGGCAAGGGTGTACGATTCGCTCGGAGCGGCGGACAAGTTCGCCAAAGTGGAGGTGGACGATGGACACGGCTACAACAAGGAACGACGCGAAGCCGCCTACCGGTGGTTCACGAAGTGGCTCAAGGGCAGCGAGGACACGGCGCCGGAATACGAGATCCCGCTGCTTTCCGAGACGGAACTGAACTGCACTCCCACCGGACAGGTGGCGACATCGCTGCGCGGGCAGACGCTGCACGGCTTGATTCAGGCGCGGTGGAAGGAGTTACGGAAGCCGGGAACGCTGGAGGATGTACGGCGGCTCACGGGATTCACGGCGCGCACTTCCCCGCCGCCTGTTCGCTACTACGGATCGCACGCGGCGGCGGATGCCATTCGCGTAACGAAACTCGTCTACGAAACCGAACCGGGCGTGATCATCCCGGCGGTGCTGTTCGAAGGACAGGGGAGCGGCAAACAACCGGCGGTGATTGTGGCGCACGGCGGAGGGAAGGCGGCATCGAAAGAACTGGCGATGCGGCGGGCGGCGGCGGGCGAAGTGGTGCTGGCGATTGACCTGCGCGGCATGGGGGAAACCGCTTCGAGCCGCGCGAAGAGTTCGGATTGGACACGCTATTTCGGCGACTACGATTCAGCCATGACGGCCATTCTGCTGAACCGTCCTTTGGCGGGTATGCGGGCCGAAGATATCAGCGCCGCGGTGAGCCTTCTCGCGGCTCGTGAAAATGTGGATGCGTCCCGCATTTCGGTGGAGGGGATCGGCGCCGGATCCGTGCCGGCTCTGTACGCGACCGCGCTCGATACCCGCATCCACTCGGCGAGGCTCGAGGGGATGCTCGCGTCTTATGAAACCGTGGTTCGCCACCGGATTCATCGCGGCGTGTTCGAACAGATTGTTCCGGGGGCATTGCGGTCCTACGACTTGCCGGACCTCATCCATTGGTGCGCCCCGCGGACGGTGAAGGTGAGCAGCACCGTGGATGCATTGGGGATGTGAAGTATAATGCCCGTCGAAGAGGAGATACGATGAAACATCTTTTTGCGATATTGTTTGCAGCCTCGGTGATGCCGTTGCCGGCGGCGGACCCCGGGTTGTTCGTCTGGCCGAAAGGCGTGCCGCCGGACAAGGCGGGCGCCAGGTTTTCCAACCACAGCCTCGCTCTCTCCCAGCGTGACAAGGACGGCATTCCGGAGGTCCATGAAAAGGTGACGGATATTTTCGTCATCGAGAGCGGGGAAGCGCAACTGCTGTTGGGCGGCCAGGTGGCGGGAGGCAAGACCACGGAACCAGGGGAGATTCGCGGAGGCACAATCAAGAACGGCATGCGGAAGAATGTTTCAAGCGGCGATGTGGTTCACGTCCCCCCCAATACGCCCCACCAGTTCTTCGTCCCCAAGGGCAAGCAGGTGACGTACTTTGTGGTGAAAGTGTCCAACCCGTAGATTACGGATTCGGCGGCTTGAGGAACTCCGCGGGAGTGAGGGCGCGGCGTGTAAACCGCGAAAGGCGCACGGCTCCCATGAAGTAATCCACCTTATTGATGCGCACGCCGACGGAAGTGTGTCCGGCTCCCTGGGGCGTGAGGTGAACTTCGCCAGCGCCCTCCTGTACTCCGTTCACATAGTTGCGAAATTCGCGGCCGTCATAGACGGCGGCCACGTGATACCACTGTTTCAGGGGATGCAGAGCCTTGCGGTCCATCAGCGCTTTTCCTGGCCCGCCGGATGAGACGTAGCTGTCAAGACACCACTGGCCGTTGATGATCCGCACTTCGAACAGCATCCGCCTTCCGGTGTCGGCTCCGGTTTGCGGATCCTGTTCGGCGAGGTGAAACCACCGCTGCTCGGGACGCCCGCCGTCGGGACGGAAAATGGCCTCCCAGGTAAACTCCGCCGCGCCGGCAAGCGGGTGCGTATCGATGAACAAGGCATCATCCACTCCGTTGAACCGGACCGCCTTGCCGGCGGGCGTATCGATGACGCGTGGATGGCCGAGAAGCGTGACGGGATGGCCGCCGATGCGGTCCAGACGGTCGAAAATCCAGGTGACGGATTGGGGCTCGGCGGCGGGTACGGCGAGCACGGCGGCGAGAGCAAGCATGCCGGCCGCCAGGTGGGGAAGTCTCATTCCGCCAGGATAATATCACAGCGGCGGCGGTCAGAAGTCCGAGATCTTCACGGCTGCCTGTCAGGTTGCCGCCTTGATCAAACGGATCGGCCTTGGGCGATGTGACTTTGGTCACCGATTATAACCGGATTTCCGCGCTATAATGTTGCCTCTCGTCAGCGGGACATGCCGCATGCGAAGGAGAAACGATGGCCACCGCTGAGCCCGGTCCTGCGCTCTTCTCCGAACCTGTGGTCTTTCTCCACCTCTCGCGGAAATTCTCCCGAACAAGCCGAAGTAGACGGCTACCGGACGGGGAAAAATGAGGGAAACGATGCCCGATGCGCCCGGCCCAGCCTTTCGCCATGACGGTTCGATGAACCCGGGCTCCGTTACCGCTCTTCTCCAAACGTGGAGCCATGGCGATCCGGACGCACTCGGACGGATCCTTCCACTGGTCTACGACGAACTGCGCGGCATCGCCCGCTCCTACATGCGCCACGAACGGCCAGGACACACTCTCGGCGTCACGGGTCTTGTTCACGAGGCGTTTCTCCGCTTGTCCGGGCAGGCGCCCGAGCCATGGCGGGACCGCAAGCACTTCTATGGAATCGCCGCGCGGCTGATGCGCCAGGTTCTGGTGGACTATTCACGCTATCACGGCGCGCGGAAACGGGACTCGGAAATGCCGGGCGCGGAACCCCCGCTGGTTGCCACAATGCCGAGGGCGCTCGATGCGGACTATGTCCAACTCGATGAGCACCTCACCCGTCTCGAACAATCCAACCGGCGAAGAGCGGAGATCGTGGAACTGCGATTTTTCGGCGGCCTGTCCATTGCCGAGATCGCCGAGGCGATAGATCTGTCTCAAAGCATGGTCAAGAAAGAGCTGACCATGGCGAAGATCTGGCTGCACCGGCAGATTCAAGGAGGGAGCGGTGGGTTCGGGCAGCCGGAAGGTTGAGGAGATTTTCGCCCGCCTTCTCGATTTCGAGGATCGGGAGCGTCTTCACGCCTTGGAGGCGCTCTGCCCCGACGATCCGCGAACCGCGGCCGAGGTGCGGGAAATGCTCGAGCAACTCCCTGCCGCCGAGTCCTACTTTGGCCGCTTTCCAACGCAGGAAAACGCCGGGGCATTACGATTGGATGGACAGCGGGTTGGCGTCTACCGGATTACCGGCGAACTGGGGCGTGGCGGGATGGGAGTCGTCTACAGGGCCGAGCGTGATGATGGCCAATTCGCGCGCCCGGTGGCAATAAAGTTCGTCAGCCTGCTCGCCGCCGGCGGGGAGGCCTGGCGGCGGTTCGAGCGTGAGAAACGTATCCTTGCCGGCCTGCGCCACCCCAACATCGCTGAACTCCTGGACGCCGGAGTTAGCGAAGAGGGCACGCCTTATATCGTCATGGAACTGGTCGAGGGAGTGGCCATTGACGCATATTGCCGGGAGCGGCGTTTGAGCGCCGGGGATCGAATCCGCCTCATTCAGCAAATCGCCGGAGCCGTCGATTTCATCCACCGCAACTTAATCGTGCATCGGGACATAAAACCCGGCAACGTCTTGGTGACGGCGGAGGGAGTGCCCAAACTGCTGGATTTTGGAATCTCGCGCATGCTGCCCGCGGCCGGCGAGGAAGGGGACCGCACCGCGCCCGAAAGACACCTGATGACGCTGAACTATGCCAGCCCCGAGCAATTGCGGGGGGAAGCCGTTTCGACCGGAGCGGATGTTTACTCACTGGGCCTGCTCTTATATGAATTGTTGGCCGGACATCAGGCGTACTCTCTTTCCGGTTCCCTGACCGCGGACCTGCTGCGCCAGGTGTTGGAGGAGGAACCGCCTCGACCCGGGGCCGGCGCCGACCTGGATCAAATCGTCATGAAGTCGATCCGCAAAGCTCCGTCTCAGCGCTACGCCTCGGCGCGGGAGTTAGCGGCGGACTTGGAAAACTACATGGCCGGACGGCCGGTAGCCGCCATGCCACCGGCGAAACTGTACCGCCTGGGCAAGTGGGCCCGCCGCAACCGGTTCACGGTAACCGCCGGGGCGTTCATGGCGCTGATGCTTCTGGCCGCCGGAGCCGCGGTGGTGTGGCAGATGCAGGCCGCACGCAGGGAACGGGCAGCCGCCGAGCGCCGGTTCCACGAAGTGCGCAAACTGGCGAACTCGATCCTGTTCGAATTTCACGACCCGATTGCGAGGCTCTCGGGCGCCACGGAAGTCCGCCGGCTCATGATCTCGCGATCCCTTGAATACCTTGATTCTCTGGCTCGTGACAGCCGAAAAGATGTTGCTTTGCAGTTGGATCTGGTATCTGCTTACACGCGGCTTGGAGATATTCAGGGCAATCCGAACCGCGCTAACCTCGGCGACACGAAAGGCGCGCTGGCGAGCTACGACAAGGCCAGAGCCATGCTGGAAGAGTTGCTCAAAGCCGAATCGCGTCACCGTGCAGCATCGCTCGAGTTGGGCCGGGTGCTGACCCTGATAGGAGCGCAACTCGTGCACGTGGGGCGGGGGGCTGATTCCCTGGAGGTGAAAAGAAAGGCGCTCGATCACTGGGAGAGGCTGGCCAAAGACGCCCCGGAGGACGGACGTGTGTGGCGCGGACTGGGCGCGGCCTACTCCGAAATGGCCACGGCCACGGCCGATCAACTACCCCACCACGACAGATTGGCCTTCGGGAATCGGGCCATGGCCGTGTATGAGAAACTCCTGGAAGCCCGCCCCGCCGATCCGGAGCGAATGCGCGACCTCGCAACGGTCCATAAGTATCTGAGCGGCATGTATCAGGATGACGCCAACCGCATGATTGAACATGCCCGGGCCGCCGTGAAACTGGACGAGCAGCGCGTTCAGGCCGCGCCCCGGGATGCAACTGCCCGGATGGAGTTCGCCCAGAGTTTGAGCATGGTGGCTACGGGGTGTGAAAAGAAAGGCGACCTCTTGACCGCCACCGCCTTCGCGCGGCGCAGCGTCGATATTCGACGGGCTCTTTGGGAGGCGGATCCAAAGGATCATCGGGTGCGCGACAGGCTCGCCTATGCCCTCACGCTGCTCGGCCAGTTTCGCCGCAGGCAAGGAGACTGGCGAGGCGCGCTGGCGTCCCTGGACGAGGCGATCGAACACACGGAAACCCTGGTCAGGAACACGGATTTCTACATGGCTTGGCACAATCTCGCATGGGCGCGCCTGGAGCGGGCCGAGGTATACCGGAAACTCGGCTCGGGCGATGTCTGTATCGAGTACCGCCGGGCTGCTGAAGCCTATCGCCGTCTGGCGGCCGGCCGCAAGGAGTATTACTCCGGGAAACTTTCAGAGCTTCAGCCGAAACTGGCTTCCTGTGGAAATGGAAGGTCCTTGAACTCCCGGTAGTGTCCATTCTCCGCCCGTTTTTCGCACGTCAGTTTGAGGCCGGAGAAACGGCCGCGGGCGAGGATACCTGTTGCGCACCCTTCCCCGCCCAGAGAGGAAGACAGATGATGCCGCTTTTGAAACGGCCCAGTTTAAGGAGGACAACATGCCGGCTCCACTCGTAAAGACGCCCGCGAGCGCCGGTCTGGCCGAAGCACCCTGGCCGCCCGCCACCCCGAACAAGCGGCCGGTGATTGTGGGACCGAGGGACAGCTTTCTTGACGTCTGCAACCGTGAAGGTTGTTCCTTTGCCGCCTTGATCAGGTGCAACTTCGAAATCGATATCGAACAATCAAGCCTCAAGGGCAAATGGGAGTGGGTGGTCAACTATTACCTCCAGACGAAGCTCAAGTGTACGCGTCTCACGGCCGGAGGCAACTATATGTTCTCGGGCGGGGAGACGATCTATATTCCGACCAAATCGCCCGGCCCGCCCCAACCGCCGGCGGCGCCCACCGTACAGCGTATCAGCCTGCGCCGTTCGGTTCTCCACAAGATCGTCAAGAAGCATTGGGCTGACCTCGATTCCGGGAGCCCCATGGAACGGGCCGCCGATAAATTCCACGATATTTCCTGGAGGATGGTCTACCGCGGCTATGACCCGGAAACCGGCATGTACATGCCGGAACCGAAGAACAAAGAAAGCATTCCCGACGCTTTACTGGTGGACCCCGGGGAGCGAGTCATCTCCGAACAAACCATTCAAACGGAAAAATCCAACGTCCTGTTGCGTGTCATCGTCCACACCCTGGTGGAGTACACTGGCCCTTCGGTAATCCCCGACCCGGGTGGGTACTTCAACGTTGGTGGGCAGATCTTGCATCGCCGGCGGGAGTTTTTCTACGGACCTGGCGATCCAAACCAACAGGTCACCGTGGTGCAACAGTTCCTGCGGAAGAACGCCGCCGGGACGATGGAGTCAAGGCCTCCGGTTGTGACGTATGTCTCTCAACCCGAAGATCTCGCCGGCCTTTGAGCATGAAATATCTCCCGGCTATTCTGGAGTCAGGCGGCTATCCTTTACCGGGAACCAGCAAACGGTCCACAATCTCTTCCAACTGTCGAGCCTGCTGCGCCAGGTGCTCACTGATTCGGCTTCCGTTGGGTCCCGGAATCGTGGACAGCTTTAGCAAGCTGAGTTGAAATCCCAGATGGTTGGTGAGATCCAGTTGTGACTGCGTCATACATCTGTTCTCATCGGCAACTGAGGGCAAAACTGTAGAGAGTGAACTTTGGCGCACCCGCGGCGCGGGCTGAGGAGACCGGGCGCTGTCTCCGGAAAGAGCTTGGTTGGGCGGGACGTGTGGACGGGATGATTCGGTGGGAGCGAACAGGTGAGAGTACTACATCGAGTGAAGCTCAACAGGAGGAGCAACCCTACGCCCTCATTTGAGCCAGCGCCCTGTCTTCCTACGCACTTCTAGTAAGCAGGCCGCGTGCCAACATTCATCCACGTAGAATCAACAATTTACGAGGCGTTTCACCTTCGCCGCGTTCCGGAGCAGAACACGAATCCGGTTTCGGAACATGTTGCGGAAAAGGATCGGCGCAGCGCGAACGTGAATAGCGAAGTGCCCGCCGCAATCGTCACCACACGCCGCCCGTGTTGCCATGCCACGGTTCTGCCCCCGTTCTCGCGTCCAGAGCGGGGAACTACCCTTTGTTGTTCCCGCCGAGGATATGCTACCTGGTGAAC
>JAIXKK010000173.1:5894-16860 GCA_026954325.1 Bryobacterales bacterium | reverse complement strand
GTTGGGGGAGAGGACGGGACTCTCGAGTCGCGGTTTGAAAAGGCTCGTCTCGCCTCGGCCATCCATGCCAAGACCGGAACACTTTCGACGGCAAGCGCGCTTTCCGGATATGTCACCACGAGGCGCAAGGCGCGCCTCGCTTTCTCGATCATTGCCAATGGTTATACGATGCGTTCTTCCGAGGTGCGCCGGGTGATTGATAGAATTGGATTAGCGTTGATTGATTGGGAAGGGAACTGATTCATATGCCCATCTTTGAATATGCATGCGACGAATGCGGGACGAAGTTCGAGAAGCTGGTGCGGCGCGCCGAAGACGCCGTCGAGTGTCCGAAGTGCGCTTCCAACCGCTTGACCCAGCAACTCTCCACGTTTTCCGCCCACGCCAACGGTGCGCCGGCGCGCAGTGAAATGCCTCAATGTCCCGGCGGGATGT
The DNA here is from genome assembly GCA_026954325.1 of Bryobacterales bacterium. Taxonomy (GTDB): domain Bacteria; phylum Acidobacteriota; class Terriglobia; order Bryobacterales; family Bryobacteraceae; genus CADEFT01. Next base: position 16,425 of record JAIXKK010000173.1, on the reverse strand, counting down.
GCGGATCCCCGGATTTTTGCGGCCGGAACTGACGCCGGCATCGACAATGGACGAACGCGATTTCTTTGTTGAGTCGAGGACCACGAAGGCGATAGACCTGGTCTGTAGTTTTTGCCGCGGCAAGGATTCCTACGAACTGCCTTGGGTGGTTCGCAAGAAGAAAGGTTCGGCGCCGCGCGGCGCCGATGAGCGCGACCGGGCGAAGTTCGCCAAGATGCAGAGCTACATGGTGCTGGCCCAGGACAAGGTGTCCTGCAAGCGCTGCCGCAAGCCTTTCGACGTATCGGGAACCAAGACCATCGCATTCTTGACCGAATAGCGCGGCGGGAGCGGAATGCGGTTCCACTTCCACCGGCTGCGATTCGAGATGGAAGCACGCGAGCCGGTGTATCTGCCGCCGGGAAAAGCGGGAAACGTGCTGCGCGGCTCCCTGGGCCTGATGCTGCAGGCCGCCGATGAGGCGGCTTATGAACGACTATTCGCTCCTCGCGCGGCCGGCGGCCCCAGCGGCCTGTCTGATGCGCCGCGTCCTTTCGTATTTCGCGTGGCGGCGCTCGAGGCGGGGCTGCGGGCCGCGCCAGGAGAACGCTTCGCCTTCGCAATGAACCTGTTCGAAGAGAGCGGGGAATCCGCCGGCGCCTTTGCCGCGGCGTTTGACCGGCTGGGGCGCGAAGGGCTCGGCCCCGGCCGGGGTAAGGCCGCGCTGACGAACTGGCGGCAGCAGCCATTCTGCTTGAACCTGTCCGAACACCCCGAAATCCTCCATCGCATCGGGGTGAGATTCGTCACCCCCACGGAGATCAAGGGAGACGGAGGATTACTGCGGGAGCCGCTCTTCGGCATCCTCATGGCGCGCATCCGGGACCGCATCAGCACGCTACGCGGGCTCTACGGGGCGGGTCCGCTGGAGATGGATTTCCGCGAGTTCGGGGAGCGAGCCGCGGCTGTTCGCCTCTCATCCTGCGATGTACGGCATGTCGAAGCCGAGCGCCAAAGCACCCGTACCGGCCTGCGTCACCCTCTGGGAGGCTTTGTGGGAACTGCCGCTTACGAGGGGGATTTGGCGGTGTTTCTTCCCTACCTGCGGGCGGCGTCGCACACCGGTGTCGGACGGCAAACCGTTTGGGGCAAAGGGGAAATCGCGATAGAGTGACGGCGGCCGCGGTTTGGCGCGACGGTTGCTCCTAGAGTGAGAGCATGGGCACGCAGAAAAAAATGCTGATCCGCCGGACCTCCCCGGACGTGTCCCAGACCGTCCGGAGGACTGTCCAGGGCCTCTTCTTCCTGCTGAATCTCTGGATCGGGACGCAGTTCTTCTTGTTCGTGCGCGGGATGGAGACCGGAAGCGGAGGGTGGACCCGCCCGGCCGGCGTGGAGGGGTGGCTGCCCATCGCCGGAATGATGAACACGAAGTACTTCCTGCTCACCGGCGAAATTCCGGGCGTCCATCCGGCGGCCATGTTTTTGTTCGTTGCCTTTGCCGGCATGAGCCTGCTGCTGCGAAAAGCCTTCTGCGGCTGGCTTTGTCCGGTGGGGGCCGTTTCGGAACAGTTGTGGAAGCTGGGCCGCGAAACCTTCCGGCGCAACTTCGCGCTGCCCAAGTGGATTGACGTGCCGCTGCGGGGGCTGAAATACCTGCTGTTCGGATTCTTCGCCTACGCGGTGGCGGGCATGGACGCAGAGGACCTGCGGGCGTTCCTCCACTCCCCCTACGGGGTGTTGGCCGACGTGAAGATGTTCGATTTCTTCCGCAACCTGAGCGTCACCGCCGCGATTGTGCTGATCGTGCTGGTGGCGGCGTCGGTGTTTGTGCGCAACTTCTGGTGCCGCTATCTCTGCCCTTACGGGGCGCTCATGGGTTTGGCCTCGCTGCTGAGTCCGCTGCGCATCCGGCGCAATGAGGAGCGCTGTATCGATTGCGCCAAGTGCGCCAAGGCTTGCCCGGCGAACCTGCCCGTGGACACGCTGGCGCGGATCCGGTCGGCGGAATGCATCGGATGTCTGGAATGTGTCGCTGTGTGTCCGGCGGAAGGCGCGCTGGCGATGGCGGCGCCGAGCCGCCGCGAGGTGGCGCCGTGGGTGATGGCGGCGGCGATCGCCGTACTGTTCCTCGGCATCGTGGGATTCGCCAGGCTCAGCGGACACTGGGAGGGAACGGTGCCCGAGATGGTCTACCGGCGGCTGATTCCGGCTATGGCGGAGTTGGGGCATCCCTGAGCGCAAGCAATCCCCGCCGCAGGGCGGCGCGAACAGCCTCCGGCCCGTGGCCCGCATTGGGTGATTCCAGGACGGCGCGGGTGGCTTCATCCACGGGCACGGTTCCCAGCCATGATCCGGGGGCCCCCTGAACCACGGTTTGCGAACCTTCCAGGAAAACCGTGAGTCCCGTGGCCGCCTCGAACTCCGCCGCGGCGCTTGGCCGCAGCAGGTAATCCTCCACCGCAAAGATCTGTTCGATGGCGGCTCGCGTGATCTCTCCCCAGCGGTCGGCCGCTACCTCGCGTTCGGCGTGCCAGGCTTCGCCGGCGGCGGCATGTGCGACAACAGTGATCCCTTGGCGCGTGCCGTGCAACTCGCGGCGGTTGGTGCTGAGTTCCAGCACTTTGAGGTCCGGCGTGTGGATTGGCGGACGCCCGCTGGTCCAGGAAGCAAAGATAACCGCCTTCCCCGCCGGCGTGAGGTAGGAAGGAGCTTCCGTCGCAATGCGCCAGGCGAGTTCGTCTCCCCGCACGCCGCCATGGAGGTAGGTTTCGATGGATGCGCCCCGCGGATTTGGGTAGTAGGGCGGCTGCGAAAGGATCACGTCGAACCGCTCGCCGCGCACCGGAGCAAAGCCGTCTCCGGCGAGGAACTCGACGTTGAGGATGCCGTTCAGTGAAGCGTTGAGCTTCGCCAGCGCCACCGCGCGCGGGTTGATGTCGGTTCCCACCACATGGGCGGCCGTGCGCGCCAGCAGAAGCGCCAGGGTTCCCGCGCCGCAGCCGAGGTCGAGCGCGCGCCGCACGGGGCGGGTAGGGCATCCGGCCTGATAGAGAATTGCAGTGGTTTCGCCCGCTCCCATGACGGCTTCCGAATGGCCGTTCAGATAGTCGCTGAACACGTAAAGCCCGCGGGCAAGCCGCAAGTGAAACGGCGCGGTGACGCTGCCGCCGTCGCTCAGCAAGAGCCCGCACTCCAGCGCGGCACGCAGTAATTCGGGTCCCAGCGCGGCCTCGGCCTCGTCCGCCGGGGTGGGAATTGCGCAAAAGAAGAGACGCAGCAGCACTGCCGCGGCGTCATCCCGGAACTGCGCTTCCCGGACCGGCGTGAGCGGGCGCCGCAGGTTGTCCGGCTGTTCGGTCATCGTACGAAGAAAGGCGCGGTCGATACCGAGGGATCTCCATCGCGCGGCAAGCGCCGGTCCGGGGTTCTTTCGTAAGTTCGATACGTCGGGCAGCGGCACTTCTTTACGATGGTACCGAAGTCCGGGTCCCGATCTTCCGGAGACGGCGACGGCGGCGCCGCCTGAATCTCCATAATCTGGACTGGAGATTGGGGTATTATAAATTCAGAGGGGCAATGGCACTCCCGATCGCCGTACCGAATTTCTGGAGCACGCACGCGACATCCTTGCTCTCCGCCATCGGCAATACTCCGCTTATCAAGTTGGAGCGCGCCGCCGCCGGATTGCCTGGAGTGGAGATCTACGGGAAGGCCGAATTCCTCAATCCCGGCGGCTCGGTAAAAGATCGCCCCGCGCTCAACATGATCGTGGATGGGGAGCGCACGGGCAGGCTGACGCGCGAGCGGATTCTCCTTGATTCCACCAGCGGAAACACCGGCATCGCCTATGCCATGATCTGCTCGGCCAAAGGCTACCGCGTCAAACTGTGCCTGCCGAAGAACGCCTCCCACGAGCGCAAGAAGATTCTGAAAGCGTTCGGGGTGGATATTGTATTTACCGATCCGGCCGAGGGCTCCGATGGCGCCATTCGCAAGTGCCGTGAGATCTACGAAACCGACCCGGACATCTACTTTTACCCGGATCAATACAGCAATCCGGCCAACTGGAAAGCGCATTTTGAAACCACGGGACCGGAGCTGATCCGCCAGACCGAAGGACGCATCACGCACTTTGTCACATCCATGGGGACCAGCGGAACGTTCGTCGGCACCACGCGGCGGTTGAAGCGCGACGTTCCGGGCGTACACTGCATTTCCGCGCAGCCCTCGTCGGGCTTTCATGGCCTGGAGGGGCTCAAGCATATGCCGGCGGCGATTGTCCCGGCCATCTACGACAAGGACCTCGCCGACGATAACATCTGGCTCGACACCGAAGACGCATACGCCATGGTGCGGCGTCTGGCGCGCGAAGAGGGCCTGCTGGTGGGTATCTCTTCCGGCGCCAACGTGGTGGCGGCGCGCAAGATTGGCGAGGAACTGGCGCGAAACAGGCAGAAGGGCGTGATCGTGACCGTGCTCTGCGACGGCGCGGCGAAGTATCTGAGTGAGCCGTTCTGGGAGCAGGAAGACTAGCGCTACACTACAAGATGATCCAAATTGAGAGACAGGCCTGGGAGGCAATGGTGGCGCATGCGCGCGCAGCCTACCCGCGCGAATGCTGCGGAGCCATGCTGGGCGTGGAAAAGGATGGAACCCGGCGGGTCAGCATCGCCCGGCCCATGCGCAACGCCTTTGAAGGAGCGCAGGAAGACACGTATGTTCTCGACCCCGCCGAACAGCTTCAAGTGGAAAAGGAAGCGCGGGCGCGGGGTTTGAGCGTCCTCGGCATCTTTCACTCGCATCCTGATTGCGATGCCTACTTTTCGCGGCGCGACCTCGAGAATTCCTGTCCCTGGTATTCCTTCGTCGTCCTGTCCGTGAAGAAGGGCGAATTCGACCACGCGAACAGCTTTCTGCCGAACTTCGAACAGACCGCGGCGGAGAAAGAACAGTTAGAATATTCGGTTTAGCAGGTTTAGATTGACATGGCAAAGATTCTCATACCCACTCCATTGCGTCACTTTGTGAACGGACAGGACGCCGTCGAAATCGCCGGCGGTACCGTAGGCGAGTGCCTGGAAAAGCTCACCACGGATTTCGGCGACCTGCGCAAGAATCTCTTCAACGACGAGGGAAAGCTGCGCAGCTTCGTAAACGTGTACCTGAACGACGAAGACATCCGCTACCTGGACAAGACGGCCACCGCGGCCTGCGATCGGGATACCATCTCCATCGTTCCATCGATTGCGGGAGGGCGTTAATGGCGACAACGGCAGTACCGGTTGCGCTTTCAAATGAAGAGGTGTTGCGCTATAGCCGGCACCTGATCCTGCCCGAAGTGGGTATGGACGGGCAGCTAAAGCTGAAGGCGGCGCGCGTGCTGTGTATTGGGGCGGGCGGCCTTGGCGCGCCGCTCGGAATGTACCTGGCCGCCGCCGGCGTGGGCGCCATCGGCATGGTGGATTTCGATGTCGTCGACCGCACCAACCTCCAGCGCCAGATCATCCACGGCACCAAGGACATCGGCCGTAAGAAGCTCGATTCGGCCGCGGAGACGATGCTCGACATCAATCCGAACGTGAACATCGAGCGTCATGAGGTGGCCCTCTCGAGCGAGAACGCATTACAGATAATGAAGGACTATGACGTGGTGGTGGATGGAACCGACAACTTCCCCACCCGCTACCTGGTCAACGACGCCTGCGTGCTGCTCGGCATCCCGAACGTCTACGGATCCATCTACCGTTTCGAGGGTCAGGCCTCGGTGTTCGCCACCAAGGATGGGCCCTGCTACCGCTGTCTCTATCCGGAACCGCCTCCTCCGGGCCTTGTTCCAAGCTGCGCCGAAGGCGGCGTGCTCGGCATCCTACCCGGGATGATCGGCATTGTGCAGGCAACCGAAACGGTGAAGCTGATTCTCGGCAGGGGAGAAACGCTCATCGGCAGGCTGATGCTGTATGACGCGATGAACATGAAGGTCCGCGAGATGAAGCTGCGGAAGAGCCCCGAGTGCCCCATCTGCGGGCCAAACCGCACCATTCACGAGCTGATCGACTACCACCAGTTCTGCGGCGTTCCCAAGCAGCCGGCTCAGCCGGAGCCCGTTGCGGCGGGCGGGGAGATTGACGCCGTGGGCCTCAAGGAACTCCTCGACCGCAATCACAACTTCGTGCTGATTGACGTGCGCGAGCCGCACGAATACCAGATCTGCCGTATCCCGAATGCGAAGCTCATCCCGCTCGGCGATCTGCCCAGGCGTGTCCGCGAACTCGATCCCGCCGCGGAGTACGTCATTCATTGCAGAAGCGGCGTGCGGAGCGCGAAGGCGTGCACGGTTCTCCGGGATGCCGGCTTCCGCAGCGTGCGCAACATGGCGGGCGGCATTCTCGCCTGGAGCGACAAAGTGGACCCGTCGGTTCCGAAATACTGAACTTCCCGTGAGCCCGCTCTCAGGCGAACACGTGCCGCTTCGCGGTCCACTGCGCATTCAGATATTCACCCATGTCCAGCGATCCGGCCATCGTGTCACCGTCCAGCTTTCCCGTAAAGCGGTAGGAAAGCGCCGCTCCGTGCGCCTCCGATACGAAGCTGGCAATCCGCACATCGGCTCCTTCGATCGTCCCCGACAGGTCGCGCGAGACGAAGTCGCCCTGGTGCGTTCCCACCAGGCGGTTGCCCTCCTGCTGTACGTGAAGGACATGTTGAGAACTTCCGGCGGTGAACTGGATGTGGACCTCCCACTTCCCGCTGAGATTCCCCGCCGGCGCCGCCGGAGCCTCCTTTTTCTTCGGAGCGCGATGAGCCGAGAGCACCTCGTGAATCCGCTCCCCGACAATCCTGTCCTCGCCCGGCGACATCATGTACGCCGTGATGGAGATGCCGGTTTCATTCGACTGCCGGCCGCGCCTTCTCCCGCCTCCGCCGCCGTTGAGCGCAATGCGGGGTTCGCCCTCGTAGAGAATGCGCGCCACCTCTTCCCCGGTGATCCCCAGCTTATCGGCATCCCAACTGATGCTCAAATTCGGGCTGTGGTTGGACAATTCGCGCGGCTCGCGGATGCTTGCCTTCACACCAGCCACCTTCTCGGCTTGCGCGCCGATGTTCCTCATCCACGACATCCACATCTCCATCTCGGCCTTGTGGTCGCGCTTCATCCACATCTCGATGGCCGCCAGCATGCCGATGGCTTCTTCCTTGCCCACTTTCATGGTGCGCCCGTGGCCGTGGTGCGGCGCGCTCGACATCCATGCCGCCCGCACCAGGTCCTTCCTCCCCAGCAGCAACCCGGCGCACTGCGGACCGCGGATGCACTTGCCGCCGCTGTAGCCCACCAGCGTCGCTCCCCGCTGCAGGTGCACATTGGGAACCGTCAGCATCTCCGCCGCCGCGTCCACCAGCACCGGCACGTTCTTCTTCTTCGCGATGCCGTATATGGCGTCGTAGGGCAGCGGTCCGCTTTCCGCCCGCGGCCCCGCGAACACGTATACCATGGCGGCCTTCGGGCCGAGCGCCGCCTCATATTCCGCCGCGTCGCCCGCTTCAATGATCCGCACGCCCACCGAACGCACCGCCTGGTCATACACGTTACGCGAATGCTTCGGGATGATCACTTCGTCCTTTTCGAACCCCCTCAGATCAGGGACACGAACGTGCAGATCCGGATTGCCGCCGGTGACGCAGGCCGTCGTCGCATGAGCCAGACCAGCCGCGCATCCCGAACTCACGATCCCCCACTCGGCGCCCGTCAACTCCGCCAACCGTCTCCCGATCCCCTCCGCCAGTTCGTCAAGCTGCACGAAGTGATGCGCCGCCGCTTCCTTGGCCGCGCGCACTTCCGGAAGTTCCAGCGACCCGCCGACAATTGTCAGCGTGCCCCGGCAGTTGATCACCGGCCGGACCCCGACCGACTGGTAGATCTGATCCGGGCTGACGTGGAGGTTGCCCACCGTGGCCGCCGCCGGCGCGCCCAGCGCCTCCCTGCCCTTCATCAGTCCGGGAATCGCGGCGAGCCAGCCCGCGCGTTGAATCATTTCCCGGCGGCTTAACCCGCCCAGGTATTTGTGGAGAGCGCTCTTTACGGAGTGGATCACGCGAAAGCCTCCTAAGTTTCATCACATCACAATTCGCCGGCCTGCTGTTCCCTCAGCCCTTCAACCACTTATCAAACCACGCGAACGCTTCCTTCTGCATCTCGAGGTCGAACTTGTGCGGCCCGTCATGGAAGCTCGCCCGGTAGCGGTCCGCGGCGCCGGCCTTCTTGTAAACGGCTGTAAGAATCCGGTCCGCCCGCTGCATCTCGGGCATGGTGAACAACTGATCCTGACGGTTGTTCAGCACGAGCACCGGATTCGGCGCGCCCAGGCCTAAGACCTCCGGATAATCGAGGTCGCGCGAGAGGCCCGGGATGTAGACCATCCACGTGTGCGTGTAACACTTGTTCAACAGGTAGTCCCGCCACGTGGTCATCATGCCCACACAGCACGAACAGCGGATTCGCTCGTCGGCGCCGGTCAGCATCACCGTGCGCAACCCGCCCCCCGATAGCCCGCCGCAGCCAAGCCGCGTCGCATCCACATCGGGCCGCGACGCCAGGTAATCGAGCGCCCGCCGGTCATCGAACACAAACACGCCCGGCCAGGTCATGCCCGCGCAGAACAGGCTCTTCGCGATCAGATGTTCGTGCCCTCCCGCGAACTGGTTGTAGCGCTGGATCTCCGCTTCGTCTTCCGGATTGGCCTCCACCAGGTTGTTGCGGATATTCCCAGGCAGGTCCGCCAGGCGCATCCGCCGGCTTCCGAAGGCGAACGTGTCGTGCACCAGCACCACGTACCCGCGCTTGGCCAGTTCGTTCGCCCACGCCGCGCCTCCGTAATAATGCTCCTGGTGTTTCACCATCAACGGATGCGGATCTTTCGAAATCTTTGTGATCTTGCGCAGGCCGAAGTATTTGTTCCCGCCATGGTCATGCAGCGCGACAACGCCCGGCAGTTTGCCGGTGGCGCCCGCGGGCTTCAACACCAGCGCTTCCGTCGGCGGACCATAAGGAAGCTGCCACTGCATGTGTTCGATGGACAATCCATCGAACTCGATGTGGTGCTGGATGACGGGAACCGGCGTGGCGGCGCCTCCCGGACCCAACAGCGCCTCCCGGTAGCGGGCGCGAGCCACTGGCCGCCAGGAATCCACGTTGGTGAACATCGGCTGCCGGAAGGACAGGCGCGGCGGGTCCGCGACGGCGTGCGCCGCCCAATCGCCATACGCGCCAAGCATGTTCGGGGTCATGCATCTATCATTATTGAGCGGAGCGGCGGGGTGCAAACCATTGAGGATGGAATAGTGGTACCATCATCAAACGTACTAAGTATGTTTTGTTTTGGATCAGCGGGGCCTTTTTCCAACTACGGTCCTATTCTCACGTAGCCTTGGCTCCTCTATCCTTCTAATGGGTGCTATGCTAAGCCACTTACTGCCACGTAAGCCGGGGTTCCGCAGAGGGTTGTCTCTCCTTCTGCTCTCCGCCTCCTCCGCGTTCGCCGCAACGGTGACCGTACACTTCAACTCTCCCTACACTACCAGCAAGACGGTTGACCGCACGGTTGACGGCGGGACCAGTTGGTATCTCCAGGACCCCGGGCAGTTTAACTTCTCGCTCGTGAGCGGCCCTAACGGGATTCCCTCACAGTTCTATACGTTCTGCATCGAGCCTCGAGAATTCCTTACGCCCGGCCAAACGTACACTTACAACCTGGCCATGATCGAAGCCGGCGCCACCAACATCGGCGGCATGGGCGCGACGAAGGCAAACCTCCTCCGGGAGCTCTTGAACGATTTCTACCCGGATTTTTCCGTACAGATGGACGAACTGCATGCCGCTGCCCTTCAAGTGGCCATCTGGGAGATTGTCCGCGAGAATCAGCAAGGGGTTGGAACCTACAACTTGTCCACCGGGGATGTGCGGTACCGAACCTGGTCCGATTCCGCGGCCTGTATATCGGGCCAGTACACATGCGTTCAGGATCTAGCCCAGCACTGGCTAAACTCGCTTACGGGAACCGGCGGTCCCTACATGCAGAACGTGGATGCCCTGATCCTCGCCGGAGGCGTGCAGGACGTGCTGGTGCAGTTCAACGGACCGAACCCGCTGGTGCCGGAACCGGGGACGTTTGTTCTGATGGGATCGGCTCTGATTCTGGCCGGGGTGGGATCGAGGAGATTACGGTGGCAATCCGGCCGGTCCCGGTAGAATAGCGGGAGGGCTCCGCCGCCATGCCCCGATCCGTTGTCCGCCCCTACAAGCTACTTGCGGAACATTACGACGAGCTCTTCGGGTTCGCCCGTTCCTGGGGCGAGTTCGCCCGCACGAACCTGCTGGCGAATGTGTTGCCGAAGATCGATTCCGCCTGCGACCTGGCCTGCGGGACAGGGACGGCGGCATTGGAACTGGCGCGGCGGGGTCTGAAAGTGTACGCGGTCGATCTCTCCCCCACCATGTGCGTAAGCGTCTTGTGAACCACCATGGAAGGCTCCCGGCGAGCCCGGGGAGTCTTTT
>JAIXKK010000173.1:0-5884 GCA_026954325.1 Bryobacterales bacterium | reverse complement strand
GTAAGCGTCTTGTGAACCACCATGGAAGGCTCCCGGCGAGCCCGGGGAGTCTTTTGATTTAGGATTGCTGATCCGTTGCGAGAGTCTTCCAGTTGTGAGGCAGCAGTTCCGCGATCCGGTGGATGGGGTGGGTGGCAATGCGAGTTAGCACGTCGCGGAACCAGGCGAAGGGCTCGACTGCGCTCCGCTTGCACATGGCGATGAAGCTCAACAACACGGCGGCGGTCCGGCCGCCGGTGTCGCTGCCGAAGAACGTCCAATTGCCGCGGCCAATCGCGATGTCCCGGTTGGCCCGCTCGGTGGCGCCATTGTCGATCTCCAGGTCGCCGTCTTCCAGATAACGCGTCAGCGCTCCCCATTGATTCAGCGCATAGCGCACGGCCCGCGCAGCTGGACTCTTCGGCAGCACCTGCTCGCGAATCTCGAGCAGATACGCGTGCAGTTTCTCCATCACGGGAGCCGCTAACCGCTGGCGCAGTTGGAACCGCTGCTCGCCACTAACTCCTTTGGCCCTATTCTCGACCGCGTATAGCCGGGCAATCAGATGCAGCGCCGGGCCCATGCGCCCCTGATCCGAGTCCAAGGCTTTCATGAAGTACCGGCGCATGTGCATCATGCAGCCGACCTCGGTCAGCCCGCGCGCGGGTTTGAAAAAGGCGTCATAGACCGAGTAGGCATCGGCCTGCAAATACCCGGTATATCCTTCCAGAAATTTCGCCGGTCCGTCGCGCCCTCGTGTGGCCGTGTAGTCGTAGACCACAACCGGATGATGGCCGTCCCCCACATAAGGCCAGATCCGGCCCGTTCGCGCAAACGATAGTTTCGGGTCCAGCACCTTCACCCCGGTGTCGTCGGTCCCAATCACCTTGGACTCGAACAGGACCTTCTTGGCCGCCTCATACAAGGGCGCCATTAATCCGGCCACTGGCGGCATCCATCCGCCCATCGTCTTGCGCGAGATCTCCACGCCGTGGCGCGCGAAGATTCTTTCCTGCCGGTGCAACGGCAGGTGATCAGCGAATTTCGATACGATCACCTGCGCCAACACGCTCGCTCCCGCCGTGCTCTTCTCAATCGGCTGCGCCGGCTTCTCCGCCGTCTTCACCGTGCAATCGCAGGCGTACTTCAGCCGCACGTCCTCAATCACCTTCATCACGGCGGGGATGAACTCATAACGTTCGCTGGCTTCTTCGCCCAGCAGGTGCAGATCCTTGCCGCAGCACTGGCAGTGCTTTTCCGCCTCCGTCAGATCGTGCACCACCCGCTCCCGGACCAGATGCCGCGCCAACGGTTGGCGTCCACTACGCTTCTTGTTCTGCGCTTTCTCGGGTTCCTGTTTTTCCTCGCCCGTCCCCTCGGCGTCGGGTGCTGCTTCCTGTTCTGACTCGGGCGCCTCCGGATGGCCGGCTTCCCACATGGTCTCAAACAAGGCCAGTTGGTCTTTGGTGAGTTGCTCGCTCTTGCGGTTGCGCTGCGCATCCAGCAGTTCGCGCAACAAACTCCGGAATTTGTCCTTCTCCGAGGTTTCGTGCTTCAGGCGCTCGCATAACTCAACGACGATCTTATGCAGCAGATCGATGTCTTTCGGCAGATGGTCAGGATCGAGGGGCAGCACCAATGTGCTATCAGAATAAGCGGAAACAGAGCCGATTCCAAGTTAAAACAGACAGGTGTCGAAATGTTTTTACGCGGCCGCGCGACAATACCGCTTGCGCCGGATGGCGGTGCTCAGATCGATGCCGCTCAGCAACGCTCCCAGTTCCTCGACGGTGATCTCCAAGCGGGTCGAGCCGGGTTCTCCCAAGGGGATGGCGTAACTGCCCGCTTCCAGCCGCTTCGCCCAAATTGCGAATCCATCCCGATCCCAGTACAGAATCTTCAGCCGGTCCTTTCGTTTGTTGGCGAACAGGTACAGATGCCCGGCGAAGGGGTCCAGCGCGAGATGATCGCGCACCAGCGCATGCAGTCCATCGAAGCTCCGCCGCATGTCACATGGGCTCAGGCAGAGATATACCCGTACACTGGCTGGCAGGTGCATCATGACCGCACCACATCCAGCACCAGGCGGAGCGTGGCCGCATCTACTCCGTTGGCGATGCGCAGCCGTTCCCCGTTCCCAAGCACCAACTCCAGCGCGGAGTCTACTACGGTGGCCACCGCGGGTTTCGGCTCCAGCAGTGCGAACTCGACGGAGTCAGGCCGATGCAGCCGCCTGCGCCATTTGTAGAAAGAATACTCGCCGATGCCGCGCTCGCGACAGAACGGCCGGGCCTTTTGTCCGCTGGCCTCCTGCTCGGCAATAACCTTGCTCCAATAGTTACGTTGTTTTTCTCTCACCCTTCCAGAGTCCACCGCGCTGGCCTCCGCCGAAAGGGTAGTTCACGAGACGCTTACCCATGTGCCGGTTGGCGCGCAAGAAGGCCCGCGCCGCGGGATTGCCGGTGCAAGTCATCCAGGCCGACATGAGAAACTTTCGTCTTCCACGGCCCGTCGGCCTGGTTATTTGTGAGTTTGATGCGTTGAACCACATTCCTCGAAAGAAGGATTTAGGCTCCGTTGCGAAGGCCGCCGCGCGCGCGTTGCAGCCGGGCGGTCATTTCTATTTCGACGTGAATACACGCCTCGCTTTCGAGAAGATCTGGCCGGTAACATGGTGGCTCGAAAAGCCGGGCGTGGTTTTGGTGATGCGCGGCGGCTACGACAAACCGCGTGGCAAAGCGTTCGCCGATGCGGAATGGTTTATTCGCGAGGGCGGTCTTTGGCGCCGGCATCACGAGTATGTCGAGCAGGTTTGTTGGACGGCGCCGGAGATCCGCGACGCGCTGCACGCCGCGGGTTTTCGTTCCCTCCGCAAGTGGGACGCCGCCCCCTTCTTCAAGGATGACCCATTTGTCCGCCCCGGTTACCGCACCTTCTATCTTGCCCGCAAATAGGCCAGGTTCCTGATAGAAGCCCGCTCCGCGGAAATCCCCGCGGACAGAGTTGTCCCCCGGCCCGCCGAAGGTATGAAATATTGGCCCGCCTGGCGCGTCTAATAATGTATTCGGGAGTTGCATGATTAGAATTCTTCTGGCGGACGACCATTCCATGATCCGGCACGGCCTGCGCCTGCTGCTCGAAGAACAACGGGATTTTCTGGTGGTGGGCGAGGCGGCGGATGGCCGTGAGGCCGTTCAACTGGCCGAAGCGCTGAAGCCCGACGTCGCGCTTCTCGATGTTCGCATGCCGAACCTGAACGGCATTGAGGCCGCGCGCCGGATGAAGACGCGGCAGCCCAACATTGCCATCATCATGCTCAGCATTTTCGCGGATGAAGGGTACGTCTTGCGCTCCCTCAAAGCGGGGGCATGCGGGTACCTGCTCAAAGAATCGCCGGAAACGGATCTGATTTACGCAATCCATTGCGCCTTCGAGGGAAAGGCATTCTTCAGCCCCTCCGTAAGCCGCATTTTGCTCGAGGACTACATGCGGAAGATGAGGGCAAAAGACGTGGATGACAGCTTTGAACTGCTGACTCCGCGAGAGCGGGAGATTCTCCAACTCGTGGCCGAGGGCAAAAGCAATAAAGAGATCGCACAACTGCTGAATCTCAGTCTCTACACCGTCGAAACCCACCGCGGCAATGTGCTCGGAAAACTGAACCTGCACAGCGTCCCGGAACTGACACTGTATGCTGTCCGCAAGGGTGTCATTTCCTGAGGTAAAGCTCCGTGTGCTCGCCCAGCGCGGGAACCGCTCCCAAGCGCGGCGCGCCGAGCCCAAGGTCCGCGGCGGCTTCCGCCACCGTTCGCACGGGCGTGACGCAGGCGTCCAACTCCTTCAATTCGCGAAACCACTCCTCGGCGTCCTTTTGGCGGAAGATGGCGCGTAAGCTCTGGAGAATCCCGGTGCGTTCCGGGTCTTCGGCAAACTGCCGCGAGGCGAATTCCTCACATCCCAGCGCCCGGCACAGCGCCGCCCAGAACTTCGGTTCGAGGGCGCCGACGGCCACACTCCGCCCGTCGCGCGTGGGATAGAGGTTGTAGCAGGCGTAGCGTCCGCTGAGGAGACCTTCTCCACGCGGGGCGGCGGAGCCGTTGGCCAGTTGGGCCAGGGGGATAGGAAGCATGAGAGCGGCGCCGTGTGTCATGCTGACGTCAACAAAACGGCCCGCGCCCGTGCGCGCGCGCTCGAGAAGGGCTCCGAGGACCCCGATCAGCGCTTGCATCGAGCCCCCGGCGAGATCGGCAATCTGGATGCCCGGCGCCGTGCCGATCATGTCCAGCACCCCGGCCATGGCGAGGTAATTGATGTCGTGTCCGGCGAGGCCCTTATAGGGGCCCGTTGATCCATACCCCGTGAGCGCGACGTAGATCAGGCGCGGGTTCTGCGCGTGGAGCGCTTCCCAGCCGCAGCCGAGGCGGTCCATGACGCCGGGACGGAAGCCTTCCATCACCACATCGGCGGCGCCGGCAAGGCCCAGGAAGTCCCGCAAGCCCTCGGAGGTTTTCAGATTGATGGCTACGCTCTTCTTGCCGCGGTTGATGCTTGCAAACAGGCCGTGCGGCGGCATATTGCGCATGTAATCTCCCGTGCCGGGTTCCTCCACTTTGATGACGGTGGCGCCCATGTCCGCCATCCACTGCGAGGCCATCGGGCCCGGCAGCAGGCGGGTAAGGTCGAGAACCGTTACATCATCGAGAGCGGCAAAGGGGAACATGTCCTGATATTATGCGCAGACGTGGAACGGGAAATGCTCAGCTACGCCAAAGGCCCGGAGGCGGCGCTGCTCGAGGTAACAATTGACGAGGGCTTGCGCCGCACGGTGGCGGCGCATCCGCGGCGGGAGGCGCTGGTGGCGCGGCATCAAGGCATCCGCCTCGCCTGGGCGGAGTTGGACGAGCAGGTGGAACATGTGGCGCGGGGCCTGGCGGGACTGGGGCTCAAGCCCGCTGACAGGGCCGGCGTCTGGTCCACGAACAATGTGGAATGGATCCTGCTCCAATTGGCCACCGCGCGCGCGGGCATCGTGCTGGTGAACGTCAACCCCGCCTATCGAAGCTACGAACTGCGCCACGTGCTCGAACATTCGGGAATGAAGGTGATTTTTCTGCGGGAAGCCGATGCGCGGTCCAACTACCGGCAGGTCCTGGCGGATGCCGGCAGGGGCGGCGCCGCGGCGCTCCAGCATGCCGTCTACTTTGAGCACGCGTCCTGGCGGCGGTTTCTTGAAGGGGGCGTACCCTACGAAAAGCCGGCGCTGGAAGCACGGGATGTGGCGAACATTCAGTACACGTCGGGGACCACGGGGTCGCCCAAGGGAGTGCTGCTGACCCACCGCAACCTGGTAAACAACGCGTGGCTGATCGCCCAGCGCCTGGGAATTAGCGCGCGGGACAAGCTCTGCATGCCGGTTCCGCTCTACCATTGCTTCGGGTGCGCAATGAGTTCCATGCTGTGTTTTCTTACCGGTGCGGCATTGATCCAGCCGGCGGCGAGCTTCGACCCGCGGGCCACCCTGGAAGCAGTGGCGGCCGAGCGCGCCACGGCCCTCTACGGCGTGCCGACCATGTTCATCGCCGAACTCCAGCATCCCGACTTCGCCCGGTTCGACCTCACGAGCCTGCGAACGGGAATCATGGCGGGGTCGCCGTGCCCGATCGAGGTGATGCGGCGCGTGGTGGCGGATATGCACCTGACGGAGATGACCATCGCCTACGGGCAGACGGAAAGCTCGCCGGTGGTCACCCTTTCGCGCCCTGACGACGACCTGGAGCACCGCGTCGGCACGGTGGGTAGCGCGCTTCCCTGCACAGAGGGGAAAATTATCGACCCCGCGACAGGCGGAACCGTGCCGGTGGGCGGGATAGGCGAGTTATGCACGCGCGGATACCTCGTGATGAAG
>JAIXKK010000209.1 GCA_026954325.1 Bryobacterales bacterium | reverse complement strand
TCCTGCTCCTCGTCGGGCTTCAATGAGGCCGCGACCACGCGGTCGCGGAAATTTCGGTGTAGTTGGTCACCCGGCAATTGCCACACGTGCTTCAATGAGGCCGCGACCACGCGGTCGCGGAAATTTAGCGGATGCCGCGGAACGTCTCATCCCATCCGGGCTTCAATGAGGCCGCGACCACGCGGTCGCGGAAATCAAGCGGATCACGGTGCAGATGCCGCTTGACGAGTGGCTTCAATGAGGCCGCGACCACGCGGTCGCGGAAATCTCCGGAGGTTTCCCACGCTCCCCGTTCGTGTACGTCTGCTTCAATGAGGCCGCGACCACGCGGTCGCGGAAATCCGGTGCGGCTGTTGCAGCGGTGGATCAAGGAACGGGGGCTTCAATGAGGCCGCGACCACGCGGTCGCGGAAATGGCTTTGTTCACGCGTTTGCCGGCGTGCGAATCACGGCTTCAATGAGGCCGCGACCACGCGGTCGCGGAAATGCGGGCCGAGCCCAACGGGGCGAGGCGCGCGGGGGCGCTTCAATGAGGCCGCGACCACGCGGTCGCGGAAATACCAACGTCCCCGCCGTGGTGACGCTCGAGAAATCCGCTTCAATGAGGCCGCGACCACGCGGTCGCGGAAATACTCAAGTCCCGCGTTCAATCCGTATTGCGGGTAGTGCTTCAATGAGGCCGCGACCACGCGGTCGCGGAAATTTGGCGCTTGCCGCGTCGGGAGCGCTGCGCATGAACGGGCTTCAATGAGGCCGCGACCACGCGGTCGCGGAAATGGCTACCAGCGCCGCATCGACAGACTGACGAAGGACGCTTCAATGAGGCCGCGACCACGCGGTCGCGGAAATGATCTCCGAGAATCCGGCAGCCGGGGAAGGTACCATGCTTCAATGAGGCCGCGACCACGCGGTCGCGGAAATCGACGGCAACAGGGAAAATTGCGCCGTCGAAAATCTGGCTTCAATGAGGCCGCGACCACGCGGTCGCGGAAATTCTGAGTAACGGTCTGAGTTCTTGTTGGTGGCGGCGCTTCAATGAGGCCGCGACCACGCGGTCGCGGAAATCCAGCGGCAACACCTCGTAGTGCCATCCCGCTCGCAGGCTTCAATGAGGCCGCGACCACGCGGTCGCGGAAATTCGTCATCACGCTTCAGAACACGAACGAAGCGGCGCAGCTTCAATGAGGCCGCGACCACGCGGTCGCGGAAATGGTTGAGCGGCTGCGCAAGCAGTCAGCAGAGGAGCTTGGGGCTTCAATGAGGCCGCGACCACGCGGTCGCGGAAATGGCAAGGCGGTGTCGATGACCAGGTGGGTGGCATCGGAGGCTTCAATGAGGCCGCGACCACGCGGTCGCGGAAATTGAGACTCTATGACGAAGTGGACGAAGCACAGAAGGGCTTCAATGAGGCCGCGACCACGCGGTCGCGGAAATTCACGGATTGTAATGCAGAAATGCTGTGGGCCACGTTGCTTCAATGAGGCCGCGACCACGCGGTCGCGGAAATTACCCAAACGACGGCACTGGCGCACAGCTTAAGCAAGCTTCAATGAGGCCGCGACCACGCGGTCGCGGAAATAGCCTCCCTAACATCTCTTCTGTTTTCAAATATCTCTGAGGTGTCCCGCGAACGGTCATCCTTCTTCCACTCCCCGCCGCTGCCGGCGCCGCCCCTCAGCATAACACAACCCCCTTCTTTTCAAGCGTATTCCGCCTTGCGAGCGGTCCCCGGCTTTCGTGCACCGCCCCGCCGCTCGCAGCCTCATCGGGTGACAAAAACGAAGTAGTCGTCCACTTCCCCCTCGATCCACCTTGCCAACAAACGGGCCTGAATCTCCAACAATCTCCGGTAGCTCACACGATAGTCGAACCGCGGATGCGTCACCAGGGTGTCCATCCGCAACTCGTATGCCCGGTAGAACGCCTTCCGCGCCGACGGTTTCAGCGCGACGCTCTTCCCCACGGTCAGGAAATCCGCCGGCGTCACCATCCGCGTGTTGATCGCATTCAACACCGCGGAATCCACAATCAGCGGACGGAACGGCTCCATCAAATCGAGGGCCAGCGCGGGCCTCCCGTACCTCGGCTGATGATAAAACCCCATGAGCGGGTCGAATCCGACGGCGTAACAGGTCACGGTCAAGTCCTTGGCCAGCATGCTGTATCCCAGCGAAAGCAAGGCGTTCACCGCGTCCCGCGGGGGCCGCCGGTTCCGTGCGTGGAAGTCGAGGCGGAATGCCTCCGGCGCCTGCTCTCCGGCTTCCGACTTCAGCATTCCGCCGAAAGACTGAAAGTAGGCGCGCGCGCCGTTCCCTTCGACGCCCAGCAATTCCTCTGTGTTTTTCGACGTCTCAGCGCGTTCCACCATTGTCTTCATTTCGGCCAGGGTGCGCGCGTCCGGCTCCACGTGGTTGCGCAACAGCATCGTTCTTTGGTTGCGAATCTTCCCGGCCACCAGTTTCCGCGCCAGACGCAGGCAGAACCACTCCTCTTCCGCCAGGCGGTACTGCGCCTTGCGCAGAAACACGTTCTTCGTATTCATCCCCGCCGTGATGCCGTAGAACCAGCCGCCTTGCGAGAAGTAGCACACGGGGACGCTCTGCCCGCAAAGGCTCTGCACGGCCTGCGTCGTGATCTGAATGTTGCCCATCAGGTTCAACTGGCTGATCTCGCCCATGCGGATCTCCTGCTTGAGCGTCTCCTTATCCTTTACCTGAAGCACCTCGCCCGACTTGCCGACGCGCAATCCCTGCGTATCCACATACGCGGGCCGGAGTTCCGAGCGCGGCGTCACCAGCCGCCGAGTCTCCATCGCCGGCGGCTTGCTCCCGTTCGGAAAGAGCGAAAGTTGTTCGAGCCCGCTCTCTGAAACGGCCGACCGCAGCGTGTTCGTCTCGCCAGGGAGGCAGATGGAAACCAGGGAACAACCGGGGCACTTCGGAGAATCTTCGAGCGGCGGCGGGATCACTCCCTCAAGGGCGGTTGTCCATGCCAAGGACGACAATCCCAGGGTCTCGGTGACCAGGGCCTCATCCAACTCCACGCGCACACGCTGCTTCGTCGCGGCATAGTACACGATGCCTTCCCGGCATTCGTATCCGTTTTCTCTGAGGATGATCCCCTGCACGGCCAGTTGCACGCGGTCACTCGGCCACGCTTCCAGGGTCTCTTTTCCTTCGCGCGGCCGCCCGCGCTTGTAATCCACGGGCGTTACAACGCCCTGCATCACGTCGAGCAGATCCATGCGCGCAATCAGACGATGGGTCTCGCTCGACAGCGTCACCGATCGTGTCCGCAGATCCTCGTCCAGGTCTTCCGCGGCCGGCAGGCCAGGCCCGTCGCGGTCGACCCGCTTGTGCTGGACAGCGCCTTCCACCGTGTCCGCGCTTTCCTGAAACACTCCCTCCACCCATTCGTAGAAGAACAAACGCGGGCAATAAGAAAACTCGTTTACCATGCGCGCCGGCAGGTAGTCCGGCTGCGGCTTGCGCTCGGCATCCGGTTCGGGTTTTGGAATATTTTCAAGAGAGGCCATCGTTCCCCCGTTACAGCTTGTCTCAGACAATGATGCAGGGCGAATCCACCGCCGTGTATGGTTTGCCTAAGGCCGTAATCACGCGGTCGCCCCGCCCTTCGGCCGGACCCAGGTCCACGAACAATACCTGGTCCTCGGCGTGGTGAATCATTGCCGACAACTCGGCGCGGAGGCGCACCATATCCATCCTGGTGAGCTGGCACTCGAAGACGGAAAACTGCAGGTGATCGCCATAGCCGCGCATTGTCTTGAACACCTTCCGGAGGCGCTTGTCGTCGCAGATGTCGTAGCAGACCAGGTAGGAGTTGCGCATGGAACTCTTCCTTTACTCTCAGTTTCTGACTGATTGCGCGGCCGCGAACGCGCAGTAGTCCTTGTTCAGGCTTATCCGCTCACTGCGGTAGCGCGCGGCAACTCCCCGTTCTTGGGTCCACTCTTCCGCATCCAGCAGCAGCAGGGTCTTTACCGTGTCCGCACCTAGCGCGCCGCTCCAGACACACCAATGGAAATGCCGCCTCCACTTGCCGTCCTTCCCGCGTTCCTCGTGGAATCCGGCCGTCCGCAGCCTGCCGTCGAACACGCAGGGATAGAACGGCAGGGCTTCGAAGGCCAGAAAAATCGCGCCCCGCACGCCGCGCTTGTCCTTGATGCCCGCGGGTTCCGCCGCCGTGAAGGCTCCCTGCAAGATCGTCGACGGGTCGAGCCCCATCGAGTGACTGTTCTCCGCCTCCGGTCCTTTGCTTGGCCGATACATCCAGGGTCCGAATAAGGCTTCGCGCAACAGTGCCGCTGCCTCCTTCCGCGACCCCGACAGGGCACTCCACGATTCGCGCAACTTCAGCAAAAACTTCTGCTGGCCTCCGGTCATATCAAAGCCGGTCGATTGCAGCGTCCCCTTTGTCAAAGCGAGTTCGGATCCGAAGGCGGCGAACCAATCCTGCTCATCCGGATATTGCAATACCGCTTCACGAAAGCGCTCCGGGCTGTTCTTCTTGATCTGATCGGCCCATTCGAATTCCGGCCTTTTCTTCAGTCCGCACACCCGTTCCGTCAGTAGTTCCAGCAGCGTTTCTCCGCTCGCGGCCTTTTCGGTTACGAAAACGGCGTGCCAGTCACCGGTTTCCCGCTCCCAGCGCAGGCGAACCTCCCCAAGCTGCTCCCGCCTCTCCACTGCAAGCCGGAAGGCTCCCATGGCCGCCAGGAACCCGATGGGCGTTCCCGCCCGCAAGCCCTTCAACGGAATATCACTCACCTTCCTGCTCCTTTCTCGACTGCATGCAATCGGCGCGCCGCAGAATGGTCTCCAGATACGCCAGACCCCAGTAGCCGTGCTTGCGGTTCAGCAGAGCAAAGCGCCCGGCCCACCCGGAATCGAACCTCCCCAACTCCCTCCCCGTGCCCGTCTCCAGTTTTGTCCCTTCAAACTCCGCCAGCACCGTCGTCTCCCCGTCCTCTTCCCAGATGGGCAGCAGGGGCCGTCCATGGCCGTGATGCGTCCCGATCAGATACGACACAAGATCCCTGTCTCGCGCCTTCTCCAGTGCGCCGGAGGCGCATGCCAGCATCACCGAAGCCGCTTCATGGCGCGCGCCCTTTGGATATCCGGCAAGTTCCCGCGCTTCCCGCCTCTCGGCCATGGTCTGCCTGCCGTCCGATTTCGCCAGCGGCTCCTTCTCCTTCATCGCCCTCGTAATGGACCCTCCGCATAACCAGGCTTGAAACCGGTCGTCCCACTTCCCCAAGTCGTGCAATGCCGCCGCCAGGACAAGGTCTTGCACCAACTCCTCGCTCAGCCCACACCCTACCGCGTAGCGGCGCGTGTGTTCCACTACCCCGGCGGTATGCGCGCTCAAGGTGATCTTTTTCTCCAACCCGATGGAAACCTCCTCATTCTCCTCGGGCGCCGTGCCGGTTGCCACCAATCCGGGCTCCGGCTTGCCCTTCGGCCACGTTGCCAGACGCCACTTCGAATCAATTCGCGCCTTCCCCGGAAAGGCGGGGAGCAGATTCGTCAGCCTTTCCATCTCTTCCGCATCCACTTCCCCATCCGGGTCCCGCATATTTCTCAGTTGGCCCAGAATCCGCCGCAACTCGTCTCCCTTCTCTTTATCCAAGTGACTTGCATACGGATCGAGGCGAATTCGATACCTCCGCATCCCTCTCGCGGCCATCTCGTTGTTCGCCGCGTCGCCCACATCCTCGACTGCCTTTTCCGATTCCGGGTTCCATCCGAACTCGTCGCATCCTCCGTAACCCGACGGCACGATCACCACGTCGCCAGGCCGGATATCCTCAGCGGCCGCCTGCCTCTTTTCAGTTTGCGAACGGCAAATTAGAACCAGGCGCGGAGTTCTCCGCCGCTCCTCCTCCTCGCCCTTCAGCCCTTCCAGGTCCGTCACGACCGCCTTTGGATCACCCCGCAGCCATCTCCGCACTGCCGGCAGCGGAAGCGGAAGGGCTTCCATCGAGATTGGGGGCGCCAGTTCCACCGCTTCGCGCCACGCCTCTTCGGCTGCTTCAGCATGGAGGTCTTCCCTCCAAACCACCTGCACGTCCGCGGTATCCAATGCCTCAGCGCCGTGCAGAAAGGGGGCTACATCGGGATCCGGCCACGGCGATGGGTTGGTCCGTGACCACATTTCGAAGAACGTGTCGAAAACCAACGGCCCCCTCGAACCAGCCGTGTTTACCCCCGAGAGGTCCCGGCCCTTCAATTCCTTCTCCAATGCCTGAACGCCGAAATCGATGGAACCGAGCCCGCCCAGCAATTCCCAAGTTCTTGCCGTAGCCTCGCCATACACAACGTCTTCCCTGGGGCGAAGCACAATGACTGCTCGCGCTTCCCGGCGGTTGCCCAGCCGGTTCAACCTCCCGAACCGTTGGCGCAAGCAATCGAGCGGCGCGGCTTCCGTCACCAGCGCATCAAAATCGAGGTTGGCCCCTACCTCCACGGTTTGCGTGGCAACTACGAAAATCCGTTCGGTGCACTCCCTGCCCGGTTTGGCCGCTATCCGGTCTTTGTACTTCTCCCAGAGCCTCTTCGCGCAGTAAGGGCGGTTCCTCCCCGTCAGCAGGATCGCTTCGGTTGCCTTCGTCTTTTTCAGTTCCTCGAAGACGGCGCGCGCCGACGCAACAGTGTTCAATACCACGCCGATTACAAAGGCTTCCGGAAGCGCCGCGAGTTCCCTGGCCGCCCGTGCAACCTCGCTTTCGAAGGATTTTTCCGGAATTCGCAACTCCGCGCGCTTCGAGGCTTCCAACCGCTTCCGCAACTCCGGATGGGCATAGTCCTCTTCTTCCAAACCGATTCCAGGGCCGTCAGCATCGAGGGTTGCCGACATGGGAACCACCTCGATTCCCCTTGCCGGCCTGCACGCGCTATTCTGCCTGTTCCGTACCGTCAGCAGAGTATCGACAAACGCACTCGAGAGATGCGCCTCGTCTACGATGAGCAGCGAATCGTTGCCTACCAGTCCCGCGTGTACAGGTCTCGCTTCGGGGCTTACCTGGTAGCCCCGGAACAGCAGGCGCGATCCCACCTGATCCACTGTCGATACGCACACTAACGGCTGGTTCGGCTCGTCCGCCCAAGAGTTGTCGAGATACATGCCTCCCCGCAAGATCGCGACATCCAGAGGATATTTCCCTCCGAAAGATCTGAGTTGCGTTGCAACCCATCTCACCACCCCGTCGTCATGATCGAGCAGCCGCCGCGCCAGTTTTGCCGCATGCTCTCCGGCCTCATCCACCACCACGCGCCGGTCGATGACAAAAAACATCCTCAGCGCCGCCTTCCTCTCCAGCGCGCTCTTCTCTGCTTCCAGCGCCAGATGAAATACCGCAACGTCGATTGCCGAGGTCTTTCCCGAACTCGTCGGCAGTGAAATTGAACGCGGCCAGCCTTCCCGCGCCACTTGTTCCAGCAATCGTTGTTGCCAGGGGAACGGATGGTAGCCGTGGATTGCCTTGTAGAAACGATCAAAATCCGAAGGGGTCACTTCTCGTCCTCCTTCGCCAACGGCTTCAGGAGACCCATCCCGAAGAACCGGCCCGCGCCTGCAAGCACAGGCCCTTTCACGGGAAGAGGGAACTCCAAGGTGGCGTGAACGGCCCATCGTCCGGGAGAGAATGCACCGGCCGGCGGAACCCCCGCCAGAGTCGAGAACGGCCCGTACACGCACTTCGCCGGCTCCGGCAACCCGGCGCGGACACAAGCTGTCACTATCAGTTCCTCCGTCCCAAAATGCTTCTTTGGGTACCGGTCCAACAGCAGGGGCGTCACCGTTTGCCAGCGGCGCGCGGCCCTTGTCCACGTTCCTGGTTTCAACGATGATTGCTTCACATCGAAGCCCGCCACTTCCAACTCCCAGTCGCCTGATTTCTCTCCGAGATGAATCGATTCAATGGACGCGCATGCCCGCAGCGCGGTCCTCCGGTCCGCCCGTCCGATGGCGGCGGGTAAAATGACCGCGACTCCCATCAGACGGCCGTCGCTGTATTCGTGACCTACATTCGGCAACGCCGCGAACGCTACGTGAGGGCTAGTGGCAGGTTTATCCCCCTCATGTCCGCTTAACATGGGACTCAACGGTTTCCCTTCGCCGGCGCGGCTTAGGAAGGCATCGCGCAGCCGGCGGGTCAACAGCGTCGCGCATTCGATGGGAAAGCCCGTTCCCCTTACCTTCCGCATGACGATCATCTCTCCAAAATGTCCCCGCGCCGCCTCCGCCGGCGCATTTCTCCCGTCCAGGCGCCGGTAGCGTGTGAGCGTTCCCTGCGTGGGACGGCGGCCGAACTGGAAGGTTCTCTCCAACTCCTCCAACCGTCCCGAAGAGGCCACGCGCAGTACCTCCTGTCCGTCATCATCCGGTACGTAGCTTGCCGGACACTCCGCGTCTTCTATCGATTCCACAAGGTTCATGCGCACCAGGGAGCAAGCCCGGCCGAGCGATGCGACCCGGGACGTCAGTTCCCTCAGCGCCTTTGCGTGGCCGGCGGGGACTTCCGCCCGCGGCCACGCAAACCGTACAACCGGCGACTCCGGCCCCTGCGATGGAAACCAGCGCGGCTGCTTCGCCCGTTGCTCCGGCAGCGTGCCGCCGGATTTCGATGGGTAGTTTGTCGGGACAAAGGTAACCTCCGCCTCTGTCACCCCCGGCGCCTTGGCCGCGATTCGCGGCGGCTCTTGCCGTTCCAGCCAGAGCAGCGCCCGCCGCTCTTGCTCGGATCCATTTCCATCGTGATACGCGGCCACGAGGGCGGAAAACAATCGTGCCGGGTGGGGCGGCCATTCCGGTTCGGCGCTGTCGCCGAAAGCGGCTGCGAAGACGCGCCCAAGAAGGTACTCCACTTCAACGATCAGCATCCGCTTCTTCCTCCGCGCTGTCGCTCATTTCCACCAGTTTGAGAAGTTTCGGCTCAGGCTCCAAGGCAATCGGCTCCTTCGTCCAACTCAGTCCCAGACTCTCCGCGTGGTTGCACAAGTTACCGAACGCTTCACGGGCCGCCGCCGGCGTGATCGCGGCTGTTTCCCGCTCTTCGGCCGTGGACCCAAGCCATTCGAATGCAGGCTGAACCACTGGCTGCAGGTGGCAACGCGACCGCAACTGATATCCCTCTTCGATTTGCAGCGTCAGTGCATACACGCCTAGCGCCGCCACCACCGCGCGTCCGGCAACGTCCATCTCCGCTGACGGTTTCGCCCCCACCGGAAACCGAAGTTTGCGAAGCTGAGCGAACGACAATACTGCCGTCTGCCGCGCTTCCCGGAATGTAACTCCGCCGGGTTCGCCCTTCTCCACTTCCGTAATCGTCGGTGGTATGTTGCCGTGGTTGATCTCCGCCGGCGATCCGCTCTTCTTATACAGAGCCTTCGCCTTGTCGCCCTTGGGCGCTTCCAGTGTCCATTGCTCGGCGGCGCTCTTGTAGATTGTGCTCTTCAAAGCTTTGATGCCTAAAGGGTCAATTCGCGATGACGTCCGCACTCCTGGAACGGCGTCGATGCCGATGATCTCCGACACGAGCGCTCTTGCGAACTTCGCGCTGTTGACGCCTGACTCTCCCTGTGAATCCCACGTACCGAACAGCAACGCGGTTGGGCAAACACGGAACATCGCCGTCGCGTTCCACATCCTCGCGGCGATCATCTCCTTGCCCAACTCCGATTCCCGAAACCGCTTCCCCTGGTACCTGCAATCGCGGAAGATGGCGTCGTGAACCCGGTGCGGGACACTGAGCGATGTCAATGTTCCGTGGTTCGGAATCCCGACCTCGAGAAGCGGGAGTTGGATCTGGCCGCCTCGCACACTGCCGAGCAGGGCTTCTTCGAACCGGTTCGCCTGCGATTGGACGGAGTCGAGCAACACCGTCGCGACATCCTGCCGCCCGTTCATCACCCGCTTCTCCCATGCGTACCTGCCCTTCTCATGCGTCGGCGGGGCTACTTTGTCACCCACGCCACCCACCGGTTGGAGCGTCACGATCATCCGCAAGGCAGACATTCCGCCCGCGCAGGCCTTCAACAACTTCGTCTGTAGTTCGGCCGAGGTCATAAGTGCTTCTCTCCTTGGAGTTGATTTAATGGCAGTCTACAACAGTGGCGCTGTCCGTACAAAAATCTCACCAAATCA
The DNA here is from genome assembly GCA_026954325.1 of Bryobacterales bacterium. Classification (GTDB taxonomy): domain Bacteria; phylum Acidobacteriota; class Terriglobia; order Bryobacterales; family Bryobacteraceae; genus CADEFT01. The sequence continues at coordinate 7,184 of JAIXKK010000209.1, read as the reverse complement.
TTACTGTTTTGCGTTTTTTTGACGGAAAAATCCGGCTTGCGCAATCGATTATTGCACCGGCCGGTATCGCGAGCACCAGCCCGCACCGGCACTATCAGCAAGAACCATTACGAAATGAAGCACACAAAATACCCGACGCCGAGAAAAAGGAGGCAGATCGCCCAGGGAAAATGGGAAAACTCAAGAGCCTCTCCATCCAACTTGAAGGCAGGCGCCGCCTATTTGACCAGCGCCGGGGACTTCGCCGCGCCCGGGAGGCTCCGCCTGTTCCACTAAGGAGCGATGGGATGGACGTAGAATAGAACGCCGCCGGGCCAAGCCCCCGGGTGGGCCAGGAATTCCGCCTTCGCCCATTCGCGATGTGTCGAAGGCCGGCGGAGGGCAGGACTTTCGTAACCGACCACCACAAGGTTTGCCCGGTTCGCCAGAGACCGCGCCGCGCGGGCGTCCCGCGGTGCCCGCCATGCATTCCGCCTGCCCACCGGCGGCGGGGGCAGCCCTTCCGGCGGGCGGGGCCGATTCGCTAAGCGGCCAGACGTGGCTCCTTCGTAACCACGGCGCCGGGGACCGGTCTGGAGGGGGTGGAGTATCGGCCCGTGACGCTCTGATACTCCAGCCTGCTCACCGTCAGTCTCCGCTGACCCGGGGTTGTCGTGGCGGCCTGCTCGCCGCGAGTTGTCCGACGCTGACGTGAATCGTCGGTATCGTGCCCTGATCGAGGGAGTTCCTTACCGCCTCGTCCGAGTGCAGTTTCTCCAGTTTCTCCTTCAACAACTGGCGGCGGAGCCGCTGCTCGAATTCGGCCAGTTTACGCTCGATCTCCGACTTCTTCTTATGGTTCACCACCATATCTTCGCGATAGCGCTTGAGGAAGTAGCTGATGGTCTCCGTGCGGATCCTGATGGAGCCGGTCGGCTTGTTCTCGTCGATGTCCTTGAAACAGAAATACGGAGTCCCGGAATGCTCCACGACTTCCTCCACCACCGAGTAGATGGGGGCGTCGTGGCCGCACTTGAAGCTGGAAAGCTCCAGGGCCACCAGGTTGGGATGCCGGGCGACATACTTAGCCGCCCACACCTTGCGCGACGTGTTTTCGGAATACGAGTTCTTCCACACGTCCGTAATCGCCATCGGGTCCGAAATCTCGCGGTTCTTCACTTCATCGCCGAACAACCGCCAGACGATGTCGTCATCCACCGGCAGCGCGTCCATGGTGAAGACGGGATAGCCCAGTTTCTGGAACTCTTCGAGGATTTCATGGTTCACGCCCGGATCATTGTGATAGGGCCGGCCGAGCAGCACCACCCCCAAGCGATCTTCGCGCTCGAGTTGCTCGAGGACCTCGCGGCCGGCGCCGCGCAGAACCACGTTATTGAAGTAATCAAGCGCCTTGTAGCCTTCGAGGATGGCGCGCGCGTTTTCTTCCGGCGTCAAACCGAGAACGTCCTTGAACTCTTCGTACATCTGCCGCTCGAACATGTCGGGCTTCGAGAGATTGACGAAGGTATCGAGATACTTGACCCCCTTCTCCGCGAACAGATCTCCTTCCTTGGTGAACGCCGCTTTCACCGCTTCCGGCGTGGCGGCCACCGTGGGGCATGACCGGGTCGCCTGGACGTGGCTCAAATCCGATGTCAGGCAGTCGATCATGGGGAAGAAGATATAGTCCAGCGGCTTCCTGGCGTGATGCGTGTAGAGCAGGTTGTGGACGTGCGGAATGCCCAGTTTCGACGGGAAGCAGGGATCAATCGACCCGCGCTTGGCGCCTTCCTTGTAAAGCTGTTCGGAAGTGTAGTCCGACCAGATCAAGTGCTCGCCCTTCACGCCCAGTGAAACGAAATAGCCGGTGAACACCGGGGCCTGCGAGTACATGTTCAGCACGCGCGGCATGCCGATCCGGATTTCACCGCGGCGCTTCATCAGTTCGGCCCGCCTCTTCTGCGTCTGCGTGAACTGGAACTTGGGCAGGGGGTCCGCCACCAGCGGAACTTCCGGGGCTTTGAACACCTGGCGCGCGGCGATCTCGACGAAATTCGGGTTCGCCTTCTTCACCGTGTCCAGTTTCCCCTTGATGTTGCGCATCTCGTTGATGTCTTCCACCGTGCCTTTTTCGCAGGTGGAAATAATCAGGCGCTGCGACCCCTCTTCGAGCGGAACCTTCGTCTTTTTGGGAACGTACGAGCTCTCGGTGAGAACGGTCGTCTTCACGTCAATGAAGGTCCGCAGGCACTTGTTCTTGCAGAAGTAGCAGCGCGTGGCCTCATTGCGGGTTGTCTTGTACTCGATCGTCTGGACGGCGTCAAGACCGATGAAGGAGGATTGGCGCCCGTTGTCCCACAAGCGGCCCGCTTCGAGCGCCGCCCCAATCGCGCCGGCCTCTCCGCAATGTTCGTGGACAATGACACGCGCGGCAACTTCCTTTCCCTTGAACCGCGACTCGATGAAATCGACCTGCGACTTCACCGCCGCCAGGTTGTACTGCGTTCCGCCTTGCAGCAGGAACGTCGTTCCAATGGCGGAAAGATTGGGGATCTGCGAAACGTACAGCCAGATGTTCTTCGGCAGCACGTTGCACAACCCCGCCATGATCTCTTCCGGCTTCCAGCCCTGGCGCTGAAAGTCCACGATGTCGGACTGCATGAACACCGCGCATCCGTAGCCGAACGAGGGGAATCCGGTGGCTCCGAAGGCAACCTCGGCGAACTTCTCGACCGGGTGCCCAAAGCCCTGCGCCGTCGATTGCAGGAAATACCCATTGCCCGCGGAACACTGCGTATTCAGCTTGAAATCCTTCACGCGGCCGTTCTTCAGGATGATGATTTTGATATCCTGACCGCCCACGTCGCAGATGACGTCCACGTTCTGGTAGAAATGGAGGCCGGCCTGCGTATGCGCCACCGTTTCCACCACCGCCGCGTCCGCGCTGATCACGTCGCGCAGGATGTCCTTCGCGTACCCCGTGGTCCCCACTCCGAGGACCTTCAGGCTCGCTCCCTGATCCGTCACTTGCTGCTCGAGCTTGGCGAAAATCTCTTTCGTATCCTCAATCGGGTTGCCCTTTGAAAGCTGATACGCCTTCGCCAGAATCGGCCGGTCCTTGCCCACCCCGAGCAGAACCGCCTTGGTGGAAGTGGATCCTCCATCAATGCCGATGAACCCTTCAACCACTTCCGCCGGCTGGAACGCCGCCGGCACAAATTTCTTGTGCTTGTATTTGGCCTGGAACGCGGCCAGATCTTCCGCATTCTTCGCCAGGCCGCCGCCACCGCCGCGCTTCTTCTTCTCTTCCTCGCGGCCCACTTCCACGTACCACTTGAGCTTTTCGTAGCCCTTGTAGCGCCCCACGTGCTCGTCTTCGGTCTTGCCGAACTCGACAGCCCCGATGGCCGCGAAATACTGCGCGTTGTCGGGCGTCCGGATCAGGTCTTCCGGCGGCACGCCCTCCGGGAGGGGATAGTTGCGCTCCTCCCAGATCTTCGGGATGTTGTGCTTCCAGCAATCCCGCATCCCGGTGATGTAGGTGTTCGGGCCGCCGAGCAACAACACCACCGGACGCAGCGTGTTCCCGCGGGTAAGCACCGAAAGATTCTGCATCACGATGGCTTCAAACAGCGACGCCATCAGTTCGTCCGCGGGAACTCCGCTCTTTTGCAGTCCGTTGATATCCGTCTCGGCAAACACGCCGCACTTGCCGGCCACGGGGTGCAGTTTCAGCCCCTTGTAGCCCATCTTACACAGCTCTTCGGCCGGGATCCGCAGTTTGGCGTTGATCTTGTCAATCACCGCGCCGGTGCCTCCGGCGCACTTGTCGTTCATGGACGGGATCTTCTTCTTGCGCCCTGTTTCCGGGTCTTCCTTGAAGATGATGATCTTCGCGTCCTGCCCGCCCAGTTCGATCACGCTGCCGGCTTCGGGGTATAGTTTCTCCACGGCCAGCGAAACCGCATTCACTTCCTGGACGAACTTTGCCCCAAGGTACTTGCCAAGACCGTTACCGCCGCTGCCGGTGATGAACATGCGGCAGTTCTCCACCCGGAAGTCTTCGATCTCGTTCTGGAAACGCTCGAGGAACTCCAGCACCTTTTCCGGCTGTTTGGTGTCGTGGCGTTGGTAGTCCCGCCACAAAATCTCATCGGTCGACGCGTCCATCACCACGGCTTTCACCGTCGTGGACCCCACGTCCATGCCGGCCATGAACTTTCTTTCCATTGCTGCTCCTTCAGGCAGTACGAGAAAAAGTGTTATCTTACGCGGTTACCGCCGCCATCACCCTGGGCTGCCAGCCTTCCTTCTTCATCCTTTGCGCAATGTGCAGGACAAAGTTGGCGGCCGCGCCGACAGTCCCCTTGCTGTGCGGCACATGGTACATCGGCCGCTTCACCTCGGGATGCTCATCGGCGAACTCGCGGCAGGTTTCCAACGTCAGGCCGGTCTTTGCAAGCGCTTCCTGAAATTCCAGTTTCGCCTTGTTTTTCGCTTCGCCGAGGGCCATCTGCACGCGGCTGTGGGCGTTGATTTCGCCTTCGCCGGACGTCTCGATGGGAATGTAGATCATTTCCTTGTACAACCCTGTCACCGCCGCCTGCGCGCCGTCCGATTGCGTCGAGGGCATGCAGCCGAACGGCTTCAGGCTCAGCACCATGTGCGCCAGGTCTTTGTTCGAATAGTAGATGTTCTTGGCGACCTCCAGGTGGCCTTCCCCGCCGCCCGCGCGGGAATTGTAGAACGGATGCCCCATGCGCTGCAGTTCATACTGATCGGCAAGGTGGTGCGCAATGCCGCCGAGGGCGTCGATGACGCGGTGGTATTCGCGCTTGAACACCGCCTCCGCCAATTTGAGCTTCGCCACCTTGTTCCGGAAGCCGAATTCGATCTTCGCGCGCTTGTCCAGCCTCCACAGCGGCGGCAGCGCCGCCCCCTCGTCGAGCCCCTTCGTATCGTGGTAGCGCTGAATCACCTGGTGGATCATGTACATGATCCACGTGCCGATGGGCTCCACCAGAACCTGCGCGCCTTCCCGTTCGAGGAACCGGAACATGTTGAAGTTCCCGTCCCCCTCCGTCGTCTGCGCCCAGAACTCGCCGGTGATCTTCACAACCGGCTTCACCCGCAAGCGGTCCACTTCCACCTCGTTGAACATGTCCCGGCAGTGGTGCAACGACGCCGTGATGTCATCTCCCTTGAGCTGGTTAAGGAATTTGCCCATGTACTCCGCGGTATCCTTGAACCCGCCCAGGAACCCCGCTAGGTGATCCCCCACCTTCCACGGTTGCATCTTGCGGAAGACTTCCTGCATGTAGTCGGTCACCTGGTCCAGCACCTCATCGGTCTGCCCGGTTTTCACTTCATAGGGGCGGATGTGATAGGCGACTTCGTTGATGATATCACCGCTGTTCAACGCGTTGAGGATGCCCAGGAAGAAATCCAGGTTCATCTCGAGGCCGGCCTCGGCGTCGGATTGCGACAATCCGCCCGATTGCTGGAACAGCAGCACCCGGAACCCGTCAAACCCGGCATTCCGCAGCGCCAGCCGGTATTCCGCCTCGTACATCCCAAACCGGCACGGGCCACAGGCTCCCGCCGTAAAAAACACGTAACGGTCCACGATCTCCTGCTTCGTGAGCCCCTGCTCTTCCAGGCTTTGCAGATACTGTACGAGGTTGCCGACGGTGAAGTACGTCGGGTTGCACTGCCCGTTGTTGCCGTACTCTTTGCCCAACTGAAATGCCGCCACGTTCGGAGTCGGCAGCGCCTCCGCCAGGTAACCAAGCCCTTCCAACGCGCCGTGAATCAGCTTTTCATGCTTCCAGGTAAGCCCGCCGAAAAGCAGCGTCGTGTGGCCTCGCTGATTCGCCTTGAAGTACCGCTCCGCAGGCCGTTTGAAGTGATGCACATCCCGTCTTTCGAGACCGGCTTCGTGCTCCAACCGGGCCCGTTCCTCGGCCAGGCGCTGTCGGATGATGTCTTCAATGGAGCTGTTGATTTGAACCAAACCGGTTCCCAGGCTCGGTTTGGGTTCGAATGGCTGCGTGCTCATTTGGATAGCCTTTCTTAGCTTACGTTTTCCGTCAATCTCGGACGACTACACTGTTCTCCCAGTATGTAGCAGTTTGGGCTAGGAAAAAGGGAATGGGAACTAAACTTCATTGAACGGTAAAGAATCACAGTGAACGGGCAAGGAAGGGGATGAGTGGTTCGTGGGGCGGCGAGGCCGCTTGGGGACCAAAATGATCCTATATGCCCGCTGACTGTATTTTGCCTCACCATTGTTACCTTAGCTATAGACTCGCTTCACGCGCGCACTTATCCCACACAATACACTATAGGTAATCGTACCTGTTGCCCGCGCCAGGTGGCGAGCGTCTTGTGTCGCCTGCCCTTCGGTACCGATAACCGTTACCGGATCGCCCGCTTTCAACTCCGGCGCATGCGTGATGTCGATGGTCGTCAGGTCCATCGACACCGCCCCCAGGATCGGCGTCAACTTGCCGCCGGCGATCATACGTCCCTTGTTCGACAACCGGTGCGGCAGCCCATCGGCGTATCCGATTCCCACCACCGCAATCCGCATGTCCCGCTGCGCCCAATACATGGCGCCGTAACCTAGCGGAGAGCCCCGCTCCACTTCCTTCACCAGCACGATCGAGGCCTTCCAGCCGAGCACCGGCCGCACGTCCAGAGAAGGTTTCGGCGCCTCGCCCTTGCCCGGTGTCCAATAGCCGTACAGGGCGATCCCCGGACGGACCATGTTCCGCCAGGCTTCCCGCCGCGCCAGGACCACGGGATTCGTACTCGCCAGATGAACATAGCGCGGATGGACCCCGGCGTGGACGAGTTCTTCGCGAATGCGATGAAAGGCTTCCATCTGCAATTCGGTCTGAGGAGAAGTGAAATCGGCGGAGGAGGCGAAGTGGCTCATCAACCCCTCGAGCCGCGCTTCGCGCGCCCCCCGGATTGCGTCGAGGATCTGCCCGGCGCCGGACCGTGTTCCCATGCGACCCATGCCGGAATCGATCTTCAGGTGATACGCAATCGGACCCAACCGCGGGATCTCCGCCAGGTCGTGAACCGCCGGCGTCAGTTCATACTCGCGAAGCAATGGACGCTCCCAGGGCAGCACCCCGCCCATTACCAGGACTCTCGCATCAATGCCCGCCACGCGGAGAGCCATGCCCTCATCCACG
>JAIXKK010000103.1 GCA_026954325.1 Bryobacterales bacterium | reverse complement strand
CTGCGACACGCTGGCCTTTCTTTTTGACCTGTTTGTCACTGTATTATGCGAAACTTAATAGTTGCCGTTATACGGCCCGCAACGCGAACTTTGTTCTCGCTTGCTGGGGTCATGCGGCGACCTTGAGTCCAACGGACCGCGGCAGGGCATCCAAGTCATCGCGGACACGCTGATACAAACGGTCGAGTTCGCAGCGTTTCTCCTCCGCCAGGGTGCGGTCTCCGCGGAAGGGCTGGAGCAAACCTTGCACCGAACATCATGGGGAGCCAGACGAGCAGGCCGAAGCTGAAGCCCATGACCGTCATCTTCGTCATCGTCGAAATTCTCATCATCTCCGCCGTATGCCTCCTCTTCCGCATGCCCGTCACCCCGCTGCTGTTCTTCGAATCCTTCTCCGTCTGCCTCGCCATGCTGGTGCTGCGGATGGCCATCGGCAACATCAGTTCCCTCCGCTACCCCCGCCCCGTCGACCCCAAACCAGAACTGGAAACGCGGATCCGCCTCCCGCTTCCAGGCCATGCTCCTCTTCGCCTACCCTGTCCTCGGTCTCCCCTTCATCTTTGCCTACTTCGCCCGCGGCCGCTGCGAATCGGGCATCGTCTTCTACGCCATCCTCGCCTTCACCGCCCTCGGCGGAGCCATCGCCGATGGCCTCTCGCTTGAATCGCCGCCAAAACCGCCCGGGAGCGCAAGGAACTTATCCTCACCGCCCTCGCCGCCGGCGAAGGGCCCCGTGTCAACTTAACCACCCGCCGCCATCCGCCTACCTGCTCGCGGCTGCTTCCAACACCGCATACCACAGGAACCGCGTCAACCCATGGAGCGACTCCTCGCTCAGCCGTTCCACGTCACTGTGCCATCCATGTTCGGCGAACTCCGCTTCGTCGAATTGCGGCCCGATGCCGTAAGCCTGCACTCCCTTCGCCCTCAACTGCGCAAGATCCGTTGCTCCCGTCACCATGCCGGGAATCGTGATGGCCCCAGGGTACACGCGGCGCTGCGCGGCCTCGAGCGCGCGGAACATGTCCGTGTCCAGCCGGCTTGGCGGAGCCGCGGGCCTCGTGGGAGCCATGGGCGCAATCCGCACCGCCGGATCGCCGATCACCCGCTCCATCTGGGCGAAAAACGCAGTCATGTCTTCATCCGGCAAGGCCCGGATGTCCAGCATGGCTTCCGCCTGCGAGGGAATCACGTTCTGGCGGAAGCCGCCGCTGATCATCGTCGGCGAAATCGACGTACGCAGAATCGAATACTTTCCCAGATCGTGCTCCGCGAAATAGTCCTGAATAGCCGCTGATTTTTGCGCGTCGAGCAGTCCGTTGTACCTCGCCGCTTCCTCCGGCGGGCTGATCGTCGAAAGCCGCTCGAAAAAGGTCCGCGTGATATCGTTCAGCCGCATCGGCGGCGCCCACGCCGCCACCTTCCCGACGGCGGTCGACAGGTGCGCGATCGCATTGTCCCGCCTCGGTCTCGACCCGTGGCCGGACGTGCCCGTGGCGATGAGCCTCGCCCGGCGCGCCGCCTTCTCCGTGGCGGCAATTTCCACGAACCGCACTCGCCCGCCCTCCGAATGCACGAAGCCCCCTTCCGCCAGCGCATATTCGGCCTCGATGTCCGCCCAGTGCTCTTTCACCATAAAATCGATGCCGGCGGGAACCGCCGCGCTCTCCTCGGCGGCCTCGGCCAGGTATAGGACATCCCGGTCCAGCGGAACACGCAGCCGCTTCAGTTCCAGCATCAGCATCAAACCCGCCGCCACGCAATCCTTGTTGTCCGTCGTCCCGCGGCCCCAGATAAAGCCGTCCTTTCGAATGGCGCCGAACGGATCCACGGGCCACTTCTCGCGCTGCACCCCGACCGTGTCCGTGTGCCCGAGGATCAGGATCGGCTTCTTGCTCCCGTTGCCTTTCAAGCGCGCCACCAGGTTCGCCCGCGCCGGCTCGAGCGCGAAAACCTGATACGGAATGCCTTCCCGTTCCAGAACGTCCTTCAGATAATTCACCACCATTGTCTCGTTGCCCGGCGGATTGCTGCTGTTGATGCGTACTATCGATTGATAGTGGTGAAGAGTCTCCGCCTTCACCTTGTCCCAATCCACCGCCGGATCGGCCCCGCGCGCGCAAAGCGCCCAGAGCGCAAAGACCGGCAGCAGGACGGACCTCGATACGGGAACCATGCGCACAGATTACCAGATCGCCCGGCTGCGACGGCTTATACGGCGCTTCTGAATGATCGAGGATCTCAAGATCCTGGCGAACAAGCGCGGCGTACCCTATCAATCGCTTCTCAAGGTTTTCCTGGAGAGGTTATGCGAGGAGCGAGACGCCGGCGGTTCCACTCCCCGCTCCAAACCCACATAATGGCAGTGATGCGCCTCTTATACTCCTTCTTTCTTCTCCTGCTGGCGTCTTTCCTCTGTCCCGCCGCGGACCCCGATTGGACCACACAAGCCGCTCACAACGGCCGCATGGCCGCCGAAGGCCTCGCCCGCGGCAACCGCGCCATGCACGCCTGGCTCAAACTCAGCGATCCCGTCACCGGCCTCCTCCCCCGTACCGAAACCAACCCCAACTGGGTCGTTCGCGATTCCGCGGCCGACCTCTACCCCTTCATGGTCCTTGCGTCTTATTTCACTGAGCCCTATCTCTACCGCGCCACCATGCGCCAGATCCTCCGCCGGGAGATGCTCCTCACCCGCCGCGTGGGCAACCTCAGTGACGATCTCCAGCCCGGCGGCCGCGGCTTCGTGCGCCCCGAAGTCGTCATGGATGAAGTCATCTTCGGCTCCAGCGAGTACATGAAAGACGGCCTGCTCCCCATCACCGAACTGCTCGGCGAAACTCCCTGGTACCACCGCATGCGCGACATCGCCAATGACATGGTCGCCTACTCGCCCTACCGCTGGAATGGAGCCGCTCTCCCCGCGCAAACGGCCGAAATCAACGGCAACGCCCTCCAGGTCCTCGCCCGCATGACCTGGAAAACACGCGACCCGCGCTATCTCGATCAACTCATCCACATCGCCGACTTCTACTTCCTCCATCAACTCCCCGTCACCAACTACCTCCCCGCCCACGAGTGGGACATCAAAGCCGACCAGCCCAAACGCGGCGTCTTCGTCTTCTCTGACCACGGCAACGAAATCGTCGGCGGCCTCACCGAAGCCTTCGTCCTCGTCAAATTCCTCCGCCCCGATAAAGCGAAACAGTGGGAACCCCCGCTCCGCAAACTCCTCGATCGCGTCCTCGAAACCGGCCGCAACAAAGACGGCGTCTGGGTCCACTCCGTCGACGTAGCCACCGGCAAAGTCGTCGATTCCCGCCACGCCCACTGCTGGGGCTACATGTTCAACGCCATCTATACCGGCTATCTCATGACCGGCGAACAGCGCTACCGGCAAGCCGTTCAGGACGCCATGGACTCGGTGGCCCGCAACACCGACTACCTCTTCGACGAACAAGGCGCGGGACGCAAGTGGGGAGCCGACGCCTACTCCGACAGCATCGAGGGAGCCCTCGTCCTCCTCAACCGCATCCCCCACGAGCCGCTCGAAAAAGCCCTCGACGAGGCCGTGAAAAAATTCTACGCCCGCCAGCACGACAACGGCATCATCGAATCCTGGTACGGCGACGGCAACTTCATCCGCACCGCCATGATGTATGCCTTCTTCAAATCCCAGGGCACATTCCTCTCGCCCTACGACGAACGCGTCGAACTCGGAGCCGTCCCCGAACCCAACTCCCTTTCCCTGCTCATCCGCGCGGCCGCGCCCTGGCAGGGAGTCCTCCGCTTCGACATTCCCCGCCACAAAGAGCATTGGAACATGGCCCGCAACTACCCGCGCCTCAATGAATGGCCGGAATGGTTCACCGTCGAATCCGGCCGCGCCTACCAGGTCGCCATCGACGATGCCCCGCCCAAAACCTACTTCGGATTCGAGCTTCGCGACGGCCTCCCCCTCACCGTCGGCGGCGGAGAGCGGAAGCGCATCCGCGTTACCACCCTCGCGGCACAACCGCCGTCCGCTCCCGGCCGGTAGCACCCCCCTACCAACCGCCCGGTCCCGGCAAGCTCCGCGTGTGGTGGAACACATACTCCCCGAGCAGACGTTCCCCCGCCTCATCCAGCGCCATCAGCCGCATGATCATCTCGTTGTCGGGAGCCGCCTTCGCAAATGTCATCGACTCCTGGTACACCACGCTGCTCGCCCCCGCGCGAACGGGTATGTCCGGCAATCGCAGCCGCTCCACCCCGTCGCCGTCACGGATGCTGAGATCCACGCGCCGCGCGCCACTCATGTCCGCCGCCAGGCGAGCAATAAGAAGATCGTCATCCGCTGTCACCGTGCACTGCGCTTCCCCTCCGGCCGGAAGTGTATATTGCCGGACACGCAATCCTTCCTCTTCCACCCGCCTCAGGAACGCCTCGCTCACCACCATCCGCAAGCATCCTTCCTTTGCCAGGTTCCGAACCCCGTCCGCCAGCGCGATCATTTCCCGCAGCCGCGCGCCACATTCGTCGCACCCGAACAGATGCTCCTCCAACACCTCCTCTTCCCCTCCCCCCAGCACGCCCAGCCAGTAATCCCCAAGCACCGCTGCTCCAAACGGCTCGGAACAGTTCATCCCGCAACCCCCATGCAGTCGCGAAGCTGCTGAATGGCCCGGTGACGAATCACCCGCACGTTGGCTTCTGAAATGCCTAGAAAACTGGCGACATCCGCGCCGGTCTGCTCGTCATAAAACGTCATCACCACCACCGATCGTTCGCGCTCCCTCAGGCTCTGCACGCACCGCGCGAGTTGATCATGGTCCAGAGGCGGCAGCCACGCCTGAGCCGGCGCCGTCAGATCCGCCCCGAACTTCTCGAGCAGCCGCTCTCTCCTTTGCGTGTTGCGCCGCAGGTCCAACACCGATATCCGGCACGTCCCCAACACAAACGAGGCTAGCTTCTCCGGCGTCTGAAGACGCCCCGCACGAAGCGCTTCCAGTGTCTTCATCAGAACTTGCTGCGTAAGATCCTCCGCGGCCTGTTCGTCTCTCAGATGCCGCAGTCCGTAAAGCCGTATCCGTGGAGCCATCCGGCGGTACAACTCGCCTTCCGCCTCGGCGTCGCTTCCAAGGCCGATTTGCACTGCCAGTTCCCCGTCGCTCAGTTCCTTGCGCATCAACACATATTGTATGTGTAACGTCCTGGTCCCTCGTTACACATCCGGGTTGTCAGCCAGGCGTCAAACCCTGATCCAGGAAACCAAGGAGATATCGAATGATCACAAATCACCAGACCGGCGCCCGTGTCGACGAAGTCGCCGCCGGCATCTATCGCATCTGCACTCCGCTCGACGTAATCCCCGGTGGGTTCACATTCAATTCCTACCTCATCTCCGGCGATGAGCCCGTGCTCTTCCACACCGGATACCGCAAGCTCTTCCCCATCACCCTCGAAGCGATCCGTAAGGTAATGCCCGTCGAAAACCTGCGCTGGATCGGCGGCTCCCACTTTGAAGGCGACGAATACGGAGCCCTCAATGATCTCCTCACAATCGCCCCCCAGGCCACCCCCTTCGGCGCGGAAGTCGGCGTCCTCACGTCCCTCAACGACTTCGCCATCCGCCCCGCGCGCGGTCTCCAGGATGGCGAGGAGTTTTCCGTCGGAGCCCGCCGGCTGAAATGGCTCTACACCCCGCACGTCCCGCATGGCTGGGATTGCGGCATCCTCTTCGATCTCGCCACGAAAACGCTGCTCTGCGGCGATCTCTTCACCCAACCCGGCGGCAACCTCCCCCCGGTCACCGAATCGGAGATCCTCACCGCCAGTGAAGCCATGCGTTCCATGATGGATTACTACGCCCACGCCTCCAGCACCGCCCCGATCCTCGAACGCCTGGCCAATCTCCGTCCGTCCCTGCTCGCCTGCCAGCATGGCAGCGCCTATCGCGGAGATTGCCCCGCCGCGCTCCGTGCCCTCGCCGCCACCATCGAGCGGGGAACCGCCGCCATGCCGGCGACCACCCGGTAAACAAGTGCCTGCGCGGCCTTCGTGCAGGCGCTGCCCCTCCTCCTGCTGCGCGTTATCCGCCAACGTACAAGCCCCATTCGTCCGAATATTGATCGTCCCGTTGCGGAACGCTGTGTTGCCCGTGATCACGCCCGGGCACACCCCGTCAATCCCGTAATCCCCGTTGCTATGGGATGTGTTGCCGGTCGCCGTCGCGTTGTTCACCGATATCCCACCCGCGGCGTGGAAACTCGCGGTGTTCCCCGTGGCCACCCCGCCCGGCCGCACGAAAATCCCGAACACATTGTTGCTCGAAATGTTCCCGCGCACAATCAACCCGGCAATACACACAAAACACACACCCGTGTCCCTTTTCCACTTCCACGTAGTGTATTTCTTCCGAATTCCATAACGGCCGCCCTGCCCGCTACCACAACTCCTAGTAAACAAATTACTTATCTCAACGTAACCGATTTCGATAACCTGGCATCAAACGTGCTATAGTCACCCCGAAGGGGGCTGTGTCTCTGCGTTCTCGCCGAGAGCCTCTCCCCCTTGAGACGGTCGGAGCCGGCCTTGAAGGAACTGAAACTCCAATTGGCCAATGCGCTGCTCGTGGTCCTCACCGTGGCAGCCATTATCGCCGCTGGCATTAACTTCCAGCAGCAGTCCAGGTATCGTCTGCCCGACGATGGCGTCTCCTGGTCCGATCGCCATGCCGGCAACCGTAAGGTGGTCGAGGCTGTTATCATCACCGATGACGGACCCGCCAGGCGCGCCGGCCTCAAAGCCGGCGATTACGTCCTCTCCATCAACGGAGCCACCATCGAAAGCGCCATCGCCGTCCCCCAAGTCCTCGCCCGCCTCGGAGCCTGGAGCAAAGCCGAATACCTCATCGAACGCCGCGGCGTCCAGTTCAAAGTCAACGTCTACGTCGGCGAAGGCGTCCCCGAAGCCGCCGTCTATTACCAGTACGTCGTCGGAGCCGCCTACCTCCTCATCGGCCTCTTCGTCTATCTCCGCCGCGGCAATGCTTCCAAGGCGCGCCATTTTTACGCCCTCTGCCTCGCCTCGTTTGTCCTTTCCACCTTCCATTACACCGGAAAGCTCAATAATTTTGACAAGATTATTTACTGGGGCAACCTCTGGGCCGGCCTTTTCGCCCCCACCATCTTCCTCCACTTCTGCCTCGGTTTCCCCGAACGGCGGCCATGGCTGAAACGTAGCCGCGTCCTTCTCCTCTACCTCCCCGCCTCCCTCATCATGGGCCTCTTCCTCCTGGTCGGCTCCGGTTCCCTGCGCATGCAGGTCTCCATGCCGGACCTCCGCTGGCTCCTCGACCGCATCTGGTTGTTCGCCTATGGCTTCCTCTACCTGCTCGGAGCCCTGGCCCTCCACCTCGAATACCGCCGCACCGAAGACACCATCGTCCGCCAGCAGTTGAAATGGCTCCGTAATGGCGTCATCTTCGGCATCCTCCCCTTCACCGTCTTCTACACGCTCCCCTACGCCTTTGGCGCCATCCCCGGTCCGTGGATGAAAATGGCCGTCCTCTCGCTCCCCCTCATCCCGCTCACCTGGGCTTACGCCATCATCCGCTACCGCCTCATGGATGTCGACGTCATCTTCCAGCAAGGCTACGCCTACACGCTCGCCACCCTCTCGGTCATCGGCCTTTTCTACATGATGACCCTCTCCTTCAACCGTTACGATGACCTCACCCCCTCCGCCGTGGTCGTCATGATTCTCATCGCCACCTTCGCCTTTCAGCCCATTCGCAACTGGTTCCAGGAGTTGATGGATCGCTACCTCTTCTACAAAGACCGCTACGATTACCGCCGCGGCCTCACCGAATTCGCCCGCGAACTGAACTCGGAAACCGGCCTTGACCACCTCCTCGACTCCGTCATCGATCGCCTGAAACGAACCCTCGGCATCAAGCATGTCGCCGTCTTCCTTCGCCCCGCCAACGAAAACGCCTTCATCCTCACCAAGTGCACCCGCTCACTCGACGATCCCACCCTGCGCCGCCTCGACCTCAGTTTCCTCGCCCCCGAACTCAATAAGCCCTACCTCTTCTTCGAACGTACCCGCCACGCCCTCGATATCCTCACTCGCGAACTACCACTCTCCGTACGCGCCACCATTGCGGACCTCGATTTCACCTACTACGTCCCCTGCACCGTCCGCGGCCGCATCATCGGCTACCTCGCCGTCAGCCGCACCGAGAAAGGCGACTTCCTCTCGAGCGACGACCTTGACCTGCTCCAGTCCCTCGCCGGATACCTCGCCATCGCCATCGAAAACGCCCGCCTCTATCAGTCCCTCGAACGCAAGGTGGAAGAGTTCGAGCGCCTTAAGGAGTTCAGCGAGAACATCGTCGAATCCATCAACGTCGGCATCCTCGCCGCCGATCTCGAAGACCGCGTCGAAAGCTGGAACACGCAACTCGAGCGGCTCACCGGCATCACCCGCGAACAGGCCGTCGGCCGCACGCTCTCCGACCTTCTTCCCTCCAGCCTCTGCGAACGCTTTGATCAGGTGCGCGGACAAACCGGCGTCCACCATGTCCTCAAGTTTGCCCTTCCTGCTCACCCCAACGGAAATGGCTATTCCAATGGAAACGGCAACGGCCTCAACGGACGCTTCAAACCCGCCCTCGAGTCCATCGTCAATCTCGCCATCGCTCCACTGGTGTCGAAAGACCAGCAACAGATCGGCCGCCTCGTTATCTTCGACGACATCACCGAGCGCAGCGAACTCGAGCGCCAACTCGTTCAGGCGGATAAACTCAGTTCCATCGGTCTCCTCGCCGCCGGCGTGGCCCATGAGGTCAATACACCGCTCGCCGTCATTTCCTCCTATGCTCAGATGCTCGCCAAGCAGGTCACCGGCGACGACGCCAAATCGAAGCTGCTCGAAAAAATCGCCAGGCAGACCTTCCGCGCCAGCGAAATCGTAAACTCGCTGCTCAACTTCTCCCGCGTCTCCCCTACCGAGTACGTCGAAGTCGACCTCAACCGTATCCTCCGCGAAACCCTCGGCCTCATCGACCATCAGCTTCGTAAAGCCAATGTCGAAATCTCCCCCGAACTCGCCCCGTCCCTGGGTTCCGTCAAGGGCAACCCCGGAAAGCTTCAGCAGGTCTTCCTCAACCTCTTCATCAATGCCCGCGACGCCATGGAGAATGGCGGCAGGCTTACCGTCCGTTCCACCGAAAGTGACGCCATGGCGCGCATCGAGGTGATCGATACCGGGCATGGCATCCCGCCGGAACACCTCGACCGCATCTACGACCCCTTATTCACTACCAAGGCGGCCAGGAAGGTACGGGCCTCGGTCTTGCGGTAACCTATGGCATAGTGAAGGAGCATTCCGGCCACATCGAGGTGGATAGCGGCGATGGCCGCGGAACCCGTTTCCTCCTTGAATTCCCGCTCGTTCGCAAACCTGTGAATGCCTAACAAGACCGCATCCGACGAAGCGCCCATGAGGGGCAAGATTCTCATTGTGGACGACGAAGCCGACATCCGTGAGAGTCTCGAAACCCTCCTCTCCCTCGAACACTACCAGGTCGACGAAGCCCAGAACGGAGCCGAAGGCCTTCGCAAAATGGAGCAGTCCAACTACGACCTCGTCCTGCTCGACCTCATGATGCCCGACAAATCCGGCATGGACGTCCTCCGTGAGGTCCGCGATCGCGATCAGGACACCCCCATCTGCATGATCACCGCCTATGGCTCCATCGAGGTCGCCGTCAGCGCCCTCAAGGCCGGAGCCAGCGACTATTTCTCCAAACCCTGGGATAACGAAAAGCTCCTCATCGAAATCGACCGCCTCATCGCCCGCCGCCGCCTCGAAAAGGAGAATACCCAGCTCAAACGCGCCCTCAAACAGCGCTACTCGTTTCCGAACATCATCGGCAAGAGCGAGCGCATGGTCAAAATCCTCGACCTCGTCGCCCAGGTCGCCAGCAGCCGCTCCACCACCGTCCTTATCACCGGCGAAACCGGCACCGGCAAGGAACTCATCGCCAAGGGCATCCACGCCCATTCTTCCCGCGCCGACCAGACCTTCGTTCCCGTCAACTCCGGTTCGCTCCCCCCGGACCTGCTCGAATCCACCCTCTTCGGCCACGTCAAGGGCGCCTTCACCGGAGCCATGGCCACGCGCAAAGGCTACTTCGAAATCGCCAACCGCGGCACCATCTTCTTCGACGAAATCGGCACCATCAGCCCCGAGATTCAAGCCAAGCTCCTGCGCGTCATGCAGGAGAAGGAATTCATGCCCCTCGGCTCCACCGACACCGTCCGGGTCGATGTCCGTATCCTCGCCGCCACCAACGCCGACCTGCGCAAAATGGTCGAAGACGACCGATTCCGCCGCGATCTCTTCTACCGCCTCAACGTCATCGAGATCGCCCTTCCCCCCTTGCGCGACCGCAAGGAAGACATCCCTGCCCTCATCGAGCACTTCTTCGATAAGTACTGCCAGGAAAACGAAAAGTTCCTCTCCCCCGACAACCGCTCCATGCTCTCTTTCGATCCCGAAGCCATGCGTATCCTCATGGACCACAACTGGCCCGGCAATGTCCGCGAACTCGAAAACGTCGTCGAACGCGCTGTCGTCCTCGCCACAAACCCCTCCGTGCCCGCTGACGTCCTCCCCGAACCTCTCCTCCACTCCCAGGGAATCCGCCTCCGCGAAGACGATTCCTCACCCCTCCCCCCCGACGCCTCTCTCTTCGAACTCGTCGCCGATTTCGAGCGCCGTAAGATTATCGAGGTCCTCGAGACGCGCAACTGGAGCCAGACCGAAGCCGCCGAAACTCTCAGCATCCCGCTCTCCACCCTGAACCAGAAAATCAAGCGCCTCAACATCGATGTCCGGAAACTCGCCGAACGGGCCCGCGCCGAAAAAAGCGGCCTCCAGCCGGCCGCCTCCGCCGGACAGTGACCCTTGCTGCCGCCGCCCCCCTACCCCGCTCGCCCCTCCGCCAGTTTCCGCCGGAACTCGAGCGCCTTCCTCTCATCCGGCAGGATCACCAGAATCGTGTCATCCCCCGCGATCGTGCCCACAATCTCCGGCCAGTTCGCCTGATCCAGCGCCACCGCCACCGGACTCGCGCTCCCCGGCGAGGTCTTCAATACCACCAGGTTCTTCGCCACCCGGATATCCAGCACAAACTCCGCCGCCGCCTCGAACACATCCGGAGCCGCCGGAGTCGTGCTCAACTCCTGATAGCCCTGCCCCGTCTTCACTAACCCCAACTCCCGGATGTCCCTCGACAACGTCACTTGTGTCGTGCCGATCCCCACTTCGTGCAATGCATCGGCAAGCTGTTCCTGCGTGTGCAGGCGCCGCCCGCGCACCAGACGCAAAATCTCCTGTTGCCGCTGCCGCTTCAGCATTTCATCTGTTTAAGCCGCGCCTGCGCTTCTTCAAGCGCCGCCGCCACCGCCTCAGGACCCGTACCCCCAACGATCTCCCGCGTCTTCAACCCCTCCCGCGGATCAAGCAGCGCCGCCATCTCCGGCGTGAATTCCGGCGAGAACGCCGCCAGCGATTCTCCGGTCCAATCCTTAGCGCTCTTCCCTTCCCTCACGCTCTCCAATACCAGCCGCCCCACCACCTTATGCGCCTGGTGGAACGGCATCCCCTTCCTCGCCAGCGCATCCGCCAGGTCCGTCGCCACCGCCCAGCTTTGCTCCGCCGCCGCTAGCGGAACCTCTTTCTTCAATGTCGCCGTCTCCACCACCACCCGCGCCATCTCGAGCGACGCCAGCGTCTGGCGCGCCACGTCAAACAGCGGTTCCTTGTCCTCCTGCATATCGCGGTTGTACGTCATCGGCAGGCCCTTCATCGTCACCAGCAGCGCCACGTAATTGCCGAACACTCGCCCCGCCTTCCCGCGAATCAACTCGAGCGAATCCGGATTCCGTTTCTGCGGCATCATGCTGCTGCCGCTCGTCACCCCATCCCCCAAATCCATCCATCCGTACTCCTCGCCCGTATACAGAATCCAGTCTTCCGCCAAACGGCTCAAATGCAGCATGATCAGGTTCGCCGCGTGCTCGAAATCCAGCAGAAAATCCCGGTCCCCGCTGACGTCCATGCTGTTCCGCGTCACCGCCTCGAACCCCAGTTCCCGCGCGATCATCTCCCGGTCCACCGGAAATCCCGAACCCGCCAGCGCTCCACTCCCCAGCGGCATCACGTTCACTCGCTTCCGCGCCTCACTCAACCGCTCGTAGTCCCTCGCGAACATCTCGAAATACGCCAGCAGGTAATGCGGCCACAGCACCGGCTGCGCCCGCCGCGTATGCGTATAGCCCGGTATGATCGCATCCGGATACCTCCGCGCCAGCCGCAACAACCCCTCCATCAGCCCCGCCAGCAACTGCCGCCCTTCGTCTATCCGCTCCCGCAGCCACAGCCGCGCATCGAGCGACACCTGATCGTTCCGGCTGCGCCCCGTGTGGATCTTATCCGCCAGGTCCGCCCCCACCAGTTCCTTCAACTTCCGGATCACCACCGTGTGGACGTCTTCTTCCCCCGCATTCTCGAAAAATGCGTCATCCTCGCGCGCCTCTACTCTTAGCCCCTCGATCGCCTCCACCAGCCGCTCGCACTCGGCCCCGCTCAGGATGCCGATCTTGTGCAACCCCTTGGCATGCGCCGCCGACCCCCGCAGATCCACGTCAATCAATGCCTTGTCGAACTCCAGTGACCGCCCGAAGCGCTCGAATACCTCCGACGGCCCCGTCTCAAACCTTCCGCCCCAAAGTTTCATGTTGTCCCGTTTATCTACTCGAGCAGCATCAGCAGCAGCGCCTTCTGCGCGTGGAGCCGGTTCTCCGCCTGCTCGAATACCACCGAACGCGGATGCTCCATCACTTCCTCCGTCACTTCCTGGCCCCGCTTCGCCGGAAGGCAGTGCATGAACACCGCGTCTTCCCGCGCCGCCGCCATCAGCGCCCCGTTCACCTGGTGATTGGCGAACTGCCGCCGCCGCTCATCGGCTTCCTTCTCCTGCCCCATGCTCGCCCACACATCCGTGTACACCGCATGCGCCCCCGCCACGGCTTCCACCGGATCACTCGTGAACTCCATCCGCGCCCCGCTCCCCGACGCATACTCCCGTGCCAGCGCCGCGATCTCCTCCTGTGGCTCGAATCCCGCCGGAGTCGCAATCGCGAAATCCACGCCCAGCCGCGCCGCGTTCAGCATCAGCGAATGCGCCACGTTATTCCCATCGCCCACAAAGCTCAGCTTCAAACCCCGCAGCCGCCCGAACCGCTCCTTCAACGTCTGAAAATCCGCCAGCGCCTGGCAGGGATGATACAGATCGCTCAGCGCATTGATCACCGGCACGCTCGACCACCGCGCCAGATCTTCGATCGTATTCTGCGAAAACACCCGCGCCACAATTCCGTGCGTCCACCGGTCCAGGTTCCGCGCCACGTCCTTCAAAGGCTCCCGCTCCCCGATGATCCCATTCGAGACGATGCAGTCTCCCCCCAACTGCTTGATCGCCAGTTCAAACGTCATCCGCGTCCGCAGCGACGGCTTCTCGAACAAAAGCGTCAGATAGCGGTTCTTCAAAGAGGAGGTGAACCGCTTCGGCGTCCGCTTCACCTGCGTCGCCAGCTCCAACAGCCGCGAAAGCTCCTCCACACCGAGATCCAGATCCGATTTCAGATCCTGCGCTGCCATCTTCCACAGCGACGCGTTCGTCAACGGGGCCGCCATACCTCCATCCTCCGCAAAGGAAATCGGGACGGCATCCCGTCCCGGCAGTGAATGATTATTCACCTGACTGAATAATTACACATCCCAGTCCCCACGCGCAACCCCAAACCATCCCCATCAAAACTCTGCGCTCTCTGCGCCTGCGCGAGCCGAATCCCCCCACACCCCCACACCGTCATAATGAAACAATGTCCTTCCAACACATCCAACTCACCGAAACCCTCCTCCACTACGTCCGCTCCGTCTCCGGCCCGGAACCCGCCTACCTCGCCCGCCTCCGCGAGGAAACCGCCCTCCTTCCCAACGCCCGCATGCAGATCACCGTCGAACAGGGCGCGCTCATGGGCATGCTCGTCCGTCTTCTCGCCGCCCGCAAAGCCCTCGAAGTCGGCGTCTTCACCGGCTACTCCTCCCTCAGCGTCGCCCGCGCCCTTCCCCCTGACGGCCGCCTCATCGCCTGCGACGTCTCCGACGAGTGGACCTCCATTGCCCGCCGCTACTGGAAAGAAGCCGGCCTCGACCACATGATCGAACTCCACCTCCGCCCCGCCCTCGATACCCTCGACGAACTCCTCGCCTCCGGCCACGCCGCCTCCTTCGACTTCGCCTTCATCGACGCCGACAAGGCCAACTACCCCAACTACTACGAACGCGCCCTCCAACTCATCCGCCCCGGCGGCCTCATCGCCGTCGACAACGTCCTCTGGCACTCCCGCGTCATCGATCCCTCAATAAACGACGAAGACACCCGCGCCATCCGTGCCTTCAACCAAACCCTCACTACCGACGCCCGCGTCCACCACTGCCTCGTCCCCCTCGGCGACGGCATCACGCTCGCCCTCAAGAAGTAACCGCCCCATGTTAGACTCGGATTTGATCCCCCAAGATCCTCTCTCTTCCAAACCACTAGTGTGCGCGGTGAGCTATCTCAACACCGCTCCCCTCGTCTGGGGCCTCGAACACGGCCCTCAGCGAGGCGGCGCCCGCCTCGAATACGCCCTCCCCTCCGTCTGCGCCGACCATATCCGTACTGGAGCCGCCGCCGTCGGCATCGTCCCCGTCATCGAAATCGAACGCCAGCGCCTCCAATGGCTCCCCGGCACGGGCATCGCCTGCCGCGGCCCCGTCCGCAGCATTCTCCTCATCTCCAAGGTCCCCTTTACCCGCATCCGCACCCTCGCCGCCGACCTCGGCTCCCGCACCTCCGTCATGCTCGCCCGCATCCTTCTCGCCGAGCGCTATGGAGCCGTTCCCTCGATCCTCACCGCCCCCGCCGGCCTCGAAATGCTCCACCACGCCGACGCCGCCCTCATCATCGGCGACCCTGCCCTCCTCCTCGATCCCGCCGCCCTCGGCCTCCAATACGAAGTCCTCGACCTCGGCGAGGAATGGATGCGCCACACCAGCCACCCCATGATCTTCGCCCTCTGGGCCGGACGCCCCGAAAATCTCACCCCCGGCCTCACCGGAATGTTCGTCGAATCCTGCCGCTACGGCCTCGGCCACATCGAAGACATCGTCCGCGCCGAATGCCCGCCCCGCGGCATTCCGCAAGACCTCGGCCTCCGCTACCTCACTCACCACATCGCCTTCGAACTCACCGGGCGCGACTACGACGGCATGCGCATCTACCTGAAATGCGCCCGCGAGTTCGATACCCTGAGAGTGTCTACTGGGAACGTTTCCGTATGATGACCCACCGCGAAGCCTGCGATCTGTTTGCCTCCGATGACCTCACCGGCATCGGCATGGCCGCCGACTCCCTCCGCCGCAAACTGCACCCCGAAGGCGTCGTCACCTACATCATCGATCGCAACATCAACTACACCAACTTCTGCACCGAATATTGCAGCTTCTGCGCCTTCTATCGCCCCATGGGCCACAAGGAAGGCTACGTCCTCCCCTTCGAAACCATCCTCGGCAAAATCCAGGAAACCGTCGATCTCGGCGGCACCGGCGTCCTTATGCAGGGCGGCCTCCATTCGGAGTTGAAGATCGAATGGTATGAAGACATGCTCCGCGCCTGCAAACGCCGCTTCCCCAAAGTCCACCTCCACTGCTTCTCCGCTCCCGAAGTCACCAACATCGCCGAAGTGAGCGGCCTCCCCTTGCGCGACACCATCGCCCGCCTGCGCGACGCCGGCCTCGACTCCATCCCCGGCGGCGGCGCCGAAATCCTCGATGACGCCGTCCGCCATCGCATCAGCCGCCTCAAATGCTCCACCCGCGAATGGGTCGATGTCCACAAAACCGCCCATCAGCTAGGCATGCGCACCACCGCCACCATGATGTTCGGCGTCGATGAAACCATCGGGCAGCGCGTCAATCACCTCGAATGCGTCCGCCGCATCCAGGAAGAAACCGGCGGCTTCACCGCCTTCATCCCCTGGTCCTTCCAGCGCGAAAACACCTCCCTCGGCCGCTTCGTCAAGCACGAAGCCACCGCCGTCGAATACCTCAAGACCCTCGCCATCTCCCGCCTCTATCTCGAAAATATTCTCAACGTGCAATCCTCCTGGGTCACCCAGGGACTCAAAACCTGCCAGCTCGGCCTCCGCTTCGGCGGCAATGACGTCGGCAGCATCATGATTGAAGAGAATGTCGTCTCCGCCGCCGGAGCCCGCAACCATGCGAGCGAAGAAGAACTCCGCCGTATCATCCGCGACGCCGGTTTCCTTCCCAAACAGCGCGACACCCTCTACAGGACTTACTTCCTCAACTAATCCTCATGACCCCGCTCATTGAAGTCTCGGAACTCGTCAAGGAGTTCCGCGGCTTCCAGCGCGCCCAGGGCGTTCGCGGAGCCCTGCGCAACCTCTTCTATCGCGAATACAAGATCCTCCGCGCCGTCGACCGCATCGGTTTCGAAATCCCCGCCGGCGAGATGGTCGGCTATATCGGACCCAACGGAGCCGGCAAGTCCACCACCATCAAAATGCTCACCGGCATCCTCATGCCCACCTCCGGCCTCATCCGCTCCAACGGCTTTCGCCCGTTCCACGAGCGCACCCGCTACACCCGCACCATCGGCGTCGTCTTCGGCCAGCGCACCCAACTGTGGTGGGACATCGCCGTCGTCGAATCCTTCCGCCTCCTCAAGAACATCTACAACGTCTCCGACCCCGACTACGCCGCCCGCATGAAGAAGTTCGACGAAGTGCTCGAACTCGGCCGCTATCTCAATACCCCCGTCCGCAAGCTCAGCCTCGGCGAGCGGATGCGCTGCGATGTCGCCGCCGCCCTCCTCCACAATCCGCCCATCCTCTTCCTCGACGAACCCACCATCGGCCTCGACATCGTCGCCAAGGACCACATCCGCGAGTTCCTCAAACAGGTCAACCGCGACCACGGCACCACCATGCTCCTCACCACGCATGACCTCGCCGACATCGAAGAACTCTGCCGCCGCCTCATGGTCATCGACAAAGGCAAACTCCTCTTCGATGGCCCCCTCGCCGAATTGAAGCGCCGCCTATGGCGCGAACACACCATCCGCTTCGACCTCAAGGACCGCGATCAGGCCCTCAAACTCGAAGCCCTCGCCTCGAACAACCTCGCCGTCGAGCGCCTCAGCGATCTCTCCCTCCGCCTCCGCTTCCCCCGCGAAGCCTATACCACCTCCGAAATCAACCGCCCCGTCGTCACCTGCGCCGACGTCCCCGCC